>JBMNKK010000004.1:0-781415 GCA_050952125.1 Bacillota bacterium
GGCTCAGGCAGACTGGGGCGAGGTCAAGTACATAGAGAACGGTCGGAAAAAGAGGTTGTACTTCCTGGTCCTCACGCTGGGGTACTCCAGGGACATGTATGTGGAGTTCACGACCAGGAGCGATACCACGTCGCTCATCAAGTGTCTGATCCACGGCTTCGAGCACTTCGGCGGCGTTCCCCAGAAAGTGCTCTTTGACAGGATGAAGACCGTGGTCTTGGATGTCGACAGCCAGAAGAACCCTATCTGGAACCCGCAGTTCCTGGACTTCGCCCTAACGTTCGGCTTCATCCCCGAACTCTGTCACGCCTACAGGGCTCAGACCAAGGCAAGGTTGAGTCGGGGGTCAAGTACGTGAAGAGGAACTTCTGGCCGGAGAGGAAGTTCCGCGACCTCCTCGACCTCAACGGGCAGGCGCTCACGTGGTGCGCTAAAGTCGGGCGCCGGGTGCACGGCACGACCAACGAGAGGCCCGTGGACAGGTTCAAGGAGGAGAAGTTGAACTCTCTGCCCAGGCCAGACACCCTAGTACGTTACCTAACCGAAATGCGCAAGGTAGCCAGGGACGGCTCCGTCTCCTTCAACAAGTCCTACTACGGGGTACCCTGGCAGTTGGCGAGGAAAGAGGTCGCGGTGGTGGACCTTGGGTTCTCGGTAGAAGTTCGCTACCAGGACAAGAGAGTGGCGCTGTTCGAGAAGGCCAGGACGCCCGGCACCAGGCAATCTGTCGAGGGCCAGTACAGCGGGATCCCCATGTCGGCTCCGGTGCCTCGGCGCGAGCCCCTGGGCATCCGGGTGCAGGAGCCGGTGGTAGAAACCAGACCCCTATCGGTGTACGCGGCGGTGGCGGGAGGCGATGGCCGGTGATCGCCCTGGAGAAGGCGCGGGCTTGCCTCGAGACTCTGGGGCTCCTGCAGGCTTCGGAGATCCTTGATTCCAGGCTGCAGAAGGCCGCGGCCGAAAACGCCACCTACGCCGACTTCCTTTCCGACATCCTGGGAGAGGAGATCGCCAAGAGACACCAAAGGAACGTCGAAGCCAGGAGCAAACTGGCCCACTTCCCCTTCAAGAGGACGCTGGAGGAGTTCGACTTCGAGTTCCAGCCCAGCGTGGACAAGAAACTGGTCATGGAGTTGGCCACCTTGTCCTTCCTGAACGAGGCGGTGAACGTGGTGTTCCTGGGGCCGCCTGGGGTGGGCAAGAGCCATCTCTCGATAGCCCTCGGCATGGAGGCGGTCAAGCACGGGATCAGCGTGTATTTCACCAAAGCCCACGACATGCTGGCTGACCTGAAGAAGGCGCACGAGGAGGGCAGGATCCGCCGGAGAGTGGCCATGTACCTTCGGCCCAAGCTGCTGATCTGCGACGAGGTCGGCTTCCTTCCGCTGGACAGCCTCGAGGCCGACTTGTTCTTCCAGGTGGTGAGCGCCAGGTACGAGAGGTCGAGCACAATCGTGACCAGCAACAAGAGTTTCGGGGACTGGGGCGAGCTGATGGGCGACGCGGTCCTGGCCAGCGCCATTCTCGACCGGCTGCTGCACCACTCACACATCATCAACATCCGAGGTGAGAGCTACAGGCTAAAGGAGAAAGTGCGCGCGGGAGTCTACTCGGGTCCGAAGGTCTAGAGGTAGGGGGGTCAGATCCCGGCCGGCGTTAGGGGGTCAAAATCACGTCGGCGTTGACACTCTCAAACTAGCCGCCAGAGATACGATGGTTCTATACCGTAGCATATAAACATTGAGTCAGCATTCCCGACAATCACAACGAAGAGAATTTTCGTAAGCACCATCACTAGATGCGATGAATAGCCTGGGTTGATATGGCGCAACCTGGCTTGGAGGATGGGTGATCGGAAAGATGGACGCTGATAGGGTAATATCCCTCTTGGCCCAACTAGTGGCCAGGCTGAAAGCGGATTCGCTACGTCAATTGTCAGACAGCCCTTCGATGGACGAGGCCGCTATTCACGCGGTTCGAGTGGCTCGCAGGATATGTTTCGGTACCAGAGGGTTCTGTCTGGAATCGTCTAACCACTATTGCCTTGATGATGTCGGCCGCTTACGACGATATCGCCCTCGATCTGGCGTGCGATAGCGATGAGTGCCTCAGTCTGACTATGCCAGAACGGATTCTGAGGCTATTGACCCAGGATCAGGAATACTACGCAAGGCAGGTGGGCCGACCCAATCCCCGCGTGGTCCTTCAATGGTGCCTTGGAGATTTTCCAAAAGGCGAATAGAAGTTACAGTCTAGAACACAGGAAAACGAGCAACACCACCGAAATCGCCACTGCCACCCCCACAGCAACCCTTAATCGGCCAGCAGTCTTTCTCTCTTGATCGTACCGACTCGTGAGCTCTGCCAGGCGCTCATGAAGGCTATCGAGCTCACGTCTCTGTTCGACAACTCGCTCTGAAAGGTTGTCGATTCTGCTATTATCGCTAGCGCGTTGCTCAACCTGAGCCCGGTGCTTCTCCACGAGAGCGTCCATCCTGCACTTCTATCGATCGCCTATTCTCCTCGTCGGTTGTAGCCTTATACCGATCGACCAGCAAATGAGCTTCCCTGTCCAATGCTAGACTCCGAAGAACGGCGTCTTGCCTCTCGGGAAGCAGACTCTTTATCGCCATTCCTGACTCGACAATATCATCGATGAACTCGCCTACGACCTCCGACTATATCCGGCGATAGAATTCCGATAGCGGAGGAAAGCAAAAGCCTGGCGTATTGCTCATCAGGAATCCCTGTGAAGTCAGGGGCAGCAAGCACCGACATAAGCTCTATGAATTCGTCAAAGCGAAGATCACGCGGTAGCTCCCGGGGGGCTGCTGCCTCACAGGTCAATCGAACTCTACGAAGGGACCGATCCAGGGTGAGTAACCATATTTTCCTGGTCGCGGGGTCATCTGAGTAATCAGATTGCCTCAGGCTGGCGATCATCATGAGATTGCGCGCGTCGTGCTCAATCGTTCGTTCTGCCATGGACATGCCATAGTTCCTTTTCGCTTCTAGAACCTGCGTCTTGAGCTTCTCCAAATCCTCCTGTACCACCTCATGGGCTCTATCATCGACACAGATACTGTAATCCCGAGGTAAGAATCTGCTCCAAATGCTCGTATTGTCGCAGATAGGTATCAAAATCCATGGTTCTCCTGTGGTTAAGAACATAATGCCAGATGAACTTGTTGCTGGTAAGGCTCATGTCAATCGGGGTCCTGCCGTCTCCGGAAGTATATCTGGCGTACAAGATCGAGGCAAGCCTTACCTGACCTCCAAACTCAGCGAGTGTGACCGACGAGACCCTCAGTGTACACCCGACTGTCGCGCACATTCTTGAGCGTGGCGACAACTGAATCGTGGAGCCTATGGTTGGGCAATAGCAGTGCGAAGATCACATTAGTGTCTAGGTACAGGGTCCACTTTGCTATAGATTCGATCTGCAGTCTCTGGAACCCAGGGGTCGAGAACGAGCATCTTGTAGTAGAAACGTTCGCCTATATAGGCTGGTCACGTAACTCGACACGAACTTGTTCCCCTGCAAGAGCGCGTCCCGGACTGATAAGAGCACATCGACCTTTTCCAGCTCTGATAGGCAAGTCTTGGCAAGCAGAGCCTCCAAAACTGGGAAGCCATGCCCATCCAATTCCGATTGATTCAGTAAGGTATTGCCAGAAACAATGGACGCAGTCAGGCTGCTGGCCTTCGCTTCCATCATTGACACTAGATCCTGTTTGACCGCCTCGAGCAGAGCTTTGCGTTTATCTAGAGGCGCAACCCCCCTTTGGAATAGATGCAAGGAGGCACTCATCGAATCCATTCTCGGCCTCCTTTGCCTCCTCAGCTTGCCGCCTCAGGTTAGACCTACCCAGTTCAGTCAATTGAAAAACTGATTCACCGATTTGGTCAACAGTTCCATATTCGCATGCCTTCTGTATTCCTTCTAGAGCTCGATCTTCCTGGTACAATGTATTAAGCTGCATGATATCTGAGATCTTTCGGCAAATCTGCGAAACCGTTCTGGGAGCTGTACTATCAAGCAAAGCTAACTCAACAAGCTGTTTCTGAAGGAGAATGCGCACCGGTTCGCTTTTCCGGCTTTGAATAAGAAGGCCGTAGAGAACACGCTCATTCATTCGGCGTGCCCCCCTTCTCTGACCCTGGGCCCCAGACTGTGGAACTTGCGGACTTCATCGGCGAATATCTTGTCCCATTTTTCTAGGTATGCATCTACTAACTGGTCTCCTTGGTCCTTGAAGAAGTCGGTTGCGGCAGCACGAGAGCCAACCAAAGAATAGCGCCAAACGAGTACCGCTAAAGCAAGTGAAACAACAGCAAGAAAACGGTAAGCCCCATCGTGTAATACTCCAACCTGGTAAGAGCACTATCAAGCATCTGCTCGCGGAACTGCAGACTGTCGGCCCACTTACCTATCTCAGCGAGAGCCGTGTTGATACTGTCTGCCGATTCTGCCATTTCCCTCATCCCCTCATACCTGATGACGGCTGCAGCTGCCTTCTTGATCCGGCAACTTTGCCAGACTTGACAATTGTAACTTCGCTGTCTATATGTCCAAACCTCTCTAAGAAGCAACAGGAATCGACTGACTCGTATTTCGTAGTGAAGCCTGCATCGGGCCGCGTAGCCCGGCGTACATTACCGGATCCGACGAACGGCACTAGTATCCCTGCTCCAAATGCGTCGTTCATGAATGGCCATATCTTCCAGCATTTGCGTTTGTGATCCTTCATCGGACAAAGCGTTGTCGGTGTTCGACAGGTTCCCGCTTCAGGACGGACAGAGTAACTTCCACACTCATACCTCAGTGTCGAGTCCACCAGTGGCGTGGTAGTTCGTTCAGTGTGCACGCCGTGGTCGATGGCACGGCATGGATTAAGACGGGTACTTCCTTGGAACCTGTGTCGTTGTACACGGCACCGGACAATTCGCTGGAGGCGCGTCTAACTCTCCTAATAGACTTACCTGCTGGACCGTGGTAGAGCGGCCACCCATGTACCGCTCAGTTTCGGAGCGGCGCTCATGGCCCACCTGCTCCATGACCTGCAGTTCAGCTGCCGCTGCTCTGCATCCCGTCTCTGTACCCAACCTCTGGTACTCTTCCTGGACGTACAGGTATCGAAGTCCATGAATGCTCAAGCCCGCTCTTCGCGCCCACTGGGCGTGTTATGGGCCGTTTGTCGTCCGATCGCTATCCTGGACTCTCGCTCCGATGCCTGCGGATGAACTCCTGGACTTCGTGTTTGAACTGCGGAACACTCATCGACTCCGGACAGAACACGTACGATCCTCGAGGCACTCCGTCAAGACACGCTGCCAGCAAGTCGCTGGCATCAGGGCTGAGTGGGATCGATCTGACCTTACCGTTTTTTCCCCTTGACAGTAAGGAGACCCGTTCTCAGAGCAGCTTCGACTTGATGCCTGCGGAGTGCTGAGACTTCGTTGAGCCGGAGTCCCGTCAGCCGAACCAGTTCCATAATGCGTGCGATGTGCGGCTTTCCAGCAGAGCGGGCCATGTCGGTCATAGCCACCAGCTCCCTCTCGGTCCACTCGCGATGAACGCCCATCCGCGAATCGTGGGCAATACCGATGGCCTTGTTGACTCCAGCACCTTTCGCAATGGGGTAGCGAGCCTTTGGCGTTTGATCGTGCAGCCATCTTATCGCGGACAGCTCGGTCTCGATGTACTTGCTAGATAGTCCGCGTCCCTTGAGCACTCTCGACGTACGCCAGAATGTGTTTTTCGTGCAGATTGCCCAGACGTTGGACCCGAAAACTGTCGGCCAGCCATTTGAACGAACCTGACGCAGGCGTCTGCGTACCTACGTCGGGTCTGCGTAGCTTCCCTGCCGAGCATGGTTCAAGACTGCTTCCAGTTGCCTTAGCAGGTTCACTCTGAAGGGGGCGTCTCGCCTTTGGACTGGACGTATCTAGTTTCACGTGGCTGTACCTCCTGATGCAAATAGTGAGCTAAGGCTATGGTCGATTTCTTCTGGTTTACTATCTCGAATCTTCACTGATCCGAGCCTTTAACTCAGGTTTTTCAACCTCAGCACAATCTGTCTCTGTTGATGTGTTGCTTTCAAAGATCTGCTCGATGAGCAAAAACTCGCATTCCCCGGGTGGGGTGAGACACTATGCCTCCGCGAATCTGCGTATGCCCTTGGTAAGGGTGCGTGCACGCACGCGACGCAGGGCTCCGGCCACGGGCTGACACTTGACGGCTGTCAGCACACCGATGACAGAGGTGTTGTAGGGGCGAATGAGCCCCGTAATCCCGACTTCGCTGGACCGAGAACGTCGGGAGGAAGCAACCGGGGTTCTGGACCCAGAACCCACGTAACACAAGGAGATGTGAGGCTTACGCGCCTCTGTGTTGGCCACCGCACGATCTTGGTTGGCCCGGTATGTCAAACGGGTTTCCGTTGTGGAACCCGTGGAAGAGGGGGTATTGGGGGTCTGCCACCAAAGCATAGTGGAGATCAAGCCCTGGATCATGTCAGGGCACTTGTGAGTGTTAGACGGATTCCCGTCATGCGGAAACCCGAAACGCCAATACGGCGAAGCAATAGTGTCAAGTCTTGCACGGGCGACAGCGCGATCGCATGGCAAGTCGAACTTGAGTGCAGATCGTGTGCAGGTAGGTTGGGAACACGCAGGAAAGCCTGAGATCATTGAGAAGGATTCCAGGACAAAGCCCGTGCTACGGGGACTAATCGGGAGAGCGGGAGACAGCCTGGGAAGATGCTCGTATGTTTTGGGACCATGAGGCCGCAGGTTCAAGTCCTGTCTCCCCGACCATGTTGTCTGTCGATAGCGGTAGAGTCCCTTGCCCTGCAGCCCCAGTCCTCATACTTTGAAACTCACTCACCCTAGCCTCAGGTCTCCTCACCTCAGACTCTCGAGAATCGCCCCAACCAGCCGGAAGAACACCGTGCAAGCCTCGGCTCTAGTCGAATTGGCCTTAGGGTCAAAGACGTTGTCGGGCTTGCCCTGTATGAGGCCAAATTGCTGGCACAGATACACCGCTTCCAGCGCGTACTGGCTGATATCTGCCTCATCTCCAAAAGAAGCCTTCTCGGCCACGAGGTCCAGGTTGTAGGCTTTGTACTTCAGATATCGCAGGAATATGGCGCACATCTGCTCCCTGGTGATGGGCTGATCCGGGCCAAAGGTGCCGTCGTCGTGGCCTCCTACGATCCCGTTCTGAGATGCCCACGCCACGGCCTGCGAATACCATTGGCCTGGGGGAACGTCGGGGAAACCGCCGCCAACCCCGGGTGGCGTTCCGCCCGTTACTGACGTTCCGCCAACACCGTCCAACCTAGACAAGACCGTCACAAACATGGCTCTCGTCATGCTGCTGTTCGGAGCGAACAGCCTCTCGCCCACTCCGCCGAACAGGCCTCTGGCAGCCGCGAACGCGATATACCTCGATGCCCAGTGCTCGCCGACATCGTCAAATCCTCCGGTGTATCTCAGATAGCCGTAGAGTCCGTTTACGGGCGCCACAAACACGAGCTTCCCATCCTCCACCTTGGACAGCGGGACAATAACCCGTGTGCCGTTCACCAAGTGGTACGGCACGAACTCATCGTCGCCGGCGTCCTCTGGGAGAACGAGAGTCACAAGCTGTCCTGCGTTCGCCCATATGCTGGCGCCAGGCCCGGCATACTCGTCCTCGTCATCGGGTGGCGAGTCGGATCCGGCGGGCGCAAAGTGTGCCGTCACGGTCACATCGCCGTCCGGCATCACAAACGTGGTGGACGCTGCATATTGATTGAGGAATGTCCCATCGCCGGACGGTCCGCCTGAGGATGACCACTGGACAAACCGGTACCCGGAGCTCGGAACGGCAGTGATGCCTACATGGTCACCCGCCACGAAGTAACCGTCACCAGCGCCGGACACGCTTATGAACGCTTGCCCGCCAATCGTGGCACCCGTCACCAGACGGCTCGCCTGGCCGTCGAAGGCTTCGGCGCCGAAGGTGGCAGCGGCGGTCATAGACGCGCCTTCGGCCACCCTGTAGCTCCCGACCACATACCCGATGCTCCCGGGCCCAACCGTAAGCAGGCCGCTGGAATCAACCGTAACCGTGCCTCTTACGGCAAAAGCCTGCCAGTCGACCAGGTCGCTGTCGGTTAGGACAAACTTCCCGGCACCCGGCGAACGCGACCCCGAGCCGGTGCTCGCGACCAGTGTCAGCTGAGTTTGTCTGCCGACGTTGGTGCGCAGGTTATTGTTGGAGAAGAGCTGCCCGTCCATGTAGATGTCCAGCTCGGATATGTCCGCAAGACCCCTGTTCGACACCTGGCAGATGGCCTTCGCGAAGTTGCCCATTTCGTCGGCCGCCAAGATGAGAATCTCATGGGACGACACGCCAGGGCCGACGTTACATGTGAAACTGAACACCCCGTCGTTGTCCATGCTGCCGCCAAGTTCGGCGACGGTCTTCGGCTGCCCGCCGAAAAGGGGCACGCCATCCACAACGACCGTGAACAAGGCGCCGGGATCGGACACGCCCGCGATAAGCAGGGAACCGTCCTGGTCGAAGAAACCCCCATTGGTCGGAGAAGACAGCATCAGTTTCGGCGGCATCGTGTCCACGGTGAACGAGTGACTGAACCGGAAACTGTCGCCTTCCTCATCCTTCCCCTGAATGAGGAGGGTATGGTCGCCGTCGGCAAGACCCGCGAGGCTGATGTTCACCGCCGTCGTCGGAGCCCCAAACTCCCCTGCCTGCGCATCCGAATCCAGAGTCCACGTGCCTGCAACCGGCACGCTGGATGTCGCGACGAACTCCACATCCGGAACCGCAAAGGTCTCGCGCTGCGCGGGAACGATGGCCGGATTCCCTTCATCGTCCTGGCCGGGCTCCATGCGGGTGAGGATCTCATGCGGTGTGCTGCTCGCGATTTCAATAACCGGCGGCGTGACCGCCCGCAACTCCGCGGCGCCGGAAAGCACTTCGCCACTGCATACGGTGAAGAGGACGGTCGTTCCACCTGAGTCGTAGACGTTCTTGAAAGCCCGAACCCCAACCTTGTAGGATTTCCCGGGCTCAAGGGCGTGCTGAGCAGGCTGGCCGGTATCATCCACCCCGGATACCCGTCCGCCTACAAAGAGCGGCGGCAGCACCATGCCTCCGGAGCCGTCACTCTGCTTCTCCCTCACCAAGTTAACGAACGGAGTGGGTACATAGTGGCCGGAATCGCCTCTCTCGTAGACGTTCAGTATATAGCCGTCATAGCGGTTAGGAGCCTCGTCATTCTGGACGTCGACACGGAACATGAGATCCCCGGCGTTGGCGATAGTTACTACATCGGGGTCGTCCGGCTGTGCGGTGTTTACCCAGGATACGCTGGCTGTGCTGCTGGTTATAGTACCCTTCACCGCATCAGCCTCGGTGTAGACCGCGCGGACGTAGTAGTCGCCGGTCGGGAGATCGCCGGGGATCGGGAAGGTCGCCTGACGGTCGCGGATGTCTTGCTCATCGGGCGCTCCGGTCTTGGGCTGCTCCAGAGTCCCCAGGTAGAACCCTCCGTCGGTGAGGGTTTCTCCCTGTCCATCGTCGGTGGTGAGGTAGAAACTCACCGAATCGAGCTCATTGAGACCGGTACCGTCCCAGGTGCCCGCGACATTGCGGCCATCCGGGCCCAACGTGCCATTCACGGAAGTCAACTCGGGGATGGCCGCCACTCCGTACAACACGATATCCGTTGCGACGGGCGTCGTGATGTGCCAAGTCTTGTCGAGGTTGCTCGCGTCTGGAAACGCGACCCACAGAGTGGCCATCTTCTTGTCGGAATCGTATGTCAAAGTGGAGTTGGCTCCAGTATCAGGATGAAGGACCAGCCCATACGCATTGCCGGAGCCGTCAGCCTTATCGTTTATCGTAATCTGGCTTACGAGTGCTTGGGCATCCTCAAGCGAATCCGCGGCGAAAACCATAGAAAGGACTGCGGCCTGCCCTGCGTCGGTGTCCATATCCAAGTAGGCTTGATGCTGCAGCTTATATGGGTCGGACCTGACCCACGGATTCGCGCCCATCAGTACCGGCACCTCTACCACCGCCGCGATCTCCCCAACCTCCGCGACCGCCGCCAGGCTCATGTTGGTGCCGACTCTCATGTACAACGTGCGGCCGGTTTCCTCGTCGTAGTAGACCGGTACGTCCTCATAGCCCAGAAGCTCTGGGAAGGTCGGTTCGGCTTTCGCGCCGAATCCGAACTCGAAATCGCCTGCCCAGTAGTAGACGATCCCGACCTTTAGGCCCAAGAGCGCTGCCGCGCCCCATATCTTCTCAATGTTGACCCCGAGGTCGACCTGGGCGATCTCCGTGCCCTCAAAGGGAAGACCTTTGGGAACGCTTACCTTCGCCCTCACGAAGAACTCGACGAAGCCCTTGTACTGTTCGTTGTGGATGATGACGATATACCCCGACCCGTTTATGACGTCCAAAAGGCTGGCCGAGGCTGACGCCATGAAGTAGAAGCCCGGGTACCATTGGAATTCCAGCGCAGCGCTCTTTAGGACTACGATGCTCGTGTACTTTATCGAGATGTTGCTCGCCTTGAACCCAAGCCCGCGGAGGCTGAGACTCAGGTCCGCCCGGGCCGACATCACTTTGATGATGTCAAACGAGATGCTCAGAAGGAGTTTGAGCGGCGGGATGCCGTTACTCGCGAATATGGTGTCGTAGAGATTGTCAAATCCTCCTCCGCCGCCGGTGATCCACAGCACGCCGAACCCATCGACGTTGATACCCGGCTCAAACCCGGCTATGTAGAAGTAGAGTTTGTCGGGTATGGGAGCGCCCTTATAGCTCTTTATCAATATGGACACTTCAATTTCGATGGTGGTGAACTTGCACGTGCCGTCGACGCCGAAGGACCAGTCGCCGATCGTGTTGATGTCGAGCGTGGCCTTTACCGTGGGCATAGCGTCGATGTACGCCGGGAGCCCCACGTTTACCTTGCACCGGAAGCCTATGAAGCCTCTCCCGCACCCGTAGAGGATGTTGTCCACCATGACACTGGCTTGCGGTTCGAAGTCCTCTTGTTTCTCTTCTTCGTCAAAGTAATTGCTGGGAAAGTCCAGCCCCGCCCACCTGTGGCGCAGCTGCGTGCCGGTCTGGTCCTCCATGCTGAAGAACTCGTTCATCTTGTCCCAAGCTTTCTCTTCCTCGCTCTTCTTCTTGGCCGGGACAAGGAAGCTCAGGTCCATGCTGGCGGAGAAGGAGAGGAGATAGCCCATGACGTCGCGGCCGGGCGTGTAGGAACTCCCTGTTGTGTAGTACATGATGCCCAAGGAACCGTAAGTCAGCTTGAACACCATGCCCGCGATAGTCTGGGCGAGCCCGAGACCAAACGGCCAGATGAGGGTGATGGGCTCTTCGGGCTCTCCGGAGAACGCCAAGCGCTCTCCGTTCATGTTGTACGGGACGAGGCCGTAGTCGGTCCCGTTCTTGAGTTCTGTAAGCGCGGCGACGCCGGACCAGATGCTTGTGCGGCTTGTCGACGTCCAGAGGTCGCCGTCGAAGTCTACGCAGACCTTGCGACCGGCTCCTGCCCCCTCGTAGTAGATGGAGACGGTCCCGTTGTCGAAGTCGATGCAGCTGTTCAAGGTGATGGGGTTGTTTATGACGACGTTTCCGTTGTTGTCCTTGGATTTCAGGGACGTGCCCTTGTACACGCCGTTCTCCAGGGTAAACGCGCCGCGGAACACGAGGAGTACCTCGTTAAAGGCAGCGCCGTAGGAGCCCCCGGACGGCTTGCGGTTTTGCTTGAACCCTTCCTCACTTGAGTACGCCCTTATCTCATATTGGGAGTTCGAACGGGTCCCTATTTGGCCGACGGCGATGATCCCGTACACATCGTTCCTGTAAGACGGATCCTCGCTCATGGTCACGCGGAGGGCCGGTGCTGTAAGGCTCTTCGGGAACCCTTCCGGGGGGGCGTCTCCGAATTCAAGCGAGATGACGTAGTCTCCCGGCGGCATTTTGTCCTGGATGACGGCCTCTAGGATCCCGGGGCTCCGAGCGTCGGGCCCGGCTTTCGAGAAAGATATGTTGGCTGCCAGCACTTTGAATGTCTTCTGGGAAGCTGCGGGGACTGACGTTGGCCCCTTGAGAGTCAGTTCGTACTTGGACTTGTCCTCGAGCAGGTTGAAGTAGTTGCCCGTGAGCGTGAGGCGCCTATTCCCCTCATAGTAGAGGATCTTGGGAGAGGCGCCCGTGAAAGTGACTTGGGGAAGGTCGCCGTCTCCGCCGGGACACAGGATGTAGAGACTGGTGGCCCCTAGGAGGTTCTCCTTGACCAGCGCCATGTCGTACGCCCCGTCAGGCTTCTTGTTCAGCCTGAACACCCGGAACTCGACCTTGCGGTAGGATGCCTCGCTTCCGACCTGAGCGTTGAACGAGAACGGAAGCGACGACCTCGTCTCTCCTACCTGGAAATCCAGGAGTTGCACGACGTAAGGGTTCGAGTAGCTGTAGTTGGGATGCGGGTTGCCCGCGTCATCCAAGGGCGTTATCCCGTTGGAGCAGTAAACGGCTACGGCGACCCGTTCATAGGCCTCTGCCCCATCCCTCTCGATGTTGGTGAAACCCGCGAGGACCGTGAAGGTCGCGCCGTCCTGCCCGATTGCCTGGTAGCTCTTCTTGTCGGGCGTAGTAAGCGTGAGAGCCGTAGGAGCCGTCACGTTTATGGCGACGCTGTCCGAGCTCGTCACGTGCTCGTTGGAGTAGACGCCGTAGTAGGTGGACATGGATACGGCATTGCCCGGAGACACCGCGCCCATGTCGTAGTATAGAGCGCAAGCGCTGTCAGCCGTCCGGTATGCGATGTTGTATTGCGTCGTGAACGTGAGGTCGGGGTCCGGCGCGAAACCGAAGAGCGTGGAAGCCAGGTTGTTCCAGTGTGCGAAAGCTACCTGGTATGGTTGCCGGTCCGGGTTTACCGCGTACGCCACAATAGACGGATCGCTGGGGTTATCGTAAGCGAAGAAGTTGGCCGGGATGTACTGAGCGGAGGCCTGGAGCACGGTCTCCCTCTCATAGACGGTAGAGACCTTGTTCTCGTCTATGACCTCGTAGTAAGCGCAGTCGCTCATGCCCAGCGCAGTATCCAACAGGACGCGTACTTTGACATCGGACAAAGGCACTGCGCTGGATACGGAATATGCGATGCGGACCATGCCGTGCTCGTTGGACCCCACGTTCGCGAGTTCTATGCGCTGGGTGAAGGTGATGCCCTCAACCGTCCAGGCCGCCGATATCCCCGTGGCGTCCTGGGATACCACAACCGGCGTCGGCGCCTTCGAGCCTTCGTAAGAGTAGTCCCCTCCGAACAGGTATTCCTTAACCTTGCCGTCAGGATAGGTCACCTGGAACGACGTAAAGGACGTGTCGTACTCGCCGCTGTGGTAGAGCAGGTTCTTGTTGTTGTCGTCCTTGTTCAGCCTGTCTCCGTCCTGGGTCCAGATGGCGAATCCCCCGTTCTCGCCGGAGACCGTCACCTTGATGTACCCGTTGTCAAGGGTGTACAGGTCTTGTCCAGCTGCTTGCGCCGTAGCCAAGCCCTGCAAATAGGACGCGGCCTGCGCCAAAGCAGCAGCCTCCGCGATTGCCGCAACCGGCATGACCGCGACAAGCATCGAGATAACCAGCACGGTCGATAAGGTCCGCCTGAAGCTCGCTTTCATGTCCATGGACCTCCTACTCAATGTACAGGTGCGTGAGATAGGCCTGCCTACTCTGGGAAACGATGTACAGCGTGTAGTACCCCTTGTCGCTCACGGTGAATGTGTTGTCTATCCGCGACGCATCCGACTTCATCTGCCCGGCGGTGAAGCGGCCCCGGCGGAGGTATATCTTCACCGGTTCCTTGTCTGAAGCGAGGTTCTCGATGGTGAGTTTGTACTCGGAGGCAGCCCGCAACACCGTGGTGCTCCCAGGCTCCGTCTTCACGCCGTTTACGCTCACGATGATCTCGTCCGCCGGGTACACCCTTATGTCGCGTGCCATCACGCGCTGGTTGCCGGCCTCGTCAGCCGCAGTGTAGAAGACAGTCGTGTATCCCGGCCCGTTAAGCACCGCTCCCGACACGTCGAGGGCCAGTTGGATGTCCTTACTCAGCGTCACGTTGTCTGTTGCTACCACTCCCTTGAAGTCCTCAAGCATGTCTTCCAGGGCCTCGCGGGTGGTCCCCTCAACCACCGAGAACACGGTGGGCGACGAGAACAAGATCGAAGGAGGCGTGTTGTCCAGGCAGGATATGGTCACGTACCAGTATGACTTCCTCTTGGCTTCGTCAGTCGCTTCTATCTGGTAGGTACCGTTCTTCGTAACGGTCAGGGCTTTCCAGTCACAGTCGGGATTTCCCGAACCAATGTCGTCGATGTTGAGTTTGTCGTCCGGGGGGGTCCTCGCGGGATCCGGTGCGGCAACGGTCAGCTCCTTGCCCTGGAACGTTATGGATCCCGCTTCGTTCAACGTGACGTAGAAGGTGTGGGAGCCCTTCTTGTATTTCCCGCCGTTATCCTCTCCCATCACCATGATGACCGGTGGTTCAACGTCGATGTTCTTGACTTCTATCTCCTTCGCGGTCACGTTCCCGGCCCTGTCGGTGAATCTGTACGCGAAAGTCCCGCGAACGGCTATGGTCTTCACGATCTGTTGGCCGGGGTTGTACTCGGTTTCGTCGTCCATCTTCACTGGCTCGTTGTTCACGGTGAAGGTGACTCTCACGCTTGCCTTGTTAGGGAGGTCACCTTCGGTCGTCACCGTGATGCTGGGCGGCGTCTTGTCGATTACGAAGGTGAAGTCCTCTCCGTACGTGAGGGTCAAGGTGCGTGACTTGCCGTTCTGCGCCGTGACCTCAAGGGTGACTTCAGGAATGTCACCGGAGGCGCTGGGGATGTTGTCAATAAACGTCAAGGTAGCCCGGTCGCCCGTAAGCTCATAGGTCACGTAGTTGCCGACGTGAGAATCATCTACGCCCGGTATCGTTATCTTGACGGACTGGACGATCTTGTCGAATCCGAAAGCGACCTGGATATCCTTGTTGAAGTAACCGTTCGGCGGAAGGAGCTGGTTCATCACCCAACCGTCGTCCGTGACCTTGATGTAGCAGGGCGACCACCACAGGACCTCACACACCGGCGGAGAGGTATCGATATCGCTTACCGTCAACGTCTCCGTAGTGCGGTTTTTCGCCAAGTCCTCGGCCACGACTTCGACGCTGCGGTTCTCGTAGAAGTCGATGTAAGGCGTACCGCCATGGCCGGAATCCGGGTCGCCCACAGGCAGGCCCGGCGGGCTTATGAGGGTAGCTTGCCCCTCCTCGGGATAGGGATCGGACAGCACGATGTAGAGCCTGGTGCTGTAGAAACCGGTCTTGACCTCGTGTACGGCGATGGTAGGAGGCTTGGTATCGATATATTCGCCGACGCTCACCGCCAGCGCGGCCACGTTGTCGTTCCGGTCCACGATGGCCAAGGTGAACTGCACACCGCCGGCATCTATCTGTGAGCCGTCCACGACCACGTCTCTGCCGTCCACCGAGACTCCCGGAACGCCTTCTGTGAGGGCGCTATCGTACTTGAGAATGCCGTTAAGGTCATCCTCGAGGTGGTGCCCCGAAAGCACGACCACCTTTGTCGGGCTCTCGTCCACGACCTCCCTGAACTTGAGGAGGTAGCCCGACGTCCACGATACGGACTCCAGCACGCCGTCGAAAGACACACCGGGGACCGGCTCGGTAACGGTACCCCAGGCGCCCCTGTAGTGATACGTCATACCTTCCTTGGCGTAGACGTCCAGGATGTACTCGGGGCGCGTAGTATCCGCCGCAAGCTCCGGCAGGACGATATCCACAGGCAGGTACACGTCCAGTGACCCCGTGTTCCCGGCCTGGTCGGCGAACTCAAACCTGTAATGAGAGCCCTCGGTATCCCCAAACGTGAAGGTGTGGCTATCCGAAGTGCCGTTTATGGGGTAAATGCTCCTCTCATCGAGAGACACGAGGTAAGCTGCGACTTCCCCTGTCGTCTCCTCCACGGTTGTCTCTTCCTCGCCTCCGGGGAGCGTATTTGACGCAAACTCCGAGTAGTACCAGACCACGCCTGCTTTGGGAGGAGACTTGTATATGTTGGTGACGGGGATCTGAACAAGCCTTTCATCGGGCGTGCCGGGCCAGATCTTGCAGTAGATGGTAGTGTTCTCCAGTACTTCGACCGACACTGCGTCCGTGTTCTCCGCGATCGGGTGCCTATCTTCGACACTGCCTTTCCATACCGAGAAGGTCATGTCCGAGTCAGGTTTGGCCACGCTGATATCCACTACTACCCTGCCGCTGGTCGGTTCGGTGGTGGAGAACGTCACGTTCAGACTGTCGTTCCCGATACAGAGGACGTCGGCATCTCTAGTGTACTCGAAACCGAAGATATCGGTGAAATGGAACGTATAGTCCTCCTCATCTCCGTAAACGAGCAGGTGCTTTTTGACTGTGGAGAACTCAGAACTTGCCTCGAGGCTTCGGGGTTCATGCAGGATCACCGGGACGGTGAACTCGGCCATTAGGTTTGGGGTATCGCCAACTTCGCCCCGATCATACGTGATGCTATCCGTGTCTGGATACCGGTAGTACCTAAAATCAGATCTGAGGTTCTGCATCTGGACTCCGTCATTAACCACATTGGACTGGTTGCCTGCAGCGTCCACCGCATACACTTGAAGGCGGCGGTAGGTCACCTGCCCGTCCGGCTCTTTGGCATCGAACTTGGACACTCCCTTGATGTGCACAACCAGCTTGTGTCCGGCACGCTTGGCGGTCACCTCATAGATACCGAGCCGGAACGGTTCCGCGGCCACCCAGACAGGGTCGGGATCCCCGGGATCTGCGCTCGCATAGTCGGGCAGTTTTGTCTCGACGAACTCATACCTTCCGTAACCGAGCAACTCCATGTAGTCGGCGTCGGGATCGGTATCGGCTCCAGGGTCGCCGGGAGCACAATCTCCAAACTTCATGTAGAAGGAGAATCCTTCTGGGATGACGCCGTCCGGCATGTAGTTGTCGGTTATCTCATACTCCACTTCGAAGCGATAGTCGGACGGGTCGTAGTGCCAGTAGGAATCTGTGACAACCGGAGGGGTGCCGTCTACGAAATCAACAACCTTCTTCACGAACGTGTAGTTGCCGTAAGCGTTAACTGCATAGAACCAGTGGGCGCCGCTATAGGAGATCTGTATGGCCTCGCCCTCGAAGGGCTTCTCAACATAGGCACCGTCCTCATACAAGTACGCGTAAGCCTGGAGTGGCTCGGGAATGCTGCTCTGAAGCCGGGTCAACCTGGCCATGATGTGGTCTACCAAGAAGGCTGGATTCGCCGGGTCATCGTCTGGGTTGAGCTCTACCTTAAGCTCGGCCGTTTCGTTGCTCACGATGACCGAGAGCGTGCGCTCCTCTGAGACCTTTCCGTTTGATGAGACAACCTGGTAATGGAGGATGTTCTCGAAACCGGCCCCGCCAGAACCCGATGGCAATACGAGTGGGACGGTCGGAGCGCCGTCTGTTTCAGCGTAACTGGCCGAGCCGATCGACTCGACGGAGTCAACGAAGACCGTCTTAATCCCTGTACCGCAAGTCTTGGTTATGGGCACCCACTTGGCGGCATCTTTGCCCTCTTGGGACGCCGTGGAGCCTCCTGTCGCGTTCCATACCTTGATGCACAGGTCGCCGTAACTCACGTCAGGATCGTCAGCGTCGGGCACGCCTTCGGTCTTGGCCGTGAAGAACAGGCGGTGTGTCAAAGACGCAGGGAACTCGTCGTCGAGCACGCTCACGGCATTTCCCAAGCGGATAGACGGGACTTGGGTATAGGTTGCATCCGGCTTTTCTACCAAGTCGTAGCCATACCAGGTCGTATCGGTGCGATCGAACAGCTCAGAGTTCATCTCCGATTCGACTTTGGCGAGGCCAAACTCGCCGATCTCCATGCGGTCCACGTACATGTTGTCGTATGTGAACGTCTCGACGGCTCCCGAGGACTTCGCTTTGACCAACACCTCAAGTGCGTAGTGTCCGGAGTAAGTCGTGACCGCAGGGAGCTGGATACTCGCCTGGTCTGGATCCAGAGGAGTCTGGTACACGACACCCGTCTGCGCGCCGCTCTCCGGCGAGCTCAAGAGGTGGAGCCTCACATAAGAACGCGTGAAGTCGACATCATCAAGTCCCCATGACTCGACAACTGAGTTGCCAAGGGTGACCTCAATGTTCTCACCGTCTAGGGACGATACGTACCGTGGTCCATCGCCGGGACTCTTCCACGGTGATACGCCTCCGAGGTCGTCGTTTGCAGGCCGGATCTGGCAACTGTGCGGCAGTGACAACTGAGCTAGGTTGTACTCGAACAGCTGATTGCCTCCGTTGTAGCCCGTGGGTTGGTATTCCTCCAGAGGATCTCCGGACTCAGTACGATCCTGTTGCACAAGGCCCACATTGTTGGATGCCGCCCTGAGCGTCCACGTCTGGGCTTTTACATTCGCGCCCGGGGGCATATAGCTGACGAAATAGCCAGTCGAATCTCTCTTGTGCACTTTCGGTGGAAGGTGGGCGTCAACCTGCGGGACAACCTTGTGTAGGTGCTCTTGGTCGTAGTAGTACCCCTCGGTTGCATCATCCCCGGAAGCCCAGTAGTAAGCTGCCTCGTTCACGAAGTTCGTCCTACCGTCATGGCTATTGGCGGAGTTCACATCGTAGACACCGGAACCGGGTTCGGCTTCTTGCCAGGTACCCCGGCCCGTGGCGCCGTAGCCCGTGATCACTGTAACTTCGATCTCACCGTAGTACTTGCCGTCCATGATGGCCATGAGCCGCTGGGCTGCCGCAATCCTCGGGCTGTCCTGGGTCCAATCAACGCTCTGGTCCATGATAAGGCTGTACAAGTCGTCAGCGAGGCCGAGCGCGCCTTCCGCGTGCGCGAAGCCGTACAGCACGTCTACGTCTGAGCCGCTGTACAACGTGAATTTCCCATTCTCGATGAGCCTCACATATCGCCAAGAACTAATCCTCTTTGAGGCATCCGTCGAGAAGTTGTGATCGTAATAGTAGTTCGCAGGGGTCCATATAAGCTCCTCAAGCAGGTCACCGCCTTCAGGAGCGCTCGCAGGCATGCCCCACCCTTGACTTGAGTTCAGCGTGCGGACGAAATACTTGTCGCCATCCATATCCAGGGGGTCCTTGATCATGACGATCATGGTCGAAGGCGTGGGGTTATCGGGATCATCCGGATCGGGGTGAGGACTGGGAGGCGTGATCTTGAACACTGGCTCCACAGATAGCTCTTCGCTTATCTCTTCTATCGTGTAGCCCGGGAACGTAAGGTCGAGTTGGAAAGGAAACCCGCTTGACTCGGACGAGTTGCCGAGCATATCCTTTGCCTTCACGTAGAGATGGAGCTCGTGCTTGGAACCGCTACCTAGGCCTCCCTTGGATATGCTTAGAGTCAGAGAAGTTGCTGAGTCTCCGGCACCTTCGTATTCCGTCCATCCCACGTTCTTTGGATCCTGGCCGCTCGGCACCCATTTGTAACAGAGTGTCCGGTCGGGATTGACTTTGCTGACGTCGTTGACCTGGATGGTCGCGGTGATTGAGCCGGTCTTGGTACCGGCATTGTAGGTGGTTGAGTAGTTAGCGCATACATAAGTCGGACCGACCTCGTCGGCTATGTAGTCCAGCGAGAACCTTGTTGTTCCCTGGTTGCCGGCGTTATCCTTGGGGTAGAACACTAGGTCGCTGTCCCAGATGGCATACCCGGTGTCATTGAGCCTTATGTGCAGGTATTGAGTCTCGGGCTTTTGGGCGAACGGGAACTTCTCCTCGCCCCCCAAGACGTTCGGCGATGTCTTGCCGGGTTTCCAATCTGCATCGCCCGGCATCGAGTCGTCCGCAGTAACCGCCCACTCAAACCCATACTGGCGTTCGGAAGGCGCGCCGTTAACCCAAGCGAACGCGCCCTGCAGCAGATCTCCTGCACCGAGAGGTTCGACACCGCTTGAGCAGTCTTCGCCGTGGTCAGTTCTATCCTTGACGCTGAACGGGAAGTAGAAGTAGCTGCCCATCCCGTGGATGACCGGTCGATACTCCCCGGATCCATCCGGTTCCAGCGTTGTCTCCGCGACGGGACCCAGCGTATCGACAAAGATCTGCTCTCTGGGCGCCACAGTGACGGCACCGCTGCAACTGTTTTCGCACTGGTCTGTAAGGCAATCGTTATAAGTAATGCCGGTCAGACAGACATGGTACAAGTCATGGTTGGTGATCGTAACCGGCTCAGGCACCATCTTCGCGTCAATGGTGATCGGGGAGAACGTCACAGCAGTGATCTGCTCCTTGTTGTTTACGCTCACGCGTGAAGCCGTGGTGGTGACGTAGCCTGCTCCTTGCTTGAGGTTTACGGTGGCCACCACGTTATTAAGGTCGCCCACCACTCTCAAGGGCTCTGAGAAAAGCGCGGTGATAACCACTTGGTCGCCCGGTCCCACATGCAGGGAGTCACTCGAAGGACTGCGGGTAACCTCGACAGCCTTGAGTTCGGGCGGCACGCTGTCGATCCTGACCTTGTCGAAGCCACACTCCAAGGACTTGACCGGGTTGCCCGCCAGGTCGGTGATGAGAGAGGCCGTCTTGTGGAGCTCGGCCCTGCCCTCGAGTTCTTCGCCGGGCCACGTTATGGCCTTGTCTCCGTCCTTAAGCATCTTCAGTGGGAATCTCTCTCCAACAGGGGCATTTTCAGGTACCAGGAGACCGGGCTGGTTCTTGCTGAGGCCGATGATGTAGTGATCCGTCGGGACGTTATTTTCGCCGACTTTCAGCATCGCGGGCACCTCATAAACGAACGTTACGCGATTGTCCTTTAGGCCGGCAAGGTGAGCAACGACTTCTGCACCTGTTATTCCCTCCCCGGAAGTGTTGGCGACATCAAGGTATAGGGGAGCGTTCTCATGAAGAGCCCAGTCGTCGTCTGAAAGCCTCACGTATTCATCGAACTCGAGGTGGATATATACCTTGTCGCCAGCCTTGAAAGTCGTGTCGCGGCTCAAGCCGTTTGGGTCGGAAGTGACGTACACCCTCTCAAGCTTAGGCCCCGTCAAATCCCTAAAAAAGACCGCAATATCCGACACACTGGCGAGGTGCTCGCAATTGCAGCTGGACACAGGTATGAACCGGACCTTGAACATCTCGTAATCACGGTTGGTCTTCACGGGCTTGAACCAATCACCATCTCCCAGCGGAGTCTCAGCGCTGGAATTGGCGCTGCTCAAAAGGCGCCGAAGCTCATGCTCCCACCAGTATCCCTGATAAAAATACATCGTGACCTTGGCATTGATCTCCTGCTTCTTATGAGCGGACCATGCATGGGGATGGTTGCGGAAAGTCGCCCGCACCATCATCTCGAGGTCTCCCTCAAGTACCTTACCGTACTCACCCACCCTGGTCCGCAGGGTGTTGACTACGGAATAGCTGTCCCACGAGTTCATCTCCAACGAAACGACGGCGGACGGCCTGTAGTAAGTGGAATGACCTGTGAACGCGTTGCCGTTATCATCCTTGAACTGATCGATCCAGTTGAAGTTAAGCAGTATCCAGGGATAATACTTCTCATAAATGTCGGTGGGCAACAAGAACACCGCACGGGGCATGACCGCGTCCTCGAGCCGCTGTGGGTTGTAGGGCGTGGGGGGATCGTCAGCTGCCGCCACGCCGGGAATTACGAGGATTGCCGAACAAGCGATCACGATTGCACACAGTAGACCCCAAGGCTTTCTCATAAGGATCCTCCTTAATGACAAACACGCGCCTGGCCCCTGAGGCCCGCGCGACAAGACAGCCTGCGCGGATATCTGCGGATCGCTCCTCCCTGCTTGGAGAGGCGCCCGCGTCCTCGAGGCAAACCGCCTATCCCATCAGAGACCACTTCCATGAGTTCATACACCGTAAGCCGCACCCGTCCGTCTCCCCAGATAACGTAATCCCCGTCTGTAGTGGCTGTCTGAAACAAGGTCTCATCGGCGAGTTCCGCGTACTTGGCTGTGCCCAACTTCTGTGACAAGTCCACGATGACTAAACTGCCGCTTTCCATTTCCATATGAAGCCGATAGCCCGGCAGTGGACGCACGCTCTTGATGTAGCCCATAGGAAAGCCACCTTAGATGGGCGTAGTAGAATCCATTCCCTGGGATCAGTATGAGGGGGACGACAAAAAGGGCAAATCGTCCGGATGGACTATCTTCATGGACTATCTTTGGGGACCATCCTTTATCGTCTATCCTTGTGGACCGTCTCAGCTTCCTGTAACGAAGGCACCGACCGGGCTACTTCAGCCTCTCGGCGAGCCTGGCGCGGCGGTCGATGTCGAGCTTCTGGAAGATGGACCTAAGGTGCGCCCTGACCGTTGCTTCGGAAACCACGAGTTTCGCGGCGATCTCTCCGTTTCGAAGCCCCTGGGCGGCCAGTTTCGCTACCTCCATCTCACGGGACGTGAGATTGGCAGTCGACTCGCCGGGAAGGATATCTCCGTGGAGCCTGAGCCAGCCGCGGCCGAACCTCCGCTTCATCTCCTTGAACCGCTGAGCAAGGTGAGGGTGCGCACGAGCTATGATCTCGTCGGGCATATCCTCAAGAGAAAAGGAGAACGACATGAGCGGTGAGATAAGGCCGTCGGGAGCTGCGATCTCAACCGCTTCCTCAATGACCTGCCGGGCGCGGGCCCGGTCACCCATACGCAGATATCCTGTAGCCAGAACCAGCAACCCACACAGTCTCAAGAACAGGTGTCCGTCCCATCCTTCAAGGAACTTGGCTTCAGCTCTCCCCACCGCCCTCGCGTTCTCGCCACTGTGTAAGAGGTACATTAGATGCACGAACACCGCGACATCCATCAGGGCGGCGGGCACGAGACGTCCGGAGAAATCGCCACCCTGCAGCCACTCGGCCACTGCATCCATGACCTGAAGCTCAACCAACAGGACACCCCGGGCTGAATCGAGTGCTGACCGTACGACAGACGTGTTCTGCAGCGGGTACGACATGGCCCGCTCCATGGAGTTCAGCGCGTGCTGCCATCCTGCAGTATCGGCTTTCTGAAGGGACGCCTGTGCCAGGATGATGGCGGCTCCAAACTGGACGGTGCTTTGCTGCCGGCTCTCTGCAAGGAAGGAAGCCTTGTACGCATGGACCTCTGCTCCCGTCAGGTCTCCCCTCTGATAGGCAAGCTCTGCCCGGTACAATGCATCTGCGCCACTTCCGTGTCCGCCCGTGAGCCTTGAGTAAAGGGCGATGTATTCCTCCAGGTCATCGGCCTCACGGTCGGCTTCGCCGGGCCTCACATGGAAGGCTCCCACGGGCGAGAGACTCCCGAACCACCACGGAGTGAAGGGTCGAATCACCTGCGAAGTCCTGACTGAGAACAACGACGCTGCCACCCTGAGACGCTCGGTCATCGTGGGAAGATCGGGGTATTCGCGGAAAGACATGAGGAGGATCCACTCCCCCACGAGCTGCGCGTCGCTGCGAGAAACGGTGCCACCCGAACCCACGGCATCCGAGTCAGGAGTGTTCACGCCCAGGTATCCTCCGAGTTCCTCCATGAGTGCGTCGAAGGCTTCGTTCATCCGCGCTAACAGCAGCGTCCAGGCGATCCGGAGCATGGAGAGGATGTTCGAACGCTTCACGTCAGCCGGGCAGTCCCGCACAATGCTCAAAGCGATGTTGGGAAAAGGCGTCCCACCGATTTCATCAAGTATCACCGGAGAGAAGTCCAGGGACAGGATCCGTTCGTAGTCCCCGGCTTGCCAATAGAAGTCCAGAGCCTCGGCGGTCCTGCCCTCGTCACGGTACCAGTCTCCTGCCCGAGTAAGGCACTCTCCGGCAAAAGCCCGGCCACGTTGATTGCGCTTTTCAGAGAGCAGTCTCGCAAGGATGCTGTGCATCTCGTACCGGCCCTCGGACCTGCCGAAACGAATGAACGGACTGTTGAGCGCAGCCTCGGCGTACGCAGGCAGGGCTTCGCACCCAAAGAGATAGCATGCCTGCCGCAGCGTGAACACCTCAAACGGCGATATGCACAGAAGGAATGTTTGCTGATCCGGAGAGAGCGCGTCCCATACAAGGCGCTCCATGAGGGACATGATGCCGGGAGTAAGGGAGAAGGTCGCCGTCTCACTGTAGGCACAAAGCTGCAGGTAGACTGCTAAGATCCAACCTTCGGTGTATCGCTCGATCTGAATGGCTTCCTCTGGCGAAACGCGCACGCCGGCCAAAGCATAGTACCGCTCGATGTCGGCGGCGTTGAGCCTAAGGTCTGAGGCGGTAATGTTGAGGAAACCCCGCCCCGCGGCAGCAGCACGCGTTTCACGGGTAAGCATCTGGGTCATGACCACAACGTGCAGGTTCTCTCCCTCGTGCTCGATGAGGGCAAGGAGGAAAGACGGCGGTAAGGCGTCTTGAAACAAGTGGTAGTTGTCCACTACCAGGTAGGTCTCGTGCCTGCACCTTATCGTCCGGATGGCGTCACAGACCTCGCCGATGGTGACGGCGTTGGGGAGGTCAATGCGGAGGAGTCTCAGTCCCGCGTCGTCGTCTATCTTGGAGATCTCCAGGCAAAGGCGGCGGAAACCCGAAGACGGGGCTTCTTCGGTCGCGCTGAACCAGTACACAGGGATGCCCGCGTGAGCTTTCGATTCAAGGTAGTCGCGCAAGGCCGTAGTCTTCCCGTAGCCGGACGGGGCCTCTACGATTGTCGCGCGGGCGAACTGCACCTCATCCAGCTTGCGTTTCAGCCTATCTGAGAAATAGTGCACCTCGGTGCGGACTCTGCCTGCTAGTCTCATCCGGACCACCTTCGCGGCCGACTTCGCGGCGGGGCGCGCCTTTGGGCAAATTATACCATCTCGCCCAAATATCTCACGAGATGTAACTAGACACGCGCCTTACTCCCGGTACTTCATATGTGCCGTTTAGCACTTTAGCAGAGGGTTGATAGAGTCTTAATAGCAGGTTGAAATCCTCATCTTTCGGCGCCGGCAGCCGATTAGATTCACGCCTCCGCATGTGAAACCCACTACGCGGCCACTCAAAACCCTTCACAACACGCGGCTCAAAAAAGCCCTGGTTCGTTCGTGCCTGGGGTTCCCGAAAAACTCAGCGGGAGGGCCGTCTTCCAGAATCAGACCCCCGTCCATTAGCAAGACGCGGTCGGCCACTTCTCGAGCGAAACCCATTTCGTGACTCACAACAATCATCGTCATGCCTTCCTGCGCGAGTCCTTTCATTACTCCGAGCACTTCACCTATCATCTCGGGATCTAGGGCGGAGGTAGGCTCGTCAAATAGCATGACCTTCGGGCGCATTGCCAGCGCCCGAGCGATGGCCACTCTTTGCTTCTGCCCGCCTGAGAGCTGGCTGGGGTACTGATCACACTTATCTGCCAACCCAACCTTTCTCAAGAGCTCCATCGCCTGCTCGTCGGCAGCCTCAGCTGTCATGCCCATAACCTTTCGCGGAGCAAGGGTCACGTTCTGCAACACAGTAAGGTGCGGAAACAGGTTGAAGAGCTGGAACACCATCCCTACCGTCCGCCTCACGCGATTTATGTCGGTGCCGGGTTCGCCTAGTTGTACTCCGTCAATGGTGACGGTGCCGCTCGTGGGCTTCTCTAGGTAGTTGAGACACCGGAGGAAAGTAGATTTCCCTGAGCCGCTCGGCCCTATGATCACCACAACCTGACCCTTCTCCACCCGCAAGTCGATCCCGCGCAGGACTTGGAGCGAACCGAAGTCCTTGTGAAGGTTTTCAACTGTGACCACTCTTCAGCCTCCCCTCAAGGCGGTTAACTACGCGAGCGAATCCCAGGGTAAGCACGAGGTAGATCAGGGCAACGGTGAAGTAGGCCTCGAAGGGCCTGAAACTCCGGCCTGCCATCATATTAGCGCGCATCATGAGATCCTCGAGCCCTATTACAGATACGAGCGCAGACTCTTTCAACAGAGCGATGAACTCGTTGCCCAGCGGCGGGATGGCCCTGCGGAAAGCCTGGGGCAGCACAACTTCTCTCATAGCCTGCGCATAGGTCATGCCAAGCGACCGGGCGGCTTCCATTTGCCCCCTATCGATAGACTCAATGGCTCCCCGCCAAATCTCCGCGATATAGGCGCCTGCATTCAAACTGAGCGCAGCCAAGGCGTCTACAACGCCGTTGGGCCTGTAATGGAGCACCTGCGGAAGCCCGAAGTGTATGAGGTACACCTGTGCCAGGAGTGGTGTGCCCCGGATGAAGTTCGTGTACCAGATACACGGGTACCTGAGGGCCGGGCTTCGCCCAACCCGGCCCAGCGCAGTAAGTAATCCGAGCCCCAATCCTACAATGAAGGCGATTACGGTGAATACTAAGGTGACCTCGATCCCCTTGACCAGAAAGGGAAAATACTTGGCTACAATCTCTACGCTGTAGGTCATGGTTCCTAAGGTTTCGTCCCGAAGTACTTCTCGTAGATCTCCTCGTACTTGCCGTCAGCCTTAATCTTGGCAAGTCCCTTGTTGACCAGATCATGGATTTCCTTGTCGGCCTTACGCATAGCGATGCCGTAATACTCGACTGTGAAAGCCGGCTCGGGAATGAGGATCTCGTCATCCGGGTTGTTCTTGAGATACTCCTGGATTACAGGCAGGTCGCAGATGATCGCATCCACGGCTCCAGTCTTCAGCTCGTTGAAGATATCCGCGGCGTTCTTCAAACGCTTTATGGTAATGCCCTTCTTGTTCTCTCCGGTGAACTTCTCGTCAACTGCCTGAGCAGCATAGTCAGCTGTAGTGTTGATCTGCACTGCCACGGATTTCCCCGACAGGTCCGAAAGCTGCTTTATTGGGGAATCTTTCGGAACGGCCCAAGCCTGGCCTGACGTGAAGTAAGGGTCTGAGAAGGTGACCTCCAGCGCCCTCTCGTCGGTTACGGTCATGCCGGAAACGATGAGGTCGGCCTCTTTGTTCTGAAGCGCAGGGATAAGGCTGTTCCAGTCAATGTTCTTGTACTCGACATCAAAGCCTGAAGCGTCGCCTATAGCCTTGATGAGATCTACGTCAAACCCTGCGGGCTTGTTAGTGGTAATATCCATGAATTCAAACGGGGCGAACGTTGCCTCGCCAACGGCCACCAACTTCATCTTGGGCGGTTCAGATGTCTCTCCGGCCGTTTGGTCGTTGTTGGGCGTCTCCGGCTTTGAGCAAGCGGTCAGCGCTAACGAGAGACACGTCAGTATCCCCAGCAAAACGAGAAGAGCTTTTCTCACGGTATTCTCGACTCCTTTCCCATATCGGGTATAAACCCGGCAGACCAGAGTTTCTGGTCACGGCACGCTTATAGGGAGGTTTCATTCATCCTATTTCGAGAGAGGTCTCCCAATTCCGGCCTATCGGTGAATAATTATACACGACAAGTTGAATTTAGCCAATAAGATTTTCGTGCGCCGGTTCAGGAGCATTGCCCTGGTCGTCGGGCGGCTGCGATTGTTGCGCAAGAACGATTAGGGCGGTGCGATTTGCGCCGCCCTTCCACATTCCGCCGTTCTCTTTTCGCCTGCTACCTCAAAGTGAGAAGTCTGTGCAAGATTACCGCCATCTCGGCCCGGGTAATGTTTCCTCTCGGATTGAGCTTTCCGCCCGAGCCCTGAATGACACCAGCCCTGACCAGCGAGGAAGCTGCATCCCTGGCGTAAGTCTCGATCTGGCCCCGGTCGGAGAAAGGCAACAGATCGCTGGCTGTACCGGCCGGCAGCTCGATGTCCGAGACATGCTCCAAAGCCCTAATCACCAGGGCCATAGCCTCCTGCCTGGTGAGAGCCTCCTCGGGCCTGAACCGCTGCCCGTCACCTTGGGCAATGCCGAGAGCCTTAGCGGTGGCAACCTCATCGTAGTAATATTGGGTCTGCGCCACGTCTATGAAGTTGCTGCTGGTGTACGCCTGCAGCCCGAAAGCCCGGCACAGCATTACGATGAAATCCGCCCTCTTTATGTTCAGCGAAGGTCCGTAAGAATTGCCGCCGATTCCCCCGGCTATACCCCTCTTGTATAGGTAGTCGACAGCCTCAGAGCACCACCAGTAGGACTTCTCAATGTCACCGAAGTACTGCGAACCCTGATAATCCCTAACAGCCACCTTAATCACGCCGGAGTACGACTCGCCGCGCGTGTTGAAGCCTGTATAGGATATGGATACGGTGCCGGTGTAAGACGCGTTAGGCACAAACACTACGTTGGATAGATAAGGAGAGGAGTTTCTGTAGTACCTCGTGCTGCTAGATACTTTTGTGCCTGTATTCGTAGGCGAGGTGTACCCGTAATAGAGGGTTCCGTAGGAAGATGACGGGAGCGTGAACCTCACGTATGACAGGTTGTAGCCCGTCAAGTCGTCGCACACCTCGTTGAAGAGGACAGAATCAAAGCCAACCTTTCCGCCTCTCGTGATGGAGTAGCTGATATCTCCGGCCGATTCCCTAACTAGTATGGTGATGCTTCCGAGGTAGGAATCGCCGTCGGTGTTGTAGCCTGTATAGTCGATGGTAATCGTCCCGCTATAGCTGGCTTTGGGCACGAAAGTGACTTCGGACAGGTAGGGTGAGTTCACCCGATAGTACTTCCCGCTGGCCGTAACTGCGGAATCGTAGTCCGTAGGCGACTCGTAATCGTAGAAGAGTCTGCCGTATGATGCTGACGGCAAATCGAACCTCACGTAGCTCAGGTTCTCGCCAGTCAGGTCCCTGCAGACGTCATTGAAGTCGGCGGCGTCGAAAGTTACCGGGGTGTTGTTGCTGGTTTCGTAGACGATATCGTCGGCATCGGAGGTATCTTTAATCACAATCCTGACATTCCCGGTGTAGGTCTCGCCGTCAAGGTTGTACCCGGTGTACTTGATAGTGAGGGTTCCGTCAAAGCCCGCTCTCGGAACAAACGATACTTTGGACAGGTCCGGAAGGTCGTCAACATAGTACCTGGTGGATGAAGAAACCAGGGAATCATAGTCGTCGGCCGAAACATAATCGTAATAGAGCTTGCCATAGGTTGATGATGGCAGCGTGAATCTCACATAGTAGAGTGCTTCGCCGGTAAGGTCCTCGCACGCCATGTCGAAGTCGTACGCGTCAAACTCCACCTTGCCGCCTTCGGCGGTGGCGTAAGTGATGACTCCTGCAGAACTCTGGTCGACCGTTATCTTGAGACTGACGGCACCGATGGCGGTTGTCGGGTTTCCTGCTGCATACGCCCTTACCGTATATGAAGCTGTGCCGGTGCCCGTCGCGGCAAACCTAAGTCTGCCGCTAGACAGGTCGGAGACGGTGATGGTACTCCCGGACGAGTAGTTGCTTCCGCCCAACTGCAGTCTCCCGACGCTGGTATTGCTGCCGGTTATCGTGATCGAGGCGAGGTCTCCCCCGTCATTCTTCGTGTACCTGCTGGAGAAGTCTGACAGTGTCAACGTCAGGGATGACGATACCTCAACCGTCTTGCTTATCGTCCCGGTAAAGGTTGGCGCTACATGCTGGGCTTTGATGGTAAGGAAAACCGACCCTATGGGATTCTGGGTGTCACCTGCGGCGTATGCCCTCACGATGTACGTAACCGTCCCGCTCGAGGTAGCTGCAAAAGTCAGACGTCCGTTCTTCAGATCGGTAGCGGTCACCAGCGTACCTGTCGTGTAGGGACTGGTTCCCAACCTGAGGGTTCCGAAACTGGGGTTGCTCCCGCTGATCTCGATGGAGCCCAGGTCTCCGCCGTTATTCTTCACGTACTTGTCGGCGAAGTCAGCGAGAGTGAACGTCAAGGCCTTCGACAGTGTGACTGTCTTCTCGATCGTGCCGGTAAACGTGGGCGCCACGTACGCTGCCCGAACAACCTTTACGCTGTATGTGGTCGTGAATAGAGTGGCGTCTCCCTTTCTTTGATAAGTCACTACCATGTCAACAGGGTCGCCGTCGACGACGGCAATGGACCCGTTGGGGAAGTCGGGTACCGCGAAAGCGTAGGTGGAAGTGTTGAACGATACGTCAAGACCCTGAGCCAGATTCACGGAGCCGGTATGGGTATAGGGTACTCTGAGAGTGACCGCTGTCGCGCCGGTGATATTCACCGCGGCGACGGCAGAAGAATGGTAAATCGATGTCAGCACCGGCTCATTATTGGCAGCCAGAACAGTTGCCGGAAATATCCCGGCAAAGACCGCTGCCGCTACTAGACACACAATACCCGCTCGAAAAATCCGCTTCATCTTGCGTACCTCCGTGAAAACCAACTGCTTCTTTCGCTATCGACGCAACCCAACGCTAAATGTTCCCCTACCTTCATCTTCAACTTTCAATCGCTCGAGTCCTACCTCTGCTGCTCAACTCATAGATCGGAAAAGCCGGCGCGCCAGCGCCGGCGTTCAAATTCTGCGCCCAACTTTAGACCTAGCAGTCTGCGTTCGCCCCGGCAGCAAATCCCACAGCGCCGCCCTCAATAAGCAGCGGCAGGCACAGCGTCATGACTGTGCCGCCACCCTCCCTTTTCTCAACCCATAGATCCCCTCCGTGGCGGCGGGCCAACTGGCGGCTGATGAAGAGCCCGAGCCCGATGCCTTCCTGAGATACGAGGGCAGAGTTGGTGGCTCGATAGAACGCCTGGAAGATGAGCTCGGCTTCGCCCTCCGGAATGCCGATGCCTTCATCTGACACCCTCACCAGTGCTCGCCCGCTTTCCAGGAACAGGTCAACCCAAATCCGTTTCCCCGGGGGAGTGTACTTGATCGCGTTCCCAATCAAGTTCGCCAGAATCTGCCTTATCCGTCCCGAATCTGCCCTAACCGAGGCGTCGAGGTCAGCCGGGTACCGGGCTGATATCTCATGTAAACCGGACCCCTTGGCCGAGGCAACCGCCTCGTTCACCAGATCTGTCAGGTTCAAGGGGGTTAGGCGTACTTCCAGGCCATCGGCGGTGAGCCGGCACGCGGTCAGGAGCTCGTCTATCAGCGACGACAAATGCTCTACCTGCGCGCCCAGCGTTCTGGCGTACCGCCTCATCTCCCCGCCGCTCTTTTCGGCCGCGCTTCTCATGAGCGGAATTACAGCCTTCATGACCTGCAAAGGGTTTCGCAGCTCGTGGCCCATCATACGGATGACCCTCTCGCGCATCCTGTCAAGGCTCTTAAGCTCGGTGACGTTCTGCAGCAATACAAGGTACCGCCTTGACGCCATTGTCGTAGGGCGTACCTCCCGGGCTTGGATGATGAGGTCAAGCCAGCAGTCGGTTCCTTTGGGCATCGCCGTCCAATGCTCTCCCGAGGAGCGTTCCCGCCTTAGGAGACTGTCGAGGCGGAGACTTGCAGGAGCAGACTCTGTCGCGAAATGGAACCTGCGGGACATCTCGGTAAGGTTCGCGCCGAGCTCGCGGAGGTTTCTAGCACCGAAATAGCGCAAGCACGTGTTATTCGCCACCAGTATGTTGGCGGAATCGTCGACCACCAGAACTCCCTCGGCGATCTCATCGAAGATATACTCCCACTCGATTTCCCGCTGCCTGGCGCAATCGATCAGCTCCCACCCCTGCGCTCTCTTTATGAGAGCACGCTGGTGGCTGCTCAAAATCTCAATAATATCGGGTATCCATGCACCGTACCGCGGATATGAGCATACAGTCAGCATCGGCTCATGGGCTACGGCCCCGTAGAGTCCTTCTTCGTAGCCTCTGAAGGATTGCCAATCGTCAGCACTAAGCCAAGATGTATTCCCTGCCACGCGGAGGCCGGCATATCCAAGGGCAAGCGCCTTGTCCATTGAACTTCTCCAACGCTTCAGCACGGCTGCCTCGTCAAAGCGGCCTTCCGGTCCAAGGTACCAGTCACGGTATGAGCAGATCTGCATCTGATCCGAGGCCAGGAACGCGTCAAAGTCAGCAACGCAGTCAGACAGCGCCCGCCTTGCCTCGCTTACCTCAATGGGTTCTGAGCATATCCAGATACACAGCTCGTTGTTCTTGAGCCCGGCAGAAAAATACGGGACCATAACCTCTAGGATCTCATCGGCGTTATTGTATAGGTGGCACAGGTGACTCCCCCAAGGGGTCTCCCCGAGGCAAGGTAAACCGGAATCCCTCATGAGTTGCTTCAAAGTGAATTGTCCTTTCGGAGGAATAATGGCGAGTCACGGTAAACCGAATACTGGAATATGCCAGAGTATCCGTTTTTTCCTGCCGCCTGGCAGAAATTTGGATTGAGGTGGAAATCATGGCGGTAAGCGGCGACTACGGCGGCTCCCTCTTTGCAGAGTTCTACGACATCGTCCACGCGGGCTTGAGCGATGTTGAGGCATACCTGGGATTTGCATCTGAATGCGGGCCGCGAATCCTGGAGCTTGGATGCGGTACGGGCAGGATACTTATACCCCTGGCAAACGTCGGCTTTCAGGTTACCGGAGTTGACGCCTCTTCGCACATGCTGGACGCCTGCCGTCGCAAACTGGAGTGGGGAAATCGCGAGGTTGCGGGCAGAGTGCGCCTAGTCCAGGCTGACATCCTCAATCTCGATCTCGATGACCGCTTCGACCTTGTTCTGGCCCCGTGCAATCTTCTTAACCACTTCTTAACAACCAAAGAGGCCCTCCGTATGCTTGAGCGAGCACGTGCTCACCTGGCTCCCAACGGTGCTTTCGCCATGGACAACAGCATCCCGGACATCGGACACATGGTCAGAACGAACGGCGTATCGCAGAGGTTCGAGTTCACGCACCCGTTGAGCGGTACGACGATCGTCGATACGTTCACCTCGACCTATGACTTCCCTACTCAAATGGAAGTGGACCACATCCTGCTCGAAGAGCTATCAGGTTCCGAGGTCGTGAGGCGAGAAGAATTGAGCTTGACGCTGACATACTACTTCCCCCGTGAGGTGCGGCTTCTGTTGGCGGCAGCCGGCTTCGATATCGTTCGAGAACAGGGATCTCTTCTGGAGGATGTGCCCATCACCTCACGCTCGGGAGAGATGGTGTTCATGTGCCGGAAGCGGGGGCTGTAAGGGCCTCAAGGACGTCTGAGAAAGAAAGGACCCCCGCCGGAGCGGGGGCCTTTCCGTTATGCTATGCGCCACGAAAGGGCAGCTTACTTGCCGATGAACATCTGCGTGAACATGGTCCCGTAGGGGCCGCCCTTCACAATGCCAATCCCGATGTGAGTGAAAGACGGGTTCAGGATGTTCTTCCTGTGCCCGGCACTCTGCATCAAGAGCTGGTGAGCTTTGGTCACAGTCGATGCTCCCGCCAAATTCTCCCCTGCCGTCTTGTAGGTGATACCCTCTCTCTTCATCATGTCGAAGGGAGAGCCGTACGTCGGCGACTGGTGGCTGAAGTACTTCTTATCGATCATGTCCTTGCTCTTCAACCTAGCCAACGAGACCAGACGCGTGTCCACTGCCAGCGGCTTCAGGCCCGCCTTCGCCCTCTCCTGGTTAACCAGGTTGACCATCTGCTGTTCCTCAGCGGATAGGCCTGCAGGCTGAGTCGGTGCTGGCTGAGTCGGCGCCGGCTGGGTCGGCGCAGGCTGCGTGGGTGCCGGCTGCTTCGGCGCGGGCTTAGCCGGCTGCTGATATCCGTACCACGGGTACTGGAAGTACCGATACCACGACGGATAGGACGCCGCCAATGCCTGCCCGGATACTCCGAGCACCATGAAAGCTACTAGAGCAAGTACGATGAATACCTTGCGTTTCATGTAGCTCCTCCTTCCATGTCTTACTTACCACCGGTAACGAGCAAAGTGTATGTTAACAGCCGAGAAGCCTCGATCCAATGGAAATACCCCTCAACAGAGGGGTAGATTGGGCGTTTGGTCTGCTTCAGTCTATCGGACTACTCGTGAATGACTACCTTTGTATGCTGAGGAATGTTGTCGTAGATCCATTTGGCATCCTCCACCTGGAGACGGACACAACCGTGAGAAGCCCTCTGGCCCAGCTTGGCCGCTTCTTCCTCGATTATGTTCTGGTCTTTATCCATGGCGAGGGAGTGGAACAAGTAGATGCCCCAGTCTTTGAACGACACCCAGTACTTTGCGCCCTGCTGGTACTTCTCGCTGAAGAACCAGGTTCCGCGGTTCTGAATCTCAAACGTGCCCAGGGGAGTCTCGTGCCCCTCGACTCCGGTGGAAGCGATCATCTCCTTGACTGCCTCGTCACCTTCCATGATGCGGACCCTCTGTTCGGTGACGTCAACGTCAATCCAGTACAGAGGCTTGTCCTGTCCGGGCCCGGAATCGCCCCGGCCGCCACTGTCACCGGGATCTGCAGGTTGCTCGGTCCCTGCCGGCTCGGCCGGGTCTTCTGTTTGAACAGATGATTGAAGAGACCCCTTAGGTTCTCCCGTCTCTACGGCACCGCTCAGCCCATGCCCAAGCCGGTTCGGCAATCCCGACGACGCGATGACCTTTCCCGCCAGGAATCCTCCCACGGCAATCATGAAAAGGAGCGCAGTCAGTGCTAGAACGCGTCTTCTGGACATGTTGACCCTCCGCTGGACTCAGTTGGCTGCGGTGCTTGTCCTAATTATACCTGCCTTGATAGGACAGGAAAACCTCGTTGAGAGTTCCGTCTGCTTATGAGCGAACGACCGGATTAGGGGTAGGAAAAAGAACACCCCCGATATGTCGGGGGCTCCAGTATGTACGTTTGTGCACTGGGGGGAGCCAGGTACACAATATAGTAATCGTCATCGCCCGGCCGAATGTGAGGCTATTTGGCTTAATTCGCCAGTCTCCTCTAAAGATAGGTTGAACGCGAGGCAGCAGGCGGCAGCTCAGGCAGGCTGTCTGAACGGACAAATCTTGGCCTTAACGCCGGCCCGTGTGATGTCGAGAATGGCGCAGGAAGGTTCGCCCTGCCTGGGGCTGTGAGGGCTTCCGGGATTCACGAACAGGATCCCGTCTCTGCGGAATATCTCTGGCATGTGGGTGTGTCCGAAAACGGTTACGTCAACTCCGAGGGCTTTCGACCGCTGCACCAGCAAAGACAGGTCCCGCTTTACGCGGTAGAGGTGGCCATGTGTTATGTATATCCTCTTCGAGCCCACTGCGAGCATTTCTTCGGAAGGCCCCTTGACCATGTAGTCGCAGTTTCCGGTCACGGCTACGACCTTCACGCCCGAGACCGCGCTTATCCTCTGCGCATCCTCATAGAAGTCTCCTGCGTGCAACAGCATTTCTATGTTGGGCATGAGAGACAGGCATGTCTCGACCCGCCTCAAGTCGCCGTGAGTGTCGGAAAGAACGCCTATGATCAAGAGTATCCTTCTTCCACCTAAAGTCTTTCCTGTTCCGCCAAAGCCTTCTTGAGTTTCGGAAGAACAGACTCTAGTGCTCTTCGCCTGTGGCTGATGGAATCCTTCTCACAATCCGAAGCTTCACCTAGAGTCATGCCTAGTTCTGCGGCGTAAAACAGCGGGTCGTATCCAAAACCGTTACGTCCCCGGTATTCTCGTGAGATGAACCCCTCAACCGTGCCGTCGGCTTCCGCCAACACCCTTCCCGGGACTGCCACAGCAATGGCGCTGCGGTAGCGGGCGGCTCTCTCGCCGTCAGGCACATCCTTCAGCCTCTCAAGCAGGAGTTCGTTGTTATCGTCGTCTGATCCTGAGGGTGAAAACCTGTGGGACTTGACTCCGGGAGCGCCGAATAGGGCGTCCACTTCCAGGCCGGAATCCTCTCCAAGACACAGCTTTCCCGTGTAGGCGGCAGTGTGCAGAGCCTTCAGGCGGGCGTTCTCCATGAACGTCTTTCCGGTTTCATCGACATCGGGCAAAGATACGCCCGAGAGGTCTGTGACCTCCCAGCCGCCTTCCGGATCCAGGTCGCGAAGCAACCGGCGAAACTCGCGAAGTTTGCCGGGATTCCGGGTGGCCAACACCAACTCCACGGTATTCCGCATCGTTACCTGCCGGTAGAAACGGCGCGATCCCTCGGCGGGGTATAGGAACCGATTCTTGCCGCGATGTCGCCCAGCGCCTCGCGCTGGACCTCCATGAGGGAGCGGATCCCTCCTGCTGCCAGCGTAAGGAGCGCGTCCAGGCGCCCTTTGCTGAAGGGGGCGTGCTCTCCGGTACCCTGTACTTCTATGAACTCGCCCTTCCCGGTCATCACCACGTTCATATCCACTTCTGCGGTCGAATCTTCAGAGTATGGAAGGTCGACTACCGGGGTGCCGTTCACGATACCCACGCTGATTGCAGCTATGTAGTCCAGGGCAGGGAACGCCTGCCACCCTTCTTTCTTGGCCACAGTATCCAGGGCGAGCATCAGAGCCACAAACCCTCCGGTTACGGAGGCGGTACGAGTTCCACCGTCGGCCTGGATGACATCGCAGTCGATCCAAAACGTCTTCTCGCCTACTGCGGCGAGGTCGACTGCAGCCCTAAGACTCCGCCCTATCAGCCTTTGGATCTCAACGGTTCGCCCGCCAGGACGTCCGCGGGTCACCTCGCGTGCGGATCGTGTGGCGGTAGCCCCGGGAAGCATCGAATACTCGGCGGTAATCCACCCTGAACCGGTGCCTTTGACGAAAGGCGGCACCTTATCTTCTACCATTGCGGTACAGATGACCTTGGTGTCTCCGGTCTCAATGAGGCAAGACCCGTGCGGGAACTTAAGATATCCCGGAACAATCCTGCACTGCCTCGTCTCGTTGGGTTCTCTGCCGTCAGCTCGCAATGCGCCCACCTCTTTGCTTATGGCTGTCTGAGCCTTCGATACGGAAAGACTCCGCCCTGGACGTTCCTGGTATCGAGAATGGTCACGAAACACCCCGGCGCGAACTCCTCAATTATGGAACTTAGCCTCGGTAGGGTCTTTCTATCTGTTGAAACCAGGAGTACCTCCTTCGGGCCTGTCATGCCCCGGCCCTCAAGTACCGTAACGCCGTATCCCGCAGTGCGTAATACAGAGAGCAGTTCCTCTGCCATGCCGTCCGCGGGGATAACTTGAAGCGCCACGTGGCCTATGGCCAACCTCTCCTCAAGAAAGCTCCCTATGATTGTGCCCGAAGCAAAGCCTAGCCCGTAGGCAAGGATCTTCCACGGGTCGTCTAAATTCTTCATTATGCGCGAGAGAGCACCGATGTAGATACTTGCCTCCATAAGGCCTATCGCCGCGGCAGGATATCTGCGGCCCCGCACGACCAGCAACATCCTTATCGTTGCCAGGCTGACATCACAAATGCGCGCTAGAAAGATGATCAAGTACTCTACGAGAAACACCGGATGCTCCTCCTCCAATCAAGGCGGCGCATCCTTAAAAGGTGCGCCGTCCTGGTGTTTTTCTAATTCTGAGAGCCCGTATGTCAGGAGGTCACTTTCTCCTGGAACATCAGGGAGTGCAATCTCTCTAAAGACTGTGCCAGCTGAGATATCTCTTCCTCGTCAAGTTTCTCCAGGATAGAAGAAACATAACGCCTTCTGGCAGCTACCACCTCAGAAATTACCTGCTGACCCCTTTCAGAAATCGAAAGGCGGATGACCCTCCTGTCCTGAGAGTCGCGCTTCCTCTCTAGGAAGCCGTTCTTCTCCATCCTATCAACAAGATCGGTCGCAGTCGAGCACGCAAGGAATAGTTTATCGCAGAGTTCACCCATGGTAATGTTAGGATTTTCTCTCAAAGCCAAGAGTGCAGCGAACTGGGGCGTCGTTATTCCAAAATCCACAAGAATGTCTCTGCCGCGCTTTTTGATGATAAACGCTACATGACGAAGGGAGCGTTCTATCTTGATAACTGAGTTGTCCAGCCTCTCGGGCATGGACAGCACCTCCCAAATTCCTAAAGAACCAGCCAGACTTGACATTCTTAGGATAAAACGCGGATGCCCCGTGAGTCAAGGAATCTAGGCACTTACCAGTCAAAAGGCCAGCGCCTGTAAATGGAAATTATGGTGGAGGCGGAGGGAATCGCACCCTCGTCCGCAAATAACCCGGCTTCAGTCTCTACGAGCGTAGCTCCGGATTTAGTCTCGCAGACAGCGGCGCCCCGGAGCGGGCTTCGCTATCCGCCAGTCCGGAATTGGATTCCCTGCAGGGTCCCGGGCAACCCCCTGAAGGTATCTCTCCTGAGTGACGGCGACTCGGAGGTAGGAGAGAAGTCCCCCCGGTCACCGAGCAGCCTAATTTAGGCTGCTAGTGCGTAACTGTTGTTGGCAGTTATTAGTTTGCCGTTTGTTGGGTACGGCACCCATGCTCGCTGCTCAAACCCGACTACCTACGTCGAACCTGGTCGCCCCCGTAGACCTCTATGATAGCAGGTTTGTGAATTGTCCACAACTTGTTGGGCCCCCATCCCATCCGGATCACCATCCCAATCCCCACCCCGATCCGCACTCCGATCCGCGCTCCGATCCCCAACCCAACCTCCATCCAGTTGACATAACCAGTTCAGTTTGCGTTATTCGCAACGATTTTTGCGGTAACTTTGCGTTTTTGCAGCGCTCCGCTGCAAAAACGCAAAGTTGACAGGATTCGCGTGATGAAAATCGCAACGATCCGGCGAGGGCGCTAGCGCGGCCACAGCGCGGGCGCCGATGCGGTCACCCTCCCGCGAGTCCCGTTACTTAACATAATGTGGTTCATGGTGCCCCTGTCCCCTCGCTAACTCTCATCTGACAGGAACCGAGCCGCGCCTTTGCCCGTCTGACCACCTAGAAAGGTGGTTCACGTCCATGCTACGCTCTGCTGCCAGAAACAAAGTAACCGGATACAGGATAGCAGGAGCGCTCCGGCGAGCCGCGGTCCCTATGCGATCTCTCTCGCTGCTATCTGTACTCCTGTCAGTCACATTACTATCTGTCTCAATCCTATCAGCCACGCTGCTGTCCGGGTGCGCCAAACCTGTACGGGAGCCCAAGATCGTAACCGTGCTCGACCCGACTGAGATTAACCATCTCTCGCTGGAAGGCATGGTGGTCACAGCGCACAGGGATCAGGCCATTTCTCCTGACAGCAAGTACCTCCTTATGGGGCTGTTGGGCAACACATCTGACAGAATGGTGGCAGTACCCATCGACGTGCCAGGTAACGAGGATAACGGCGCAGTCTCCCTCTACTCGGCAGACACGGCTTGGACCCACAACAACCTTCTTACGCTAATGCCGGTTGGATGGCTCTCAAACACCGAATGCCTCTTCATCGTCCACGGCTGGCAGGACCAAGGCCCAAATAGGGGTGATAGAGGCACGTCAATCTACCTGGGCGATGTCGAGACAGGGACGTCGATTTTGCTTGGATATGTCGCTGTCCCCGAGCAAGGCCAGCATGTCGATGACGCGGTCCTCACCCACAGCGGGAAACTGTACCTGCGCGTAGCGGAGAGATTTTGGGAGTTCGACGTTGCGTCGCAGGAACTGAACCTGATCCGTGATGATTTACCCACCTATGTCCACGGTATCTTTAACGTTGAGGTATCTCCGACCGGCGATCATGTGGTCTACGGAGTGGGCGGCGAAGAGAAGAGCGGCGTTTACATCATGAACACAGCCACCGGAGAGGAAAGCCTCTTGATGCCCACGGGAGATTCGATGAGCTTCTATCCAAGCTGGTCTCCGGACGGGCGGTACATCGCCCTCTACACGGCTAGTAAAGTGACGAACCCCAGCATGGAAGGGGTAACCACATACAAGTACATCCCGGGCGAAGACGGCCCGTTCCCCTCGGCGGAGTCCATTACGATACTCGACGTGGAAGGCAACATAGTCGAGACTCTCAAGATGGAAGGCCAGTTCCTATCGAGTTTTGCGTGGCTTGCCGACAGCAAATCCTTGGTCTATCTGGCCGGCCCCGTGACGTTCGGAAAGTGGGGCGAAGTGCGGTCCAGGGAGTATGAATCGGTCTGGATAGAGGATATATACTCGGATTTGCCCGCGGTGAAAGTGGCAGACATTGCCGCGATAGAAGAAGATATGCTGGAACACACCAATTACATCTACCCGGTAGCTTCTCTGCCCGACGGACAAGGCGCGCTCTTGAACATCGCGGGTGCGAACAGCACGTCGGTATGGCGCGTGTCGAAAGACAAAGAGCCGGTGAAGGTTGCGAGCGGGTGGTGGGAGACCCCGAGATTCACGCCGTTCTACAACGACAGGGTTGTAGGACTCGTGTCGGACGGCGGCGAAAGCGACGCGTGGCTGGTCGGAAGCGAGGAACTGGACCGGCACGGCAGCTATCCGGCCGGAACAACAATCGCTGCGTATAGTGAGGATCTCCTAGTCCTGACCTGCTACGATTTCCAGGCAAAACAGACTGAAGTATGGGTGTACGACATGCTATCGGAGAAGGTTGAGGAGTAACCTACTCCTTCATCCTCTCCCTCACACTGCGATCCATGTCGCGGCGGACATCGCGGTCCCGTATCGCTTCGCGCTTGTCGTAGGCTTTGCGGCCCTTCGCCAGAGCCAGTTCCACCTTGACCCTGCCGTCCCGAAAATAGAGGGATAGCGGCACAAGCGTGTAGCCGCGCTCCGCGACCTTAGACTGCAGTTTGCGGATCTCCCTCTTGTGCAGAAGCAGCCGCCTTGGGCGGAGCGGGTCGTGATTAAACCTTGACGCAGGATCGTACTGCGCTATATGCGCGTTCTGCAGGAAGACTTCGCCCCCGGTGATCTCGGCGTAGGCGTCACCGAGATTTGCTCTTCCCAGCCTCAGCGACTTCACTTCGGTTCCAATGAGAGCAATGCCGGCCTCGACCGTGTCCTCGATGAAGTAGTCATGTCGCGCCTTCCTGTTCTGCGCTATTATCTTGACGCCTTCCTTGCCGCGCATCGCTCTCTCCTTGACAGCCTACAATCCCAATTCCTTATGAATACCCTGCATCGCCTCGACGCCGAGCGCCACAAAGCACTCCAGCTCCATGCCGAAGTCCGAACAAGCCCTGATGATATCGCGGTTGGCACCCTTGGCAAAGGATTTCTCCTTCATCCTGTTGATGACGAAGTCAGCGTCGATGGCCTCAAGCTTCTTGGCGGGCGATATGAGCGCCGAGGCAACTATGAGGCCGGTCAGAGGATCGGCCGAGTACAGCACTTTTGCCATTGTGGTCTCGCGGGGAAGGCCGTGGGCTTCATTATGGGCCTTCACGGCGTCGACGATTTCCGGGTCAAAACCCAGTTCTTCGGCTATCTGCCCTGATATCATGCTGTGGCGGTTCGGATCGTCCTTAGTATCTTCGTAATCTATGTCATGGAGCAGCCCCGCGGCCCCCCATCTCTCTTCATCCTCGCCAAACTCCCGGGCAAGCCGCCTCATCACTGCCTCAACGGCCAGGATATGCTTGAAGAGGTTCTTGTTGACTATCCTCTTCCGGACTTCTGCGACTATGTCATCACGCTGCATCATCTGCATTCACCTCAAACTTGAGTGCTGGTGCTTTTACGTCATTCTACCTGAACCAGGAATGAGATGCCAGAATTGAGAGAGGTGAGTATGCGCCGGGCCAAAATAACTAACCTCGCCGTCCGAGGCCCGGCCGGCGAGGCTCTTTGCATCATCAAAATCATTCAAAGCAAAACGGCGTACTCTTATTGCTACCTCCGCAAGAAGGTCAGGGAAATGGAAGTAACCATAAAGGCTATCGCCAAGTAGACAGTAGCTTTATTCAGGAGATCCTCCCAGCCTCTCTTGCGGCGGCCCAGAGGCGAATCGGTGCTCCCGCCCCCCATAATGCCCATACCTGCGCTTCTTCCGGGTTGCAGTATGACTACCGCGATAAGGCCGATGGTGATCAGCCAGTGAAGTATCCTTAGAACTGTCAGCAAACCCTTCACCCTTTCCAAACTTGCGGGTACAACGCGTTCACAACGCCAATTCTAGCATCCGAAGGAGACTAGAGTCTACCCGGAATAACGATCCGGCTCCCGAACCTGGCTTCGGCGCCCAGTTCCTCCTCGATCCTGAGAAGCTGGTTGTACTTCGCTGTCCTTTCACTTCTCGCGGGAGCGCCCGTCTTTATCTGTCCCGCTCCGGTAGCTACCGCCAGGTCCGCGATGAACGAATCCTCGGTCTCTCCCGAACGGTGCGATACCAAACACCTGTAAGCGGCGTTTCGCGCAGTCTCCATTGTCTCCAAAGTCTCGGTGATTGACCCTACTTGATTGACTTTGATGAGAACCGAGTTGGCTGCGCCGACGGCAATCCCTTTCTCAAGCCTCTCCTTCTGAGTCACAAACAGATCGTCGCCGATGATCTGCACCTTCTGCCCCAACGTCTTGGTGAGAAGCACCCAGCCTTCCCAATCATCCTCAAAGAGGCCGTCCTCGATCGACGCTATGGGATAAGACTTGACCCATGCTGCATACTTGTCGACCATTCCGGCAGTGTCGCCTTCCCAATTCTCTCCTGCCAAAACATATTTCCCGTCTCGGTAGAACTCAGAAGCAGCACAATCAAGCGCCAGATAGCAGTCGCGGCCAGGGCCGTAACCAGCCTTCTTGATCGCCGTAGTTAAGAGCTCAAGCGCCTCTTCATTCGATTTGAGGTCGGGAGCGAAACCGCCCTCGTCGCCTACTGAAGTTGAATATCCCTTCGACTTAAGAACCGACTTGAGAGCCTGGTAGACCTCGACACCCATCTGCAAGGCCGAGGAGAAACTGTCGCAGCCGGCCGGAACCAACATGAATTCCTGGATATCGACGTTGTTGTCAGCGTGTTTTCCGCCGTTCAAGACGTTCATGAACGGCACGGGAAGAGTCCTCGCCCCCATACCGCCCAAGTACCTGTACAGAGACTGACCGGTCGATTGGGCCGCGGCAGAAGCCACCGCCATCGATACGCTGAGGATGGCGTTGGCGCCGAGTCTAGACTTGTTGGGAGTGCCGTCGAGTTTGATCATCAGCCGGTCTATTTCCTGCTGGCTCGTAGCATCCATTCCCATGATTTCCGGAGCGATGACGTCTCTCACGTTTGACAGAGCCTTACGGACTCCTTTTCCGCCAAACGCCTTCTCACCGTCTCTCATCTCCAGGGCCTCGTATGTACCGGTGGAAGCACCTGAGGGAACCATGCCGCGCCCCACAGAGCCGTCACTCAGAAACACGTCAGTCTCAACGGTGGGGTTTCCCCGGGAATCAAGTATCTGCCTCGATTTGACATCAATGATCTCTGGCATCTCAATACAGTCCTTTCTCTCGACTCTAGGGAACAATCAGAGTGTCTCTATCCATCTCCGCAGGTTTGGGAATACCCAACATACTGAGGATCGTTGGCGCCACGTCAGCGAGAACCCCCTCCCTGAGGCTCTTGGCCCTGTACTTCTCTCCAACGAGAATACAAGGCACCGGGTTCATGGAGTGATAAGTGTGCGCTGCAGGTTTCTCGGCCGAACAGTCAGCCGGTGGCGTCAGGTCCTCAACGTTGCCGTGGTCAGCAATTATGAGGGCGGCTCCTCCCTTGCCGAGCACGGCCGCTACGAATCGTCCGAGACATTCATCGACCGCCTCAAGGGCCTTCACTGCCGCGTCGAACACACCCGTATGGCCTACCATATCGGGATTGGCGTAGTTCAGGACGATGAGATCGTACTTCCCTGTGTCCAGGCGAGAGAGAGCCTCCGACGTCACTTCCCTCGCGCTCATCTCCGGCTGCAAGTCATAGGTCGCGACGGACTTGGGAGAAGGTATGAGCACGCGGTCTTCTGCGGGAAAGGGGGTATCCTTCTTGCCGTTCAAGAAAAATGTCACGTGGGCGTACTTCTCCGTCTCAGCTATCCTGAGCTGCCTTAGCCCCGCCCGGCTCACCACTTCACCCAGCGTGTTGTCAAGAGTCAGCGGCAAGTAGGCGAACGGGCCTTCCATCCCCTCTTCGTACCTCACCATACCGCAGTAGTACAAGTTCAGGCGGCGCCCCCTGTCAAACGAAGAGAACTCCTCGTCAACAAAGGCGCGGGTGATTTCTCTTGCTCTATCCGCACGGAAGTTGAAAAACACAACTGAGTCGCCGTCTCTTACCTGGCCGGAACCCTCGGGGAGATCCGGCATATCGATCGCTGTAGGTTTCACAAACTCGTCTGACTCGTCTTCGGCGTAAGACTCGCAAAGCGCGCTCCTCCAATCCGGAGCGCGGCGTCCCTCACCCCGCGTGAGAAGCCGGTAGGCTTTGTCAACTCTGTCCCACCTGTTGTCTCTGTCCATAGCCCAATACCGCCCGGTAATCGAGGCAATCCGCCCGACTCCTATTTCGCCTGCTTTCTCTTCCAGGAGGGCAAGATAGGTTTCGGCCGAGCGGGGCGGAACGTCTCTGCCGTCAAGAAAGGCGTGGACGTACACTTCCCGCACACCGTTGTCCTTAGCCATCCGGAGGAGAGCGAACAGGTGGGTTTCGAGGCTGTGGACGCCGCCGTCGGAGACGAGACCCATCAGGTGGAGGGCAGAACCGTTTTTCTTCGCGTTCTCCATAGCACCCAGAAGAGCAGGATTCCGGAAGAACGCGCCGCTTTCAATGTCTCTGGTAATCCGCATAACGTCCTGATATACGATGCGCCCCGCGCCGATATTGAGGTGCCCCACGTTGGAATCGCCCATTTGTCCAGGCATCAACCCCACTGCCTCAGCGGACGCCTGGAGCGTAGTGTGAGGCCACTCCTTCCAGAGCCTGGCGAAGTTCGGTGTTTTCGCCTCAGTCAAAGCGCATTTCTCAACGCACGGCACTCCCCAACCGTCCAGTATAACGAGAGCTACCGGTCTATCCATTGCCGAGTTCATCTCCGTCTTCAGATGGCTGACGGCTTAGGGCGAGCCTTAAGCACTTCAAAGGTCAGCTTCGCGAACTCGACCGGATCCAGGCTTGCCCCGCCCACCAACGCGCCATCGATTTCCTCACGCAACATAAAAGATCTGATGTTACCCGGCTTAACGCTGCCTCCGTACAAGACGCGCGCGTCAGCGGACACACCCTCTCCAAACATGCCGTCTATCGTGCCGCGGATCTCCCTTATCACCTCGACCGCGTCGTCGGGCCTCGCTTCCTTGCCGGTACCGATTGCCCAAACCGGCTCGTAGGCAATAACGACCGATGGGATCTCCGCCGCCGAGACATCACTCAGGCCTTCCTTGGTCATCTCTGCATTTACCTTCAGAGCGTCTCCTTGTTCGCGCTCTTCGAGGGTTTCGCCAACGCATAGGACCGGCTTCAGCCCGGCGTCCAGTGCGGCGCGCACCTTCTTGCGGATAAGGTCTCCGCCTTCTCCAATGATGTGCCTGCGCTCCGAGTGACCGACAATCACGTAGGTACAACCCAAGTCTCTTAGCATAAGCGGAGAGACCTCTCCCGTGAACGCGCCTTTGGCCTGCCAGTAGACATCCTGAGCGCCCACCGAAACCGGGCGCGACGCCACGATAGACGAAAGGGCTGGGATGGAAGTGAAAGGAGGACAGATGAGGATTTCGGGCCAGTGCGTTTCTGCATCGAGGAGAGATTGAATCTCGGATAAGAAAGAACCTGCAAACGAAAGGGTTTCTCCGACAGTCTTGTTCATCTTCCAGTTAGCCGCAATAAGCGGGATGCGCAAAGGGAATTCCCCCAGTCTTGCTACGGCCTCCGGCCCTGTCTTCCCTCGCCGGAGGCCGCATCACTCAATTGTCAGTGCTTCTCGGTCAGCACCGATACACCAGGCAATTCCTTGCCTTCAAGGAACTCCAGAGAAGCCCCGCCTCCTGTTGACAGGTGTCCCATCTTGTCGGATAGCCCCGACATCTCGATGGCGGACAGGGAGTCTCCTCCGCCTACTACTGTGAAGCCCTGTACCCCCGCAAGAGCGCCTGCCATTTCCATTGTGCCTCCGCGGAAGGGTTCCACCTCGAAAACGCCCATCGGCCCGTTCCAGAAGACAGTCTTTGCCCCGGTCACCGCCGACGCATACTCTTTTCTGGTTTCAGGCCCGATGTCCAGAGCCATCATGTCATCGGGCACAGCGTCTGCCTTCACAACCTTGACCGGCTCACCGACCTCGGGAGAAGCCGCCACTACGAGATCGGTGGGCAGGAACACTTCCTTGCCTAACTCGCGGGCCTTTTGGAGGATATCGCGGGCTTCTTCTGCCATGTCGGGTTCGGCTAGAGACTTGCCCATGCTGAACCCTTTGGCCAGGAGGAAGGTATTTGCCATGCCGCCACCGATGAGCAGCATGTCTACTTTGTCGAGCAGGTTCCGCAGTACGGCCAGCTTGTCGGAAACCTTGGCCCCACCGATAAGGGCGGCGAACGGGCGCTCAGGCTCTCTGAGAAGCCGTCCCAACGCTGAGATTTCTTTTTCCATCAACAAACCGGCGTATGCCGGTATGTACTTGGCAATTCCCGCGGTCGACGCGTGGGCCCGGTGAGCGGTGCCAAACGCGTCGTTTACAAAGATGTCGGCCAGCGAAGCCATATCCTTCGCCAACCCCGGGTCATTTCGCTCCTCACCCGGGTAGAACCTTACATTTTCGAGGAGAACAACCGCGCCGGGCGCCATGCCGCTAACGTAGACCGAGACTTCCGGCCCTACGCAGTCGTTCAGTTTGACTACTTTCTTGCCGAGGATCTCGCCAAGTCGCGCCGCTACAGGATCCATCCGGAGCTCGGGCACAACTTTGCCGCCCGGCCTCCCGAGGTGAGAAGCCAAAATGACCTTGGCACCGTGCGAAACCAGGTACTCGATGGTCGGAATGGCTGCTCTAATACGTGTGTCGTCGGTGATCCTGCCAGCTTTCATGGGAACATTGAAGTCAACCCTACAGAAACAGCGCTTGTCCCGCACTTCAATGTCTCTTATCGTAGCTTTGGCCAATGTGGGATCCCCCTTTTTGGCTAGGTAGCGACTAGATGCCCTTGGAGCCTATGAAGCTGACGAGGTCCACAAGCCTCTCGCTGTAACCCCATTCGTTGTCGTACCAAGCGACAACTTTCACCAGGTCGCCGACAGTCATGGTTGAAAGGCCGTCCACAACCGCAGATTCGCGCATACCCTTGTAGTCACTGGATACCAGGGGCACGTAGGAGATGCCGAGGAGTCCCTTGAGGGATCCGTTGGCTGCATCCTCCATGGCCTTGTTCACTTCTTCAGCGGTTGCCTTCTTCTTGAGCCTGACAACCAGGTCTACCACTGACACCGTGGGAGTCGGAACTCTAAAAGCCATAGCGTTGAACTTGCCCTTAAGCTGGGGCATCACAATCCCCACCGACTTCGCGGCGCCGCTGGTTGTGGGGATAATGTTCAGGGCCCCTGCTCGCGCCCTTCTGAGGTCCTTGTGGGCACGGTCTAGGATTACCTGGTCATTTGTGTACGCGTGAACGGTTGTCATCAAGCCTTCTTCAATGCCGAAGGACTCTTCCAGAACTTTAACTACAGGAAGCAGTGCGTTGGTGGTGCACGAGGAACAGGAGATGATGTTGTGCTTGGAGGGATCGTAGGTCTCGTGGTTGATACCCATCACTAGGGTAACGTCCTCACCCTTGCCGGGCGCCGATATCACTACTTTGCGAGCGCCTGCCGGGTCGATGTGAGCATGAGCCTTGCGGGCCTCGGTGAACTTTCCAGTACACTCAACCACAAGATCCACGCCCAAGTCTTTCCAGGGTATCTCGGCAGGATCTCTATGGTTAACCACCTTTACCTCGCGCCCGCCGATAGAAAACCCGTCTTTCCATGCTTTTAACTCTTCTGACAGTGTGCCGTAGTTGGTGTCATACTTGAGCAGGTGGATCAGAGTCCCGGGATCAGCGGAGTTGTTGACGGCGACAACATCAAGGTCCTTTCGACCCATCGCCACTCTCAAGAACCTGCGCCCGATACTTCCGAACCCGTTTACCCCTACCCGTAGCATGGAATCTACCTCCCGTGTTGTGCTGCCGCATAGGCTTTACGCCGTACGTTTGGCGTATCCATTATACCCCTACTTGGGGCAGAAACCCAACCTTGGCAAGGGTAAGTCGGGAAATCCGCTAGAGGTAGAGTACGAGACCCACAGCCCCCGCGGCCAAGAGAACCAGAATGGGGTCGATGTTGAACCCCAAAATGGCTACTATGGACAGCACAGCTACAACACCCGGCACGATTCCCGTAAGGGTCGAAGGCACAACCGACACCGCGGCCGCCATTATTAGGGCAACTACTACCGGACGGATACCCTTGAATATGTCTTTCACCAAAGGCATCTCGCGATACCGAAAAAACAGAAAACCCAAGGCCAGCATGATGAGGAAAGACGGGGTAACCACGCCCAAGGTTGCGGCGACCGACCCCGCAAAACCAGTAACCCGGTAGCCTACGTAGGTGGCCGAATTGATGGCAATGGGCCCGGGAGTGGCCTGAGACAGCGCGATTACGTCGATAAACTCCTGCATCGACAGCCATTGCTTTACTTCTACAACTTCACGCGAAATGAGGGGTATCATGGCGTATCCTCCGCCAAAACTGAACGCCCCAATCTTAGCGAACGAAAAAAAGAGCTCAAACAGCATGGACCGGAATCCCCCTATTCATGGCCGTCGCCTTTATCCCCGGCCTTCTCTTTTCTCTGCCTTCCGGCTAGGCCAACACCTATTCCGGCCAAGGCGGCCAAAGCCACAACAGCAACAGGACTCATATCGAACCCGAACAAGAGAATCGCTCCTCCGGCCAAATACCAGAGGTCTCTCCGAGACTTCAGCGAGTTCTTCCCCACCTGCCAAACGGCAGCCACCAACAAGCCTAGGATAGCCGGCCTCATGCCTAGAAAGACCGCTTCTACGACGGGAGCGCTCCTAAACTTCACCAGAACAGTCGCGAATGCCAGTATGACCAGAAATGACGGGAGAGACGCGCCGGCCACCGCCGCCACCGAGCCGGGGAGTCCGCGCATCTTGTACCCGGTTATGGTAGCCGTGTTTACGGCAATGGGTCCGGGCCCGCTCTGCGCAACAGCCAACAGATCTACAAACTCCGAATCCTCAAGCCACTTCTGCCTTGTCACCAACTCTTTCCGGATAAGCGGGATCATTGCCCAGCCTCCGCCAAACGTGAAGGCCCCTATCTTGAAGAAGCTCCAGAAGATCGACAAGTAGGGCGCGCGCTTCTCTTTACTTGCCTGAACCGTGGAATCCGTGTCGATCGCCCCCAATGAAAGATACAACCATGATTATAGCATTGACCGGGGGCTTTTCTTCGTTAGGCACGGATAAACAAAAAGCCCCTCTGAAGGGCTTTTCTTCGCAACGCCAAAGATGCAGGGAATAGGTAAAGTACGGGAAGCATGAGACGCCCGGGTAGATTCGCTACACCAAATAGTCCTTCAGCCTCTTGCTCCTCTGAGGATGCCTCAGTTTTCGCAGCGCCTTGGCCTCGATTTGCCTTATCCTCTCGCGAGTCACTCCAAACTCGCGGCCGACTTCCTCAAGCGTACGGGCCTTTCCGTCGTCAAGGCCGAAGCGCAGCCGCAGCACTCGCTGCTCGCGCTCGTTGAGAGTGTCCAGCACGCTCTCAATCTGCTCCCGGAGAAGCAGGAACGAGGCAGCGTCGACAGGCGCAGGCGCATCTTCATCCTCGATGAAGTCGCCCAGGTGGCTGTCTTCCTCTTCGCCGATGGGCGTTTCGAGAGAAACGGGCTCTTGCGCGATTTTCAGGATCTCTCGCACCTTGTCAGGGGTTATCCCCATCTCCTCAGCCACTTCCTCGGGAGTGGGCTCTCGCCCGAGCTCCTGAATAAGATGCCGGGAGGTCCGGATCAGCTTGTTTATGGTCTCCACCATGTGAACCGGGATCCTGATTGTCCGGGCTTGATCGGCAATGGCCCTGGTAATGGCCTGCCTGATCCACCACGTGGCGTAGGTGGACAACTTAAAGCCCCGCCTGAACTCGAATTTCTCAACGGCCTTGATGAGGCCCATGTTGCCTTCTTGAATCAGGTCTAGTAACTGCATACCGCGGCCCACGTATCTCTTGGCGATGGATACTACCAGCCTCAAGTTGGCCTCTATAAGCCTGCTCTTGGCGTGCTTGTCGCCCATCTCCATGCGCCTCGCGAGCTCCACTTCCTCTTCGGCGGTCAAGAGGGGCACCCTGCCTATCTCCTTAAGGTACATGCGTACCGGATCGTCGAGGGCAACTCCCTCGGGAATGGTGAGGTCTATATCGGCAGCCTCGTCAGCCTGTTCACCTTCGGGCATGTCGTCGGAGTCCTTCTCAAGTACCGCAACTTCCTGCGAATCATCGCCTGACTCATCCGCTTGCCCATCAGGAGAATCGCCGGCCTCCTCGTCGGGTCCCTTCTTCACACTGATTACCTCGATACCGAGATCCTCAAACCGCTTGTAGATATCATCGATTTGCTGGGAACTCAGTTCTACCTGACCCAACGCGTCGGCAATCTCCTTATACGTTAAGAAGCCCTTCTTCTGCCCCTTATGAACCAGGTCCCTTATGGCGTCGATGCTCGCCGACTGCAATTCCTTCAAAACTCTTCCCTCCTGGGAACTCTTAGAGTGCCAAATCCTCGCCTGCGTCTTTAGTTGATTTGACTTGCTTCAATAGTCTCTGGTAATCCACAAGCGCTTTTTTGAGCGCGCTTTCATCTCTTGTACGCTCGGCGAGGGCTATTGTCTCCCGGAGCTCCTCCAACCGCTCTTCACGGAGCTTCCTAAGGCAATCTCGCATCTGGCGCAGAGGGTCATCTACAGGTCCGCTTCTTATGCACAGCTCGGACACATACGTAAGAATCTCCTGATCCTCAGTCGACTCCAGTGAACCCTTCATCAAGGCTTGGAAAACCGCTCTGCAGGCAGGATCTTCAAACTCCTCGAGAGAGAGGTCGACCCTTGTCTTTTCAAGCAGTCCTGGGTTTTCGATGAGACACCTAATTACTCCTTCTTCTGCCTTTCTGCGAACCACGCTTATTTCGATATTACCCGCCTTTATTCCTGCCGCCTTCTTGGCTTTCTCGGACCCATTGGCAGGAATAGCCTTCCTTTGGTTGTCATAACCAGTAGTATCCCTGTTTTCAGATTGTTTATACTTTGATGCCTGCTCCGCCTTTCGCCTGTACATTTCGACATCTCTTATCAGAGTCTCTCTGGACACGGAAAGATCCCGCGAAAACTCTTCGGCGTACGCAGCACGCTCAAACTCGCTGTCGAGAGAAGCGAGTACAGGCACCATCGCTTCCTTTACCCTGATCCTTCCCTCAACTCCCAAGCCGGCATTTTCTCTTCTCACTTCGTCGTAGATGAACTCGACGTCTGGCAACGCCTTTGCCAGCCTCTCACGGAAAGCTTCCCCGCCCTCGCTGCGGAGAAACTGATCCGGGTCTTTTGCCCCCGAGAGCGTAACGACCCGGGTTCGTCCACCTGCTTCTCGAAAAACCTCCATGCTGCGCATGGCTGCTCGTTTCCCGGCCTCATCCTGGTCGTAGACCAGGTAGACCTCTTTTGACAGTAAGAGCAATGTCCGGGCTTGCTCCCTCGTGAGCGCAGTTCCCATTCCGGCAACCGTATAGTTTATTCCATGCTGGAAGGAAGTGATAACGTCCATATACCCTTCCATCACGCAGACCTTGCCGCTTTGCCTTATGGCCGGTTTGGCCAAGTTCAACGCGTAGAGTTCCTTCCCCTTGCGAAACAGGGGCGTTTCGGGCGAGTTCAGGTACTTTGGATTCTCGTCTCCTAGGGCGCGACCTCCAAAGCCTATCAGCGTTCCGGTTCCGTCCCAGATAGGAAAGGTCACCCTGTTTCTGAACCGGTCGTAGTAACCGCCGCTCTGCCTCTCCAAGAGGAGCCCAGCTTTGCAGAAGTCAGCTTGATTGAATCCCGCCCGCTTGCAGGCCGAAGCTATGAAGTCCCACTCGTCGGGCGCGTAGCCCAGGCCAAACTGGTCTATTATGTCGCGAGAGAGGCCTCTTCCCTCAAGATACTTAAGTGCCTGTGAGCCCTTGGATGAAAACAGCATCTCACGGAATCTATCCTGTGCCAGGGCAAGAGCGTCAAGGAGTCTCTTGTACTCCTTTTTTCGAGCGTCTCGCGACGCGGCGCTTCTGGTAGGAGGGAGTCTGACCCCTGCTCTGCTTGCCAGCTTTTCAAGCGCCTCAGGAAAGGACAGCCCCTCTCTCTTCATGAGAAAGGTGAACACGTTGCCTCCGGTACCGCATCCGAAACAATAAAACAACTGCTTGTCCGGGTCTACCGTGAAAGACCCGGTCTTCTCTTCGTGAAAGGGGCACAGCCCGACGTAGTTTTTTCCCGCCTTCCTGAGTTTCACGTACTCAGAGACAAGGGATACAATATCTACACGCGATCTGACCTCTTCAACAGCATTATCTCCGTAGAAATCCTTAGACATGGCGCACCCTTAGTGATCGAGCCCCCAGGTCCTCGGAACAAAAGCCGACCTGTACTGGGCAATGGCGAACCGATCGGTCATTCCCGAAACGTAGTCGCAGGCTCTTTTTTGTACATCTTCGCTGGCGGCGTATGACCCCCCGATGAGCTCCGGGTGGGTACAGTAGTGATTGTATAAGGCTTCGACGACACCCTTGGCTTTATCCTCCTCTCTCTTCGCCGGCGACCCGATATATACGCGGTCAAAGAGAAATTGCCTTAAAGAGAGCAGCGCGCCCAGAACATCCCCTGATAGGTGAACGGCGCCGCGTTCAAGGCTCATCTCGATAGTCCGAGACACAAGGGTATTGATGCGCTCTCCGTGTGTACTCCCGAGAACCCTTATTGCGTCCGGGGGAAGGTCCTCGCTCCTCAAGACGCCCCCCCTGATAGCGTCATCGATGTCGTGGTTTACGTAAGCGATCCGGTCCGCCAGCTGAACACACCGGCCCTCTTCAGTTGACGGAGACTCGCGCCAAGGGTGGTTCAGAATGCCGTTTCTTACTTCCCACGTCAGGTTCAAACCTCCGCCTTCGAGTATGTCGACAACCCTGAGGGATTGCTCGTTGTGGAAGAAGCCGCCGGGATGCACCCGGTTCAGAACATCCTCGCCCGCGTGTCCGAAGGGCGTGTGCCCGAGGTCGTGCCCCAAGGCGATGGCCTCGGTAAGATCCTCGTTCAGCCTGAGGCCCTTGGCTATCGTGCGGGCAATTTGGCATACCTCAAGCGTGTGGGCAAGCCGGGTGCGGTAGTGGTCGGCTTCGGGTGCAATAAAGACCTGCGTCTTGTCTTTTAGGCGCCTGAAAGCCTTGGAGTGTATTATCCTGTCCCGGTCTCTCTGAAACACGGTACGCACGGGACATAACTCCTCTTCGCGCTCTCGCCCCCTGGACTTGGAGGAAAGCGTAGCGAAAGGCGCGAGCGTTCTCGCTTCTATTTCCTCGGTCCTTTCCCTAATGCTCAGTTTTCCGGACTCCGCCACATTGCTCACCCTATGCAAGATTAAGAGAGACTCCGAAGACATATTCGGAGTCTCCCAGCAGTTTCCCTACCTTCCGCCTTCCGCGGGATACATCCCGGGACGGCGGTTAGGACAGTTAGCCGTTGTTCAGGACAGCGTGAGCCGCGGCAAGACGCGCTACCGGCACGCGGAACGGCGAGCACGACACATAATCGAGGCCGACTATGTGGCAGAACTCGACGGAATCAGGATCGCCGCCGTGCTCTCCGCAGATACCGATTACCAGGTCGGGGCGGGCGGCCCGGCCAAGATCAACAGCCATCTTGACCAACTTGCCGACTCCGTTCCTGTCAAGCACCTGGAACGGGTTCTCCTTCAGGATCTTCTGGTCGAGATAGACGTGGAGGAACTTGGCTTCCGCGTCGTCGCGGCTGTAGCCGAACGTCATCTGGGTGAGGTCGTTGGTTCCGAAGGAGAAGAACTGGGCATGCTTTGCGATCTCGTCTGCAGTCAGAGCTGCCCTCGGTAGCTCAATCATCGTGCCGACTGTGATCGGGAAGTTCATGCCGCTTTCCTTCCGGATCTCCTCGCCTATTCTCACTACCATTTCGCGGTTTATCTCCAGCTCAGCGGCAGTGCCGACGAGAGGGATCATGACTTCGGGCTCAACGTCGGTGAAGCCGTCTTTGAATAGGCGGGCGGTTGCCTGAAAGATGGCTCTGGCCTGCATCTCGTAGATCTCGGGCCAAAGCAGTCCGAGGCGGCATCCGCGAAGGCCCATCATGGGGTTGGCTTCATGAAGCTCCCTGGCTTCCTTGAGGGTCTCCTCGATCCTGGCCATCTCGGCGGCCGGAGCGTTCTGGTGCCGCATCTCGACGAGCTTCACTGCGAGCTCCTCTGTTGAAGGCAGGAACTCGTGAAGCGGCGGGTCGAGAAGCCTGATGGTAACCGGGTAACCTCTCATGGCCTTAAGGATCTCGTAGAAGTCGCCCTCCTGCATGGGCAGGAGCTTATCCAGCGCGGCCTTCCTCTGTTCGACATCTTCGGCCATGATCATCTCCTGGACCGCGGGGAGCCTCTCGGCTGCCATGAACATGTGCTCGGTGCGGCAGAGGCCGATTCCCTTGGCTCCCAGCTCGCGAGCCTTCTTGGCATCCTGAGGAGTGTCGGCGTTCGCCTTCACGCCCAATCTCTTGATCTCGTCCGCCCACTCCAGAATCTCCTGGAATGCGCCGCCTATCTTGGGCTCAACCAGAGGAACCGAGCCGATGTACACGCTACCGGTGGTTCCGTCGATCGAGATGATGTCGCCTTCCTTGATCTGCGCCTTACCGACGGTCGCCTTGCCGTGCTCGATATCGAGGTGCAGGGCGTCGCAGCCGACGATGGCGGGCTTGCCCATTCCGCGAGCCACAACCGCCGCGTGGCAGGTCATGCCGCCTCTGGATGTAAGCACTCCCTGGGCGTAGATAAGGCCGGGCATATCTTCAGGCTTGGTCTCGGGCCTCACGAGGATAACCTTCTGGCCTTCGGATCCCAACTTCTCGGCAACCTTGTAGTCGAAGACGACTGCGCCGATGGCGGCTCCGGGTGACGCCGGAAGGCCCTTGCCGACCACTTCGGTCTTGGCGGCGGGGTCGACTCCCCTGTGGAGCATGCGCGATACCTCATCCGGCTTCACGCGCTTGATAGCCTCTTTCTTGTCGATAAGCCCCTCGTGCACCATCTGGCGCGCGATCTCCAAAGAGGCCGCGGCCGTACGCTTACCGCTTCTGGTCTGCAGCATGTAGAGTTTGCCGTGTTCGATGGTAAACTCCATATCCTGCATATCTCTGTAGTGCTTCTCGAGCGTAGCTGCGACTTTCTTCAGCTCTTCATACGTCTCGGGAAGATCTTCCGGCATCTGGGCGATAGGTTTGGGAGTACGGATGCCGGCCACAACGTCTTCGCCTTGCGCGTTTATCAAGTACTCTCCGTAGAGAACGTTCTCACCGGTAGAGGGGTTCCGGGTAAACATGACGCCGGTACCGCAGTCAAAGCCCATGTTGCCGAAAACCATCATCTGCACGTTGACGGCTGTGCCGAGGTCGTCGGCAATCTTGTTGATCCTGCGGTAAACGATGGCACGCTCATTGTTCCAGGACCTAAACACCGCTTCTACAGCCATGCGCAGCTGCTCAAGCGGGTTGTCGGGGAAGTCGATCCCGGCCTTCTCTTTCACGACCTCGCGGTATCCCGCGATGACTTTCTTGAGGCCTTCCACGGAGATCTCGTAGTCATACTTGACCTTTTCGGCTTCACGCTGCGCGACAAGTATGTGCTCGAAATTGTCGTGGTCTACCTCGAGAACCACGTCGCCGAACATCTGCATGAAACGCCTGTAGCAGTCGAGCGCGAACCGCATGTCGTTGGTCTGCGCGTACAGGCCCTGAACACTGTCCTCATTGAGTCCCAAGTTCAGGATGGTGTCCATCATACCGGGCATGCTGATGACAGCACCCGACCTAACGGATACCAGAAGCGGGTTGGTCCTTCCGCCGAACTTCTTCCCAGTCTCTTCTTCGAGGCCTCTTATGTGCGCCTCAACATCTTCCCAAAGCCCCGGAGGAAGCTTCTTCCCTTGTTTGTAGTAGTCAACGCATGCTCCCGTTGTGATGGTGAATCCGGGAGGAACCGGAAGCCCGATGCGGGTCATCTCAGCAAGGCCTGCGCCTTTGCCGCCCAAGATGGAACGCATGTCATCTCTGCCTTCTCTGAACCAATACACCATCTTTGATGCCACTTTTTCGCCCCCTATGTATTTACCTCGTAAATCCGCGCGGCAGATCGCCGTACGGAAAAATGACCCTGGTTAGTCCACGTTATTTTAACCGCTTGGAGAGAGCGATTTCAACATCGAGAAATCGGCGTACTTGCTCCAACATTCGGCCACAAGCCCCAGTAGGGCAAGCCTGTTGAACCGCAAAGAGGGTTCTTCGGCCATGATAAGCACCTCATCCAGACAGCTGTCTATAAAGGGCTTAAGTTCAACCAGGAGCGTCAAGTAAGCCCTATAGTCTCTAGACTCGAACGACCGGAGGAGAGCGTGCTCTCGAGCGAGAACTGCGCGATACAGCCGGATTTCGGCCTCGTCTTTCAGAAGCGCCTCATCGACCCGTCGTGATTCGGCTCCCTTGGCCAGGACGCCAATCCTCTTCCATCCGGCGACAAGTGCCGCCAAATCGTCTGTATACAGCAGTGCGGCGAGAGCCGATGCCCTGGCTTCCGCTCTGGCGATCCTGCTCTCTGTACCGCCCAGGACCGCCCGTATAACCTCAACGGGGTAGCCTCTCTCTGCCAGCATGGCCTCGACTCGAGCCGTGATAAACGACTCCATCTTGTCCTCGGCAGAAGCGGATGGTTCTTTCACTACTTCCTTCGCCAGCTCCAGAGGGAGCGAGAGGAGGTCATCCATGGTGAAATCATATCCGTGGCCGGCGATGATAGCCACGACTCCCAGAGCGCTCCTCCTTAGGCCCAAAGGATCCTGTGAACCCGTGACCTCGATTCCCAGCGAGAAGGACACTGCCAGACTGTCCAGCTTGTCGGCAAGGGCGACCATGGACGGAGCGCCCTTGTCGGGGACGCGGTCCTTAGCGCCTTTGGGCTGGTAGTGTTGGCTTATGGCTCTCGCGATTCCAGGGTCGACGCCTTCCAAAAGCGCGTACGTCCCTCCCATGATCCCTTCCAGTTCCGGAAACTCGCGTACCATGGCGGTCGCCAGGTCTGCCTTTGCGAGAAGAGCAGCTTGGGACGCGGCCTCAAGATCCCCTGGTGAGAGGCCGGCAGTCCTCCCCAGGTACTCAGCAATCCTGCGCATACGCTGGGATTTGTCGTACATGCTCCCGGCGTTTCTCACAAACCTGATACCCTGCAGGGAAGGAATCCGGTCAGCAAGTGTGATCTTGGTGTCCTGCTCGTAAAAGAACCCGGCGTCCTCGAGGCGGGCCCTTAGCACCCACTCGTTCCCCTTCCTCACGGTATCGATTCCCCGAGACGGATCGCCGTCCCTCACTCCGATGAAAGCGGGGCGAACGCCGCCGTCCTTCCCGACCACCGGGAAGTATCTTTGGTGGCGGCGCATTGATGTCATCAGCACTTCCACAGGTAGGCGGAGATACCGCTCATCGAACCTTCCCAGAAACGCCGCTGGATGCTCGGCCATGGATGAAACCTCGGAGAGAAGCTCGTCATCTATGACGGGTTCTCCTCCTACAGCAGCTGCAAGGTTTCGGGCCTCCCTCACTATGCTCTCTGTACGGGCCGCGGGGTCTACCTCAACAAAAGCCTCTGCAATCGAGGAGAGATATCCACCGGCCGATTCGATCGTGACCTCGCGAGGATGCAGCGTCCGGTGCCCCCATGACACCCGGACTGCGGTTCTTCCGGCAATCGTCACCGGGACGACCTCTTTGTCGTACAGGCAGACTATCCAGCGGATGGGACGGAACCAGCGCCAGTTCTCATCGCCCCAACGCATGGGGTAAGGGCACTCCAATCCCATCACGACGTCGGGCAGAATCTCAGGCAAGAGCTCCTTAACCGGGCGTCCCTTCAGAAACTTCTCGCCGTAGACGTATTCGCTGCCGTTGTCGTCCTTAACAATGGCATCACCCGGATCGATGCCGATTGATCGGCAAAAACCCAGGAGCGCTTTGGTCGGATTTCCACCGGCGTCATAAGCCGTCTTCTTTGAGGGGCCCCTGACGAGCGCCACCGCATCCGAACTCTTTCCGGCAAGTTCATCTACAAGCAGCACGAGCCTGCGCGGCGTGCCGTAGGTTCTAACCTCACGGAAGGAAAGCCTTGCCTCGCGAAGGGCTTCCGCCGCCCTTGACCGCAGTCCTTCTATCGCTCCGGGAAGGTACCTGGCAGGTATCTCGTCCGAGCCTACCTCCAGCAAGAAACAGCCTGCCATGCTAAGTTACCTCCCTCGACACGTACTTTCTTGCGCATTCCCTGGTCAAAGCACGCACTCGTCCTATGTAGTTTTGGCGCTCGGAGACGGACAAAGCGCCACGTGCGTCAAGCAGGTTGAAGAGCTGGGAACACTTTAAGGCACAATCGTATGCGGCGAGATAGAGGCCTGCATCTTTCAGTATCTTCTTGCATTCGGCCTCCCACTGGTCGAACTGGGTCCGGAGAAGGTCGGTGTCGGCGTGGAGAAATCCATAGGCGGAGAACTGCTTCTCCTGCTCAAGATAGACGTCCTTGTAGGTGAGCTCAGGAGATACCCTGACGTCCCACATGCTGTCGACACCCTGAATGTAAGCTGCCAACCTCTCCAGCCCGTATGTTATCTCGCAAGATATCGGCCTGACCTCAATGCCGCCCACTTCCTGGAAATACGTAAATTGGGTGATCTCATTGCCGTCCAGCCAGACTTCCCAGCCCAGTCCCGACGCTCCTAGTGTCGGCGATTCCCAGTTGTCCTCGACGAAGCGAATATCGTGTTCCTCTCGTTTGATCCCGAGTCGCTCCAGAGACTCTATGTACATCTCCATAACCATGTCAGGCGGTGGTTTCAGGATCACCTGGAACTGAAAGTAATAGCCTGCCCTATAAGGGTTGTCCCCGTAGCGGGCATCTGCCGGCCGCCTGCAGGGCTCAACATATGCACTCTTCCACGGTTCCGGGCCTAGAGCCCGGAAAAAGGTGAACGGGTTAAACGTGCCCGCGCCTTTCTCGATATCGTAGGGTTCGCCAATGAAGCAGCCCTTCTCGAACCAGAAGGTCTGCAGGGTGGAAATCACTTCACGAAAGTAGAGGAACTTCCCCACGCACAAGACTCCTTCCCACGGCCACTGTCAACCGGAGCTCACTCACAAAAGGTCTTGAGGCTTCTCAATCTCTACATCCCATGTGCTCAAGAGAACGGCGGCCATTCCCAAGAGCGTGAGCCGGGGCGACGCCACAGCCGCCAAAACGGTCGCCGTAACCGACGTATCCAGCACCACCGAATTCCGGCTCCGCACTACAATCCTGCTGAGATTGCCTCTTCTCACAAGGGCCGCGGCTTCGCGAATAAGGCGCTCTCCGCAGGGTATTGCCGGGCATTCACGCCGCGACCTTCTCCGGTTGCGTATTGGGTGTATTTTCTCTAGCACAAATGCCATATCCTGCTCACTCCTCGCTCGTACCTTCCGCCTCTAGCCTTTCCACAAGAGCGAGAGATTTAGGATGTTTTCCGAGGATGTGGGCGATATACTTCTTCATGGCGCTGCCCGCTTCGTCGCGCACCTGCCCGCGCGCCACGATATTCGGGCAGTCCCGGCGGCCGCATAGTAGTGACAGCGTCCTTAAGGCGCCTCTGGAGACCTCCGATACCGTTTCTGGAAACCTCGACTTCCCACGGCATCCTTCGCAGAGTGCTCCGCCGTCATCGGGCGAGAAGAACGCCCTTCCGGATATGGGGTTCCCGCAGTAAGAGCAACTATCCAGACTGGGCAGAAAACCCGCTGTGCTCAAGAAACCGAGTTCCGCCCACTTAGTCACGGTCCAAGGCTCACGTTCTTCGTCCAGGTAGTCAAGGGCCTTTACGAACATAGCGTAGATGTGGGGGTTAGATTCTCGTTCGGGAACCAGGCAGGAGACAAGCTCCGATATGTATCCCCCGTAAACCAAACGCTCGTAGTCTCCCACTATCCCCGGGTGCGAGTCCATGAGGGACACCTGAGTCACCCTGTCCATTGACTTTCCCCTGAACAATTGGAACTGGGCGCGAGTGAATGGCTGGGTAAGGGCGGACAGCTTGCTCTTGGGTTTCCGCGCTCCGCGGACAACTGCCCTGACCAAGCCCTCTTTCTCAGTCAAGATGGAGATTAACCGGTCGTGCTCGCCGAGGTCCATAGCCGACAGCACTACGCCTTCGGTTTGATACAGCATCACGGGCCCTCCTTGCCTTCCGGCAGACGGAGGGGATTCGTTCTCGGCATCCGGAACTCCACAAAGTAGAGCCCGACGACCGAAGGCACTACGAAAATCGATACGTAGGCCAGGAACAACGGCAAGCGGGAGTCAAGGAACTCCCGGAATCTCGGCAGGAGCTCCGTGAGGGCGGGGTAGAACGCGACAGCGCCTATAGCCACCGCGAATATGGATGATATCAAGACGCCGGCAGCGGCAACGTCCTTCACCACTTTGGCCGCAGGATGGAACCGGGGCTCAAGGAGATCCACCAAGGATTCCGTGAGGGTATTTACCACCTCGGCAAGCAGGACACCGGCTATCGCCAGCACCACCATGAGAACTTCCACCCTGCCGACTCCCAGGACTATACAAACCGCGCCTACCAGAGCGGCCGCCACCACGTGGATGCGCATGTTCCTCTGGCTTAGGTAGACGTAGAGGAGCCCTTCGCCTGCGTGGACAAAACTGGTCAGCACGGGGCGGAAGGCCGGCCCGGACGAAGCGGAGCCTATCTTTCGCTTAGAGCGTTCAGAGCTTCGCCCTGGAGCTTCCACATTACCGCCTCTTTCTCCGGCGTATCATGGTCATAGCCCAAAAGGTGCAGAGTTCCGTGGACAATGAGCAGCAGGATCTCTTCGTCCGGGCTCCTTTTTCCTTCTGCGGCTTGGCGCTTCGCGGTTTCCACGGAGACGATGATGTCTCCGAGCATCTCCGGCTCGCCTTCTGCAGAAATAAATCCGGGTCCGACCTCTCCTTCGTTCATCGCAAACGAAAGGACGTCGGTTGGGCCCGCCACATCGCGGTACTCGCGGTTGAGGCCGGCAATGAAGTCGTCATCTCCGAAGACCACCGAAACCTCGCACCGGTCTTCTTCGCGCCCCTCAAGCCTTAACACCGTCGAGACGGCTGCCAGTGCAAGCGACCGGTAATGCTCTCGTTCCGAGAGAGACGGTTCGGTCTCCATGATCACATCTACATCGACGGGCACTGGCCGGTCCTCCGTTCAAGAGACACGAGGCTACTTCGACTTTTGCTCGGGATACTCTATCCTCGTGTGGAAGATGCCCGCGAGCACCTTGGTAAATGTCTCTATGATAATATCCAGTTCCTTGAGCGTGAGGTCAGAGCGATCCAACTGGTGGTCAAACAACCGGTCGTTCACCATTTTCCGCACAAGTGACTCTATCCTGGCCGGAGTGGGCTTCGCTATCGACCTCGTAGCCGCCTCCACTCCGTCGGCCAGCATGACCACAGCAGTCTCTTTAGAGCCCGGCCTTGGTCCCTCGTACCGGAAATCCCACTCCTCGGGCCCCCTTGAGTCCTTAGCGTTCTCGGCGGCCTTGTTGTAGAAGAACGACGCCAGCATGGTCCCATGGTGTTCAGCAATAAAGTCGCGAATCACCGCGGGGACTTTGTGCTGAATGGCCAACTCCAACCCATCTTTCACGTGGGAAGTTATGACCGTAGCCGATAAAGTCGGGCTCATCTTGTCGTGGGGGTTATCCATCCCTTGTATCTGGTTCTCGGTGAAGAAGTAAGGCCTCTTGATCTTGCCTACATCGTGATAGTAAGAGCCAACTCTCGCGAGAAGGCTGTCTGCACCTATGGCCATAGCGGCAGCCTCTGCCAAATTGGCTACCATTATGCTGTGGTGGTAGGTGCCGGGAGCCTCCAAGAGGAGCCGGTGCAAAAGCGGGTGCTCGGGGTTTGACAGCTCCAGAAGTTTGATCGGCGTGATTATGCCGAACGCAGCCTCAAACAGAGGCAATAGGCCTACCGCCAGGACGGCCGAGACAGGGCCGCTCAAGACGACCATCAACATGTCGCGCCAGGATAGGATATCGTCCAGCGGTACGGTGCCGGTCAGGCCCAATCCGATATACGTGCCGATGTTGGCGAAGGTGACCATGAACCCGGCCCGGATGAGGTGCATCCTGTTCCACTCGGAACCGATGGCAAGTGAAGCCATAAGGCCTCCTGCCAGTGAAAGCGCCATATACCGGACGTCGAAGCCGGTCACCGTTCCCGTCACCATGGTCAGGACAGCGGCAAACAGAGCACCGAACCGGCGGTCAAACAGCGTTGAAGCAAGGAGTACTCCGGTGGCGACCGGGATGAGGAACCCCGAGAACGCAGCCACACCTTGGATGACGACTACGCTGACTATCAATACCGAGGCTAATACGGCGATCTTGTCGGACTTGAACACATCGGGATGGTGGATCCGGAGATAACCCCACAGGACCCCGAGGACCAATACCGACATGAGCAGTGCTCCCGCAACGGCAGAAAAGCGCAGCGGCGAGCCGACCATACCCAACTCAACCAAGATCGCCATCTGATCCTCGGTGACGATATCGCCCTCGCGGACGATGAACTGCCCCCGCCTGATGCGAACCGGCTCAACCGCCTCTACCGCGCTCCGGCGTTCCCTCTCGGTCCGTTCCTGGTTGAGGACCCAGTTCGGCTTGAGGTTCTTGGCGACAAACGACGCCATGACTTTGGATATCTGGGCGGGAAGATCATTGTCCAGCGTTAGCCGGCCGATCATGTTGTCCAATTCCGCCGCCAAGTTCTCTGACTTGATGCCCGCAGAGAGGCCTTCGTCAAGGACCGTCGTCAACAAGGATGCCGCGCGATCGAGTATGTCGGGCTGAGCGGCCGTAACCGCGATGATGTCTGCATCGGACGCGCTTTCACTGAGGTAAGGACGGAGGGTTCCGATAATCTCCTGAGTGGTAGGCGTACCGGCCTGCAGTTCGGCAACTGCCCTCCTAAAATCCGCTACCTGCACCTTGAGATCGGCTAAGACCTTGGGATCCTTCTCCCACTGCTCAGACACGTTTGCCGCGGCTTCCTCACGGAGCCTGTCCGTGGCCGCGGTATCAATAATCTCCCTGGGGGCTTTGACGTCAATAGGCGAGACATCGCCTGCTACAACACGTATCTGCTGCGGCATCAGAGAGATCAGAAAGACCGTTGTAACCACAAGAAACGTCACGCTGACCCACGCGATCTCCCGCCGGGCAGCGCTCATCTTCAAAAGGACCGACCGGAGCGTGATAGGCTCCGCGACCTTCGCCTTTGTATCCTTTGCAGGCTTGTGCTGCACTATCTCTTTGGCTCCTCTGTCCAACCGGTATTTTCGTACTTGTCGTATGCCCTAATGATCCTCGACACCAGTTCGTGACGGACAACATCCCTATCCGAAAGATACACGATGCCGATACCGGGAATATCCCTCAACACTACCCTGACTTGCTCTAGACCCGAATAGGTTCCTTTCGGCAAGTCTATCTGCGTTATATCTCCGGTCACAACAGCCTTCGAATTGAGTCCCATGCGTGTGAGAAACATCTTCATCTGCTCAGGCGTCGTGTTCTGAGCTTCGTCAAGGATAACAAAAGCCGATTCAAGGGTGCGCCCTCTCATATACGCCAGCGGCGCCACCTCGATGAGCCCTTTCTCCATGTACTTCTGAAACGTCTCGAGCCCCAACACATCGAATAATGCATCGTAAAGGGGCCTCAAATACGGATTGACCTTTTCCTGAATGTCGCCGGGCAGAAACCCCAACCTCTCGCCTGCCTCGACTGCGGGCCGGGTAAGGATTATGCGGTCAACCTCTTTCCGCTTGAACGAAGCCACCGCCATTGCCACAGCGATGTACGTCTTTCCCGTACCGGCGGGACCAATCCCGAATACCAAAGAGTTCTCTCGTATCGCATTGATGTACTCTTTCTGGCCTTGAGTGCGGGGCCCAATAGGCCGCCCTCTCACGTTCACCAAGATTGTATCGCCGAACGAGGACAGGTGGCCGCCTTCCTTCACTGCCCTTACGGAATACCTAACATCCTGCGTCGTCACTTTCTGACCGGATCGCGCGCGTTGCAGTAGGTGCTCCAATACCGTCTTGGCAATATCAAGATCTTCCTCATCACCGTACACCGCAAGGGTCTTGCCGCGGGCCACGATTTTCACGTCGAGGCTGTCTTCCAGAAGCGCTAGGTTCTCATCATAGGAACCGAACAAGCGAAACATGTCACCGTTATCCGGTATCTCGAAGACTATATGCTTGTCTTGTGACGTCAAATTACGTCATCGACCTCCATCCATCGAATGAGGCCAGGGCCTTATGACGGCGATATCCTCTTCCGCAACGGCGACGAGCCTTACCGCCACGATACCCTCCTGAACTGCCTCGACTTCACAGCTTAAGTCTATCAATTTGACCAAGGAAGGCAATTCCCTTTCTATGGCTCTCCTTGCTTCCCTTTCGGCGATCCTCGCAGCTTCTTCCTGGGTAAGTTCTTTGGGAACCCACTCTACCTCATAGAAGACCCTGTCGACAACCTGCAAAGACCGGTCAGTTCCGGCGAAAAGCGTGAAATCCGGATAGTCCTCAACTTCATACCACTCGAACATATTGCTTTTGCCCGCAACGGTGATCTCATACGTTTTGTAGCGAAGAACTTTCATCTCTCTCTTTCTGCCCGTCCTTACGGGAAAGGACCCGACCAAAGGCACCTCGCGATATACCTCATACCAGGTATTGGCTACGACATTGCCGCGGGCCCCCTTCCTGGCATCTCCGGGAGTACCTGCTATAAGGATGTCCCCCTTCTTCACGGTAGCTCCGCTCTCCACGGTAGGGACACCTGAAAGCACCAGTACCGACTTGACTAACCCGTCCTTTGCCGCGACCACATCACCCGGCCCGACGCTCTCCGGCCGCGTCTTCTCGACGACCTCTATAACCGCGAGCGTGCCCTGAAAGTGAACATAGGCCCATATCAGATCGGGGTGGTCTTGGAGGATGGCAGCCTCGACCGCAGACGTGGAAACGGCGCTTTTCCTCGCGCCGGGAAACAAGCCCGCGCGCCCCGCAGACTGAAGGATGGCTTCGTGAGGCAAGCTTACGCTGCCCCTTACTTGGATGGACCACGCGGCCCCCGCTAGATACAGAAGGACGGCCGTCATGAAGGCGCCGACCAACAGGAATAGGGGCCTCTTCTTTGCCCGCGCGATGATGAAGGGGAAGCCTACTCTCTTCCTGATCCTCGGCACGCACTTGGCTCTCTGCGCGAGCTTGCGTATCTCCCGGTACTTGGGGAGGGTTGTATAGAAAAAAACCGCGCCCTCGCGCGACGCAAAACCCCACACCGGAAACCCTGCCCTAAGGCACAAGTTCACGAGTCGTTCAGGGTTCTTGCCGCCCACTTCCACCAGGACATATCCAGAAAGCCAGCCCCCGAGGCGTCCCAGCGGCACGCGACCCCTCCTCAAGTAGACATCTGCACGACCTTTATGTGGCCTCGAACGAGCATATCTTCTTGGTTAACCTCCTGGATCTCCAGGGATTCCCCTCCAACCTCGATCTGCCCCTTGCCGACTCCTACGACTATCCTGCTAGGTGAATACTGGATAAGGCCCCTGTGGTTCTGCACAAGGACTCCGAGTTCACCCACGATGACGATCTTGGGAAGGTCCAAGCTTACATCAAGAGGGAGCTCCAGTACTTCGGCCAGATCCTGCTTTAGCTTCCTGAACAAAGCCGCATTCCCCCTCACCTTCTGCCAACGGAAAGTCTATTAAGAGATCTATGAGGTGGAGACTTGCGACTTGCCTTCGGATGGACGATCGCCTGGGGCGCTCAGGATGAAATAAAGGGCGGGGGATTTCTCCCCCGCCCTGTCTTTCGTGAACTTACCTGCGGAACCTCTTCTTGCGAGCTCGCGCAGCCTCAGACTTCTTCTTACGCCTCACACTCGGGCTCTCATAGTGATCATGCTTCCGCACATCACGGAGGATACCTGACCTCTGACACTCTCTCTTAAAGCGGCGCAGGGCACTATCAAAGTTCTCTTCTTTACCGATCCTTATCTCTGGCAAACTCTGTCCCTCCCTCCGCCGCAGGAGTTTCTCCCGCTCCCGAATAACATCTAGGATTGTACAATAGGTGTCGTCACTAGGTCAATCAGGACTTATTTACCCGGTAGACCTCCCGCCAGGACTTGGACTGGCGCATGCAGGCGAGGTCGACCAAGCGCCTCACCAATTCCGGGAAGGGCAGTCCCGACGCCTCCCACAGCTTCGGGTACATACTGATTTTGGTAAAACCGGGGATGGTATTCAGTTCGTTCACGTAGGCCTCTTTCTTGACCGGATCCACAAAGAAGTCGACCCGCGCCATACCCTGGCAGCCGGTGGCCCTAAACGCGGCCACGGCTACCTCCTGGACCCTTGACATGAGGTCCGGGGCAAGGGGAGCCGGAATAGCCAAAGCCGTAGTATCTTCAATGTACTTAGCCTCGTAGTCGTAGAACTCGCGAGCCGGGAGTATCAGTCCGGCAATCGAGGCCTTAGGGTCTTCATTGCCCAAGACGCTGCACTCAACCTCCAAGCAACCTTCCATGGAGGGTTCAACCAGGGCTTTCGTGTCGTAGAGCAGAGCTTCATCCAAAGCCTTAAGTATCGCCTCTGCCGACTTCACCTTATTCACACCCAAACTTGAACCGGAGCCGGATGGCTTCACGAAGACCGGGAACTCTATCTGTGACAAGAGGTGGTTCATAACGCCATCTCTAGCCGTCTCCCACGCGTGACGCTCAACCGCGATTCCGGGCACGTGCGGCACGCGGTGCGACTCCAAGAGCCGCTTCGTCGTGTCCTTGTCCATGCAGACGGCCGACGCGAGCGTCGGCGCCCCGACGTACGGAATGCCCGCCAGATCGAGAAGGCCCTGAATCGACCCGTCTTCGCCGTACGGACCGTGAAGGACGGGGAAAATGGCATCCACCTCATGGAGCCTCATGCCCGGACCGCCGTTCACCCAAATCCCCTTTTTCTCGGGATCGGGCAAAAGGCAGCACGACGGTCCCATCCCGTAGAGCACCTCGTGACTGCCTGACGCAAGGAACTCACTGCCGTCTTCAAGATAAACCCATTGGCCCTTTCTTGTTATCCCTACTGCCTCAATCGAAAACCCTGCATCTTTTGCCGCACGCAGAACAGAACCTGCAGACATGACCGAGACTTCGTGCTCTCCCGATCTGCCCCCGAAAACCACTCCAAGCCTCGGCACTGTTAGTCCCCCTACCTTGGATCGCCGAGGACGCCAGAAGCGGCAGCCTCCGTTACTCTTACGGAAACCACCTTGCCCTTAAGGTCATCCTCTCCCTGAAAATGGCACCTGATATAGTTGCGGGTGAAGCCCGCGAGACTTCCGTCTTTATCGCGGTCATCCTCAATTAGCACTTCCATGTCTCTGCCAACATGTTTACGATGAAAAGCCAAAGAGAGTTCCCCGCCTAAGGAAATGAGTCGCTTAACTCTCTCCTCTTTCTCTTTTTCCGGGACTTTGCCCGGAAAAGCGTGAGCTCTGGTTCCCGGCCTGGCCGAGTACTTGAACGCGTGGATGCGGGAGAACCCAGCCGCCTTCGCCACGGCCAGGGTCTCCTGAAAGTCCTCTTCGGTCTCGCCGGGGAAACCGGCAATTAGGTCGGTAGTAAGTCCAAGGTCCGGCGCCACGTTTCTCGCTCTCTGGATGATGTCAATGAAAAGAGGGACGTCGTAGCGCCTGCCCATCATCTTGAGAATCCTGTCGCTGCCGCTCTGAAGCGGCAAGTGCAAGTGATGACAGACGTTGGGCAACCGTAAGCAGTGTATTAAGGCGTCGGTCACATCGTGCGGCTCGAGGGAGCTGATCCTCAACCGGATGAGGCCCGGAATCTCACTGACCCTCCGGATGAGTTCGGGAAGGTCTTGATGCTGTTCGAACCTTGTGTCCACGCCCCCGTCAGAACCCGGGCGTCCGCTGTACAAGCCTATGTGAGTCCCGGTAAGGATAATCTCCTTGTAACCGCGCCTCACAAGACTCTCGGCCTCCTTCACTACGCTGTCAGGCGGCCTTGACCGCGATGGGCCTCTGGCATAGGGAACGATACAGTAGGTGCAGAAATCGCCGCACCCTTCCTGTATCTTGAGGAATGCTCTGGTCAAGCTTGGAGTCCGGACGGGCGTGTCCTCGAAACTCTCACCTGGGGTGTGCGGGGTCACGCGGATGAGCTTATCGCCGGTCTCCAGAGCCTCCGCCACAATCTCGGCCAAGCGGCTTCTGTCCCGAACGCCCGAAACGGCAATGACGCCGGGCAGATCCTCAACTTCGCCGGACGCTATCTGAGGGTAGCAGCCCGTCACGACCACTTTGGAGCCGGCCTTCGCAGCCGCGCGGATAGCTTGACGGCACTTCTGTGCACTCCGTGATGTAACCGCGCAAGTGTTAATCACAACTACATCAGCGGCCTTGCCGTCGACCACGGTGAACCCTTCGGCTTCGAAACTCTCCCTAAGGAAATCAGTATCGTACTGATTCTGCTTACATCCGAAAGTGCGAAACGAGACAGTTTTCTTGGACAAGCGACGCATACCCCGCATCCTGTGGTTCTTCCAATGGTATCACAATTATAACTGTCCGGGCGGCGATGAGGGAATGCGGCGGTATGCGCTTATCTCGGCTGTCCCTGGATGTTCTCGGTGACTGTTACCAGAGTAAACCCCTTTTCGCGGAGCTCATCGATCAAGATCGGCAGGGCCGAAACGGTGGGCTCAGTGGGATGCATGAGGACGAGAGCTCCCGGAACCGCTCCGGCGAGCGCCCGCTTCCAGATAGCTTCGGGCTCCGGCAGCCTCCAGTCCACGGTATCGACCGTCCACAGCACCGTCTGGTAACCGCACTCAAGAGCATAGGTCACAGTATCCTCAGTCCATTCGCCGTAGGGCGGAGCGAAGAGCTTCGAAGGATACACGCCGCACGCTTGGTAGATGCGCTCCTCACCGCTCTGGATAAGCCTCTGGAGCTCCTCTTTGCTCGCGGTCTGCACGTGATTGTGAGCACCTCCGTGGTTTCCCACCTCGTGCCCTTCCAGCGCCATTCTGGCTGCAAGCACTGGATTTCTCTCGGCCCAGGTACCGGTCGGAAAGAAAGTTGCCCGCACGTTCGCCGACTGCAAAATGTCAAGCAGCGCGGGAAGATGCTCCTCTCCCCAATCGACGTTAAACATAAGGCTCACGTTCGGCCTGCCTGAGTAGCCTCGAGAGATCGGTGCTACGCCCGCCATGGCGGCCCTCGAATCGTACATCCCCAAAAGGTCCAGAACGCAGGCAACCCACAGGAAGAGAGCCAGCGCGGCGCACACAATGTACTTGCGCTTAAGGACAAACATAGGGACTCACCCCCAAAACCCTATGCGGAGCAGGAAATGCTCTAGAACTGGAATTAGCGGCGCGACAGCACGCTCACCAGCAGAGCCGCCGCGGCGATCGACGCGGTTTCAGCCTTGAGGATGTACGGGCCCAGAGACACCGGTATAAATCCCTTGTCCAGCGCGGCTTGAACCTCTTTTGCGTCCAAGCCGCCTTCTGGCCCCACGATGATGGAGGCCTCTTTCCCGCCACGGGTGGCTTCCTCGATATCGACCGTAATCCCTTCATGTTCGTGAGCAAGAAGCGCAGCCCCCGCAACACCGGCGTCCAATACTTGGGTGAAGGTCATGATTCCCCGGATCTCCGGAAGAGTTCCTCTTCCCGACTGTTCTGAGGCTGCCCTGGCCACCCGCTCCCAGCGCTTCAGCCTTGCCGCCGCCTTCTCTCTATCCAAACGCGGGATGGTGCGGGCAGTGACTAACGGAGTAAATGAGGCAATGCCTATCTCGGTGGCCTTTTCAACGACAAGATCGAGGCTCTGGTGCTTCAGGAGGGCGGCGTAGATGTGAACCCTTGCCGGAGGAGGATTAACTCGCCTCCTATCGACGATAAGGGCGGTCACCCTGCCCTGAGATACCTCCTCAACCCGGGCGTCGTACTGAGTCTCTCCGAGGACAGCCCTGAACACCTCACCGGGAGACAAGCGTTGGGCCAAAGCGTGACGGTAGGAGTCTCCGGTCAACACAATCTGACTCCCGAGCACCATCGAGGCATCTACAAAGTAAAGGGGCGGCGTGTGGCCGGCATCCACGCTACTTCGCTCCTCCGTCGGCGCCCCGCAGCCTGTCAAAGAAGGACCTGGTATCGGCAAACGTCTCGCCTTCAAGCGAGCCCAATTCCTTGAGGATCTCCTTCTCACGGCTGTTGGTCTTGGTGGGGACGCGGACACTGACTCTGACCAACATATCGCCTCTTCCTTTGGAGCGCAGCCGAGGCATGCCTTTGCCCCTCATGCGCAACACTGCGCCCGGCTGAGTCCCTGCAGGTACGTCCAGCGTGTCGTCTCCCTCAATGGTAGAAATCTTGGTGGTGCCTCCGATCGCGGCCAGCGGGAAACTGATAACCTTATCGAGGATAAGGTCGTCGCCCTGCCTCTGGAATTTGTGGTGCTGCCGCACGAAGACGACCACATAAAGGTCGCCCGGCGGACCGCCGCGCGCTCCCGCGTTGCCCTGGCCGGAAAGCCTGAGGCGTAGGCCTGAATCGGCTCCGGCGGGTACGGATACAGTTACCGTCTTCGTGGCGGAAACCTGCCCCTTACCGCCGCACTCTCTGCACGGCTTCTCGATGACCCTCCCCGTGCCGCCGCACCGTGTGCAAGGAGTCACGGTCACAAAGGATCCCAGGATGGTGGAACGGCTGGCCTTCACCTGGCCTGTGCCGTGGCAAGAGGGACAAGTGACCACCTTCGTGCCGGGCTCGGCACCGCTTCCGCTGCACCTATTGCACTGCTCAATGCGAGGTATCCTGACATCTCTCTCGACGCCTTTAAACGCTTCTTCGAGAGTGATCTCCAGTTCCAGCTCAAGGTCCTCACCGCGCCGCGGCCCCGTATCCGCACGCCTGCGGCCTCCGCCGAAGAGGTCCTCGACATTCCCAAACAGATCTCCGAACGGGAACCCGCCGAAATCGCCGAAAACGCGGCCAAAGGGGTCGCTGCCGGCGCCTCCGGCACCTCCGCCGCCGGGATTGGCGAACGGGCCGTTCGGATTTCCGTACGCATCGTAGTTCGACCTCTTGGCCGGGTCCGACAGCACCTCGTAAGCTTCGTTTATTTCTTTGAACCGAGCCTCGGCGTCTTTGTCACCCGGGTTGGCGTCCGGGTGATGTTTCTTGGCAAGGTGCCGGAATGCTCGCTTTATCTCGTCTTGGCTGGCGTCTTTCCCGACGCCGAGGACTTCGTAATAGTCCTTGCTCAAAATCCCATATCCTCCGATACACCCTTGGCTTCAGAAGGGGCTTGCCCTTCGTCCTTCTTCTTTATGATCGTGTCAATCCTCAATATGGCAGACGCGATCTCTAGCGCGGCCTTCAGAGCGTGGCTCTTGACCGGCACAGGGTCCACAATCCCGAGAGACAACATATCGACGATTTCGCCCGAATCGCAGTCAACAGCCAGGTTGTCGTTGCCTTCCTCAGTCTGGCGCGCCATCGCGTCGCCCACTTTCTCAAGCGGGTTGAACCCCGCATTCGCCACTATTTGGGCCAAAGGCCTCTTGAGCGCCTCGATTACGCAGAGGAGGCCGTAAGCTTGCATCCCTTTCTGGCCCTGCCGCATCTTTTCAACCTCTCTGGCGCAAGCCAGCTCGATGGCTCCTCCACCTGCCACGACGCCGCCTTTCACAGCCGCCTGAACAGACGACGCGGCATCGGCGCAGATGCGCTCCCGCTCGCCCCTAACTTCACCTGTTGTGGCGCCTACCAGAATGGTAGCCATCGGCTTGCCTTTGCCGCCCAGTATCCGTATGTTTCCAAGCTTTTGGTCCTCGTATATTCTCTCAGCAGATCCAAGGCTCTTCCGGAGTTCCGGAGCGGCCTTCTTGAGCCCGGTTCTCTTTATGGCTCTAGCACCCGTATGCTCGCAGACCTTCCGGAGTTCCGCAGAAGATACTCTGGTCACAACCATAGCGCCGGCATCGGTAAGCATCTCCTCTGCGATGTCGGAAATGCCCTTGTCGACAATGACAAACCGTACGCCCAGGTCAATAACCTTGGCAAGGTTGGCTTTGAACTCTTCTTGGAGCTCCAGATATCTCTGAAATCCCGCCTCGGTGGCAAGGGCCTCGTCCTCGACTTCCTCGGGCTCCAAGGCATCATCAACCGCCAATACGGTCGGGTTGTCCAGGCTCTCCGGCATCTCCTCGTTCAATCTTTCCTTGTCGACGATGATGCCCGCAAAAACCTCGTTTTCAGCGCCTTCCTTGGCGATGATCGTCTCGGATAGCTTGAAGCGCGGCTCAAGCAGTTTCTCTTTGCCGACCATCTTGGCAGCGGCCACCACAAGTTCGGCGATGTCACTGTTGTCTCGTCCCGCTACCAGAGCTACTTTGTAGAGGAGAGGGTCATCGACATCGGCGATCTTGACGGCTTTGTCCCGGACCACTTCCATAGCCCGGTTGACGCCCATCTTAACCCCATCGATAATGCGGGTCACCGGCACTCCCCTTGCCGCTTGGTTCACACCTTCCGCCAAGAGGGCTCCCGCCATAATCGTCGCGGTGGTAGTGCCGTCGCCAATCTCCTCTTCCTGTGCCTTAGCCGTATTTATGACCATTTTGGCTGCAGGGTGATTCACATCCATCTTGGTCAAAATGGTCATTCCGTCGTTTGTTATTACGACTTCACCAAACCGGTCAACCAGCAGGGTATCAAGTCCCTTAGGGCCGATCGTCCCCTCAACGGCCGAGGCGATGGCTCTCACAGCACCTGCATTGGTGAGTAGCGCAGCTAGGTTCTCATTGATCTCAGAGCTGTCAACACCCTGGCCTTTCAGAGTCAACGCGTCCCCTCCCGGCTGAACAGACTGGATAGTTTCTCCTCAAACAGCCGGACAATAGCGACAGCCCTGGAATAGTCCATGCGCTTTGGCCCAAGGATGCCGATCTTTCCCTCCGTGCGTCCGGCGCTGAATGTACCGTAAACCATTGAGAGGTCTTTCACGGAATCGACCTCGTTCTCGGCTCCGATTCTGATTGCGGGGTCGCCTCCCGTGGAATCCCCAGCCACAATAGACCGGATAATGCCTTCGCTTTCGATAGCTGAAATGATCGTCTTGACCCTGTCCACATCTCGGAATTCAGGCTGGTTCAGAAGATTCACGGGGCTCCCTACATAGAGCCTCTCAGAATCCTGGTAAGTCACGCTCCGCAGAAACTCGACCACCTGGTCGACTATGGCGGCATATCTCGAGGTCTCTTCCCTTAAGAGCCGGTAGGCTCGTTCTGCGACTTCCTCGAGGGTAATACCCGTAAGGTTTCTTGAGAGCATCTCGGACACATGCTCCAGCTCCTCTCTAGAAGCGCCGGGCATCTCAATGAGACACGTCTCCACAAAACCAACGTCGGTAATGAGCACCAAAAGGGCCTTTTCGGCCGACGCCGGCAGCAAGTGAATACTGCGAAAAGTCACGGATTCTCCTTCAGGTCCCAAAACGAAGCCGAGATAGTTTGAAGTCTCAGAGACAAGCCGGACGGTCTCCCTCAGAAAGGAGACTACATCCCTAATCTTGCTGCGAAAAAGCAGTTCAACCGCCTGGGATTCGCCTTCGGTAAGGCCCTTAGCCGGCATGAGCTCATCAACATAAAAGCGATAACCGCGGTCCGAGGGAACTCGGCCCGAAGAGGTATGAGGTTTATCCAAGTAACCGGTCTCTTCGAGATCGGCCATCTCGTTCCTGATGGTTGCCGGGCTGACACCCAGCCGGTACCTCCGGGCGATGACGCGAGAACCTACCGGAAGACCCGTCTCGATGTGTTCCTCGACAACCGCCCTTAACACGCGAGCTTTTCTATCGTCGAGAGTCACTGTCTGCCCCTCCCTGTTTAGCACTCAAGGCACACGAGTGCTAACCTAGATGAAACATAGCATCCTGCGAGGAGGGGTGTCAATCGGAGTATCTACGGCCTTGCCGGCTCGGCAGGCAAAACCACTGCCGCGATTGCCCAGGCGAGCGCTTCCATGCTGTTCCTGCATTCCTCAAGCGTGTTGTCGACGCCGCCACACTCAACGAGAATAGCGTTGGGCGAGTACTTCTGATTGTACACTGCAGACTCGTAAAGGATTCCCCGGGATATGCCCGGGTAGCCTTCCTCAAGCTTGTCGACTAAAGCCCGGCTGAGTTCGTAGTTCTTAACCCAATTAGGGTTATCGGTGCCAACCACCAAGAGGATCCGCGCGTAGGGTTTTCCCCGGATTGTAACGCCGGTTATACTGCGCGGCTGACTGTCGCGGTGAACATCGATCAAGTACTTGCAGGTAGGATATTTCTGAAGGATGGCTTTTACGGTCTGTTCGGAACGGTAATAAGCCCCAAGGCGGGTATCCGAATCGTGAACGGTCTTGGAGTGCAGAACCGGTATGCGATAGCGGCTCTCCAATTGAGAAGATAGCATCTCACCCACTCTCACCACCGTCTTGGCCAGATTGCTCGCGAACGCTTCGGCAGCCTGAGTCTTCCCTATTTCGGGAAGGTAAGATTCCGTCGCGTGAGTGTGGTATACGGCTACCAGCGGGCCGGAAGACAGGGCAGCAGTAGCAGGTGTTACGCCGTCTCCCGGCGGCAGCGAAAACATGACGGGAGTATAGCCCCAGTCGTTTTCCAGTTGAGACGGGTCGATACCCGGCGCGGAAGCCGATAGAGCCTGGCTCTCCATGAGGAACCCGGGGAATCCGGCGAAAACCAGATCTCGCGAGTGCTTAGGCGTGAACCCCATTAGCCAACCCACGATTCTAGATGCTACGGGTGCCTCAGGGGTGTCGCGCCTTCCTTCCTCGGCGTATCGGATTATGGGAAAGGCCATCCTCAGAACCTGCCTGGCCAAGTCGCCTCTTCCCCAGAGAAAATCAAAGACGGATACAGTCCGGAGCGGGTAATCGGTAACAGCGCCGGAACCGCCAAAAGCGGGCACTGCCTCCTCCACTCGAATGGATAGGGTGAAGACCAAGAGCAAGAGGACTGAAAGGACCTCAATGAAAAGCAGCCGGAACTTAGGATTGCTCTTGACGCTTACGGTCCTCACCCCCCAGTTTCTTGATTATGAAACCGGGCTTCCGTTAATGCGCCTTAAGTCCTAACCGGCTGCTTTCGATACAGTCTTCCTACCTAACCACAGTCGGAACAAACGCGTCTATGATACCGACAACTAGTGAAGCGAGAAGCGCGCCGAGTATCGTCACGTCCATCCCGGGTACCAGGAACTGGGCAACGTAGATAACCGCCGCGGCGACGATGAAGCCGACGATTCCCCTGGATTGGGGCGAGACTCTCTCTCCGAGGATGGCCTCGATTGCCCAACCCAGCGCTGCGATAACGAGAGACGCGATTAGTGCGTTAACAAAGCCGAATAGACGAAAGCCGGGGAGAACGAGGCTCATCACCATAAGCACGATGGCCGACACTACAAACCTAACGATAGCGCCAATCCAAGAATTACCGCGCAAGCCTTTTCACCTCCAAACGAGTCATGTAGACTCAGAGAGAAGGTTCTCCGCGACTGAGGAAATGTATGCAGCGTGTGGCATCTTACCCCTTGACACGCGCATGAGGAAATGGGTATATTAGTTTGTGTCGCTCCTCGATAGCTCAATGGCAGAGCATCCGGCTGTTAACCGGAGGGTTGTAGGTTCGAGTCCTACTCGGGGAGCCATTATCTGTGCGCCCGTAGCTCAGTGGCAGAGCGGTCGGCTCATAACCGATTGGTCGGGTGTTCGATGCACCCCGGGCGCACCATAAACAACATTAGCAGTGGCCCCATGGTCAAGAGGTTTAAGACATCGCCCTTTCAAGGCGGTAACACGGGTTCGAGTCCCGTTGGGGCCACCATCCCACCCACATACATCACATGCGATTTGACCCAAACTTAAACTACCTCAGGTCTTATCTGTTCTCGCGCCTGTCTCGATAATCGTTTTAGAGATATATCGGCTGAGACGTAGGAAACTACCCATGAGGATCGGGGACCTCGGCGACAAGCGCCAAGGGAGTGCTCGCGTTGAACAGATGGATAGAAACATACGGCACGGGCAATAGGATACGTGCCTTGAGCACGTATATGATTATGACTTCGTTGGCAGGCTGCGCCCTTATCTTCCAGGTACTGAGAAGCGGCCGCCTTCCGGATCCCCTGACTACCGTCCTGTACGTCACTTTGGGAGTCGTGGGATACCACTTTTCCGTAAGGTTTCCTGACGGCAACACCATGGCCCTCGCCGATCCCATCGTCTATGCCGCTCTCTGGGCGTTTGGAACGCCGCTTGCCGTTCTGACTCAAGTAGCCGCAGTAGTAGCCCAGTTTTTCACGACAAAGAAAGCCCTTCTCAATACTTTCTTCAACTCTGCGCAGTTCACAGTGTGCATCATAGCGGCAAACGTGTGGTCCGCCCTGGCGTCGTCGCCGGCATTTCACGCTCCGCTCGCCCAAATCTTCCTGGTGCTACTCATGATCTTAACGTTTGATCTGGTGAACTACATATTTGTCGGTGCGGCTGTGGCGATGGACCAGGAGCACCCGTGGAAAGAGGTATTTATCCGGCTCTCTTACAGTCAGAGGAAGAAGACTCTGGTACTCTCCTATCTCATCAATATGGCGGGTGTCCTCCTGGCGTCATACATGGGCTTGGCCGGCATCGTTTTCGTGTTCGCGGGAGTATTCGTCATGTGGCTGCAGCTCAAGTTCGAACAAGAGCTGGCCAGAAAGTCGATTGAGGCTCAAACTGACCCTCTCACCGGTCTGTACAACGTAAGGTATCTGGAGGACTGGCTGGAGGGAGAGTTTACAAAGTTGGATCCGGAGAAAGATAAGTGCTCAGTGGTATTCATCGACGTTGACGGCCTCAAGGGCATCAATGACGGCCTGGGCCACGATGCAGGCGATGCGGCGCTCGTGCACCTGGGCAAAGTGCTGAAGGCAGCCGTCAGAGCAGACGACAAGGTCATCCGGTACGGCGGCGATGAGTTCATCCTCATCTGCAGGAACGCAGACCTCGCGAAAGCGCAGGGAATAGCCGAGCGAATCTTGGCGGCCCTTGAGAAATCGCCGCTTGAGCACGATGAGAGGCCCGTGCCGTTCAGCGTGAGCGCAGGCATCGCCTCGTTTCCCACTCACTCCGTCCTGGGCCGAGACCTGGTGCGCTTGGCCGACAAGTCCATGTACCTCGCGAAAAAGGACGGCGGCGGAAGCTTCTACACTGCTGATAGCCTCTAGCCGCCCGACATCGCCATACCTCATATCGGCGATTCATCAGAGATCAATACACGACCTTGAGGAGCCAGAACACGGTGCTGTCATTCCACCCCATGTCCCAGGGGAAAAACAACCGGTCGGAGGTGTGGCTCGCGATGGTCACATACCCCGACGGGTCTTTGCCCACCACAACGGCGACGTGGCAGATCTGCCCTTTCATCTCATATGCGATGAGGTCGCCCGGCTCCAAAGCGGCAACAATGCCCGAAGGGTGTTCCGGGGTCCGCTTGACCGCTCCGTCAAACGAACCCGCGTAGAGCCTCTTAGCTCGGCCCGTGGACAGGAGGTGCCACACCAAGTCCTCGCCTCTCACCCACGCCGCGCTCCCCTCTGAGGTATAGTGCCACCCGTGTCCCTGCGGGAGGCCTCCTGCCTCCAGAACCTGAGAGGCGAAGTTCGCGCAGTCGCCGCCGACGAATGTGTAGACGCGAAAACTCGAGTTGTACTTGCCCGATCCCTCGATCGCCGGCACGCCCGCGTATCTCACGGCGTATTCGCGGGCTCTTTCGCGGTCGAACAGCCCGGCATGCGCTTCATCAGCTTGAGGAAGCGGTGCGGTGCCCGGCGCAGGTTGAGGTCCTATCTCATACGCGCACGGAGGCAGGTATGCCTCATGCGCTATAGGGTCTGCATACCAATCCCGCCGTATTCTCCAATCGCCGTCTCGAAGCACAAGCTCGAGGACGTGTACTGCCCGGGATCCGAAGGTGTGCACCCAGTCCCCGTCGCCGGTCGGAGACGGTAGGTGGACCGGGCTGTAAGTATAGGCGGCATGTTCGGTAACCTCTACCCATGCTGAATCGGCGCCTTCAGGAGATACCGAGTCAATCTCGATCCTGGCTTTGGCTCCGGTGACCTCGACTCCCCTGGCCTTAACCCACTTGTGGAGGTAGTCGACTCGAAGGCACTCCTTCTCTAGAGACCACAACCCCGTGTCTGATTCAGCATCGTAGTAGGCCTCAAGGCGCGAGGTGTCACCGTCCACAAGCGCGAGGAAACGAGCCTGTAGAATCTCCGCAACCGCCTCTTCCGGACTGCGGGCAGGCTCGAGTGCGCGCGGAAACGCAGAGTCGGGAGGAATACCTTGGCCCGGCCGCATCCGGGCTATCCCAAACGGAGCGAGCGCCGAGACGAGGCCGATTCCGGCGCATGAGACCAGTATCGCGGCGCTGCGCTTAAGCGCCCGCCAGTCTAGCGGCAGAATCCATTTCGAGATGAGCCTGCAGAAGGCGGCAAATAGGGACACCGTACCACCCCGGCGCCGAACAGTCGCTTGACAGCGTCACATAAGGATACTTGAGGCGCCCGGGGTATATGCAGGTATCGAACACTCCTATTGGGTGGCTTTGTTGACTGCCTCCACAATCAGGCCGCTGGCAGCCATTATCTGGCTGTGGTCAGGAGCCGAATACCAATCGGCGTAGCTCGATATCCTGAGCGACACCTGCGACTGCAGGTCCACGGTTCTCGGCACCGAATAGAAGTTGCCCGCGGCATCTTTAGTAATGACAACAACCGGCCTATCTAAAGCGCGAGGATTCAACCTCCTAACTATCGCGGTCTCGCCCGTAGACAAGATCACGCTTGTCGCGACGGGAAAAGGAGCCACTATCTTTGAAAAAGCTTCAACAACCTCGGGATCGAAGAGGATCCCGGCATTTTCGGCTATGAAGGCCAGTCCCTCTAGAGGATGAGCCGCCTTCTTGTAGGGACGATCGGAGGTCATGGCGTCAAAGACGTCGCATACGGCACATATCCGGGCATGCTTAAGGATGTTGCCGCCCGAAAGCCTTCTCGGATACCCGCTGCCGTCCCACCTTTCGTGGTGCTGGTATGCGATATGCGCCGCCATTAGGCCAAGGTCGGTCTTCCGAAGGGTCTCAAACCCCGCTTGGGGGTGGTCTCTTACCCTGGTGAATTCCTCAATTGTGAGATCGCCCGGCTTGGCCCAAATGGAGTTGGGAATGGCCGTCTTCCCGATATCATGAAGGAGGGCTCCGCCTCCCAAATCTCTCAGTTCCTTGTTATTGAAGCCCATGATCCTTGCGGTTACCAACGAGTTCATAGCCACTTGAACCGAATGCCCGAAACTGTAGTCATGGAGAGACTTTATGTCAACAAGACCGATGATGACTTCCTTCTGCGACATTATGTCGTTGACGAGCATCTCGGCGACTTTCATCACGTTCAGCGATATCTCGTGGCGTGCCTTGCTGATCATGAAGCCCGACTGCTGCTGCAGCCCTAAGTATCCCGGCCCGGACGCCAGCGACAGCCTTTCCGCATGCATGGACTCTAGTTGCACAAAGTCCCTGACGCAGCGCATAACCTCTTGTTTCGTCTCAAGGCTGACCAACTCGGGTACATCGACATCTCCAAACTCGTCAGCCACATACACGGCAGAGAAGCCCTGGCGCTCCAGAAGGCTTAGAAGTCGCGGTTGCAGCGTCACGCCTGCTGCGATTACCAAGCGGCCCTGAGGATCGTAAATTGCCCGGCCCAACCTCATGCCCGGCTTCGCCATGTGAGTAGGGATTATCCGCAAGTATGTGCCCCCCACTATTCTCCTTCGACTCGTGGGCTCGATATATTGATACGTGAGCAAAATTCTTTACTCCTGCAAGAGCGGTTGCTATAATACATCCAACCTGGATAAGGAAGATCCGTTGACAGGGAGGAGTAAGCGGGAATTCTCCCCCAGAGAGCGGGGCAAGATGGTGGAAGCCCTGCGGGAAGAGACCGCCGAAGGTCGCCCTTAAGGACGCAGGCTGAAAAGTCTGTGCGTTACGCCGCGTTAAGGCCATGAGTGCCGGAAAGGAAGCTTGAGGGATTGCTGCCCCTGCTGTCCCCCGGAAACAAGGTGGTACCGCGAATTCGGCCCCTTCGCCCTTGTGGTGACGGGGCCATATCTATTATGAAAGACGGGTGATTCGCGGTGCTGGACGAAATGTCAAAGTCATACGAGCCCAAGGCGTTTGAAGAGAAATGGTACCGTTACTGGATGGAAAACGGGTTGTTCGGTGCCGAGGTCAAGCCGGGAAAGCCCCGGTTCTCCCTCGTCATGCCGCCGCCCAACATCACAGGGTCTCTGCACATCGGGCATGCGCTTGACCAGACTCTGCAGGATATTATCATAAGGCACGCCAGGATGCGGGGACTAATGACCCTCTGGCTGCCGGGAACGGACCATGCCTCAATAGCCACCCACGCCAAGATCGAGGAAATGCTGGCCTCTGAAGGCACCTCAAGGTGGGAGCTTGGGCGCGAGGAGTTCCTCAAGAGAGCGTGGGAGTGGAAAAACAAGTACGGGCACATCATAACCGACCAAGTGAAAGCGCTCGGGGCATCTTGTGATTGGTCGCGCGAACGGTTCACTATGGATGAAGGGTGCTCGGAGGCTGTGACCGATGTCTTCATCCGCCTCTACGAGAAGGGTCTCATATACAAAGGCAACTACATGGTGAACTTCTGCCCCGGCTGCCACACGGTTATCTCCGATATCGAGGTGGAACACGAAGAAAGCGACGGGTCACTGTGGTATATCCGGTATCCTCTGGAAGGTTCGGACGGGTACGTCGAGGTGGCGACCACCAGGCCTGAAACCATGCTGGGCGACACCGGCATCGCGGTCAGCCCGAAGGACAAACGATACTCCAGACTCATCGGCAAGTACGCGATACTCCCCATAGTCGGAAGGCGGCTCCCGATCTTCGCAGACGATCACGTGGATCCGGCTTTCGGCACCGGAGCCGTGAAAATCACACCGGCTCACGATCCCGACGACTTCGAGATGGGAAAAGAGCACGGCCTGGAATTCATCAGCGTCATCGACACCCACGGCAATATGACCGGCGAAACCGGCAAGTACCGGGGAATGGACCGGTACGATTGCCGCAAAGAACTGGTAAAGGACCTGGAAGAGGCAGGTTACCTTGTGAAGGTTGAGCCCTACAAGCTGTCGGTGGGCCGGTGCCACAGATGCGACTCGCCTGTAGAACCGCTCATCTCGGAACAGTGGTTCGTAAGGATGAAACCTCTGGCCGAAAGAGCTCTCCAGGTGGTAAGAGAGGGCAAAATCAAGTTCGTGCCCGAACGCTTCACTAAGGTGTATGAGAACTGGATGGAGAACGTCCGCGATTGGTGCATTTCCAGGCAGCTTTGGTGGGGCCATAGAATTCCCGCTTGGTACTGCGATAAGTGCGGGAAAATCACCGTGGCGAAGGAAGCTCCCGCCGCTTGCCCCGATTGCGGCGGCGCGGTGCGCCAAGACGAAGACGTCTTGGACACGTGGTTCTCATCGGGGCTCTGGCCGTTCTCAACTCTCGGCTGGCCGGAAGACACTGCCGATTTGGAGTACTTCTTCCCCACTGACGTGCTGGTAACCGGCTACGACATCATCTTCTTCTGGGTTGCCCGCATGATCTTCATGTCACTGGAGTTCACCGGGCGTGAACCTTTCCACACCGTGGTTATCCACGGCATGGTGAGGGATGCCCTCGGCCGCAAGATGTCAAAGAGCCTCGGCAACGGCATCGACCCTCTCGAGGTTGTCGATAAGTACGGGGCGGACGCGCTGCGCATATCGCTCACAGCAGGCACGGCTATGGGCAACGACATGCGGTTGTACGACGAGAAAGTTGCGGGAGCCAGAAACTTCGTCAATAAGCTCTGGAACGCTTCCCGCTACTGTCTGTACAACCTTGAAGGCCTTGAGATACCGGAGGAGGTTCGGCCAAAGGGGTTCGCCGGGCGCTGGATCCTGTCTCGCCTGGAGCGGACAATTGAAGCCGTCGAAGACGCCATGAACCGGTTCGAGCCCGGCGAGGCCATAGGGCTCATCACCGACTTCGTATGGAACGAGTTCTGCGACTGGTATATCGAGATATCCAAAGAGGACCTGGCAAGGCCGGACCTCAAGGCTGAGACTCAAGCGGTGCTTTGGTCGGTCTTGAGAGATTCGCTCGCTCTCCTCCACCCGTTCACGCCGTTCGTGACCGAGGAACTCTGGTCATATCTACCCGGACGGGCTCCGGGCAAAGAAGGAAGCCTCATCGCGCATCCTTACCCCCGCCCGAATAGATACCCGGTAGACGAAGAAGCGGAGGACAAAGCGAGTTCGCTCATAGAAGCAACCAAAGCCATAAGGAACATGCGTGCCGAGGTCAATATCCCGACAGGAAAGAAAGCGCGAGCGATCATCTCGGCCGACGAGCCCGGCAAGTGGGAAAGCATGCTCTCTTACATCGGGAGGCTGGCCTGGGCCGAGCCGCTCGAACTTGTCGCGGGAGAAGGCTCGCCGGAAGTCCCCCAAGCGCTTGTCAGCGCTGCAAAAGGCGCCGCTATTTATCTACCCCTTCAAGGTGTGATAGATATCGACAAGGAGATTTCCCGCTTGGAGAAATCTATAGACGAGTTGGCCAAGGACATCGAGCGCACAAAGACCAGGCTGTCCCAGCAGGACTTCCTGTCCAAGGCGCCGCAGGAAATTGTCGAAGCGCAAAGAAAGAGGTTCGAGGAGAACAGCGCCAAGCTCGAAACGCTAAGGTCAAGAGTGGATATGTTGAGTCGCGCCAGATCGTAGAAGACCGATTCCTGGCGCCTTCCGGGAGGATCAAGGGATGCGTCAGGTAACCGGGGATGAGTACGAACAGGCGTTATCGTGGATACACAGCACCGTGAGGTTCGGGTCCAAGTTGGGATTGGAGAGGATCCGCCGCCTCATGGTGCTTTTGGGTAATCCCGAAAGAGAATGCGAATACGTGCACGTTGCGGGCACCAACGGCAAGGGCTCGGTAACGGCCATGGTCGCTTCAGCTTTGCAGGCAAACGGCTGCCGCACAGGAAGGTATGTCTCACCCTATCTTGAGGATTTCAGGGAAAGGATCGTGCTGGGGAACGAGATGATATCCCCCGCCGACTTGGTTTGTCTCGTGAACGCGGTGAAGCCTCAAGTAGAGGCCATGGTGTCTGAGGGAGGCGAGCATCCGACCGAGTTTGAGATCGTCACCGCCGCCGCGCTCTATTACTACGCAAAAAAGAGGTGCGACTACGTCGCTCTGGAAGTAGGGCTGGGCGGCCGCTTCGACGCCACCAACGTGGTCACGCCTGCCGCCTCGGTCATAACCACAATATCCTTTGACCACACCGAGCGGCTGGGAACCAGTCTTTCAGAGATCGCTTTTGAGAAGGCCGGGATCATCAAGCCGGGAGTCCCTGTCATCACCGGCGTCGCTGAAGAAGAACCTCTGCAAGTCATCAGGAAGAGAGCCGATGACCTCGGTTCTTTGCTGTTTACGGTATCCAACGCGAGGCGGGCAGACGTAACCTGGGAAGAAGTATCCTACTCTATGGAATCTCAGGTCATCAACGTGAAAGGCCCGGGCTTCCTTTACGAAAACGTAACCGTGCCGCTCTTGGGCAGGCACCAACAGCATAATGCCGCCCTCGCTATTGCCGCACTGGAATTCGGCAGGCCAAGAAACCGGCTCGGTAAGTTCCGGCTGGACAGAGCCGCCGTGAAGCACGGCATAGCGTCCACAAAGTGGCCGGGACGCCTTGAGGTTCTGTCGAGAAAGCCGACTATTATCCTCGACGGCGCTCATAACCCGGAAGGGGCCAAAGCCCTGTCCGAGGCCGTGCAGAGTTTTCCGCGCAAGCGCGTTGTCTGCGTGCTTGGGATGCTCGGCGACAAGTCCTTCAAGGAGGCGGCAGGCCTCATTGCTCCCATCTGTGACGAAGTTATCGTGACCTCGCCGGATACGCCGAGGGCCCTCAATCCGGACATCCTGGCCGATGAAGCACGGCGATACACCGCGAGCGTCGAGGTTGAGCCGGACTTAAGGAAAGCCGTTGACATCGCCCTGTCGAAAGCAAGCGCAGACGACATGGTACTTGCCTGCGGTTCCCTCTACTTGGTGGGACCTATCAGGAGCTATCTGTCGTCCAAGCTTGGTATGAGCGGGAGCAGTGTGACATAAACATTGAATCGGACTCTTATTGAAGAGTCTATTCAAGTTTCGAGGAGGTGCGCGTCGATGCGGAGGTCCCGTCTGGGCCAAAGCAAGGGCCTTTTAAACAAGATCGTGTTTGTGCTGATAGCCCTCGCTTTTGTCGGTTCGGGCTACCTGATAGGAAGATACTTTTTGTCTTCGCTTCTCGACAGGCCCGCGGGGGGAGAACCGGTTACCGGTGGAGGGCCTATAAAGCCTGGCGATAGCACTACCGCGACGGTCCAAATCCAAACCAAACCCGTGACCCTGTACAGAGTGCAGATCGGTGCGTTTTCGACTGCCGAGAACGCCCAGAATACCGCCCAAACCGCCATTGAGAAAGGCGTGGGCGCGGCAGTCATGAGTCCGGATCCTCTTTACAAGGTTTACTGCGGCATAGCCGGTTCGGAAGAAGCAGCAACCAAACTCGCAAAGAGCGCAGAACCCAAACTGTCGGGCAGCGTAATACCTAAAGATGACAATTTGTACGTCGCAGTCACCAACGTAGCATCAAGGTCATTCACCCTTACCGGACCAAAACACCAGGTCGAGCAAATCCAAGCCTCCTTCGCGAAGGCAGACAACGCTATCCAGTCGCTTCTATCATTCTGGGATTCGCAGTATCTCGGAAGGCAAAATCAGGTAGACCTCTCTGCGATGGAATCTGAGTTATCGTCGCTGGCAGCGTCGCTCGGAGAGATAACGCCCGATGCCAGCGTCAGCGACGCTCACGCCGCCGCAGTCAAGATCCTCAGTGACCTTACCCTGGCCGCGCAGGGCGCGAAAGATGCGGCCGGCGGCGACGGCGGCAAAGTAGCTGCGGGCACGAGCACGTTCATCAAGTCGATTGATTCCTACTTACAGGAGGTCGAAAAACTCAGTCCTTAAGATCGCCAACTGGATAATCGTGATGAGCGGCACCTCCGCCTCCCATTGCGCCGCAGGACGTGTTGGTGTTAAGATTCTGTGGTGTCAGTAGTTATGGTGGAGGTGCCGTTTTTGGCTAACATCAAGTCAAGCGAGAAAGATATCCGGAGGTCCGAGGCTCGCCGTCAGCGCAACCAGGCAGTCAGATCTGAAGTCAGGACTCACATCCGCCGCTTCAAAGAAGCTGCGAACTCCGGTGACGAGACCAGGAAGGTCGAACTCTACAGAGTAGCCCAGAAAGCTATCGATAAAGCAGTCAGCAAGGGAGTACTTAAGGCCAACACCGGCTCCAGGTACAAGTCCAGGCTAGCCGCTCTTATCTAGGGAAGACGCGCGAACAAAGACTTTACTGCCCCTTGCAGAGGCTCGCGAGAAGGTAGTCAATTGCGCGATCGGGATCGGCCATGCCCTTCTTGATGCTTTCATCCATTGAGAGTAACAGCTTGAAAGCGTTCTCCAGGTCGCGGAAGCTCCACGCGCGAGATTGCATGAGGGCTTTTCTTGCAGCATACGGATGAACTCCCAGGACTTTCGGAAGCGAGGCCTGGGTTGTTCCTTTTTGATCGGCCTCCTTGGCCCTCCACATGAGAGCGAAGTGAGAAGCTAGAAGCGCGACGACCATGACAGCGTTTGCGCCTCGAGACCTCATTTCTGTGATTTCTGCGGTCGCCTTGGCGAGATTCTTCTGAGCGACTGCATCTATGAACCCGAAAGCCGTTTTCTCAGGGTCTTGCGATACACAGGCCAGGACTACCTGAGACGTCACGGGCCTCAAGGATCCGGCCTTTGGCCCCAAGTCGCCGTCCATATACAGAACGATCTTGGCAACTTCCTGCTCCAGCCTATCCATGCTCCTGCCGGCAATCGTGACCAACATCTCGGCTGCGTCTCCTGGTATGCGGAGGCCTTCTGCTTTGAGTTCCGATTCAACCCACCGCACGGCTTCTCCGAACGAAGGCGCTGCTGCGGTCACCGTCACACAGCCCATCTCATACCACGCTTCAAGAAACCCCTTGCCGGCGGGGTTATCCTTCGTAGTGCATGAAAGGACAAGGCAGTTCCCGTCCGAAATCCGGTGAGGCCCCCCCTCGTCATTCAAACCAAGCAAGGATTGGGCCGCCCTCACAACCCACAGGGAGGGGCCGAAGAAAGACGGCTGAGAGAGATTATCTCGAAGGGTCTCCCATGAAGCCTCATCACCGCTCAGGTTCTCTCTCCCGTTAGGGAAAAGCCGCGTCAACTTATCGATTATCTTGCGGTGCCAGTAGATCTCTTCACCTACAATGAGGTAGCCCGGCGCCGTCTTCCCGAAAGAGTCGAGGTCACCCGACAGGATAAGACTCCTTGCATCCACAGATCGCACCTTGCTTACTTGACTCACCTCGATGGTTCTCTTTTGCCAGGACTCATTTAGCGGGCGGCGGGTAGGACGGTTGGTAGGTATTGCGCATGAGAAGTGTGCGCTCGACTACCTCTCCTCCCACCTTCTTGACTCTGTAGGTTTCCACAACGAGTCCGGGACGCTTCCCCGGAGAAGGATACTCGGCTACAGTAACCGGTTCAATCTCGTAAGTGCAGCCATCCGGCTTGCCGAAGACCCGGACGGTCACCTGGCCGTCTTCCACCCAAGCTCCGAAGACCACAAGGCCGTCGGTGCTGTTCTTGACCTTCAGGTCGAGGTAGTCCCAGGCCACCGCGGCATCCATACCCGGCGGCACGTAATCTACGGGAATGCCGTGGGCGGTCGCGAAAGGGAAATCAAGGCCCGCAAAGGCAGCAGCATCGAACAGAGTGGTGGTAACCTGGCAGATGCCTCCCGCAAGGCCGGGCTCCAAGTGATCGCCGACGACCACGTTGGCCCAGCGGTATCCCTTCTCCTCGGTCCTCTCTCCTGCTGCCTCATTGAAACTGTATACCTCGCCGGGCTTGAGGATTTGCCCATGCACAGCCTGAGCGGCTAGCGACAAGTTCACGTTCCGTTCCGTATCCTCAATGTCATAAGGAGTCGAGTACTCCCCGATCAACTCGAGGGCCGGGAGCTCGTCCGACTGAGGAGCGGGAATCGCTGCGAACGGAACCTCTACGCTCGCCCCAGATATATCCTTAAGAGCTTCGGCTACAGCCGCTTCGGTCACGACCTGGCCGTCTGAAGGAGGCAATATCTGCAGTTCCTTACCGGAGAAATCGTACCGGGCTTCTTGAGGTTCCGCCGAAAGCTCCCAGGCAATCCTCGACAAGGCACCGGCCGCATCCGTAAGAGACACCTTTATAGGAGCGGCCATCACCTTCTTGCTGCCAAGCCGCGATAGAAACCCCGGCCATATGCGTGGAGCTGATGCAGCGTGCTCCTCAAGAGACTCCAGCAAACGCGATTCGTCCAACAGAAGTCCGATCTCCCGCGAACTCACCTCGACAGAACGTGAGCCGGCGACAAAGGTGATGGAACCCTGCTCCAGCTCGAAGACCTTCTCACGAATCAGGTCTTGGGCGGCAGCTCTCGACATTCCGCCCAATGATACTCCCATCGCCCACACGTTTCCCCTTATAACCTCGTGTCGGAACAGGAGCGACGAGACCATGAACAGCCCGAACAGAATGGCTGCCAGAACGAATACTCGAGGCTTGTCCTTCGTTTGTCTGTACACTTGAATCACTCCGGTCTCGTCTCTTAGGTGGACAAATAAGGTCGTCAGGATGACTTCTATCCGGAAGACCGGTTCTCCTACTGCCCTTCTAGCGGTATGAACTCACCTGGAGCCGTCCGAACAGCTGCTTAACGGTAACTGCTCCCGACCGGTCAGTACGCCTTAGGTGCCCCGTCTCGCCTGCAGCCTGTTCGACCTCTTTAGACGGATGTCCGTACGAATTTGGTCCCACCGATATGACGGAGTACAGCGGTTGATCGTCTCCGAGCCTTCGGTACAACATAGGATGATAGGCATCGTCGCTGCCGTGGTGAGGGATTTTCACAACTGAGGCTGTCTTTGGCGCGGCGAGCCAACGGTTACCTTCCAGGGCGCGATCCACCGAAGAAGACGGCGAATCTCCCCAGAACTCTGCCCTGAACTCGCCGAAGTCAAGCACGAACACCAGGCTGGAGTCATTACCCGGATCTCCTGCCCTGCCTCTCAGACCGGGACCGTCCGGCAGGACAACCCGTACGGGTATACCGGCCCAAGTGTAATCGCCGGGAGTCAGTTCCACACACTCGGGAGTCACCCTGCCCGGAGGCGTGTTTGATTTGACGAGGCCCGTGATCTGCTCAGAGTATCCCGGTGTTACGGCCACCTGCCCGACCGCAGTGCTCCGGAGGAGATTCGGCAGCCCTCCGTCATGGTCAGAGTGCAAGTGCGATATGACGCACAAGTCCACTCGCGTGATCCCCTTTGCCCGGAGATAAGGCAAAACATGCTTATCGAAGGCGGCGGCCGTTCCGGTGTCCACCACCATCACACAAGACCTGTGCCTGATGACTGCACAGTCACCTTGGCCGACGTAGAGAAAGGTTATCTCAGGCCACGGCGCAAACAATCTCAAGGCAGATGCCGCGAACAGCACTGCCGGGGCAGCGATGAGAACTAGCCTCCGCAGCAAAGCAAGTGCGCGATGCCTGCGAAAGTAATTAGCAGCCTCTTCGCCGGGCAGGTTTCTTCCCAAGATGCCGCTGGCCATCAAAGGTAGGGCTAGGAGCGCCCAACATGCGGTGATTTCGGCAGCGCTCATAGAAGGTACGCTCATGGCGGCAATAGGCACCTGCGACAAAGCGTGAGACACTGTCCTAATCCCCTGAAGGAGAATGTACGGCAGCCAGCCCAAGATAGCCCCGAGGCCCGGCACTAACACCGTGACGGCCGCCATAGGCACTGTGAGAGCGGCTACGGAGCCCCAGATCCCGCTCATAACGAACGACGCGGGCGACACCTCGGCAAAGCAAGACGCCATCACAGGGAACAAGGCAAGCGATATCGTCGCAGCTCTGACCGCTGAAGCCGCAGGGCGGGCAGTCCTCTTCCCGTGCCGCGGCACCATATCGGCGTATATGCTTCCTAACCACGCCCCTGCCGCTCCGGTGAAACTCAGCATGAAACCTGTATTGTGGAGAGGCTCCGGCACAAGGAGAGAGATTGCGAGAGCCGACGACCCCATCCCGGCAACCGGGCGGTACTTCATCCGGAGAGAGGGCGCTGAAAGCCTCATGGTGGTAGAGATAAGGGCGCGGATAACGCCGGGAGTCCACCCGGAGAGGCTCCCGTATCCGAAAGCCGCGAGAACGGTCCCGCACCTTGAGAGAGACGGGCGCCGGGTGAGCCGCCGGAGAGCTTTTTCACACAGCGAGGACAGCAGCTCGATGTGAAAACCTGAGACGGCTATGAACCGGTAGAACCCCGACACCCTAAAGTCCCTCGAATCCTCCGGCGCCAGACATCTCCTATCCCCCAGAAACACGCCCTTCAGCACGGCCGCATCGCTTGCGGGGTAGACGGCGTCAAGGGCTGCCTCTATGCGAGCCTTAACGGACGAGCGCAGCCGTGCGGCAGCACGTACCCCAAGAGGCGGACTCGCGGCAGGCTCGCCTGTCGAATCGTTGAGCACTCCGCGGATATCAGCCAGAGAGAGAACTCTGTCGCCCAGGAGGTAACCGCGGTGGTCGAAACCTCCCGGATTCATGGCGGGAAGAGGCATTTCCAGCTCTGCAACACACTTTACGGGGGTACCCGGAGCGAAAGCCGGCACATCGCTTGCGTAAGCCGACGCCTCCACCCCAAACCACCCAATCTCGCTCTCCGGGATCCACGCAATGGCGCGGAAGGTGACCTTGCGGCGGCCTTGAGAAGGAGCGATGCGGTCAAGCGAAATCAACGTCATGTCGAGAGGACGCCCCGCGGCAGCCAGTCGAGCTACGACTTCTGATCTCCTATCCCAGTGGATGCCCCTGCATATCCCGGCGATGAGACCTAGCGACATGAGGATTACGGCAAAGGGAACCCCCTGCGCCTTCAGGACACCGGCTGCCCTCAATCGGCCTGTGCGGCGATTCCTTGTCATGAGGAGGCGCAGCGTCGCTACTCCGAGAGCGGCCAGAGCACAGCCTATCGCACCGGCGAAGAGCATCGTGTAAGGATAGGTAGCACCCAAGACGGCCAGCAAACCCGGCAGGAGAAGCGGAACGCGGTGGCTCAGCCCGCGGGGAAGGGACTTCTCTCGATAAGTAGAAAGCGACGCCATGGAAAGAACCGTTCCACGCGCCGCTTACAAATCCTTCCAACCGCTCTGGTTCTAGACTCTCCGTTATTCGCTCCTCAAAGCGTCCGCCGGCGCAAGCCTTGAGGCCCTGTACGCAGGGTAGACTCCGAACACGAACCCGACCAACACGGCGAACCCGAAGGCTACTCCTACCGATACGGCGGAAATCGCGGTCTGAGCGCCCATTTTCTCAACCATACGTGAAGCGAAGATGCCGAACAGAACTCCGGCAAGCCCTCCGATGGAACACAACATGGCGCTCTCAAAGAGGAACTGGAACATGACTTGGTAGCGCTTGGCGCCTACCGCCATGCGGAGACCGATCTCCCTCGTTCTCTCCGCTACCGCGACCAGCATGATATTCATGACGCCGATACCGCCCACCAACAGCGATACTCCGGCAATGGCGCCCAACATGAGCGTCATGGTCCGCGTCGATTGCTGCACTTGGTCAAGCATCTCTTGCTGAGTCCACACGTAGACCGAGTTTTCTCCGTAGCGCGACTCGAAGATACGCTGCACCGATACCTGGACAACCGGAACGGTCTCCCTGCTGGACGCCTTCATAAACACCTCGTCGACGCGGTTTGTGCCACGCCCCCGCTGGGCTACCGTGAGAGGAACATAGACGTTGTGGTCAGCTCCCTCTCCCAGGTACTCACCCTTCTCCTCTAGGACGCCGATTATCTCAAACGGGCGTTGATCCATGTATATGGTTTTTCCAACAGGGTTCCTGCCCGCAAAAAGATCCTGCACTACCTGCCAGCCGAGGACTGCAACAGGCCTTGCGATCTCCATCTCAACAGGAGTGAAAAACCTGCCTTCGACAACAGGGTGATCCCTTATGTCCGGAAAGACCTCGGTAACACCTTGCACACCTGCATAGCGTTGTTTTCCTTCGTAGGTGATCTGAGCGCCCCATCCAACCACCGGCATGATCATCTCCATGTCCGGTACGCGTGCCTTCAGGTCGTAGACCTGATCAAGGGTCAGGCGCGCGTCCCACCGCTGCATGTACAAGCGGAGAATGTTGGTGCCGATGCTCTCGAAGTTCTCGATCACGTCTCTGCGAGCGCCTTCTCCGATGGACACCAGGGCGATTACCGAGGCGACTCCAATGATGACCCCCAACATTGTTAGAGCCGACCTCATCTTGTTGCTGGTAAGTCCTCTAACGGATACTTTGGCAATATCGATCGCGTGCAGCGAAGATCCCTCCCTTCTCTGGCTGAAAGGCCTCTCGTCAGAAAATCCTCCTGACCATGCCGGGCCCACCGCCTGCAGACTCGGGATCTTTGGTCATGCCAACGACAACTTCCTGACCTTCTGTCAGCCCGCTAAGGACTTCCGCATACATATCGTTCATGAGGCCAACTTCTATCTGAACCGGAGTCCGCTCTTCGTCACCGGTCTTCACGTCGACAAACCACTTCTCTTCTTCCTTGTACAGCGCTTCAACCGGGCAGAGAAGGGCACCCTCCTTCTTCGACACGAATATCTGCGCTTCACCGCCCATTCCGGGCCGTAGGAAGCCCGGGTTTTGGACCGCCAAAGTAATGTTGAAAGACGAATAGCCGTCGCGCAGGTCACCCGTGGAGCCAATCTTGTCAACCGTGGCTATGACTTCTTGCTGGCCTTGGGGCCCCCATATCATGACCTTAGCCTCTTGCCCCACCTGTACCTTAGGTACATCCATCTCGTCGACTCGAAGCATCAGGTTCATATGCTGGTAGTTAGCCACCCGCGTGACCTTAACTCCCTTGTCTACCTGCTGGCCGATGGAGATATTCCGCTCGAGAGCCACCCCATCCATCGGACATATCACGTTGAGGTTTTGCATCTGGGTCTTTTTGTCCTCGAGTTCGAGAAGTTTCGCTCTGAAGTTCAGCTGCATCGTCATGGCGTTCAAGAGGGCTTCGCCCGCTTCGAATTCAAGGATGGGATCTCCGGCCTTGACTATCTGGCCGTTCCTAGCGTGAACCTTCTTCACTCTTCCGGAGATGGCGGCACTGACCACTTCCTGAGAGCCGAATGCAGTGATTTTCGCCGTCGGTTGGTAATCGGCCCCTTGAGCGTCAAAGGCCACGGTGCCGGTATCGCCCACCTTAAGGAGGCCCGGGTTCTCGAGCTCAATCCATACGTCGTGGTAGTAAGCCTCGCTGCTCTTGATGGGAGTCGGGTCAGCCCTGGTGACCACTCCGGGCACTCTTCCGTCAAATCTCTGCGGAGTGAAGGCTACCTTTGTGCCGGGACTAATCACCTGGAACAAGTGCTGCGGCACCTGCATTTTAATCACTAGGCGGCTGTCGTTCACAACTTTGCAGACCTCGCCGCTCACCGTGGAGCCCACTTCGGCCGTGAGGCTGTCAATGGTGCCGTCCATCGGAGCTCTGACCACAAGGGCGGTAGCAGGATCGACGTCCGCCACTTGATCGGGCGAGACTCCAAACGCTCTGGCCAGCTTGATCCTCTCGCTATCGATGGTGATCTCGAGAGTCTGAATCGCGACGCTGAGAGAACCGGCATCGATGGTAGCCAGAACCTGACCTTTGGTGACCGATTCACCGGGCTGGAAGAAGATCCCATCTACTACGCCCTCTGCGCTCACCACAACGTCCTGCTCTTCTTTGGCCTGAAGGTTTCCCCAGCCGCGTACGGTGACTTCAATGTCGCCCGTGGTCACCGGCTTGGTTGCCATGACAAGCTTATCTTGCCCTTCACTCGTCATCGCCTTAACGCCCCAGTAGCCGAGCCCGGCAATGGCCAGGACGATCACTGTGATTACTGCCCATCTGACTGGTAATCGCTGCATGCTGTCTCCTCCCCGAAATCCCGCGGGACTTAACTCCTGAGTTGATTCTTGTATGTACCGAGGAATCCTCCAAGTCTAGACGTAACCCATGGCCGATTGTTCCAGCATTCCGCGAATGCGAAATGAAGAAGGGTCCGGAAGGAGACTTCCGGACCCTCCAATTCCGAGTCAATAAGCGGTTCTTAGTAGTCCATATCCGGGCTGGGCGGATAAGGCGGGGTCTTCTCCTTCTCGGGCTTCTCGGCGATCAGGCAGTCGGTGGTGAGCACCATCGACGCGACTGAAGCGGCGTTCTCAAGAGCCGAGCGTACCACCTTCAACGGGTCTACTACGCCGTTCTTGGCGAGGTCGATGAATTCGCCAGAGACTACCTCAAGGCCCCAACCCTTCTTGCCTTCGGCCTTGACCTTCTCGACGATAATCGAACCCTCAAGGCCGGCATTGTAGGCGATCTGGCGGAGAGGCTCCTCTAGAGCTCTCTTCACAATCTGAGCGCCGACTTTCTCGTCACCTGAAAGGTCCAGTTCGTCAATTACCGGAGCGACGTTGATGAAGATGGTACCGCCGCCGGGGATCATGCCCTCCTCAACGCCCGCTCTGGTAGCAGAGAGAGCATCCTCGAAGCGGTGCTTCTTCTCTTTGAGCTCGGTCTCGGAAGCGGCTCCGACCTTGATAACCGCAACTCCGCCTGCAAGCTTGGCTAGCCTTTCCTGCAGTTTCTCGCGGTCGTAATCGGAATCGGTCTCTTCGAGCTCCCTGCGGATCTGGGCGATCCTGGCTTCAATGTCTTTCTTCTCGCCCTTGCCCTCGACGATGGTGGTCTTCTCCTTAGCCACCTTGACGCGGGCGCACTGGCCGAGCATGTCGAGGTCGACGTTCTCGAGCTTCACTCCGAGGTCCTCAGAGATAAACTGGCCGCCGGTAAGGACTGCGATGTCGCCGAGCATAGCCTTGCGCCTATCGCCGAATCCGGGGGCCTTCACCGCGCACACGCTCAAGGTGCCGCGGATCTTGTTGAGTACGAGGGTGGCAAGAGCTTCGCCCTCAAGGTCTTCGGAAATGATCAAGAGAGGCTTGCCGGTACGAGCTATTTTCTCAAGGAGAGGCAGCATGTCGGCAACGGCCGAGATCTTCTTCTCATAGATGAGGATGAACGGGTCTTCGAGCTCGGCAACCATAGACTCGGTATTGGTTACGAAGTAGCCTGAGGTGTAGCCGCGGTCGAACTCCATACCTTCGACGACTTCGACGGTGGTGGCGGTACCCTTCGACTCTTCAATGGTGATGACCCCGTCTTTGCCGACCTTGTCCATAGCGTCGGAAATGAGGGTGCCGATTTCCTTGTCGTTTCCGGCGTTTGCAGCTATGTTCGCTATGTCCTCTTTGCCCTCGACGGGGATGGCCATCTTCTTCATCTCTTCAACGGCCCTAGCAACAGCCTTGTCGATACCCCTCTTGATGAATATGGGGTTAGCGCCGGCCGCGACGTTTCTCATACCTTCGCGGACAATGGCCTGGGCAAGAACGGTAGCGGTTGTGGTGCCGTCACCTGCGACGTCGTTGGTCTTGCTGGCGACTTCGCGGCAGAGCTGTGCTCCCATGTTCTCATAGGGATCGGATAGCTCGATTTCCTTGGCAACGGTCACACCGTCTTTGGTAATAACGGGGGATCCAAACTTACGGTCGAGGACGACGTTGCGACCCTTGGGTCCGAGAGTGACCTTCACTGCGTTGGCCACTGCGTTGACTCCGGCCTCCAAAGCCTTGCGAGCCTCTACGTCGTACGCAATCATCTTTGCGGGCACTTAGCTAGTCCCTCCTATCTGGATAGTCAAACTGAGTCGTACTCGCTTACTCCTTAACCGCGAGGATATCGCTCTCACGGATGATGAGATACTCCTCACCATCGATCTTGATCTCGCTGCCGCTGTACTTCGAGTAGACCACTTTGTCGCCGACTTTGACCTCGAGAGGAAGCTTGGTCCCGTTGTCCAGGACTCTGCCGGTACCAACGGCGATGATCTCGCCCTCTTGCGGCTTGTCTTTAGCGGTATCGGGAAGAACGATGCCTCCCTTGGTCTTCTCCTCCGCCTGGATCGGCTTCACGACCACGCGGTCAGCTAGAGGCTTCAACACCAAGAATGACCCCCTTTTGTAGGAATATATGTGGGTACATAACCTGTTGTTAGCACTCAAGAGGTGCGAGTGCTAACCGAGGGATATTATAGTGAGGCGGAAAGCGCCTTGTCAACAATTGCGCATGTGCGATCTGACGGGGATAAATATCATTCAACCGCGATCAGCGGAGCCAATTTCGCGAAGGTCTTCTCGCCTATTCCGGATACTTTCTGTAAGTCCTCGATCCTCGCGAACGGCCCGAATCTAGACCGGTATTCAACTATTGCAGACGCCAGAGAAGGGCCGATACCGGGAAGGGCCTCCAACTCGGCCTGTGTCGCGGTGTTGATGTTGATAGGAAACGAAGGCTGCCCGCCGCCGGCGTAACCGACGTCTGTCCCCGGGATATAACCTGACGCTGTACCGGCTCCGGATCCCATCCCAGAACCTTCCGGTTCGCCTTTCCTGGGAACGATGATCTTCTGCGAGTCTTTGAGGAGGGCGGCCAGATTCAGGAGGTCGAGGTTCGCGTCTTCTTCCGGCTCTGCCAGCATGACTGCCTCGTAAACTCGCTGGCCATCCTGCATCTGGTAGACGCCCGGCGACTTGACGGCTCCTCCGACATGGACGACCAAGATAAGAGGCGCAGCGGGGTCTTCCGAGCCTGATGGGTCCGGGTTTTCGGGAGGCAAGGCCACCGGCTGGATCGAGCCGGGGTCGGCGCCGGGCCCCCCCGGCCTTACGCCTTGCCACCATAGGGTCGCGGCGCCAATGAGGAATACCGCCGAGACAATATAGATGAGGGTGTCTAGCCGTCGGTGCATGGGTAAATCCTAACACGAACGGAGCGCGTATGGCAATATATGGTAACACGCAAGTGCCGGTGAATGCGGCCGCCCCACAATTGACAAACAAGCAGGGAACAGTCGGATTTGTGTAGAAAAGCGCTGCAAAGGAGATGCAGACATGCAAAAAGTCCGGATCGTGACAGACGGCGCATCGAGCCTGCCCGAGGACCTCCAGGATAAGTACGAGATATCGGTGGTGCCAATTTGGCTTCAGATAGGTGACAGGTCGTACAAAGACGGAGTGAATATCACCGCAGATGAGTTCTACCGCCAGCTTGACGGCCCCGAAATGCCCGGCACTTCAGCCCCTCCACCCAGCGACTTCGTCGAGGTGTACCGGAGACTGGCTGAAAAAGCCAAGGACATCATCTCGGTCCACGTCATGAAGGAAGGCAGCGCGACCAGTCAGGTAGCAGGTCTGGCGGCTCAATCGGTCCCGGAAGCCAACGTAACCGTCTACGATTCGGGGAGCGTTTCGATGGGCATCGGTTTCCTTGCTCTTGAAGCCGCGAAGTGCGCCATGCGAGGGCTGAGCAAAGAGGAGATACTGTCCCGGCTGGATTCATTGAAGTCGCGAATATACGCCTTCGCCGCTATACCGACTCTCAAGTACTTGAGAAAGAGCGGGCGGGTCAGCAGGGGGAAAGCAGCCCTCGCTTCACTTTTGTCCATAAAACCGATCCTTGAAATCAAGGACGGAGTGATCGGAGTCGTCGATCAGGTCCGGACCTTTTCTAAAGCACTCACTCGAATGCTGGAACTGGCACACGAGGTAGTTGGAAACCACCCGGCGGTGGTCGCGGTGATGCACGCGAATGCCCCCGAAGCGGCAAAAGAATACGCAAGAGCAGTCAAAAGGAAACTCAACGTGAGAGAACTCGTGATCGGGGAAGCAGGCCCGGTTCTCGCGGTTCACGGCGGCCCCGGCCTCATAGGCATCGTAGTGTACAGGGCATAAGCGCTTATCCTTCTAGCGGGTATGGGAAATACTCGCTAGAAGGAAGGTGAGCACTAAACGAACGGAAGAAATCTCGACTCCCTCCTAGAGACGGTGAGCCTTTTTGCTTTCTACAGGGACGAAGCTGAGCGGTGCAAGGCCGGAGGCGCGTATTTGGCAAGCTGCGTCCTCCTGGCTTCAGCGCTTGAGGCAGCGCTGCTCGCGATGGTCGAGTGCTTCTCACAGGAAGTAGCGGCGTTCGCCAACAGATCCTCCGCCAGGGAACTCTCGCGCCCGCGTTCCGAATGGGGCTTATCCCAATTGCTGCTGGTTGCCAGAAACCTCGGATGGCTCCCGTCGAACCGCCGAGGCAAGAGACAGGTTGAGACAGGTGCTGCACAAGTAGGTGACTATGTGGAAGTCGTCCGCGTAATCAGAAACCTCATCCACCCTGCCATTTACCTGCGCGAATATCCGGGCGAAGCCATCACGGAAAAACACCTCGACATCTCCTACAAGGTGCTGGAGGTAGCCTGCGAGTGCCTTTCTGACCGCCTTGACGTCGCTCTCCGGGCCGCAAAGGCGAGGCCCAAGAAGCATGAGTCCAGGGCAACCTCTGAATACTAGAACCGGAAGGAAGGGAGTGCATCGTGGGACAGACCGTTTACGCCGGACTCCTGTCCGGAGCCATTGCCGGATTGGTTTCAGGCATCATGCTCCAGCTTATGTGGGTTCTCACTCCGCTCAGCCTGCTCTTGTCGCGCCCGCCCAACCCAGCCACCGGATGGATCCCCCACATCATCGTATCGATGATCTTCGGACTGATATTCGCTCTGGCAGCCGGCGCACTGCACCTACGGCGGAGAGGGTGCGTGATCGGGGGCCTCACTACGGGAGTGCTGGCGTGGATAGCAGGCCCGCTCACCCTGATCCCCGTCTGGATAGGGCTGCCGCCTCAGTTCAGTCTGGCCTCTAGGTGGCTCAAGGTTGGCGCGGCCTATCTTGTCTACGGCCTTGTGTTGGGTGCGGTATTCGAAACCCTCCACGAGAGAATCACTGAAAGGCGGCGGGTAAGTTGAACCGGAGACTCTTCTTCGCGTTCCTCTTGGCGGCATTCGCTCTCGTCTCCATAATCACGCTCAAAGTCAAGCCCCTTCAGGCAGAAGACGTGCTCGAAGTCATGTTGCCGGGCGGCTACCGCATCGAGCCGGTAGCGTCGGGGCTCACATTCCCTACCTCAATAGCGTGGGACGAGAGCGGCAGGATGTACGTGACCGAAGCCGGATACGCCTACGGCCCGAAGGAGGTGGGGCCCGGCAGGATTGTCAGGATAGAGAACGGCACCCCGACTATTGTAGCCGACGGCCTGAACTCGCCTGCCACCGACGTGAAATTCAGAGACGGCGAGATGTACGCGGCCCACAGAGGCACGCTGTCGGTCTTTCGAAACGGCAGCCGGACGGATCTCATCACGGACCTCCCATCGGGAGACCACTTCACGGGCGAGATAGCGTTCGATGATGAAGGTTGGGTCTATGTGGGGAACGGAACGGTCACCAACTCGGGCGTTGTGGCCGACGACAACTTCAGATTCGGCTGGGCCAGCGAGAACCCCGAGTTACACGACGTTCCGGGTAAGGACATCACCCTTACCGGCGAAAACTTCACCTCGCTCGATCTCCGTACGCCTAACCCTTCAGACACTACGTCAACCGGGGGATTCACGGCTTTCGGCACGACCTCGTCACCGGGACAGGTGGTCGAAGGAAGTCTGAAGTCAAACGGCGTGATCTTGAGAGTGAAGGCAGACGGTGCCGACAGCCAGGTGTATGCTTGGGGACTCCGCAACCCGTTCGCGATGGGATTCGACAAAGCCGGCAGACTTATCGCTATCGACCAGGGGTACGATGACCGCGGAGTGCGCCCCGTAGCAAACGCGCCTGACCCGGTATATGAGATTAAGGAAGGTGCCTGGTACGGGTGGCCTGACTACGTTGCCGGCATACCCATAACCGACCCTCAATTCCGTTCGGCTAATGGAGTCCCCAGTCCATCGTTCCTCATGTCCGAGCACCCGCCTGTTGAGCAGCCTTTGGCCAAACTCGAAGCGCATACCGCAGCCATGAAGTTCGACTTCGCGCCTCCAGGGTTTGACAATCGCGAGAGGATGTTCATCGCGGCCTTCGGCTCGGGCGACCCCGCAACCGGCATCGTGGGTAAGGTAACAGGCAGCAAGGTAGTTGCTCTTGACCTAAACACCGGAGAGGTTGAGGACTTCGCGTACAACAAGGCGAGAAAACCTGCGGGGAGAAACATTTCGGGACTGAATCACCCGATTGACGCCAAGTTCGGACCTGACGGCAGCCTGTACGTTGTTGATTTCGGAGTGTTTGAGGTGAACGGGCAGGTGCCCAACGCGGTCCCGAAAACCGGTATGGTATGGCGCATATACAAGCAGAGGTCCGAGTACGCAGAGTTCATCGCCGAGACAATGAAGAAGCTCGAAGCGGCCCCGCCGTGGGATCCGGATTACGCTCCCCTCACCGCCCAAGTCCAACAATGGGTAGACTCGCAGCCGGCAGAATGGGGCGTATACTTCAAGGATCTCAAATCGGGCAAGACCTTCGGGGTGAACGAACGGGCCGCCATCCCCGCCGCAAGCACGGTGAAAGTAGCGGTTGTGCTGTACACCAGCCACCTGGTGTCGCAGGGGAAATTGTCTTGGGATGAACGGTTGACCTACTATGCGGACCGCGATTGGCGAAGCGGCGCCGGAACGATGCAGTACACGGCGAAAGACGGAGAACAGTTCACGGTGAGAGAACTCGCCGAAAAGGCGATCAGGGACAGCGACAACGTAGCGTGGAAGATGCTTGAAAGGCGGCTGGGAAAGGAAAACCTCATCAACTTCATGTGGGAGCTCGGCGGGGAGAACGTCTATCCGGGCGGACAGAACATCTCAACGCCGAAGGACAACGCCGTGTATATGGAGGCCGCGCTCTCCTTCGCGAAAGAGAGCCCCGAAGGAGGAAAGCTTATCTTTGACCTGGCCAACACCGTCTGGAACACCGGCATCAATCGCTATATCGATGAGGTAACCGTAGCTCACAAAGAAGGCGACATCACAGGTGTGGCAGACGACGTCGGCATCGTTTACGCCACTCATCCTTACATTATCTCGGTCATGTCTCAAGGTCATGACGACGTTGAAGCGGGGTTTGAGCTTATAGGCCAGCTTTCGAGGATGATATTTGACTACCAGATGGGCCTAGAACCCTAGGGTTGCCGGGCGGCCGCGGAACATATAGCATATCTTGGGTAAAGGGGAGTATCGAAACCCTATGACCTCTTCGGGGGGTCTCTTTTCATGTCCGAAAAACCGGCGTCGTTCATGGGCGCAAGAGGTAGAAGCCGGAGGGAGTAAATACGTTGCCAGCCAAGATCATCGCCGCGGCCACTTTTCTCGTAGCTTACGTTCTCCTAATCCAGCACAAGATTCACCCGCCGGTCGTCGTGTGGACCGGGACAGCTTTGCTCCTCGGCCTTAGGGTGATAACACCCCTGCAAGCGCTGCAGAGCATCAATCTCAACGTGCTGGGCATCTTTGTCGGCACCATGATCCTATCGGACTTCTTCATACACTCACAGGTACCGGCCTACCTAACGTCTGTCCTGGTCAACCCCAAGAGATCGATAGCCGGTGCGGTGCTGGCCGTGTGCATCCTCTCGGGTGCGATATCCGCGGTAGTGGACAACGTGGCCACAGTCCTGATGATAGCCCCCATCGCGCTGGAGGTCTCGCGCCAACTGTGCATTTCGCCTGTACCTTTCATGATCGGCATCTCAGTTTCCGCGAACCTGCAAGGTGCAGGGACAATGGTAGGTGATTCCACCTCCATACTCCTGGCCTCGACGGCGAACATGACGTTCACCGACTTTTTCTGGATGAATGGCCGCCCAGGGATATTCTTCAGTGTCCAGTTGGCCGCCGTAGCCTCTTTCATAGTCCTCTATCTGGTCTTCAGAGCGTACAAAGGCAAGTGCGTCGCTGCGAAGCGTATACGGGTGACGTCCTGGGTGCCCACCGTGCTAATGGTGCTCATGATGGTCACTATGGCGGTGTCGAGTTTTCTCCCCAATAGGCCTGACTGGGGTGTCGGAGCCATCGCTCTCGCATACGCGGGGATCGGTATAGTCTGGAACGGCATTGTGAGGTACAAAGAGCTCCATCTGGTACGCGACCTTGACTGGCCCACCGTGTTGCTCCTGTCAGGGTTGTTCGTGCTTATCGGCAGCCTCACGACCACGGGCCTCGTCAGCGATATCGCGACACTGATCTCGACTTGGACCAAGGGCAACGCGTTCCTCGCGTACAACATCATTGTGTGGATGTCTGTGCTGCTGTCTGCCTTCGTAGACAACATCCCGTACACCATGGCGATGCTTCCGGTGGCTCAATTGGTCGCATCCAGTATAGGCACATCACCTTACGTGATGATGTTCGGCCTCCTCTTAGGCACCACGCTTGGAGGAAACATAACTCCTATCGGCGCCTCGGCCAACGTCGTCGCGGTATCTCTTCTGCGCAAGAACGGCCATGAGGTATCCTTTGGAGATTTCGTCCGTATCGGCCTGCCTTTCACCGTCTCGGCAGTGCTCGTTGGATCGCTCCTAAACTGGGCTATCTGGCGGTAGGGCTGTGGCGCGCCCTCAATCGCCTTTCGCGAAAGTCCCCTGTTGACACTGTGAACGCGGCGTAATAGGATCGCTCCCAAGCATCCTGCGCCGGGTCGTTTCCCGAAGCAGGCTATTGAAAGGGATGGTAGCAATGGAAGGTCGGCGTATCCTCAAATCCAAGGGTGCTCCGCAGTATTTCTCCGGTTCTGCTTTGGCTTTCATCTCCACTGCTGTTCTCTGCCACCGCCACCACCATCACTCGCATATCTAGAGCCCCGGCGCAAAAGGCTCCTGCAAGCCTTGCCGCGGCTCTCTCCCAATCGATTCTTCTAGTCAGCTCAAACTACTAGCTTTCTGCCGTTATTCGGCAACGGCTGTTGCCGTTGACGCTCTACGGATGATCGAGCGTTCCAGCGCATAGTCAGTTCCATGAATACGGCATAGGGCAAATGTACGCTCTTCCAATAAGGGGGTTTACTCATTGCTGCGCTCGGGACTGGAAACGCAGTTGATCACTTTATCGTGCATGTTTGCGGCGGGAGCCTTCTACTATTGGCGATTCAGGACGACCGGAACCATGCCTATCCGCAGGGTTCCCGGCCTTGACGCTCTCGACGAGGCGGTAGGGAGGGCAACCGAAATGGGCAGGCCGGTGCACTTCACCACCGGAACAGGCGATCTTGTAGCAGACACCTTCGCGGCTTTCGCCGTTCTCGACTATGTGGCAGGAAAAGCGGCCGAGTACCGGTGCAACCTTATCGTCTCAAATGCCCGGCCTCTAATCCACCCCATCACAGAGAACATTGTGCGAACGGCTTACTTCATGAAGGGCTGCCCCGAAGCATTCAAACCGTCAAACATCCGCTATCACTCCGACTCGATGCAAGCTTATGTGAGCGGAGTCTGGGGGCTCATGGAACGCGAAAAGGCATCGGCAAACATCATGATGGGCTACTTTTTCGCCGAGTCTCTGCTCCTTGCTGAGGGCGGCTCCAGGGCAGGAGCATTCCAGGTGGCAGGTACGGCGAGCACGCCGCAGCTGCCCTTTTTCGTGGCTGCCTGCGACAGGACACTCATCGGTGAAGAACTCTTTGCAGCCGGAGCTTACCTAACCGGAGATCCTGTGCGGGTAGGAGCGCTAATGGCTCAAGATGCCGCGAAAATCGCCTCAATCGCGGTCATCCTTGCCGGCGCACTGGGCTTGACTTTAGGAATCTGGCTGGAGACTGGAGGGGTCTGATCGTGAAGGTGAGGTTAGTACAGCTGGCAACCCTGGTCGGCGGGACCGTCGTCCTGCTCGATTACTTCGTAGAACTGGCGTTCATCGAGCGAACAGCAGCTGCGTTCCTTCATTGGTCGGTGCTCTTAGCAGCGTTCAGCACGGCTCTCGGAGGTGCAAATATCTTGGCTGTACACTGGAAACGGATTAGATCGCGCGGCGCCGACCGGTACCTCAGTTCGGTATTGGTCGTTTCCCTCTTGACGTGGCTTGGAGTAGGGCTGACGCTGGGGATGGATTCCGGCATTTACCGATTCATATGGGACAACGTCTACGGCAGCCTCTCGTCCACTATGTTCGCCCTTAACGCCTTCTTCATCGCTTCGGCAGCTTACCGGTCGTTCAGAGTGCGGGGAACGGAGACCCTCATCCTGCTCGTGACGACCTCTATAGTCATGCTCGGGAGAACCGGCTTGGGTGAGGCGATCTACTCAAAGATGCCTCTCATGGCCGATTGGCTCATGCGGGTACCCAATACCGCGGGCATGCGCGGGATAACCATCGGCGGGGCCCTCGGAGCCGTATCCATCAGCGCGAGGGTAATCTTGGGCCTCGAACGGGGTTTGGGAGGTATGCACTAGATGAGCGCGGGGAAGCTTGCCAACCTGGATTCAAGAATAGTCTATCTGGCCGTTTTCCTATCTATACTGGTCCCGCTCTTCAGGCCTCTGGGGTTACGTGTTTCTGTGAGCAAGGATACTAAAGGCGTGTTCAACATGATTGACGCTCTGCAACCGGATGACGCCGTGATCGTCTCTCCCAGCTTCTCTCCCAGTTCCGAGGGGGAAATGTACCCTCAATTGGAAGCCGTCCTACGACACATAATGTCCAGAGGATCACAGATCTGCTTTGTGAACCTCAACGTTGAAGGCAGCATGTACGCGGAAAAGGCGATGTCGTCACTTGGCCCGAGTTATCACTACCAATACGGCAGCGACTACGTGATCCTGCCTTTCCTACCCGGCCAGGACACGGCCATTGCGTCTCTAGCATCCGATTTTTGTGGGACTTTCCCTGAAGACGCGTATGGAAATCCGGTTGGAGAAATGAAAGCTCTTGGCGGCGTGGCCGCGATTCAGGACTTCGCCCTTCTGGTTGACTTCAACACAGGCGACACTGCAATCTACTATGTTCAACACGCAGAACCTCGCGGCGTCAAGGTAGTAGCCGGGGCGTCCGGGGTTACGGTACCCTATCTCACGCCTTACTTGGGAACCGGACAACTGGCCGGCCTTATCGGGGGACTCAGAGGCGCAGCCGAATACGAGACGGCCGTAGGCGCGCCGGGCCAGGCGCTCGCTGCCATGGACGCCCAGTCTCTCTCGCACGCCGCGATTCTTACCCTTATGGCCGTCGGAAACGGCGCCCATCTCTGGATGAAAAGGCAATCCACGCGTTTGAACGGAGGAGAATCAAAGTGAATGGAGACCCTGGAACCTGGATAGCGGCAGTACTCACTGTAATCACCTGGTCCTATCTGTACAAGCAGAACCGAATCTTCCAAATCGCCGAGCACCTGTTCGTGGGGATCTCGGCAGCCCACGCTATGACGGTGGCCTTCACAAACGTGCGGTCAGGATGCGTCACCCCCTTTTTGGAAGGAGACCGGTCTATGCTCATCCCGCTTGTAGGCGGACTCCTCTTGTACGCGCGATTTGCACCCCGACTCGCCCACCTCAGCCGGATTCCCCTGGGCTTCACGATGGGAACCGCGGCTGCGGTGGCAATAAGGGGCGCGTTGGGACCGAGCTTCATCCAGCAAGTGCGGGGAACCGTGATCCCTCTGAACTCGGTTGACGACATAATTCTGGTAGGCGGTACGGTCGCCACTCTCGCCTACTTTCTGTTCGGCACGAAGTCGAGGACGGGTGCCTTGGCCTATGCCGCGACCTTAGGCCGGTACACAATGATGGCCGCCTTTGGAGCGGCCTACGGCAATACCGTTATGATGCGCATGTCTCTGCTGATCCCAAGGATCAAGCTGGTTTTCGGAACGTGGCTAGGGCTTCTGCCCTAGCCTCTATCGATCATGTCGCTGAGCTTCCGCAAACCTGATTCAGAGCCGATCGCCACCAGAGCATCGCCCTCGCGAAGCAGCTCGTCGGGATCTATGAAAACCTGAACACTGTCGCCCCTCTTGAGCGCCACGACGTTAATGCCCGCCTTGTGGCGCAGATCCAGGCTACGCAGGGACCGCTTGGCCAGAGCGCCTGCGACTTCAATCTCGAACACGCTGTACTCAGGAGACAGCTCGATGTGATCGATGAGGCTGCCCGAGATGAGAGAAAAGCCCAGCCGTTCTCCCATGTCCTTTTCGGGAAAGACAACTCGGTCAGCGCCTACCTTCTCAAGGATCTGCCCGTGCTGGTCGCTTGACGCTTTCACGATCACTTGCTTACAACCCATCTGCTTCAGAAGCAGGGTAACCATAAGGCTGGCTTCAAAAGCACTCATGGCTACCACAATCACATCGAAGTTCTTCATCCCCAGGTCTCGCAGAGTACCCTCCTGGGTTGCGTCTGCCTGAACCGCCGTTGTGACAAGCGGCGCGATCTCCCTTACTCTATCTTCGTTCACATCCACGGCCATCACTTCGGATCCTAGCCTGGACAGGGTAGCTGCCAGGCTTCCACCGAACCTCCCCAGCCCTATGACTGCGAACTGTTTCCTCAAGTCAATCACTCACCTTTTCAGCCTACTGCTACCTTCTCCTCGGGATAGCGGTACTTCCCGCTTCCTTTTGGTGAAGACAAAGCTATAAGCAATGACAGCGGCCCCACTCTTCCTGCGAACATGGTTCCCGCAATGACCAGCTTGCCGATAGACGTCATCTCCGGCGTCATGGCCCTTGACAGCCCAACAGTGCCGAATGCTGAAACGACTTCGAAGAGAATGTCCTGGAAAGCGGCATTTTCGGTAAGGGTCAATATCAGTGTAGAAACCATGACCAACGCCGTGGAAACCAGAATGATGGTGATGGCCTTAATGACGAGATCCTGAGGCATCCGCCTGCGCTCAAACACGACGTCATCCTCACCCCTCACTGCGGCAACCGCAAACCTTGCCGCAATGGCAAAGGTGGTCGTCTTGATGCCGCCGCCCGTTCCCCCGGGGGAAGCGCCAATGAACATCAGTATCATCGTGATGAATGTACTCGCGGTAAGCAGATTCTGTACCGCTATTGAGTTGAAACCGGCAGTCCGCGATGTGACTGCCTGAAACCACGACGCGAGGAGCCTTCCCCGGATATCCATGCTTCCCATCGTCCCCGGGTTGTTCCCCTCAATGGCCAAAAACGCGAAAGTGCCCAAAGTGAGCAGTGCGGCAGTCATTTTCAGGGCCACCCTGGAATGAAGGGTCAAGTCCTTCCACTTTGCCCGGTGGGTATACAGGTCTACTATGACGTGAAACCCGATTCCCCCGACAATGACGAGAAGGCTCACGGTCAGCAGAACTAGAGCGTTGTTGTTGAAATCCATGAGGTTATTGCCGAGTATGTCAAATCCCGCATTGCAGAATGCCGACACCGAGTGGAAGAACCCGTAAAAAGCAGCCCGGAGAGGAGTGAGGCCCCTGGCCTTGCCAAACTGGAGGGCCAGGATAATCGCTCCCAGCAGCTCAAAAAGAAGCGTGGTCGCAAATATCCTGCGCAAGAGGACACCCAAACCGGACAGGCTCCACTGCCCGGTCTGCTCCTGTATTATGAGCCGCTGCCTAAGGCCAATCCGCCTGCCGGTCACCAAGAATTGAGCGGTGGCGAAGGTCATGAGACCGAGGCCCCCTATTTGAATCAGAATCAAGATAACAGCTTGTCCGAATGTACTCCAATAATGAGCGGTGTTGACCACAACCAAACCGGTCACGCAGACTGCAGACGTTGAGGTGAACAAGGCATCTATGAGCCCCGGTGATACGCCAGCAGATGTCGACACAGGCAGCATCAGGAGAACGGTTCCTACTAGGATCACCGCCGCGAACGAACTTACTATTAGCCTGGTCGGCGTCGCCCAGTTCTTCGAGACCTGATGGGGCAAGCAAGGAACCCTCCCTGATTAGGCTGCGTACAGCACAGATACCGGATTATTATAGCACCGGCCGCTCCCTCATTTTTCTCGGCCCCGGATGCTATTACGGAACAGTGTTAATAAGGGTTCCGGGCTCTTTGGCGAAGGCGCAGGCGATACCGGCGGTTAAGCCGATCTTGCCCGAATCGCCTACAAACACCGCATCCGCACCGCAGGCCTCCACGAGTTCGGCGCCGCTTCGCGGTCCCAACACAAACGCTGCGGTAGACAGACTGTCCGCCTCCAGCCCTGTGTCAGCAATCACGGTTGCCGACCGGATGCCGGGATTCGCAGGCATACCGGTACGCGGATCGACGATATGGTGATAGCGCCTTCCGCCGACTTCCATATACTGCTCGTAGCCGCCTGAGGTCACAACAGCTTTGTCAACTACTCCGACAGCGCCCAGGAATGACCCACGCTCAGCGGCGGGGTCCTGTATACCGACCATCCAGGGGCCCCCGTCCGGCTTGGTCCCGAACGCAGCGATATTGCCTCCTATATCAAGGAGAGCCGAACTCACCCCGTACCGGCGAAAGACCGACAATGCCTTGTCCGCCGCATAACCTTTAGCGATACCGCCTAGGTCAATGCTCGATCCCCTGTTCTTGAGATGGATCAAGCGCCGCGATGTATCTACCTCGAGCAACGTGTAGCCGACCAACTGAAGCGCCCGGCCGATGTCACCTTTCTCGGGCAACCTACGGCTGTCGAGCGCCTTCTTCCACAGCATGGTCACGGGACCTGCCGTTACGTCAAAAGCACCTCCGCTTAGTCTTGATACAGCTAAAGCGCGATTAAGCACTTCACAGGTCTCACGGCTCACTTTTACAGCCCTCACGCCTGCTTCGCGGTTGACTCGGGAAACATCGCTCGAAGGGTTGAAGGCACTCATCAGGCTTTCGGCGCGCCTTATCTCCCGGAAAGCCTTTGCGGCAGCCGGACGGGCCTTGTCTCCCCAAACCTTCATCACCATGAAGGTATTCATGACGACAGCCGACACCTCGGCATAGTCAGGTCTCCGAAACATAGGTCCCCCTATCAGCCTCTCTAATGCAGGCAGAGATATGCCGCGCCTCACCGCCGCAGACCGGTACAGCGAGTGGATTCTCGTTCGGCGGCGCTATTCCTTCGCTCGCGAGCCGGTTGACGCGGCCCAAGTTTCGCCATTAGGCTTAGGTAGAGAAGGTGGTCCAAACGCCCGAACTCCCCGACATCACCATATACGTAGAGCGGCTCCGCGCCCTTACGGTGTCGCAACCCTTGTGCGCGGTGAAGATAAGGAGCCCCTTTCTCCTGCGCACAGCTGAGCCCGAACCTGCTGCTTTTATCGGGCGAACGGTGACAGGTGTCGAACGAATCGGCAAACGCATTGTACTGGCATTTGAAGAAGACTACTTCGCCGTGTTCCACCTGATGATCGCGGGAAGACTGCGGTGGGCAGCTGCGGCGGCGCAGAAGCCTTCTCGCCGAAGTCATAGCGCCATCGCGTCATTTGAGTTTCCCGAAGGGCAGCTCCTCATGACGGAGGCAGGCACCAAACACCGGGCTTCACTGCACTTGGTGCGCGGAAGAGACAGCCTGGCGCAGTTTGACCGCGGGGGTGTCAGCGTCCTAGACTGCTTGCCCAAAGCTTTTATCGCGGCGATGCGCCGTGAGAACAGGACTGTCAAGCGAGCGCTGTCAGATCCGAGCATAGTTGACGGAATCGGCAATGCATACTCAGATGAAGTACTTCACCGGGCAAAGCTATCCCCCTTTGCCCTTACCGGTAACCTGGATGACCGGAGGCTTGCAGACCTTCACCGCGCAGCGGTCGAAGTGATATCGGAGTGGATTGACCGGCTGCGAGGCGAAGCAGGACCTTATCTACCCGAGAAGGTGACGGCCTTTCACCCCGAAATGGCGGTTCACGGGAAGTACGGCAAGCCGTGTCCCGTTTGCAGCGCCCCTATCCAACGGATCGTGTACGCCGACAACGAGGCGAACTACTGCCCTACCTGCCAAACGGGCGGGAAAATCCTAGCCGACAGGGGGCTGTCGCGCCTCCTGAAGGACGATTGGCCGAGAACACTTGACGAACTGGAAAGGCTGCGGGGCAAGTAGAACAGGCAAACCAGGTGCCGCGATCACTAAACCCGCCCTACTACTGCCATATAAAACAAGAGAGCCGCCCTTTTTTGGGCGGACTCCCTTGTTGGTGCTTATGTCAACGCGCTCTAACCGCGCGGTATGTGTGATCGGCCCCGAAAACCGTTTCCTTACCCTTCCGGGAAGTACCTCTTCAGCATGCCTGCAAGCGCCTGAGCGTGCCTGGCCTCATCACGTGAGGTCTCGTCAAAGTAATCGTGAGCGGGATCCAAGCCCAGCTCCTTTGCCTTCGTTGCCGCTTCCTTCTTGGACTTGTTAGCCATCTGTTCTCCGGCCAGCATCTTCTCTAGGTTCTCCTTGGTAGACTCGGAAATGAGGCCTGCCAGCTCAACGTAACCGGCCGCATGCGCCGCTTCTTCGTTCGCTATCCTGATCAGAACTTCACCTATCTCCGGATACCCTTCGCGGTAAGCCTGGCGAGCCATTGCCAGGTAGAGTCCCACTTCCGCTGTCTCGCCGCGATAGTTCCTTTCCGATACTTCCTTAAGGGCAGTTTCCTTGCAGACTCCGAGTTTGACTTCGTTAATCAGATCGAGCTCCACTTCTCATTCCTCCTGATCCTGTACTTGGAGTGTCTCCTTAGCCTTTTGGCACTCGGGACAGTAGCCATAGAAGCAGCAATCCATGGCTAGAATGTCCCATTCGGTCGTGGCGGAGCCTTTCTGTAAGAGGTCTCGCAACAGCGGCTCTAGGGTACCGTTGGTGTCATCCACTCTCCCGCAGGAACGGCAAATCAGGTGGGCGTGAGGAGCGACATTCGCGTCATACCGAAACACATTTGCTTCCATGCTGATGCGGCGGATGAGCCCTGCCTCTTCGAGAGAGTGAAGCGTCTGATAGACCGTGTTCAGACTAAGCCCCGGGAAATCCGGCTTGAGTTCATGGTGCACCATTTCCGGGCTGGGATGCGCTTTGCTTCCTCGCATGAGCCTGGCAATAGCCAACCGCTGCGGGGTGACCCGCATTCCTGCAAGTCTCAAAGCCTGCTGCTCATCTGTTGCCCGGTTGCTAATGGTGTCCACGACAGATTCACTCCTTGCTTGTAATAGATCCTATTTAGGAATGATTCCTTTGTCAACGCTCGGCCCGTTTTTTCACGGATGGACATAGACGGAACAATGTCCACCCCGTGAGCATTGTATCCAACCGTCGCAGGTTGACGGTAGTGGGGCGTTACCGTCTTGGCCCGAGATACTCGATCAGGTCGAACACCTCGTCGCAACGGAGAACGAAAGTCAAGACCAGATAGGTCGCCGCGGAAGCTAGCGTTATGCAGGAAAGGAGGATGAAGTCATTAGCGGTAGAGCCGGTTCCCGCGCTGAGGCCGAACCTATCTGAGAGACGCACGGCTGCGGCGGCCATCACGGTGGCCGCCATCACCATCCTCGCGGTGGACGCGCCGAGAGATCGAAGGTTCAAACGGTACCGGTACTGGCGCCGCAAGAGCGAGATCGCCACCGCGAAAGTCAGGAATCCGGAGACGGTACTCGCTAAAGCGAGCCCGATATGGCCGAGGCGACCGACGAAAGCGTAGTCAAGACCGATATTGAGGGTGGATGAACATATGCCGAGCAGCACCGATAGACCTGTCTTTTGAGAGGAAATGAAAGCGGTCGTGACTATGCGGAGAGCAGCCATTGCTGCCAGACCGGGAGCGTACGCGATAAGGGCAGCCGCCGTCGCGCTTGTGGCGCCGGCTGTGAAGGCGCCTCTCTCGAAAAGGAGTCTGACTAAAGGCTTGGCCAATGCCATCATACCTGCCGCCACGGGAATACAGATAAACGAAATGCTCCTCAGATTCGCCTCCAGCGTGCGGGCAAAACCTCGGTCATCGCCCTTTCCCCACATCCCGGAGAGAGAGGGAGCCATTACGGTTGTAGCTGCGGCAACCAACACCCCAAGGGGAAGCCACCGGATCCGCTCAGCGTATTCGAGCACAGCCATGGAACCCTCGGCCAGCCTGGACGCCAGCACTTTGTCGACAAACCTGTGAAGCCCGGCAAAAGCCGAACCACCCATGAGCGGAAGCGCGAGGGCCAGAACTCTTTGCGTGTCAGGTCCAAAGCCCCATTCCGGCGGCGGCCACAAACCGGAACTCTTGAGGCAGGCGTACTGCATAAGGAAAAGAACGAGAAAACCCGCCGAGGACGCGATGCCCAACGAAATCACACCCAAAGCTGGAGCGAGGACTACTAGAGCAAGGACTACAACGACGTTTTCAACGATGTCGGCTACTGCAGGCACGGCGAACCGGCCTTCGGTGTTCAATATGGACTTTGCGAACGAGGCCAAGAGCGGAAGCGCCATGGCCGCCAAGAGGATGCGGGCAAGAGCAATAGCTTTAGCGTAAGTGGCCTCAGTGAATCCCGGAGCCACTATCCTGGTCAGTTGTGGGGCGAAGGCCGCCAAACACGCCGAGGCGCACACGATGAAGCTGCCGACAAGAGCGATGGTCTCTGACGCAACCTTTGAGGCCGCTCGTCCATCGCCTTTCCCCACCGCCGCGGCGTACACCGGCAGGAACGTGACTGTAACCGGCCCGGTGACCGCGGTCACCAATGTCGATACCGATATGGCTACTATGAAAGCGTCAGTCTCCCCGGTCGCCCCAAAGAGGTGAGCCATGACTTGAGACCTCACGAACCCAACGACGCGCGAGACCATGAGCAGTGCGGCGAGCATCGTTGCCGACCGGGCGGGACGGTTTCCCCCGCCGTGCCAAAAACGACTTCTCTCGGTTTCGCCTCGCCCGATCCGCGGCATGGGCATCCCCCGCTGGCAGTTCGTCCCCTGGTAATGCGCCGCCGGCCGTGCAACGTTGACACCGCCGGCGGCAGAAAACAGGTGCGTTTATTCCGGCTCGCAGAACGGGCAAACCAAAGGCAGCATCTCACTCGCCTTGATGACATACTCAAACGCACTTGTGGCCGCGTTTCCGCTATGCACACTCACAAATACGCGCACGGTTGCATCAACCGGAGAAGGGCATACGACGACCTCAAAATCGCCGGCGGGAGCCGTCACGACACCGTCCTGAGCCGTACACGGAGCGATGTTGGTCAACACAGTACTTGCAGTCACTTGCGGCGGATCCACTCCGATGTTGATTAGGCGGACCAATGCGGTTGCCGGAGCGTCTCCAACGTTCTGGACCTTCACGTTGATGGCGTTGTTCTGCCCGGTACGGACAAAGATCGGGCCTGTGGACTGAGCTCCTGCTATGCCGTTACCGTTACCGCCGTTCATGTTCTCTTCTATCGCCTTGACCTCGCGCTTGATCTCTCTGAGGCCGAACCTGCGATTCCTCAAGAGACACAGTATAGCTTGAAGTTTGAGCAGCACCTGGAACCAGAGGGACTCCCTGTCACCGCAACATACGTCAAACTCCTCATCGGGTTCGCATGGGGATCTGTAACCTTTATGGCCCTTCGTCGCCTCGTCATCGCCTATAAGCTCCCTGAGAATCGACATCAAGAGTTCCTTATGATCGCGGTCCACCTTACCCTACCTCCTAAAGCGGTGTAGTGTTCAGATAAACTTATGTCGCTGGAGCCTAGGCAAGAACGTGGGGCACAACAAGGAGAGAAGCGGCATGTAGCGGCGAGGTAAGCGAACAACATCTCGGGCACGCGAGAGGCTTAGCGGGGGAGGTCGGCTAGCAGCCGGAATCCGGACGGCTCAGCGACCACACTTCCAGGTCTCCTTCGCTGTTCAACTCTCTGACCATACCGAGCTTTTCAATGATTTTCTTGGCGTTGAGGTTGTTCGCAACAGTTTCAACCACGATCTTCTCCAGCCCGAGTACCCGGAACCCGTAACTGATAAGCTCGCGGCTGATCTCCAGGGCGGATCCTCTTCCCCAGTATTCCTTTCTCAATACCCAGCCCAGTTCGAAAACTCGATCACTCTCGAACCTGTGGAAGATCACATGCCCCACAAGGTTGCCCGTCGGCCTCTCCGCCAAGGCATAAACATGAGGCTCAGCTGCCATCCCATGCGTCAAGATGAACTCCTTTGTCTTGTCATAGTCAAACGGCGGCTCGACGAACTCCATAACCTGGGGGTCCGAAAGGTACGCGGCAGCGTCCTTGATATCAGAAAGGTCAAATTCTCTAAGTTCCAAGTGTTCTGTGGTAAGCCTCAAGGTCTCACGCCCCCTAAAGCGGGCCAGTTCTCTGGCAGTATCGACAATTCCTGCTCAAAGCTCATGTTGAAGCATTGGATCGAGACCGTTATTTCCTTTGACAGTTCCATCCGTAGGTGCTAGGATAGGCGCAATCACAACCGTATAGTCGCGCAAAGAGCGATGAACGGGGCTAGTAGGCGCATCACCTCCGGGATCAGCGAGCCGGGTACAGTGAAAGCCGGTGCCGGAAAGAGTTGCCGAATGGACCCGGGAGCAGCAGGCCCGAAAGTCACACAAGTAGGGTCTGACGGAGATCCTCCGTTACAAGGAGAGGGTATAAGAGGCTTAAGGCCTCCGTACCTGAAACGAGTGAGACCGGATAGCCGCTGATTGCGGTACTTACGGTCTTTAGCGAGGTGGCACCGCGGCATAACAACCCGTCCTCATGCGAGGGCGGGTTTTTTGTGTGCGGAAAACGAGGAAAGGGAGATGAAAGATGGACGAGAAGGTAGTCAAGTTCGTTCTGAAGGAGAGGGACCTACCCACTGTCTGGTACAACATAGTACCGGACCTTCCGGTTCCGCCAGCGCCGCCCCTTAACCCCAGGACTCTGGAGCCCTTGGACGCCGCGGACCTGGAGCCCCTATTCCCTATGGCTCTTATCGAGCAGGAGGTCTCCGCCGCACCTACGGTGGATATTCCGGGGCCGGTGCTTGACGCCTACAGGATGTGGAGGCCATCTCCGCTCTACAGGGCTCGCAGGCTGGAGGCCGCTCTGGGAACTCCGGCCAGGATCTACTACAAGTACGAGGGCGTGAGTCCCGTAGGGAGCCATAAGCCGAACACCGCGGTGGCCCAGGCGTATTACAACAAGATCAGCGGCACGAGGCACCTTACTACCGAAACCGGCGCCGGGCAATGGGGTTCTGCCCTGGCTATGGCTTGCGCCCAGTTTGGCCTCGACTGCTCGGTGTACATGGTGCGAGCAAGCTACGACCTGAAACCTCACCGCCGCTCGCTCATGCGCGTCTACGGGGCAGAAGTCACTCCAAGTCCCAGCCCCCATACTGCGGCAGGCAGAGCCGTCTTGGAGAAAGACCCGTCGTCGCCCGGCAGTCTTGGCATCGCGATTAGCGAGGCTGTCGAGGTCGCTGCAAAAAGCCAGGATACGAAGTATTCTCTGGGAAGCGTGCTAAACCACGTGTTGCTCCATCAGACGGTCATAGGAATGGAAGCCATCCAACAGATGGAGATGGCCAAAGACACCCCCGACTACGTAGTGGCGTGTTGCGGAGGAGGAAGCAACTTCGCAGGTCTGACGTTCCCCTTCCTGAAGGCCGCGCTGCAGACCGGTTCGCGAGGCCCCAGGATAATCGCGGTGGAACCCGCGGCATGCCCAACTCTTACAAGGGGTGCCTACGCATACGACTTCGGCGATACCGCCGGAATGGCGCCGGTGATCAAGATGCACACCCTCGGACACGGTTTCGTCCCCGCAGGCATTCACGCGGGCGGACTCCGCTACCACGGCGTGTCGCCTCTAGTCAGTATCCTCCTGGACCAAGGCTACATCGAGGCCAGAGCTGTGAACCAACTGCCTGTGTTTTCCGCGGCGGCCCTCTTCACAAAAACCGAGGGCATACTGCCGGCCCCGGAATCGGCCCACGCGATCAGGGCGGCCGTAGACCTATCCCTGGAAGCTAAAGAAACCGGCGAGGAGAAGTGCATTCTGTTTGGCCTGAGCGGACACGGCCATTTCGACCTTGCATCCTACGAGTTGTTCAGCGCGTCGCGCCTTCAGGACTACGCTCACCCCGAGGAGGAGCTCAAACAAGCTCTATCTGAACTGCCCAAGACCCGATAGGAGGAGATTTCCAATGGCATCACAAGAGCAAGCAAACGGCATATACTCGTTCGCTCTAATAGACAGTGCAGCCCTTGTCCCTCATGAGCAGGTGGACCGGGATAGGCTCTTGCTCTTGGTCAGGGAAATCGCCAGAGACGGCGCCCTCCACTATCCGGTGATGGTAGACAGGAGTTCCATGGTAATCCTAGACGGCCACCACAGGGCCAGCGCCCTAAAGCTCCTAGGATGCCACCTTACTCCTGTCTACCTTGTGGACTACGGGCATCCGTCCATCACAGTCACTCAGTGGAGAGATGACATAGGCGTCAGTAAACAAGCCGTTGTGCAAGCCGGCCTTTCAGGACGCCTCTACCCGCCAAAGGTATCCAGGCACGAATGGGGAGTCCCTCCTGCGGGAAGGCAAGTCCCATTGTCCTTGCTGCGTATATGAGAGGTTCCAGCCGGTAGGCCGCGATTACTCGTCTGCGCCGTGCCGCATAACTACCGGATCAGCGGCACCGGCGTCTCTGTCCACATGTCGAATACCCCTCGGTCAGTCAGCATGTATCGCCTCGGATAGCAGGTTAAGAAGGCGAAGGTCAGTTGGTCCGCCGGCTCTTCTCTTAGGCCCTGCATCATGCTCGGCCTCATCTTGTCGGCCGGCAGCAGGTTCAAACCATCTCGAAAGAGGGTTCGAGCCGCACTCTCGACTTTGCTGTACTCTTCGGCAACCTCTCTCGGAGGAGCGTCGGACATCAGCCCCCATACGGGGAGGGCAAGCTCGGCAAGGATCTTGCCTTCGCCGGCAACAACTATGCCCCCGCCGATCTCAGCTACCCTGTTCACAGCCAGCGCCATATCCGGATCATTAGCTCCGATGACCGCGATGTTGTGGCTGTCGTGCATGACGCTGGTCGCAATGGCCCCGCGTCTCAGCCCCCACTGCCAGAATCCAAGGCCAATGTTTCCGGTAGCCCGGTGCCGCTCTACAACTGCCGCCTTATGAATGCCCCGGGAGAAGTCCGGCTGCACAAGTCCGTCCCTCACGGGAAGCCGCATCCTTATCTCCTGGACATCACCTGTCCAGGTATAGGGCGGGATGACTACGGCTTCCACAGTGCCGGCTTGAGCGCGTCCCCGGGGCACGCGCACAGCGAAGTCTTCCGCTGTCACCGGACGTTTAAGGTGTATGCTGTCAACCGCGTAGAGAGGAGCGGGGCGATGAGGGATGGGAAGGGTGAGGGCACCGTCTCTTGCCACCTCAACTCCGTTTGCATAGACGCGGGAAATCGTGACATCGCGCAGATCGGTGATAAACAGAATGTCGGCATACCTTCCGGGATTGATAGAGCCGTGGTCTCGCTCAAACCCCCAGTGCCGGGCATTGTTCAGAGTGGCCATCTGATAAGCGCAGATTTCGGGAACTCCCAGCCTGATCGCCTCGCGGACCTCGTTATCCAGTCCGCCTTTCTCCAGCAGGTTCTGCACCGGCCTGTCGTCAACCGCGAGGCCGACGCGAGTCCAGTCAATCTGGCTGTTCAGCAGCATTTTGATGGTTTCGACTTCCCGGCCTACCTGAAGCTGAATGTCGAAGCCGCGCCTAAGCATCTCCAGGCCCCATTCAGGGCTGGCGGTATTGTGGGTTGAGCGGACTCCCGCCGACGCGTACGCAGAAAGATGCTTCCCCGAGTATCCTCCGTGGCCCTCGATACTCTGCCAACAACGATACGCAGCCTCAAGGAGTCCCCACTGCCGGGTGTCGCCGCTGTAGATTCTGGGAGCGTCCATCATTTCTCCGAGGCCGATCACTCGGGGCCAGGTCAGGGCCTTCCTGAGTTCTTCCCCTCCTATGTACCCGCCCGTAGTTTCCACGTTGCTGGGAGGAGTCGCAGAAGACACCTGCACATAGACTTTCTGCTTGAGGTCCTCGGTGTTCTCAAGGATATACCTGATGGCGTCCAGCCCGCCGGGTGCGCAGGCCTCGTGAGGGTCTTCCACCAATACAGTGATGCCGTGCGGAAGAGTCACCTCAGCGTGGCGCCAGGGAGCCATCCGCGAACTCTCTATATGATAGTGGGAGTCTATGAAGCCGGGGACAAGGTAGGCACCTCTCGCATCCACAACCTTGGTCTTAAGTCCTATACAACCGGACCCGTCACCCACCAAGGCGATTCGCTCGCCGGCTACAGCAACGTCGAGACCTTCCTCGATCTCTCCGGTGTAAACGTTAACAAGCCGCCCGCCTCGTATAACCAAATCGGCAGGAGCCCGGCCAAGAGCAACTTCCACCAGCCTCTGCCGTTGGGCTGCCTCCCGAGCGGCATATTCCTCTTTGCTGTACGTACTGATACCCCCTGTTCTCCATTGACCGGCGATCACTTAGAGTCAGTTTTTGGGCTGGCGGCGGTCTCGAAGAAACTGCAGAACAGCATCTATGTCTTCCGGTGAAACCGGCTTACCGTCAAGCGTGAATCGCACGCTGCTTTCCTTGAGAAACTGCTCCATCTCGACAGTCGCAGAACCGTCTACGGGCAGCGGACCGGGAAGGTACCCGGCAACCTCGAGAAGCCGGGCAGTTGTGACGCATAGAGGACGGGCAAGTCGTTTGAGGATCCTGGGAGAAGGAACACCGCGCGCTCCGGTCTCAACCTGGGACAAATAGGCGTTGGAGACTCCGGCCACCTCTGCCAACCGCCTGATGGATAGGCCTTTTGCCCGTCTCGCTTCCCTCAGAAATGCACTGAAACCGCCTATATCACGCCGGGAACGCGTTCCCTCTTTCGGTCCTGAACTGCGCCCGCCGCACTCCAATCAAGACACCTCCGGTCGTGTTGACATAACACCAACAGTATCGGCTAAGGCAGCAGCATGTTGAGGTTCCGCAGCAGCCGGAACTGCGTACCGAGATATCCCGCCCTCAGTCTTTTCTATGCCGACGCGCTATTCTCCTGTAATTTCCTGTTCTCATACAAGAGTATTGGATAAGTATACAACATGTGGTAGAATGTCTCTCAACTGCAGGATACCCTGTAAATCTGCCCGATGCACTATGAGGTTGGCGAGGACAGGCACATATGTTGGATCTCCCGGGCTACATCATCCGCGATGAGATATTTGAGGGTTTCAGGACGAAGGTTTACCGCGGCTGGTCAGTAAAGAGGCATGCACCGGTTCTCATAAAGGTGCCAAAGCACGCGACTCCTTCGCTTTCTGATATTGCCGGCCTTGTTCACGAATACGGAACGACCCGTGATCTTGAGATAGAGGGTATCGCCAGGGCGATTGAACTGGTAGACGCGAACTCGACTCTCGCTCTTGTAGTTGAAGACAAAGGTGCTGTGCCGCTTGCACAGTACACCGGAGGCAGAGCCGTAGACCTTGGGGATTTCCTGGATATGGCCGCGCGTATGGCAGAGACGCTCGGGAGGTTGCACCGAGAGGGCATAGTCCACAGAAACATCAGTCCCGAGACCGTACTCATCCACCCGGAGACCAAGGAAGTAACGATAACGGGCTTCGCGGCAGAAGCTCGCGATACAGACCTGAAATCAGTTGTGGAGTCAGTGAACCCGGCATATATGGCTCCGGAGCAGACCGGGTTGACGGCATACGGTGTTGATCACCGCGCCGACCTCTACTCCCTCGGCATAGTCTTTTACCAGATGCTCACCGGGCGGCTTCCGCTGCAAGCCGCGGGGCCTTCCGGATGGGTCTGGGTCCACACGGCTCAAGAGCCCACGGCGCCGCATACAGCGAACCCCAAGATTCCTCCGGATCTGTCGGCGATAGTAATGAAAATGCTCGCCAAGACTCCGGATGACAGATATCAGAGTCCGTTTGCGCTCATCCAAGATTTGTCCAGGTGCAGATACCGGATCGGCGCGACAGCACAAATGAGGCGGCCGGCCTTCGAACCTGACGATAGGCAGCCTCGATTTTCCCTGTCCCGTAAGCTCTATGGCAGAAGCAAAGAGGCAGAGTCTCTGAAGGCCGCCTTGGAGCAGGTCTGCAAGGGAGGCGGCGGCGTTGTTCTGGTAAGCGGAGAAGCCGGCATGGGCAAAACCATGCTGGTAGACGAAGTCTTGAGGATTCGGGCTATGGAAAAAGGGTACTACGGCTACGGCAAAGCCGGGCGCATCAAACAACACAGCCCGTATTCCATCTTCGTTAGCGCCATGGAAATGGTCATCAAGCAGATGCTATCCGACAGCAACGCCAGGTTGGCGGCATGGAAAGCCGATATTCTGCGGGCAGTGGGACGGAGCGGCGCGGTAATCACCGAGCTCATTCCGGACATTGAGGTCATAATCGGACCGCAGCCACCGGTGGAAGTCGTTCAACCAAGAGAAGCTCAAAATCGTTTTTTCCTAACATTGGGGAACTTCATAGGCGTATTCGCGAAGAGGCGTACTCCCCTAGTGCTGTTTCTCGATGATTTGCAGTGGGCAGACCTGGCTTCGCTGCAGCTCCTTACATACCTGTCCAGGAAGGCCAAGTACCTGCTAATCGTGGGAGCCTACAGGGACAGTGAGGTTGTTGAGGGAAGCTCCTTGGCAGACTTCATAGAGCACGTGCGTGAAAGAACTTCCGTTACGACTATACGCCTCGATCCTCTGAGAGAAGAAGATGTTGTCTCGTTTGTCGCCGATACCCTCTCCTGCCCCGCGCACAGAACAAGAGCCTTAGCCGATGTGCTCGGCCGCAAGACTTACGGGAATCCGTTCTTTCTCGGTCAGGCACTGAAGACGGCTTACGATGAGAATATCGTAAAGCTCAACGAATGTACGGGATGTTGGGAATGGGATATTGAATCCGTGGAGAGTCTCCAGGTGCCCGAGGATGTGATTGACCTCATCCTCAAGAGGCTTGCCAGAATCCCGGAGACCACGCTAGGTATCCTGAAGCTTGCTTCATGCCTGGGCCATGCCTTCTGGCTTAGATCTCTATCCATTGTCTCTGAGAAGCCGGTTTCAGAAATCTCTAAACTCATGCTCCCCGCAATGCGCGAGGGACTTGTGAGCCTGGCCCAGGAGAAAGGCGGCGACTGGAAGTTCGAGTTCGTACACGATGAAATCGAGAAAGCCGTATACTCGCTCTTCTCGGAAGCGGACAGGAAACGAACCCACTTAAGGTTCGGGCAGCTGCTGTTGAAGGAAGCCCTTCGGGGCGACTTTGACGATATGTTGCTGTCCACGATGGATCACGTGAACCGCGCTCTGGACCTGGTCGATGATCCCGGTGAAAGGTTGAGGTTTGCCTGCTACAACCTGCAGGCGGGACGCAAGGCCAAGGCAGCCGTAGCCCATGATTCCGCACTGAGCTACTTTGCGGCAGGCAGGCTCCTCCTTCCTGATGATGCGTGGGAGAAGCACTACCGCTTGTGTTACGACCTTCACTTCGAATCCGCCCAGTGCGAATACATGGTAGGCGGAGTAGATGAAGCCGAGAAACTGCTTGACCTGCTACTCGATCACGCGAGGACCGAACACGAAAAAGTCGACATAAACAGCCTCAAGATGTTGTTGTTTGCGGGAGTCGGCGAGTACGAGAAAGCCCTGCGTATAGGAAGAGACACGCTGAGCGCCCTCGGAATGAATATGCCGGAGCGCCCCGGTTTTCTCGACAATGCAAGAGAGATATTGCTGTATAAATGGCTTATGCTGAACAGGAAAGTTCAACACCTGGCTGAACTGCCCGAGATGCGTCACTCAAGAGAGAGGAAGCTCACCGAGCTCCTGGTCAAGTTCATACTGGTCACGAGCACAAACTACCCGGACTTGTATGCTCTCACCTCCCTCAAAGCAGGAAACCACGCCCTTAGGCACGGCAGTTCCGAAATGGCTCCCATCGGTTACTTGGGGTTCGGTATCGCCGAAGGGAGTGTCCTTGGCAATTACACGAGAGGGTACGAACTGGGCAAGGCGGCGATATCGGTTGTAGAGCGATATGGAGAGAGCTTCACTAAGTGCATCGTGTATTTTTGCTTCGGTGCGCTAATCAACCACTGGACGCACAACCTGAAAGACGGGCTACTGTACCTGGAGAAGTCGATCGACTACGCGCTTAGAGCAGGAGAAGTGATTGTAGCAGGGTGGGCGCACACCATGATTCTCGAGAACAAATACCTCTTGGGTACGCCCCTTAGCGAGATCCTGTCAGAAGCGAGAAGATGCAGCGAGTACGGGGAAAAAGTTCAGCATGAGAATCTAACGATTAACGCGTGGATATATGAGAATGCCGCTACCATGCTGACTGACAGGCGCGCTTGGCACTCGTCTGAAGACGCTTGGGCAGTCAGGGCACCTGTGGAGGGCGACAAAGCCTCACTGGCTACCCTCTGTTTCTCTGAAATGCATATCCGTTATCTGAAAGGTGAATATGTGGAGGCCTTGTCGGCCATGGAGAGACTTGAGGAGTATCTGGATGCCATAGTGGGATTCATGATCTCTGCCGAGTGCAAGTACTACCGCTCTCTCGTCATAACAGCTGCATATCCTCACTTGTCGGCTGGAGAACGAAGGAGACTGATGAAACGATTAGCCAAGGATCGCCGGCAGATGAAAAAGTGGTCCGACCTGTGCCCGGGCAACTTCCGCCACAAGTATCTCTTGGTCAAAGCGGAGACGGCGCGGATCTTGGGCAAGGATCGGAAGGCGGAGGTCTTGTATGACCAAGCAATCAATGCGGCCCGAAACAACGGGTTTGTCCAAGACGAGGCCGTTGCGTGTGAGCGCGCTGCCCTGTTCAGTATGAGCAAGGAAAGGACCAGTACCGCGAAAGCATACATAAACGATGCCTGCAGGGCGTACGAGAAATGGGGAGCGGCGGCGAAAATCCAGGATCTGAAAACGCGATACCCGGAGCTCCTAAACGATGTGTCCGCACATAAAGAAAAGGGGCAGATCTCAGCAGAACTCCTTAAGCAGATCTTGGCGGACAGTGATGGCAGAAGCAGAAACGCTTATGAGAGCCCTAGCGCAATTCAGGAAGCCGCAAAGGATCTGGCCGGCCAGGTTGAGCCTCGCACAGCGCTACGGTCTTTCTTGGAAACGGTCATGGATATAACGTACGCAAACAGGGGTTATCTGTTGCTGGAGCGAGACGGCGAATTATCCATCAAGTTCGGAAGGGACTCTGAACAGGAGACTGCCGAATTTGCCGAACCGGTGCGAGTTGAACAAGCCGATCAACTATCCAAAGCTATCGTGCGTTTTGTCTATAGGACGCTTACCCCCGTGATTATCGATGAAGACCACCCCGGCATATTCGCCAAGGACAGGTACATCAGAAAGACGAGGCCGAAATCGGTCGCCTGTGCCCCCATCCTGACGCAGGGCGTTCCTATCGGTGTTCTGTACTTGGAGAACACTCTAGTGGCAGGCATCTTCACGCCGGAACGTCTCGAAGTGGTATACCTCCTGGCCAACAGACTTGCCCCTGTTAAGGGTCCCGCTGATGTCTCGGTACAAACCGGTGTCGATCAGAAGTTGCCGACAGGCGAGTACCTTACTGAGAGGGAGGCGGAAATACTCCGACTTATTTCTCGGGGCCTATCGAACAAGGAAATCGGAGACCGCTTGGGGTTAACCATAAACACGGTGAAGACCCACATAAAGAGTCTCTACAGCAAGCTCGGTGTTCATGGACGAGTTCAGGCACTTAAGCGCGGGCAAGAGCGGGGGCTGCTGTAGCAGGCCAAACGCGAACTTAACGAGGATTTAATCAGGAATTGATGTAGTTTCCCCGCCGGATCACCCTTTCGGGTGATCTCGTTTTTCTTCAGGAGTCCTACACTCTTACAAGCCGCATAGCCATATACCGGCACTACATAGACAAGCACTCTGGGGGGCAAGCAACAGTGATAGACAGATACACCTTTGGCAAGACTTTCAGTCGAATCTTCAAAGATAAACGTATGGGCGATTCTAAGCCCGACGCCAAGACTGCAGCCGCTGAACGAAATCCCAAGAGCGCCGCGGCCGAAAAGAAGACCAACGGCCATCTGCATTCGGCGGTTCCTAATAGCGCTCCCAAAGGCCTAGACGGACAGCGCGATCCCGAAGACTTCGCGCAGAATTACGCCAGCCTCGCCTCTGTAACGAAGATCTACGAGGACAACAAGATTGCCGACGACCTCATCGGCACGATATTCATGGCGGAAGCGTATCTGAAGACTCTACCCGACCATTTGCCGACAGATGTGAAGAGAAGAACGGTCTTGGACCTGATCCGTTCTACGGGTGTAGCCGTTTCGCAACTGTGTAAGGACGGGGAGCGTAGAAAGAGAGCTCTAGACCAATACCTGAGCAAGTTCTCCGAGACCACCGACCGGCTGATCGACAACCACCAGATGGATATGAAAAAACTGGCCAAGATCATCCAGGACCACGAGAAAGCCATAACGGATCGCAGGAATCTTCAGGAGGAACAGGCTGCCCTCATCAACTACGAGGTGCAGAGACTCCAGAGAGTCATCGACTTCCTGCAGAAAGACAACGAGAACTCTTAATCTGAAAGACGGTGTCAAAGCATGCGATCCGAACAGGTTATTAAAGCAGTACTTGAGCAAGTGGGCCCTCCTACACCGCTCCCTTCAAAGACGGCGGACTATGTGGTAGGTCAGATCATGAGAACCAGATCAACACTAACGAAGCTCCTCAAGCCCGAGGAACAGATAGATGAAGTGTTCGTCGAGTTGACTCGAACCGCCGGAATGCCGCGAATTAAGCAATGGTGGATCCATGATGCTCGCCTGAGGTGGGTCTCTCTCGATTCCAAAAGAGATGCCATGACCATATCAACTTTGGGACTCACAAGCGTGTCAAGGGTGGATCTCAAGGTGAAGTGGGCTTTCGGGACCGGGAAACTCACAATCCGCGATACTGCCGGCCGCACAATCACTATCCGCCAGACAGTGCAGTTACAGCAGTGCGTTCCTCGGGATTGGGAGCATCTGGCGCCTCGCGTCAGGAGGTTTCTCAACTTGGCCAACATCCTGCAAGCCCATGTGATTTGACGCAGCGATGAGTCGCATAATAGGCGTGCTTGCAATAGCAACCAGTGTAGGATACGATGTTCTAGATCATACGCCCCGGGAGGATGCAATTGTCCTGTGCTTAGGAGACGGCCCGCCAATCGCCCAACCGTAAAGAATAACCGGCCGCGCGTTTTCACGCTCATGATTGTGAGCTCGCACGGCCGTACCCGTACCGCCAGCGTCAGTCTGAGGATGGTGGTGTCGGTCGGGTGCATCCTTGCCCTGGTCGCCTTGACATGCCTCTTTTCTTCCGCGGGATATGTCACCGCTCTACGGAGAATCGCAGAACTGCGCCATCTCGAGACCTTCCGCGAGAACGTGGGCAATCAGATAACCGACCTTCAAACAGAGTTCGAGACGCTATCCAAGGAGATCGAAGATGCCCAGGAGGAGGTGCGAAGGGTTCGGGAAATCCTCCGATCCGAAGGCATCTTCGACTCCGGCAGCGCAAGCAAGACCAGCGTTTGGCGCGCCGCCGAAAGCCCTACTCCGCTATCAAGAGGCGGGGCTTGGCGTCCAACCTCAACCGAACAGATGGCTTTGGCGGTGAAACAGCTTGAGATTGAGTCCGATTCACTCCTCACGCTTGTAGCCGGTCTGAAGGAAGACACCGCCGAGGTCTTGGGAGAAGCATCGGCCGAAGTGGCATACCGGAGGGCGATCCCATGCACGTATCCGGTAAAAGCGGGCATTACCTCGTCGTTCGGATGGAGGAGACACCCCGTTTCCGGAGTAAGCGCCTTTCACAGCGGTATCGACATCGGAGCTCCCGTCGGAACAGCTGTCAGGGCTACCGCAGACGGAGTCGTCACAGCAGCAGGATGGGACGGGGGCTATGGGCTGAGGATCGTCATTGACCACGGTTACGAGATTGAGACCCTGTACGGGCATTGCTCAAAACTGGAGGCAAAGGTTGGGCAGAAGATCAAGCGCGGTGATATCGTAGCGCGCGTTGGCGACACCGGAGTCAGCACCGGCCCACACGTCCATTACGAAGTCAGGCTCAAGGGAGAACCTGTTGATCCGGTAAGCTACCTGCCAGACTAGGCGCCTATCAAGGCCCCACTCTTTCGCTGCAGAATACCGTAGTCACTCCGCCCGCCTCAACACAGAGACCTTCACGCCTTCCGCGGTTCTGCACGCGACTGCAAGAAAGTCGGGCCCTGCAAGGGCGTGGTCGGTGTAACGTACCAGATCCCGGATACTGACTCCGGTTCCCTCTAGTCGAATGACAGCCTGGCTTTTCCTGTAGTCCCCGCTGAAACGGTCGGCAGACCTATAAAGCACGTTTTCAAGGATCAGGTAACGGTAGTTACCCAAATCCGCGGCAGGATCCTCTTTAATTCCGGGAACCGGCTGGCCGTCGGATAGTCGGAGGTCAATCTCCAAACCCCACCAGCCCGTACCCGGGAGCTGCGAACTGGCTCCTTCCAGCAGTGTCAGCCTCTCCTCACCTGCATCAAACCTCAATGTGTAGGCTGGACCCTTGGCTTTGTAGGACCACTCCGGCGTTCCTTCAGGGCCGAGCAATGTCACATTGGTCCCTAAGTCGCCTGTCGAGGGGTCAGTGTAGGAGAGCACAACAGTCCTGTCCCCGAGTGACTCCATCGACTGGAGATGGCCGGGCAGCCTGTCGTACATCCATAACTCCTGCCCTGTTTGAGGGTCTAGGCAGGTGATCCCGGCCTTGAAGCTTTCAAAACCTCCCCAGTCCAAGAGAATTCTATCTTGGAGAAACGATGCGGCATTTCCTCTACAGCTTCTACCTCCGATAGGTAAGCACCACGCCTCAAGGGGGTCCAGGTTCGACGTGGTGAGTGGAACTAGCCTATCTTGCCAAGCCTAGGTTCTGCGCGAAGCGATGGGAGTCCTCCGTGACAGAGAACCGGCGGGACGATATGATTCTCTCAGCCGGCGTCGCATCATGCCAATATCCGGGTGGTCTCTATGCACTTCAGGGAAGCAAAATCGATCCTCTCTCCCCGAAACGGGATGAACGTGTACCGGGGCTGCAGCCACGGGTGTATCTACTGTGACAGCCGTAGTAAGTGCTACAACATGGACCATGATTTCGAGGATATTGAGGTCAAGATTAACGCCCCTGAACTCCTTGAAGCCGCGCTGCTCAGGAAGAGACACAAGTGTATGGTCTCGACAGGCTCGATGTCCGACCCTTACATACCGCTTGAGATGCAGCTGTGCCACGTACGTAAGTGTCTCGAGATCATAGCGAAGCACGGATTCGGACTCGCCATACTGACCAAATCCAGCCGCATCCTGAGAGACCTGGACCTACTGAAGCGGATAAACGAAGGGTCCAAGTGCGTCGTTCAGATCACGCTCACCACGTATGACGAGGCTCTATGTAAGATCATTGAGCCCAACGTCTCTACAACTCGCGAGCGATTTGAAGTACTCAAGGTCATGCGAGACAATGGTATCCCAACAGTTGTGTGGCTTTCTCCCATCCTACCGTTCATCAACGATACGGAGGAAAACCTCCGGGGCATTCTCGATTACTGCATCGAGGCTAAGGTGCGCGGGATCGTCTGCTTTAGCATGGGGCTTACCTTGCGGGAAGGGAATCGCGAGTACTTCTACAGAAAGCTTGATGAACACTTCCCTGGCCTTAAGAAGAAGTATCAGGGCAAGTACGGCTATAGCTACGAGATCCCGAGCGACAACAACGATAACCTGATGGCCATCTTCCGCCGGGAGTGCGAGAAACACGGCATCATGCATGACGTTGAGGATGTCTTCCAGTATATGCGCACATATGAAAGCCGAAAGCAGGCTAAACAGCTGGACCTGTTTTGATTACCGGCCTACCTAATCGCCCTGGCAAGATAAGTGATCGCTGCGAGAAGCCCGTCGGAAGCGTTATGTACTAGGATAGGTCCGAGCAAGCTCTTGCTGTGATCGTACATAACCCCATAGAAAATCCCGAACCCAAACGCGATTATCAGCTGCATCGGGTCGAGATAGGTGACCTTGAAGGGGAAAACTGTGAACCCTATGTGAGCCAGAGCGAACATCACAGCGGCTATTACCCCTGGAGATGACACCGTGAAACCAGGAAACTGGACTTTACCTCGCCAGGATCTGGCCAGGATGGTGATGGCAAGGGATCTGAAAAGCAACTCTTCGGAGATGCCGGGCATAGTGAACATGAACAAGAGGTCTCCGACGACATTTCGCTTGGTCATCGGATAATTAGCCGGAGACGGACCCACTGACGGCGGGGTCAGGAACCACGCTACGATAACGCAGTATACGACGCACCCGATACAGAACTTCCAGAACACTCCCATGGACCAGTCGCGCTTGTTGAGGTTCAAACCCCATTCTGACACCGGTCGTTTCCACACAACTGAAAGCACAGCGATTACCACCACTGTCAAGAGGGTCTGCGCCCCGTGATGCAGGAATCTCCACGCAAAGACGCCATCAGGATCCAAATCGCCGAATGCTCCAATAGCAGCATCGGCCAAAAGGGACGATAGTAGTGGGATAAAATAGGCAAGGGCTGCGACACAAATGAGATCCCGAAACTTGCGCGCGTTCATTAAGTTCCCTTCTTATGCGAATATCTTGGTCGGAACACTGATTCGGGCTCGTTGATTATCAAGCGATATCTCTCTTCGAGAACGATTTTACAGCCAGACCAAGGAACATGGCAACGTAGAGAACAGCATACACCATCATCCACACGCTCGGCTCGCCCAGGCTGCCGAAAGGTCCCAAGAAACCCGCAGCCAGACCGCTCTCCGCACCGGGGAGAAGGTAGTGAACCATCTTCCTGTATAAAGAATCAGCAGGCATCAGGAGGCTTGCAAGAATGCCTGAATCGATCAACGAGTCGTTTCTGAGATAGTAACCTATCTGTTCAAGCACGCCACCCATCACCGAGAGAGCATATAGCATAAATACCATGACCGCGTTGGCAATTGTGGATAGGCCGGTTGTCCCCAGCATAGTGACAGAAAGCAGCACCAGCGGGTGGAAAGCGAACAGAACCAGAACGCGGATGTCCATGGGGACTCTAACCCCGGTGGCCATCGATGTTATGTAACTGGATGAGAAACCGTGATGCTGCGGAATGTCGGATGATCTTGAGATTATCGAGGAGGTGACGATGGTGGCCGTAATCTTGACTCGTAGTGACCGGTAGACTACTCCACCCAGGTGACCACTTCGTCCATGGGTTTACGCGAACGGGCCGCGGGTGACTCCGCAGGGTAGCCCAGGCTCACCGCTGCGACCACGCCTCCCTTGAGCCCCAAGAACGCCGCCATTTCATCCGCCGCGTGCAGAACATCGCAGATCCACAGAGAGCCAAGCCCGAGGTCGATTGCGGCAAGCAGCATATTCTGGATGGCAGCCCCTATGGATTGGATGTCCACCAGGTTCAACGCCCTTCCCATACGTCCACCCTGCTCGGCAAGCGTCCAGTCCGACTCGAAGACCATGATGAGGACCGGCGCCTGGCGCATGATGCGGGCAGAGTTCTCCGCGCTGCCGGTGTTCCGGCCTTCGGCCTTGGCCTGGGCAAGACCCCTTTCCATGATGTCGATGAGTTCGTCCTTCTTGGTCCCCTGGAGCACGTAGAAGCGCCACGGCTGCTTGTTCTTGCCTGACGGCGCCTTGATGCCGGCGTCCAGCACCTTCTCGATGAGTTCCCGACTTACGGGCCTGTCCTCGAACCTGCGGATACTTCTCCGGTCCGCTATGGCCTGCATGACTTCCATTTGCTATCCCTCCGTTACTTCTCTCAGTTCGCGCTTGTGGCACCTTCGCTGTGTTCGTGTCTAGCATCAAACTTTCACCGCGCGTAGACGGTTTCCTCCGATAAATAGGCAGGGCCCTGTGCGACACTGCACAAGGCCCTGCCACCTATCGTGAACTCCCTCAGGTAGCCGGAACTGAGCTCGGCCTACCCTACTCGTTGGCGTTCTCTGCGAACCGCATCAAGACAGCGGCGACCTGAGCCCTTGATGCGTTACCCCGGGGGGCCAGAGTTGTGGGCGTGGTGCCGGCGATTATGCCCTTGGCGTTGGCCCAGGTCATTGCATCGCAAGCCCAGGCATCAATCTCTGCCGCATCAGAGTACCCGCCCAGGTCTACAGCCGCTGAAAGGCTATAGCCCTTGTAATTTGCGTATCGGTAAAGGATGACCGCCATCTGCTGCCGGGTTACGTCGTCGCCGACCCCGAATCTGCCGTCAGGATATCCCTCGACAATCCCGTTGGCGCTCGCCCAGTTGACAGCGGCGGTGTACCACTGTCCAGCCTGGACGTCCGTAAGAGGACTGATAGCCGACGCCTCAGGCGCGCCGTCTAGGCGATGGAGCACCGTCACCAGCATCGCTCTGGTCATGGTTCCCTGCGGTTCGAAGGTGGACCTGGACGTTCCCTGGAACAGCCCGCGGGCGCAAACGTAGTAGATGCTGTCAAACCACCAGTCGTCCTCGTCCACGTCAACGAAAGGCAGAGTGTCGACCGGTTGCAGTGCGTAGTACGAGAAGTGGTCGGTTGTGAACTCGAAGAAGCGGACGCCGTTCCTCAGGACCACAACTCCCTCAACCAAGACCGGTGTTCCATCGGCCGCTATGTGATAGAGGTAAACGTTTTGTCCCTCGAGGTCATCGGGCACGGCTATACTCACAGTGACGGTGCCGTCAAACTCCACTATCTCCTCTGAGGCTGCCTGTATCGACAGCTCGTACACAACGCCCTGGCCTGCCGCTGCTCTGACGTGGTCAGGGAGGCTACTCTCATCCCGCTTGGCCAGCGATACGGTCAGATCATCGCCCCCCGCTTGAGCAGCCATGCCGAGCACGGCGTCCTTGTCAAAGGCGACAGTCCCTTCGGCGGTCTCCACCGCGACTGACACAGCATCCGCGCTTTCTGCCGCCTCAAAGATGTCGGAAGGAATGGTTGTAGACTCGCCGCTGGTTGAGATGGTCACACCTAAGGACGAAGCGCCTGTTGCCGCGTCCGCTGATGTTCTAGTGACCCTGGTGACCTGGTTTCCCTGGGCATCGGTCAGGGTCGTGGTAACGGTCTGGGTGGATACGGTCCCATCAACGGTTGTCTCTGTCCGTGTAACCGGTTGCGTAGCCGGCGTGGTGGCAGAGCCACCCGCGGAACCTCCGGGCACACCCGATCCGGGCGAAGAATCGTCGGGAGGCGTATCCGGTGCAATCGTGAAGGTCGTTTCAGAGAATTCGCCGCCGTCGTAGTCCGCCGCTTTGACGGAGTACGTGCCTGCCGACAGAGCCATGGTAATTGATTTGGCGAATGTCCAGTCTGTCTCGACGCCGGCTGTCTCCATGCGAAGCAGCGTAGAGCCGCTATACACCAGCACCGCCACCGCATGGGTACCTTCAGAGACTGAGCCCGTAACCGATGCAACACCGTCTGAGTAGGACGCGGAGACCTCCGTCACGGCGCCTGCAATGGCCACCCGCGGCATACCGAAGAGGCTCGCGCACAGTACGGCTGCAGTCAGGAGGATCGTAACGAACCTCATTTTCGTGTCTATGCTGATCTCGTTCATCTGCTCTTGCCTCCCCTCTTAGTCCGCCTGCCACTCAACGCCTGCTCCGGAACCGAAGAAGACTCCGCCGAAGCTACCGCTTGCATTAGGATCATCTTTGAGAACCAGAACGTTGACCTTGGCGGGAGCCCCCGCGCTTGTGGGAGCCTCGTAGATCAGGTAGTCGACTGGGTCAGCATGTTCGGGGTACACGAACACGCCCCTGTCCCCATCGAACAAGTAAGCGACGGAATCCTCCGGATCCTTATGCGGATCATAGGGAGCCCCTATGATCTCAGTCGTTGTGCTCCCGTCGGCCCAGGTGAAGGTGACGTACAGCCCGTATGGCACATCCTCTCCATCCGGGATGCAGTAGGTAGCGAAAATGTGGTAGGCCGTGCCGTCGTCGTAGTGCACTTTGCTGCCGCACTGGGTACCGTGGAAGACATTGCCCGGTCGGTTTTCGCCATATAGGTCGAAAGCGTTGATTTCCACGCCCACACGGTGGATATGGAGCTCGCGGGTGACGGAGCCGTTGATCGTAATCTCCAGAGTAATCCGGTCGTAGAAGTCGGACAGGAACTCAACCGTGTAGGTATCGTCTGTCGGGTCACCCCCATCTCCCTCGTCATGCGACACGGTGTAGCCCTGGAATGTACCGGTAGGTACTGAGAACTCACTCACTCCACCGAGCCCGTTGGGAGGAAGCGAGAGCGTGGAGCGGTCGTTGCCGAAGAACACCAGAGAAGTGTAGTCCCCTGTAGTCAGCTGGGCGTAGCGGTTGAGCTCCCATTGCAGTGTCCTCTGCTGTCCAGCGCCGCTCGATGCGTCAACCCAGACGCAGTATGCATCAGCCTGGATCACGTCAAACCCGAACCAGTTCGCCTCATCGGCCGGGTTCGCCGGTCTATTGGCGATATGCATCTGAAGGCGGTAGAAGGGTTGATTAGCGACGATTCTGTAGCGGCCGCTGCCCGCGAGCGCGCCATCCGCGACATCAGGGCTCAGCCACCCCTCCATGCCGGCGCTGTACGCGCCGAAGACCTCTATGGATCCGCTGTCCATGGCCGGAAGTTCAAACCCACCGAGTTGCGCATCGTCTGAATCGGCCATCAGTACTTCGTTTACCTCTAGACCCTCGTGCTCGCCAACCACCTTGAACAAGATATTGCTGGGTTCTCTCACGATGTATCCGGTCGTTTGCGGCGAGGTCGCCTCGTCGACTGTCAACGTGAAACAGAAAGTGCCGTAGTCTTCGCCGTCTCCGGGGAGGTCGACGTCTGTGACCGTCACGCTATATCCATCCACATACCCTAGCCCGTCTATCTCACCGCGCAGGGCTGCCTCCACGGCTCCCGGACTGCCGGCATCCGCTACCAGTATCGCGTAGCTCTTCTGCAGGATGCTGTCGACAGTAGGCGGGGTCTCCGAGACGAAGGTAACCGAGAGAATGAGATCTTCGGTGACGTTATAGATAACGATCGGGCGACTGCCGTCCGGTTGGGCGGGCAGAAGATCAACCCATTCCCAGTCTTCTCCATTCGCTTGCCGGGTGACTGTCACCGGACCGACCACGAAGCCTTCATCCGGCATCAGCGTGAAGGTCGCATCGCCTCCGTCGTCTACGTCACGTGGCCCGTCCACCCACCCATGAATACCGAAGTCGGTGTATATCTGCCAAGGACGCGGCCCTTCACCACCCGGATCGCCTCCACCGCCTCCGGGGCCTCCCGAACGGACCCACTTCGACACGCCGGAATCGTAATAGAAGAGGCCGCGCAGCTCCTCAGTGGGATTGCCAGATGCGGCATCCTCGGGACTGTCATAGAAACTGAGGTCCGATATTGACAGAGGTACACCAGAATGGTCGTCGACGAAGAGTTCAATACGGCCGCCTTCGCTGCCGGTCACGCTCCCGCTGTTCGACAGCTGCGCTCCCCCGGAAAGCCGCAGGAAGTTCTCCACGACTATGCTGGCGTCTTCGTTGTTAATAAGCTCGGCTCCATCATTGATCTCCAGGTTGCCGCCTACGGTGATCGTCCCGTGGTTTTCCAGTTTGCCATCGGTCACTCTGTCTGCGCCGGTTTCATCATCGTAGTAGCGGTCATCCCGAACCTCGATACGCCCGTGGTCAAGACTATCGGCAGCCGGATCGGCCTCTATGACGATCGTGCCGTAGTTGGTGAAAACCACTCCCCTGAGGTCAACTCTGGCCCCTGCCTCCACTGTGAGGGTTACGTCTTCGTTCACGGTGATGCTGCACATACTCAGATCCACCGAGTTCTCCGGCGACACAGTGCAGTCAGAGCTCACGACGTAGTGATTCGACAGCGCGTCATAAAACTCCGCGAGTGCCCCTGGGGCGCCTCCAGGACCTGGATCGCCTCCACCGCCTCCGGGGCCTTCTGAACGGATCCACTTCTCCGCATCGGAGTCGTAATAGAAGAGGCCGCGCAGCTCCTCAGTGGGATCATCAGATGCGGCATCCTCAGGACTGTCATAGAAACTGAGGCCCGATATTGACAGAGGTACACCAGAATGGTCGTCGACGAAGAGTTCAATACGGCCGCCTTCGCTGCCGGTCACGCTCCCGCTGTTCGACAGCTGCGCTCCCCCGGAAAGCCGCAGGAAGTTCTCCACGACTATGCTGGCGTCTTCGTTGTTAATAAGCTCGGCTCCATCATTGATCTCCAGGTTGCCGCCTACGGTGATCGTCCCGTGGTTTTCCAGTATGCCATCGGTCACTCTGTCTTCGCCGGTTTCATCATCGTGGTAGCGGTCATCCCGGACCTCGATACGCCCGTGGTCAGGACTATCGGCAGCCGATCGGCCTCTATGACGATCGTGCCGTAGTTGGTGAAAACCACTCCCCTGAGGTCAACTCTGGCCCCTGCCTCCACTGTGAGGGTTACGTCTTCGTTCACGGTGATGCTGCACATACTCAGATCCACCGAGTTCTCCGGCGACACAGTGCAGTCAGAGCTCACGACGTAGTGATTCGACAGCGCGTCATAAAACTCCGCGAGTGCCCCTGGGGCGCCTCCAGGACCTGGATCGCCGCCTCCGGGTTCGCCGCCTCCCCCGCCCATCGCACGCCAACACGTGCCGTTCCACTCAAAAGTCAACTCTCCGTGCTCCGAGGGAGGTGTAAACGGAGTCACTCCGTCTTCCTGATAGAGAGTCAAGCCGTCGCCGCTAACCGTAGCATTGGGCCGAAGTGTGAGCCACTGACCGTTGTCGGCCGTCACGGTTCCGCTCACTGAGAGCGAATTCTGGATGATGAGTTCGTTGGTGTAAGCCCCGCCTGTGATGCAGACAGTGCCACCCTCTTCCACGACCATGTCACGCACTTCCAGGAGCGTGTCGACGCTCAGGAACCCATCCTGCTCGACGACCACTTCGTGGCCTTGAGCGCCAGAACTAGTGGTTGTTGAGCCCGTAACTGTACAACGGATCTCAGCTCCATCTACGGCTGGAATCAGCCCGTCTGCAGGCCCGTTGGCGACCTCGGTTAGCGCCTCCTTCGGCGACCCTCCGGCGCTTGTGCCCGTGATCACGTAGCTCGCATCGGGACTCACCGACGACTCACCCAGAAGGTACAACTCGTCACAGTAGACGGTTCCCGATACAGCAACGTTGCTCAATATCACCGTTCTCCCGTGAAGTTGTAGGTCCCCCGCGACATCTGCGGGATCCCCGGAAGCCGCGTCCAGCGAATACACCACAACAGCCACGCAATCTTGTTCGTCCTTGGCGTCATTCGCGTTGGTATAGCCCGTCACAACGCTAGCGTCAGACCAATCAGGTTCTGTTGCCGTCACTGCGGCGTACTGCACTGTGCCTTCGGCGTGTGCCACCCAGGGCACCATAGTGAGACACATAGCGATGCATAGAAGTATTGCTGCGATTCTCCTCATTGGAATACCTCCTCAGGAGACACTCGCGTGTTTTGCGAGCATCTCTCTCGTGCGGCATGTACTGTATGGACCAGAGGCTGCATGACCCTTTGGTACTGTGGTCCCAAGGATCTTAACGGGATTTCCTGACAGACCACCAGTAGAGACCATGGCGGGGCGGGGTCTAGTTTTCGTCTAGGTGGCGGAATAGGTTACCTCATCAGGCGTTCCAAGCAGGTACTCCGCACGGCGGCAGCGAATTGAGCCACGGTATAGGGTTTGGCGCTTACTATTCATACTGTGCGAAGGCGGTCTTGCCGTGAAGGACAAGAATTGGTTCCTCTACTGCAGCATTATCGGAGTCGCGTTCTGGTGGACCGGCACAGCCTACATGTCCAGCGTGTACAGACTCCTCCGCTTCTACACGCCCTCACAGGTAGACGTATTCGCCATGGTCACCTATTACATAATGCAGGTACTAGGGTTAGCCGCGTACTCCCTGCTAATGAGATCTCACCGCAAGCAAGCCGTGAGCCGGAAGTTCTTCGTGTTGCTAGTCCTAGCTGAAGCTGCCGTAGTGCCCATCGCCCTCCATGCGGACTCCCCGGTAGTGCTATTGGTGGCCGGCCATGTAATGAACCTGCTCCATGGCGCTGTTGCAGGATACTACCTTATGCAGCTCTCGTGTCTAGTGCCGGGGATGCACAGGGGCAAGACGTTTGGCATAGGATACGCGATCGGTAGCATCGGCTCTTGGCTGGTGTCGTTGCCTGACCGCGGCGAGTTCCTTCAGAGCGACAGTGTTGTGTGGGTCTACTGGCTGCTAATGGGCATCAGCCTTGTCCTCCTCCGGTTCGCTGGCGAGCCACGTCTTGATCACGAGTCTGTCGCCCAGGAACCCACACGCAGCTCAGGGTCGGTCCGAATCCCCGAGCCTACACCCGGTGAGCGCCTGTGGGTTGATAGGAGCCTATGGCTCAACATCGCGATCGCCATAATCCTGCTAACAACCGCAAGAACCGTGGGCTTCAGCTTTCCCGCTGCGGACATTAGTAGCGTCGTGAACCTGGAATTATCGCGAGCGTGGTACGCTCTGGGATTGGTCACGGCAGGACTCATAAATGACAGAAGCAGGAGAGAAGGCGCGGCGTGCGCGCTCGTCGCGCTGGTCTTCCCCTTCATAGCCATCACCTTGAAGACTGAACCGTCCCTCGTGGCAGTCATGTGGGCCCTGGGATATATCTTCTTGGGCTTCATGGCCGTCCATCGTGTCCTTTCGTTCGCTGACATCGCGCGAAGCCTTCCAAGCCTACTGCCTCTTGCTGGTGTGGGACTCCTGGCGGGCAGAATTGGCGACATCCTCGGCACTGTGGGAGCACTGCTCTGCAGCGACAACGTGATAATACTGGTTACGGTGACTGCGGCTACGGCGATCCTTGCCATTCTGTTCTTCCTCAAGATCTACCAGAAGCTCTACATGCCTGCTCCGACTGGGGAACACGTTGACCAGTTGAGATTGGGTCGCTTTGAGAGCCAGCGCGGCTTATCGATCCGGGAGCGAGAAGTGTTCCGCCTGCTCATAAGCGGAGCCACCAATCAGGAGATCGCGGGCCAGCTCTTTGTGTCGGAGAGCACCGTGAAGTTCCACGTAACCAACATACTCAGGAAGACTGGATGCCGTAGCCGGAATGAGGTCCTGGCGCTGTACGACAGTTTCCCTGCCCATCTTGAGTGACACCTTGAGACTTGCCACATGATGGCAACTATCGCACTTCTGCCCCCCGGGCGACTTAAGTCTAGAATGTCGGACTCAACGGACTGGACAGCACTCAATGTGCCTGCTAAGACGAGGTGTCACAAAAGCAAACTGGTGGACCGGAAGGGAATCGAACCCACGACCTCCTGAATGCCATTCAGGCGCTCTCCCAACTGAGCTACCGGCCCACCTTAGGGGTTGCGACTCAACCCGCAGGTTGGGTCACAAATCGCATTATACCCTGCATGGACGGGACAGTCAACACCATGTACTGGTTCAGATGCCGGCGTGCGGCCTCGTACCCGACATGGCCTTCGCGCTCACGGTGACCTTTGGCGCATCGCCCCAGAGGCGCTCCAAGCCGTAGAACGTCCTTTCAGTTTCGCGGAACACGTGGACCACAACATCGCCGTAGTCAAGGAGCACCCACAGCCCTCCCTCATAGCCCTCAATGTGCCTGGGCTTGCGGACGACCTCCAGACCCTCCAACACCAGATCGGCTAGGGCCCGCACGTGCCTCTGGTTGCCCGCTGATGCAATCACGAAGTAATCTGCTATGAGAGTCAATCCTTGCACCGCAAGGACGATCACGTTTTCTGCCTTTCCTGCATCCAAGAGAGTCGCGGCCGACCGCGCCAGGTCGCCCGCTTCGCCCTTCAAGATGCTGTCCTCAACCTCGGTGAGTTCGCGTGTATCGTTAGTTATTGCGCTCGCACCTCCGCTATTCAGTCGGGCGCCCGTAATCTGGACCTACGATAACGAGAACCTGCGCTTCCTCAGGAATGCTTGTTCCGTTGTAAGGCTGGGCGTCGGGACAATGCTGCCTCACGCTGCGCAATACTAGTGCTTGGGCTACTTGATCAGCACTTCTCGCCACGACCCGAGTAGCAGCATAGTCCTGCTTACTAGCGTTCCCTACCGAGACCACCTGGAAACCGTATCCCCGGAGTATCGACGCCAAACCGTCGGCAACACCGGGTACTCCGCTGCCGTTCTCCACAGCAATGGTCACGGCGGCGTTTCTCTCTCTGCTTATGCCCTTGATGAGGTCATTAACCATCTGAGCGGTCTTCTCGCCGTCAGGGACCCAGTAGCTGAGTTCAACCCCATTGTCGGTAATGTACTTGTCAATTCCGGGCACCATACCCATCTTCACGTTGTCGGGGTCGATTCCTCTAGCTATGTTTGCCAGCTCGATAATCTCCGGGCCGGTGAGGTCGGTCTTGATGTAAGGTGCCAACTCCTCATACAGGGCCGGTATTTTGATTATGCCCGAAAGGCTCACTGCTTTCTTGATTAGAGCCTTCAGGAAAGCTTCCTGTACCCTGATCCTCCCGATATCGGCGTCAGTGTAGCCTCTGTAGCGAACGAGCTCCAGTGCCCTGTCCCCGTCCAGGTGCGTGGGACCCTTCTTGAAGTCAATGTACAGATTCTGATACGGGTCTTCGTAGTGCATATCCTCGGGAATATCCATGTCGACTCCACCCAGAGCATTGACAGCTCTCTTGAAAGCCTCGAAGTCCGCCCGCGCGTAGTAATCGATATCGATCTCGAGGAATTGCTCTACGGTCTCAATAGTAAGGTTGGGCCCGCCGTACGCGTGAGCGTGCCCCATCTTGCTGTACTCGGCGATCTTCCCGGGGATGAAAACCCTCGTGTCGCGAGGGATAGATACGATGGCGGCATCTTTGGTAATCGGGTCGATACTCACCACCATGTTGACGTCTGAGCGGGTCCATTCATTGGTCCGGGTGCCATTCACTCCCGCGTCGACCCCGAGCACGAGTATATTGATGCGCCCGGTCAAGTCCGCTCCGAGTTCCATATCCAGTTCGGAAAGGCCGGTCATATACTTATAGAAGCCGAAAACCAAGCCGACCGAGAACAGAGCTAAAGCCAACACAACGAAGCCCAAGATCCTTGGCCACCGCTTCCGGGGCTTCGGTATGTCCGACCTTTGAAAAACCCTTGTTTCGTCCATCGTTGCAGCGTGCTCTTCAGCGTAGATGCTGGGCGACTGCCGCCTTCTGGATGACCGCCTCGATCTCACTCAGTATCACCACCGTTTTTCTCCGGGCCGCGCTGTCCCTTTCGGCAAACCCTGCTTACATAATCGAGTATTACTGCCATTATACCCTCGCCGCTCCATTGGAGTTAAGGGTCTCTCGCATGCGAGTCCTGGCAATAACATGAAGGTTGACGCATTATGTCAGATACATAGACGTACCTTGAGTCCAAAGGTTCCGCGCAAAAGGAACTGCCTCCACATCCCGCGAGAGACAAGGAGGCAAGATCGGTAACAGTATCTTAATTAATATTTCGGCTGGCGCGGACGGGCTTCGTTCACAATGATTTGGCGGCCGCCAAGCAAGGTCCCGTTCATAGCCTCAACGGCTTTCTCCCCGTCGGCGTCTTCCACCTCGACGAACCCGAATCCGCGGGACCTACCGGTAGCCCGGTCGGTGATGATACGGCAGCTCTTGACCTCAACCACTTGGCTAAATGCCTTTTCCAGGTCTTCGTCGGTCGTGCTCCACGGCAGATTGCCCACGTACAGAGTCTTCACGAAAGTCACCCCCTCTCCCAGAACGCCCTCCCATTCCAGCAACCGAGAAAACTTGAGACGCGGCAGCGCGCGATCTACGCCAAATATCCAGGGCTACCGGTCCTCATGACCCGTCTTTCCGGGTCGGTCAGATAGAGTCGCTCCTTTTCTATGTACTCCATCACCGAATCAGGAACCAGGTACTTGATGGACTTCCCTTCTCTGACCTTTCGCCGGATCTCTGTTGACGCGATAGCCAACAGAGTTACAGGGAACGGGTGAATCTTGGAGAATCTTTCGTCCCCCAAGGCCTCTCCCAGGTCGTTAAGGGTCTGAACGCTGTACCCGGGTCTAGTTACAGCGATGAAGTCGGCGAGGTTAAATAACTCGTTATAGCCCTTCCAAGTCCGAATATCTAGGATGGCGTCAAGGCCTGTAATGAAGTAAATAGCCTTTTCGCGGCTGTAAGTCTCCCTAAAGTGGCGTAGGGAATCTAGGGTGTATGAGGGTCCACACCTGTCGATTTCGATACGTGACACCTCGAAATGGGGATTATCTGAAGTAGCAAGAAGGGTCATCAAATAGCGTTGTTCTGGGGAAGTGACTTCCTCCGCTATCTTATGGGGAGGTTGTCCTGAGGGCACAAACACAACCCGCTCAAGACCAAATCCCTGTCGTACCTCTTCAGCAGCCCTTAGATGCCCATAATGAATCGGATCAAAGGTACCGCCCATTATCCCGATAGCTGTCATGAATTGCCCCCAAAACCATAGAACCGAAAAACGACTACACACGCAGGAGTTTAATTCTCTCCTTTGTTGCAAAATCCTTCTTATTTGACTGAAACCTTACGCGTTGTCGCTAACCACCTGCATGAGCGCCTGTACCAACTCAGGGATTCCTTCACCGGTATTCGCCGAAATGAGGTACACGGGCATCTTAGCTACTTTGCTGAGGGAGTCCGTTATTTCGGCCAGCAGTTCACGGGATTCGACCAGATCAACCTTGTTGACGGCGACAAGGCTCTTCTTCTGCTTCATCCCCTCGCTGTATGCCATCACCTCTCGGCGGACGGCCAGAAAGTCGCTCGCCGGATCGTCTCGGAAACCCGTTGCGTCGACAACATATAGTAGGACGGATGTGCGCTCGATGTGCCTAAGAAACTCGTGACCGAGACCTTTTCCTTCGCTAGCGCCTTCGATTAGGCCCGGAATGTCGGCAACCACCATCGTGTCGTCGCCTACTGAAACCACGCCTAAGTGAGGGGTCAAGGTGGTGAAGGGATACGGGCCCACTTCCGGAGTGGCGCTGGAAATGGCCCTGAGGAGCGTGGATTTCCCCGCGTTGGGAAAGCCCACCAGCCCGACATCGGCGATGGATCGAAGCTCCAACTCAACGCGCCGGGCCTCGCCCTCGGTACCTTCCTCATACCTGCGCGGTGCCCGGTCGGTAGGAGTCGCGAAGTGTTGGTTGCCCCTACCGCCCTTGCCGCCTTTGGCAACGACGACCTCGGCGCCGATTTCAGTGAGGTCTGCCAAGACCTCGCCCGTCTCGGCATCGCGGACGGTTGTGCCCGGGGGCACCTTTACGATGAGGTCCTCTCCCTTTTTGCCCGATCGATTCGCCCCTTTGCCGGGTTCCCCGTTTTTCGCCTTAAGGTGCGGGCGGTAGTGGAAATCGTACAGAGTGTTCATGCCGGAGTCGACCTTCAGAATGACGCTGCCTCCGTCGCCCCCGTCGCCCCCGTTCGGCCCTCCGCGGGGTATGTACTTCTCGCGCCGGAACGACACGCAACCTCGACCTCCGTCGCCGGCCTTCAGGTCTACCTTTACCCTATCGATGAATCGGGAAGCCATGAGTGACTCCTCCCTTGTCCGAAAAAGAGTGAAAAGCGGCGGATCTCTCCGCCGCTCGTCTCCCAAACTTGCAGTAGATGAAAAGCCTTAGTCCCTGTCTCCGACAGCCTCGGCTGCGGCTACTTCGGGTGCATCCGCAACTATTGAGACTACCCTGTCCTCACGGCCTTTGCGGCCGAAAGACACAAAGCCGTCTGTCTTGGCGAAAAGGGTATGATCCCTGCCCATGCCTACGTTCAGGCCCGGATGGATTCTGGTGCCTCTCTGCCTGACGATGATGCTGCCTGCAAGAACGAACTCTCCGTCATACGCCTTGACGCCGAGCATCTTGGGTTTGGAGTCACGCCCGTTCCTGGAGCTTCCCATACCCTTCTTGTGAGCGAACAACTGAAGATCGATATACATCACGCCACTCCCCTCCTTACCCTTCAATGCTCAGGGTCATCAATGCTTACCGATTGCGGATAGGTGTCCGCTATCGCACGTAATCCCAGTTCAAGGGTTCTCAATATGGCCTTGGGACCGTCCTCTGCAGCCTTCTCAGGTGAAACACTCACCCGCACATCGCCGCTCTCCATGACCACCTCAACGCCGTTTTCCCCGAGTATGTCCTTCAATCCAAAGAGCGTGGTCTGAACTAAGGCTGAGACCGCCGCGCATACGATGTCGCGGCCGCGCTTCCGGAAATCGGCGTGCCCTTGCACGGCGAAACCGCAAAGGACAACCGCACCGGATCCGCCGGCCGGCGCCTTACGCAGAAGCCGTGCCCTTACCATTCCCTTCGACGGAATCGACGCGGACTTCGGTGAACGCCTGCCTGTGTCCGTACCGTCGGCGGTAATTGGTCTTGGCCCTATACTTGAAAACCCGGATCTTCCTTGCCTTGCCCTGGCGGACTATGGTGCCCTTTACAATTGCCCCTTCAACGTAGGGGTTTCCGACTTTGATATCGCCATCAGAAGAGACGGCCAGCACTTTATCGAACACGAGGGAATCGCCGCGGCTGCCCGGGAGTTTCTCTACTCGGAGCGTCTCTCCGGGAGAGACCTTATACTGCTTGCCGCCTGTTTCAAGAATCGCGTACAACATAGAAACCCCCTACATGACCATAGCTGAAAAGATACCGTTACAGTGTAGCACGCTGCCCAAAAACGTGTCAAGAAAGGGCTATCTTGGCCCTGGCGTAAGTCCTGTGACACGCTATGATCTGTACAACGACCTTCTGTCCCACCTTCGCGGCTGCCCCATCCACATTTATGACATAGCCTTCCCGCCTGGCAATACCATCCTGAGGGTTCTTCTCGTGAGGTTCCTCAATCGTTACCTCCAAGATGTCGCCGACTTGAACCGGGATCGCTTTGTCCGCGATCTCTTCTTTGGTTCCGATCGCCTTCACGTTCATCTCCTCAAGGTGGAGGCCTTCGGCGCCTCTGACGAAAATGCTGCGCCCTGTCTCCTTCTCAAGATCCTTTAGGTTCTGCCCTCCCGGACCGATGAGGTACGATGCCACTCCCGGGTTGACTTCCACCAGTATGGCCTCGCAGTGCGAGTTCCGGAGCACCCTGCGTATCTCTCTCCTGACTCTCGCCGCTACGGTTTCTTCCGACATAACGGTACCCTTGCCGCCGCAATACGGGCACATCCGCATCATGGTGGCATCAATGCTCTGGCGGACCTTCTTCCGCGTCATCTCCACCAACCCGAGACCGGTGATCCCGACAACGACGGTCTTGGTATGGTCGTGTTTGAGCTGCCTTTCCAGCTCCTCAAGGAGCTTTTGGCGGTGCTGAGGCAAGTCCATGTCAATGAAGTCGACCACGATGATGCCGCCCACGTCCCGCAGCCTGAGTTGCCTGGAGATCTCCTCACATGCTTCGATGTTTATCTTGAATACGGTATCCGCAAGGTTCTTGCTTCCCACATACCTGCCCGTATTCACGTCAATCACGGTCAGCGCTTCGGTCTTGTCGATAACAAGGTAGCCTCCGGACTTGAGCCACACTTGGCGCTGGAGGGCCTTATCTATAGCGGCGTCCACCCCGTACAGCTGGAACAGGGGGTACTCGCGATCGCGATAGAAAATGACCCTGTCCTTCATCTCAGGGGAGACCGAATCCAGAAGGTCCAGTACCTTCCCGTAAGTGTGCACGTCATCCACCAGCATGCGGGTGGTATCTTGATTCAGCTCGTCCCTGACCACTCTGAAAACCAATCCGAGATCCTGGTGGATGAGCGCGGGAGCTTTCGCCGAATGCGCCCGCCGCTGTACCTTCTCCCACAGCTTGACGAGGAAGTCCAGATCTCGCTTGAGCTCGTCTTCGGACTTCTTCTCGGCCACGGTACGGATGATAATCCCCATATCCTTAGGCTTGATAGACCTGGCGATCTTGCGAAGCCTCTGCCTCTCATCCTCATCGGTGATCCGCCGCGAGACACCGACGTAGCTGACGGTCGGCATTAGCACCAAGTACCGGCCGGGAAAGGTAACGTGCCGGGTCACGCGGGCACCCTTTGTGCCGATGGCTTCCTTTACGACCTGCACCATGACTTCCTGGCCTTGTCTCACCAAGTCAGTGATGGTCTGTCTCTTCTTCCGGCTGACCTTAGGCGCGGCATCAGTGTCCTCGAGGTTTGGGGGAAGCAGGGCATCATCTACATAAAGAAACGCGTTCTTTTCCTCGCCAATATCGATGAAAGCCGCTTGCATGCCGGGCAGAACATTCATAGCTTTTCCCAGGAAAATACTGCCGGCGATCTTTTGGCTTGTGGGACGTTCAACGTAGAACTCGACAACGGCTCCGTCTTCCACAAGGGCAACTCTGGTCTCGTCGCGTGCGGCGCTCACCAAGATCTCCCGGTTAGTGCGGGGCCTGTCATCCACAGGAGGAGCAGCCTTCACTTCCTGTTTCTTCGCCTTAGGCTTCTTCTGCCTTCGCGACTTCGGCTTAGCGGCAGGCTTTGCAGGGGGTTCATCGTGGCGTTCTTCGGGCTCTTCCTGAGAGAGCGCATCCGAGGGCTGCAACGGCAATTCTTCCTGAGCAGGTTGTTCGAGAGTCGCCGGTTCAACGGCCTCCTGAGTTACTTGCTCGATCACTGGTTCAGGCGGCGGTTCCGCAGCCTTCTCAGGCGGCTCCTCCGCACGGTCATCGCTCGCCGGCTGCTTCCGGGTTCTCCTGCGGCGAGTCGGACGGACAGCTTCCTCCGCAGGCGGCGCCTTAGCGCCGGCGTGGCCTGCTTCAGGCTCGGTCGCAGGCCTAACGTTCTCGGCTTCAGGAGCTGCCTCTTCCCGGTCTTTCTCCTGCTGGTCCGGCACAGTCTCTGTTTTCTTCTTCCGCGGGGTACGCTTCCCCGTATATCTCTTTCTGGTAGGCCGCTTTTTCTCAGCGGCTTCTTGTAGATCACCGGCTTTGGCTTCTGGCGCCTGGTGATCCGTTGGCTTCTCCAAAGAATTATCCAAATATGATCTTCCTTCTGTTGAAAATGGCCTCTCTCGCATCTAAGTCCAATCCATACCTGCTAAGAGAGGAAAGTACCCATTGCGGGCGGACTGTACGTCCTTTCTCGTGCGCGATCTCCATATCCAAAACGACCCTGTTCCCCTCGGCCTCAAAAGGTTCTCCCATACTGCGCACAAACGGCCTTAGGTCATAGACTCTGGACCCTTTGGGGCGCTCCACCTCAAAAAGTACTTGCGAGGCGTCCCTAAACTCATCCAAAGCTTTCTTGACTCTGTCAGGTTTCACTCCCTTCACGTCCACAGAGTAGGAAGACGCCTTGATGCTTTCCTCAAACGGCTCCTCCCGGAGAGGTGCGGGGTACACCTCGTGCAAAACGAATCCCTCGGGGAGGGCGGCGGAAAGCGTTCGGGCAAGAAGCGCCAAATCGGGGCATCCTCCCAGGACCGCGTCAAAATACTCCTCTTCGCCTGATACGCCCACGGGTAGAGGAGCGTAGACCGAGATCTTCGGCCTAGGCGAGAACCCTTGCGACATCTCAACCGGCCACTTGGCCCGGAAAATCGACAGTTGAATGCATCTGGCAACATCCAAGTGCCCCAGAAACCGTACCCGGTCGCCCTTTTCGTAAACGGCGCGCAGCTTCATAGCACAGTCCCCTCAGATTCGCTTCCGGCGGTCCCGCTGCTAGAAGGCGATACCACTCTGCCTCCGGCAAGCCGCACTTCTACGCCGTAATCAGGGCAAATGCCGCAGCCCGTGCAGCGACCTTCGCGGCAATCACCGGTCACTAAGGATTCCAGCGACTTCTCGCGTTCACGCCACAGGTAGGCCTTTCGGACTCCGGCACTCAAGTGGTCCCACGGAAAAACCTCATCCTTGCTGCGCTCTCGGTGGGCGAAAAACTCCGGATCAACCCCTGCGTCAAGAAACGCGTCTCTCCAAGCGCCCAGGTCCTGCCTTTCGGTCCAAGCATCGAACCGGCGGCCTTTCCGGAAAGCCGACTCTAGAGCAGCGCCCAGGCGGCGGTCACCGCGGGCAAACACTGCCTCTAACTGCGTGAGGTCCGCGTCGTGATATTTGAAATCCAAACCCGGGCCCCTCAGTCGTGAGCGAAGGAGGCGCTGCTTGCGCTTGAGTTCGTCGGGGAGTTCGGCAGGTTCCCACTGAAAAGGCGTGTTGGGCTTCGGGACAAATCCTGACACCGAAACGACCACGGTCGGCTTCTTCCCTTTATCGCGCCCAATCTGCCTTACCCGTGCTGCGAGCGACGCTATCGCCCGCACATCGTCATCGGTCTCCCCCGGGAGGCCGATCATGAAGTAAAGCTTGATGTGGGAGTAGCCCGCGGAAAACGCCCTTTCTGCCGCATCAAGTATCTCCGGCTCGGTGACCCTCTTGTTGATGGCGTCCCTCATTCTCTGCGACCCTGCCTCCGGCGCCAGAGTTAGGCCGCTGGAAGACGATGAGCCCAGCATCTCCGCCAGCCCAACAGAAAACGAGTCCACTCTAAGAGACGGAAGAGACACCCTTGCCCCGCACGGGTTCTCGGTCAGAAGCTTGGCGACCGCGTCTTTGATGTAGGTGTAGTCTGCAGAAGAGAGTGAGACCAACGATACTTCGTCGTACCCCGAGCGCTCGAGTATGTCTCTGGCAAGGCGGTCTACGGTCTCCGGGTCACGTTCACGAACCGGCCTGTAGAGCATGCCCGCTTGGCAAAAACGGCAGCCCTGGCTGCATCCTCGGAATATCTCCACCATGGCCCGATCGTGGATAGGCGCTATGAGCGGTATGAGCGGCTTGTCCGGGAACGGCGCCCCTTCAAGCGACTTGAGTACGCGCCTCTTGACCGTTTTCGGGGCAACAAACCCTCCTATGTTCCTCGGGGTCACGGCCGCCACCGCCATCCCTTCGGGTGCCGAGTTCACCGGAGCGTACTCCACGTGATACAGCGATGGCACATAGACGCCCTCAACCTGCGAAAGCATCTTCAGGAGGTCGATTCGCGGCGCTTTCGCCTTGCTCCACTCACGATACACGTTCACGATGTCCACCGCGAGCTCTTCTCCGTCGCCAAGAGCAAAAGCGTCGATGAAGTCGGCCAAAGGCTCCGGCGCCATCGCGCAAGGCCCTCCCGCGATCACTAAAGGATCGGTGTCGCTCCTGTCGGCCGAGCGGAGGGGGATGCATCCAAGGTCCAGCATGGCTAGTACATTGGTGTATGTGAGTTCGTACTGCAGCGAAAACCCTACAATGTCGAAATCGCGAAGCGGCTTGAAACTCTCAAGCGTGTAGAGGGGCCACCCCTTCTCCCTAAGGAGCGCTTCCATGTCGAACCACGGCGCGTAGGCACGCTCGCAGAGAGCGTAATCCAGGGAGTTGAGCACCGAGTAGAGAATGTGGGAACCCAAGTGGCTGGCTCCCACCTCGTATGTATCTGGAAAAGCGAGGGCGAAGCGGACATCAGCCGCAGCCCAGTCTTTTCGGACCGCGCCGACCTCCCCGCCGGTATATCTGGCCGGCTTCTCCACCTTGCCTAGTTCGCGCCTAAGTTCGTCCCACGTCAATATCAGCGGCCATTCCCCTCGTAGGTTGTCACAAGCATTATATCCTAGCCTATACGAGCGAGGAATGGCGGTGCCGGCGAGAGCTAACCGTCACTCAGGTTTGGTCCGCTCCCAGAGGTCTCGCATACGCAAGTGGGTATCGCCGTTGTAGAAAGCTTCAAGCAGCCTGGTCTCGGTCACGCGGCCGAGCACTTTCATGTTTCGCCCCGCCACGAGAATCATGTTGTAGCGCGAAGGGAGAAGTTTTGAGACCACCTCCGCCACGGTGGCGTCGTACGGGACCATGATCTCCTCGACGGTTATGGCACGCCGCTGCCGTAGCCGCTCGGTACGGGTGAGTATATCCATGACATTCTGGCGCCCCGCGCTTTCGCGCTCCTCAATAGCCCCCCACACAACCAACGGTCCCACAACCGCTAGGGCATGCCAGTCATAACCGGCAGCTAAGCCTGCCAACCCTATGATCGCCATGGCTGCCCCGGCCGCCAGACCCCAGCGCGCCATTTTCCTTGACGCTTCAACATAGCCAACCTTGAGTGCCAGTCTAGAGCGGGCAATCCGGCCGCCATCCAGCGGCAAGCACGGGATCATGTTCATCAGGAAGAGCCCCAGGTTGACTTTTATCAGGAGGTCAAGAAGCGGGTACGCGGCTGATGACGCTCCGGACTGCGCCATGGCTCGCTGAACGGCGGAAGCCACGGAAGCCAGAATACCGCTGTTGAAGGGTCCGGCAAAGGCCACCACGCTGTCGGCGGAAGGCTCCAATTGCCACGACCTCTCGAGCCTGGCCGAAGCGCCGAACGGCCACACGTCAACTCGAGTGATCTCAACTCCCATCAGCGAAGCCGAAAGAATGTGGCCCAACTCGTGGAAGATGAGACTGCCGGCAAACACGGAAAGCTGAAGTCCAAACCCTGACAATGCCAAGACCGCTACAGACAGCAGGAATGTGATGTGCAGGTATATCCTGGTGTCTCCTACTCTTGCCACCGGGAGGGACACGGCGTCCAATCCCCTTCTTATTCGCTCCTGCTCTAGGGTCCCTTGACCAGAGGCGGCAGGAGCGTCATCGGGTCGACTTCAATGCCGTCTTTCCTGAGCTCAAAGTGGAGATGAGGACCGGTGGCGTTTCCGCTCTCCCCCACAGTGCCAATCACATCGCCCTGAGACAGCTTCTGGTCCTTCTTGACTGCGGCGGAATCCAAGTGGCCGTACAGCGTCGTAATGCCGCCACCGTGCTCGACTTCCACCACTAACCCGTAAAGCGGAGATTCGCGGACATCCCTCACCACGCCGTTCAGGACTACCGAGACTTCTGTTCCTTTAGGCGCGTCAATATCAATCCCCTGGTGCAGCGACATTCCGGACGAACCCGGGTTAGCCCTCCAACCAAAGTACGATGTGATTTCACCTGTTACAGGCCAAGCCAGTTCGGTAGGACTTCCGGTCACCGCTCTGGACCAGAAGTTCCGGAGGTCAAGCGCAGCAAAGCTCTTGAGCCTGTCGGGTAGGCTAAGAGCGAAAGCCTTTACTTCATCGTAGGTGATGTCCGTACTCACCGCGCCTTTGGCGAGACTGACAATCCCCGAGGACATCCCATGCTCGCTATGGGCAGCACCCAAGAGAACCGCAAAGATGAACAAGCATAGAATGGTCTCCCTCACCCATGCTGGCAAAGCCCTCAAAGCATTCAGGTCTCGTGAGGCGCCTTGGCGTAAGTCCCGGCCGAGATCCCTTCCAACCCGGCCTATCACCCGCGTCCTCTCCCTGAAGTCGTTCCTCCAAGACACGTCCATCACCTCGCTCAAAGAAAAGTTATTATGATTACAAGGAAGATATGATAGTATTTGTAGACGGCCTGCCCCGGCAGCAAATGAGGAGGTCACGCAATGCAGGACGCACCCGGCGTTTTGGTGGGCGGAGTCCAATATACCCCGGACGATCCCCTCCCGTCGCCCATCGTGGCGGTAACCTTTTCCGAGAGGAGTCGAGCCGAAGAAGCCGCCAAAACCCTGATGTCGCTGCAGAACGGTGTGAGACCCTTTCAGACCGGGCCTGTCATCTACGTAGGTGACACCAACATCAAAGTCAGGGTAAGCCCTGCGGGCGAAAAGCTCTTGGTCCAGGTCTACGCGTACGCCGATCCAAAACACCTTACTTGCGCTTTCTATGCCGCCGGCAGGGTTGAAAAGTCACTCTACAAGGCATTTCGAAACCTGGTGGCCGCTCACAGGACCTACACGCTCACCGTGGCTGCAGGAGACGACATATTGATGGAGGAACTTGATCTTCTGAAATACATCCTGGACGAGAAAGAGGTTAAGATCTGAGTGCCCGCTCAACAAAAGAATGTCCCGAACGAGCAAGTTCTTTCGATACCTACGGCTGAGCTCTACGGCACCATCAGAGAGTGGCGAGGACTCCGAAAAGATACCCCGGAAATCTGGAGGCTCTTAGCTCGGAAGGCCGCTTTCAGGCCCAGGCCGCAATTGGAAAACGATCCCGCGATGAAACAGCTCGTTTCATATACCCTCTTCGTAGCAGACCGAAGGATATTTGTGATGAAAAGGCTCGGAACCCAGGGAGAATCGCGCTTGCACGGTCTATTGTCCATCGGCGTCGGCGGCCACATGAACCCGGACAGAACGGTGCAGTGGCCCGGCAGGCGCCGGATTTCCGACCTGAAAGCCCTGGTACTGGTCAACACTCAGAGGGAGATCAGAGAGGAAGTCTGCGTTGCGGGAAACCCTCCGATGTCGATCCTGGGCTTCCTCAACGATGACAAGAACGCAGTCGGCCAAGTCCACCTTGGGGTCGTATCGGTGGTGCACCTTCCGTCTCCAATCCTAGCCGTAAGGGAAACGGATAAGATGATCGGGGCGTGGGTGGAGATCTCGAAACTAGGCCTGCTGGGTAAGTTCGAGTCATGGTCATCGCTGGTCCTGGACGGAATAACCTAGATCCACTTCCGTGTCTCATAGACAACGAAAGAGGGCGGGCGTACCGTGACGCCCGCCCCCTCAATTGCAGTATCAGCAGCTCGGATCTAGAGGCTAGAGGCTAACTCCTAACCAGTCGGACAAGAGGAACGAGAGCCTCCCCAAGAACAGCGAGATACGGCCCGACACCGTATTTCCGAAGCTGGCGCCGAAGCCGACCATCAGGATCCAGCGCCCCCACTGCCCTGCGGTCGCGAAAGCCTTCGATTTCCTTCCCACGGTCAAGAAGAAGTACATCATTGACGTGGCGAACATCAGGAAAAACAATAGGTTTTCGAACTTGGACAGGTCTCGGATAGCGTCCACCAACTGAACACCGTACTGCCTCGGGTACACCGAGTAGTAGGAGCCAAGGGTCCAGCCGACGCTGATAGATATGGGGTACCGCGTGAGCCAAGAATACTTGGCAGGCAGGAACCTCGTGTAGTAAAGGATACCGAGCGCGAAGAAGATCCAGAACCACCACCAGCCTTGTCCTACGGCGTACGTGTTCTTGTACGGGATAAAGGTGTTATGGTACGTAGTCGTAAGGACGTGAGCAACAGCCAGCGGGATCATGGTGTGCTCGGCAATCCTGAAGAAGAAGTTCTCCTTGTACAGGTAGCTGTACACTGCCAGGGTCAGAAGCGCTGCAAGCCAGGTCTGTGGATTCGTGGATATTGACATCCCTTTCACCTCCCTCTTTTGTGCAGGCTTTATGCGCGCTTCTGCATATTGCGCATCCTGAGCCGATAACCGATGTTACCGATAATAACCAGACCGATAATAATCACGTGGCCGAGCGACTGAGCATCCATGAGCTTGACACCCAAGCCGGGCTCATCGAGGAGCTTCTCATACTGGGCCGCGCCGCTGAGCCCCGGGATGATCCCCTTCACCTGTCCCGACCGGAGGAGGTTGCTGGTGCCGGCTACCTGAACGGCAACGTCACCAACGTAGAGGTCGTGATCCGGGAAGTACTGCGTGTAGGTGGGCAGGCCCGGGCTTCCGGCGGAGAAGCAGATGAATCCCTTGATGGTCTCCCTATCCCACTTCTTCACCCTCGACATGAGAGGGAGCGTACTCAGATCATTGTCGACCCAGTCGACGTTGCCCGCGGTCTTCCAGAAATCGTCCTGGTAAGCCCTGATGACGGGCATTCCGCCGCCTCTATAGCCGATCATGACCCAGTCCTCGCCGTACCTGGCGGATATGCCCTTTGCCTCAAGGGCAGGCACCAGGTTTGTGAGCGCCGTGTAAGCCAGGGTCGATCCAGGTTCCCACTGGCCTATACCGACAACCTTTACGCCTCTCTTCATACAGTGAGTGAACCAGGCTTTCAGCTGCGGACCCAGCTCTGAATCAGAGCCGCCGCCGTACGCGGCATCGAAAATTACGATATCTCCTGGATTGAGCCCCTCAATCCAGTCGAATACCGGTTGAGTAAGCTGTTGGTCAATGCTGATGGGAAGCCCGATTGGCTTTAGAACCGGGAATATCAAAGCGATAGCCATCGCTAGATAGATATACCTGGGGTCTATCGAGTCAAAGCGTTCCAGTAACTTCATGATGTTCCCTCCTTTCCGCTAGCCTTCAGAGGAACGCATTAGTCAGCACCAAGGTGTCGCCTCTCGATACCGAGCAACATACGGCTCTGAGACGCCATGGTGCCTAAGAAAATGCCCAGGGTAATAGCTCTGTTGCCTGCGGCGTTAGGCACACGCAGGATCCAGTTTTTGATGCCGGCAAAGCCCCCTAGCCAGCCGTCGGGGCTCCAGATAACTTCCCCGATGGGCACGTTGCCCAACATCAGGAGGAACGCTGTCACCAGCATTACAGCCGCGTCCACGTTGCGGACACGGAAAGCTCTGTATGCTGCCGACGCAATATAGAAGGCTAGAATCGAGAACATAGTGGCGTCCAGCGGCAGGTAAGCGCCGTTGTATAGCCACGCGTAGGTGGGGGCCGTATGGTGAGTGAACAATCCCACAGCCGACTGATATACAAGCAGCGCCAAGAGATACACGCTGAACTGCCAGTTTGTTCGTTTCATCCTTATGTTGTTGCCGTGAATGCGGAAGAGGTTCAACGCTCCTAGAAGCATGGCTCCGCACGTCATAAAGGACATGGCGTAAGCCAGCGCGTTAACTAATTTGTCGCCGGACGGCAAAGTGTAGTTGTACGCGGCGTCTAGCGCTTCAAGGCAGAACCTGGTCGCGGCAAAAAGCACAGTCAGGATGAACGGTATTTCCTTTTTCACTTACTGCACCTCCTTCCGACCTCAATTCGAGGGCTAAGGATCATCAGAATCTGATCATGTCCTTCACGAAGTTGGCTTCAGGCGACACAATGTCGATGATTCCGCCAACCAGAACGAGGATGTACAGCGCTATACGCACGATGTCCTGAGCCACCACGGTCCCCATAATGACGGGGTCCTTGGAGACGTAGGCGGCGCCCGCGTACAGCTCCTCGCCGATCATGGTGTAGTCGCAGGCGGCCACAAAGAACGGGATCTGAGCGGGAGAGCTGGCGGCAGCGACCTGGATGGCTCCAACTAGGTTCCCAGCCTCAGCGAGGATCAAGGACTCGGCGTAGAAGTAACCGACCAGGAACTGCGCCGCGGGTTTCTCGCGGCCGACAAACCCCGCAACGCCCATGGCCCATGCGAACTGCGATCCTGCCACGAATCTGACGTCGTCAGGATTGTAGGAGTCGGGTTTTCCGGCCTCAAGGTATGCCTGTTTGACGATCTCCTGGTTCACGACGTTGACCAGGTAGTTCGCGTCTGAAACGATGAACCTGGTATCGTACCTGGCGCACTGCTTGGCGATATAGGCCATGAAAGACCAGTACGCGAAGGTGCTGTCTTCGCCGAGGTTGGTGCTGTAGTCGGTCAGGTGGACCGGCTTGCCCATCTCGGTCGCGCGGCCTATCGCCTCTTCGAAGGCGTCTATGCCGGGGATCTTGCGGATCTCGGGGATCTTCTGACCCCGTCTCGCCCTCGTGATCATCACGTAGACGAGGATGCACATAGTGATACTGACCACGACTGAGAAGACGGAATTGTCGATGGGACGGAAGAGCCCCAACCTGGCAGGCACCGGTTCGGCAGCGGCAGCAGCAAGCAGAAACTCTGACACTCTGTTTCACCTCCTAACCGTGTGGGTAGACACGACGGCACGCAGAGGAGGCGGCGACGCTGGCGCATACGTAAGCTAAGTTCAGAGTGGTTTTCTGGCGTGAATTGGGTGTGTTCCGGAAGGTGCGCTTCCGTGTCCTTGGTAGCAATCATATTCGTCCCACAGGAGCAAAATCCTTCCGGTCACGGCGTATCTACCGTAACCTTTTATCTTACATCTGCTAGCACAACGGTTCAACAGGCGGCAAGCCGTAAGCTCACCTTTGATTGGACATAAATGCCCGGTTTGCGGGACTGCTATAATGGTCGTTGAAAGGGAGATGGGCTGATGACAAAAGGAGATATCGTGGTCGTAGCAGTTGCCCTGGGACTTGCGCTCCTCATATGGGCAGCCTTCTACGCCCTTCCGCATCAGACCGAAGCTCCCATTGCCGTGGTAAGAGTAGATGGAGAAGAAGTTGTGCGCGTGCGCGTGGACGGTCCGACACTCGAGCAGCAGGAAGTCCGGATCCTGAACGGCCCCGCCACCATTGAATACGGGCAAGGCAAAGTGAGGCTGATGCCTCTGCCCGCCGAGATCTGCCCCAACGGGATATGCTGGAAAACCGGATGGATATCCAGGGCCGGCCAGTCGATAGTGTGCGTCCCCAATCACACCACGGTGACCTTGGAAGGCGGTACGGACGGAGTAGATTCCATACTAAGGTAGACTGCCCGAGATCAGCTCTCTCGCTCTCTCGTTGCGCCTGAGGTAAAGAAGCAGCGGGTATCCCAATCCGTAACACGCGACGGCTTCACCCGCAGCGATGTATAGGACGACGGCCCAATAAGGCATGCCGGTAAGTGGAGCGACGTAGATGGGCACGACGAACGCGTTCACAATGATGGGGGGAAGCGGTGCCAGACAAAGGCGGGGCATCCGCCGGGTTAGGAGGCCGGCGACTAAGCTCGCTCCCGCCCCCAACGTTATGTCCCACATAATGAAAGGGCTTCCGAGATTGGCGAGAATGCAGCCCAAGTACAGCCCCCACGGAGCCCACGGAAAGAAGAACGGAAATACCGCAAGTGCTTCGGAAACCCTTATCTGAACGGGACCGTACCCCGCTGCGTTGAACGGCGGCAGGATCGTAAGGAGAGCGTAGACGGCGGAAAAGACCCCGATTCTGGCAAGGACCTTACTGGACACTCGAAAATCACCTTCTGATGCGATGCACCGGGACTCATGGCATAGAAGCGCTACTTCCCTATATCTCTCCGGACAAAAGAGTCCTCAAACTTGATTGACTCCACTTTGCCGTACGCCAGGCGGAGCGCCTCGTCCAGAGAAGGCGCGAGGGCCGTTACACTCAGCACCCTGCCCCCGGAAGTGACGAGCAGGCCATTCTCCCTTTTCGTACCCGCGTGAAAGACCAGCGTCGAGGAGGGACACGTGGTCTGTCCCGCGCCCGTATCAAGCCCTGTAATAGGGATTCCCTTTCGGTAACTTCCGGGATACCCCCCTGAAGCCATGACAACCGTCGCACAGGCTTCGGGCCTCGCGCGAAGCGCGGCGTACGAGCCGGATGCGGGGGAAGTAAGCGTTCCGAGCTTCCCCAATGCGCACGCCAGCAGCACCTGGGCGAAGTCTCCCTCAAGTCTGGGCAGGATGCACTGAGTCTCCGGATCGCCGAACCTCACGTTATACTCGAGTACCTTAGGACCGTCTCCGGTAAGCATCAAACCCGCGTAAATGACCCCCCGGAAGTCCACACCGTCTTTCTTCAGGCCCGCACAGGTCCGCTCCAGGATTTCCTCACGAATGCATTCCTCGATAATCGCTGCTTCCTCACCAAGGTCAACCGGAGAAACGGCACCCATGCCACCCGTCATCGGCCCGCGGTCGCCTTCAAAAACACGTTTATGGTCTTTGGCAAGCGGGAGCGGCAGTATGACGCTACCGTCGGTAAGAGCCATGGCCGAAATCTCCCGGCCCGTGAGGAACTCCTCGATAACAAGTCTCCGGCCAGCTTCTCCGTGAATTCCGCCGTTCATGAACTCCTTTATCGTGCTTACCGCTTGTTCGCGGTCTCCGGTTATGCTGACACCCTTGCCAAGAGCAAGCCCGTCTGCCTTAATCACCCAAGGCCCTTGGGTACTCAGAACATACTCCACGGCGGTATCGGGAGTATCGAAAGTCCTAAACCCGGGATGCGGAATGCCGTGCCTTCGCATGAACTCCTTGGCAAAACCTTTGCTCGCCTCAAGCATCGCACCGTCTCTACCCGGGCCAAACACGTTCACCCCGGCTTCTCTTAAGTGATCGGCAATGCCGTCAGCCAGAGGATTCTCGGGTCCGACAACAACAAGGTCGACAGCATTCTGATGGCAGAAGCGGGCCACCTCTTCGTGACCCTTCGTACTCAGATCAAGAGGGACATTCCGAACAGAATCGGAAATGCCTTCAGTTCCCGGATTGCCCGGCGCCACGAAAACTCGGCTCACCGAAGGGCTCTTGGCGATAGCCCAAGTAAGCGCGTGCTCTCTGCCGCCGGATCCGATGACTAGGACATTCACGGTAATCTCCTCTCAGTGCAGGAAGTGGCGCTTGCCGGTCACGACCATGGCTATTCCATGAGCATCGGCAGCTGCCAGCGATTCATCGTCGCGAATTGACCCGCCGGGATGCGCTATGGCAGAAACCCCTGCTTTTGCAGCCTCAAGGACCGCGTCGGGGAACGGGAAGAAGGCATCGGAAGCCATTGAGGCTCCCCGCACTTTGTCCTTCCCGCGCTCCACTGCAATTCTCACGCAGTCGACTCTGTTCGGCTGGCCGCCTCCGATCGCCACGGTAGCCCCGTCTTTGGCGAGCACAATCGCGTTGGACTTCACGTGCTTGCATACCGTCATGGCAAAGCGAAGGTCTCTAATCTCCTGGTCGGTCGGAGACCTCTTGGAGACAACCTTCCAGTCCTCATCTTCCGGAAGCAGGGAGTCCTGTTCCTGAACCAAGAGTCCGCCCATGGCCGACCTCACCGAATAGCGGGGGAAGCCCGGAATGTCCTGAGAGTTCCGACCTCCTCCCTCGCCTGCCCACTTGGGCGCAATGACAATGGCACGGAGGTCCTTCTTGCTGCGGAGGATTTCCCTCGCTTCATCCGTGAACGAAGGTGCCATAAGCACCTCAAGGAATACCTTCTTCATGGCTTCGGCGGCCTCTTTGTCGACCGGGCAGTTAAACGCCACCACTCCGCCGAATATCGACACGGGATCGGCATCGAAAGCTCTTTCGAAGGCTTCGGCTGCAGATGTCCCTGTCGCGACGCCGCAGGGCGTAGCATGTTTCACGGCCACACAGGCAGGCGCGGGAAAATCCCACACGGTGCGGAACGCGTTGTCTGCGTCATGGATATTGTTGTAGGAGAGCTCCTTGCCCTGGAACTGACCCTTGCTTAAGGGCGGAATCTCGCCGCCCATCACAGGCTCGTAGAAAGCCGCCTTTTGGTGCGGGTTTTCGCCGTACCGGAGTGAAAGCGACTTCCTGTAGCCAAACGAAACCTCGTCGGGGAAATCGAGAGGCCAGCCTTTCCACAGTCTGCCCAGGTAAGACGCTATAGCGGCATCATATGTGGCCGTGTGGTTGAAGACTTCCACGGCCAACTGCCGGCGAGTCAACTTATCGATGTCACCGGTAAGCCTGATTTGCCTTGCAATATCGTTGTACCTCGCGGGGTTGCAGATGGTGACTACCCAGTTCCAGTTCTTCGCTGCCGCCCTCAAAAGCGTGGGCCCGCCTATGTCAATCTCCTCAATTATCTCTTCCAGCGTCGCCACGGGCCTTGCGGCGGTTTCCACAAAGGGGTACAAATTGCATACCACCATATCAACAGGCGTTATCTCGTGACTGGACAGCTGTGCCATATCCAGAGAGTTATCCCGCCTGGCAAGTATCCCGCCGTGGATCATAGGGTGAAGGGTCTTGACCCGCCCACCCAGGATCTCCGGGAAACCTGTAACGTCCTGGACTTCCTTGACCGGAACGCCACCGTCTCTCAGGGTTCGGGCAGTTCCCCCTGTTGAGACTATCTCCCACCCCATGTCGCTGAGCTGCTTACCGAACTCGACAAGACCGGTCTTGTCGGCAGCACTGATGATTGCCCGCCGCACTAAGATGCACCTCCGCTTGTTTGGAGAATCCTTACTCTCCGTCCCTCGACAGCTGTTCTTCCCTGAGCTATCAAGGCGATGGCAAGAGGAAGGATTCTGTGTTCCGCCTCCAGTATCCTTGCCGAAAGGGTTTCAAGGGTGTCTGACTCCTCGACACGCACCGCTTCCTGCGCGATTATGGGCCCTCCATCTACGGTCGGATCGACAAAAAACACAGTGGCGCCCGTCACCTTCACTCCGTAAGCCAAAGCGTCGGCCTGGGCGTGAAGCCCCGGAAACGAAGGCAAGAGCGCAGGGTGAATATTGATGATGTTTCCCGGAAATGCCCCGATCAGAGTCTCTCCTGCCAAGCGGTCATACCCCGCGCACACGATCAGCTCCGCCCTATGCCGGCGCAAGACCTCTACGACGTCGCGCTCATAGGCTGCCCTGCAGTGAGGCCACTTACCGTAGTCCTTGTGAGCCACAGTAAAGGCGGGAATTCCCTTCGCCCAGGCTCTATCCAGCGCTAAGGCGCCGGGCCGGTTGGACACAACCACTGCAACTTCAGCCGGGATCTCGCCTGATTCAGAAGCGTCAATTATAGCTTGGAGGTTCGTCCCTCTCCCGGACACAAGGACGCCGAGCCGCAACACTTTCGCACTCATGCCCGCACGACCTCTCCCACTAAGTGCGCCTTGACGCCTTGGGCTGCAAATAGCGCCGCCGTCCTGTCGGCGTCTTCGGCGGCGACTACGCAGGCCATGCCGATCCCCATGTTGAAGACCCGGTTCATCTCGTCTTGCTCGATCTTGCCGAGCTTCTGGATGATGCTGAAGATCGGAGGCACCGGCCACTTCCCGGTGACCTCAAGCTTCATGCCCGGCGGCAGCACCCTCGGTATATTGCCGGGGATGCCCCCTTCGGTAATGTGAACCATACCTTTTATGCGGACCTGCTTTATCACTTCAACAACCGCTCTGGAGTATATGCGGGTGGGTTCCAGGAGCTCTTCGCCCAGCGTCCTGCCGAGATCGCTCACCCGTTCACTTAGGCGCATCTTTGCTTCGTCAAGGAGCACCCTTCGCGCAGTGGTATATCCGTTGGAGTGGATGCCTGACGACTCCAAACCAATGACCACGTCACCTAAAGCGATGTCCTTCCCGTCGATGATCTCCTCACGCTCGACGCCGCCCACACAAAATCCGGCCAGATCGTATTCTCCATCTTCGTACATCGCGGGCATGGTGGCTGTCTCGCCACCCAAGAGCGCGCACCCCGCCATCTTGCAGCCTTCGACAACGCCTTTCACGATGTCTTCGACAACGTTCTTCCCCACTCTGCCAACTGCAATATAGTCGAGAAAGAACAGCGGAGCCGCGCCGCACGTAACCACGTCGTCTGCGTTCATCGCTACCAGATCGATACCTACGGTATCGTGCTTTCCCAAAGCCTGGGCTATCTTAACTTTAGTGCCTACACCGTCGGCCCCGGCGGCCAGCACCAGGTCCTTGTAGCCCAGCGCCGCGGGGTTAAAGAGTCCCGAAAACCCGCCAACTCCGGAAACGACTCCTGAACTGTACGTTTGAGAGGCGAGTCCGGCAATCTTACCGACATCCACGCCGGGTTTCTTCGACCAGATCATCCCTCGCAGCCTCCTTTTGAGCAGCATGACACGTCAATTGGGTATTCCCCGGTGAAACATGAGTAACACAGGCCCTTGATGGATTTGCCCAACACCTCGTGGAGGTCGTCCAGGTCAAGGTAAACCAGACTGTCGGCACCTATAGCCCGCCTGATACCTTCAGTCTGAAGCGACGCCGCAGCCAGTTCGCCCTTGGAGGAGATATCGATGCCGTAGTAGCAGGGGAACTTGTAGGGCGGCGAGCTTATGCGGAGGTGGACCTCCTTGGCGCCGGCGGACCTCAGCAACCCGACCATATACTTGGAAGTAGTGCCCCTCACGATAGAGTCATCCACCAGTACGACGCGCCTGCCCTCAACCAGGCTCCGGAGCGGGTTCAGCTTGATCTTCACGGCAAACTCCCTAAGAGATTGGCGCGGAGATATGAACGTCCTGCCGATGTACCGGTTCTTAACCAGTCCCATTTCGTAAGGGATTCCGGCCTCTTCCGCGAAACCTGAAGCGGCTGAAAGCGAGGAATCGGGCACCCCTGTAACAAGATCGGCCTCAACAGGGCCCTTTCTCGCGAGCATCCGCCCCAAGGCTTTTCTGGCTTTATGCACGTTGAGGCCGTAGATGTCCGAGTCGGGGCGAGCGAAGTATATGAATTCGAAAGCGCATAGAGAAGGGCTGTCGCTCGCTTCACCCTGCATCGAGCGCAGCAGGGGCTGACCTCCGCCGGCTTCAGGCGCTCTTATCTCCACAACCTCGCCCGGATTCAGCTCACGGATGAAATCAGCGCCAACCGCGTCGAGGCCGCATGTCTCCGAAGAAAGGACATAGGCCCCGTCAACAACGCCTAGACAGAGCGGCCTGAAACCCATGGGATCCTTCGCGCCTAGCACGCCCTGGGGAGTCATCGCGATGATGGAATAGGCGCCCTTTACTTGCCCAAGCGCGGATCTGAAGGCATCCGGAATATCCTTCTCGCAAGACTTGGCGAGGAGGTGCGGGATGATCTCGCTGTCGGATGTAGTCTGGAAGATCGAGCCTTCACGTTCTAGACTTCGCCTTATTTGGCCCGCGTTGACGAGATTGCCGTTATGCGCCAGCGCAAACTGCCCCCGCCACATCTTGACGTTCAGCGGCTGCGCATTCTCAAGCCTGCTATCATTTGCGGTGCCGTACCGGACGTGGCCCAAAGCCATGTCGCCCGTCATGGTAGATATGCGTTCGCGCGTGAAGACGTCCGACACCAACCCCATACCCTTGTGGACTCTCACGCGCGACCCCTGCCTCCACGCAATACCCGCCGATTCCTGGCCGCGGTGCTGGAGAGCGTATAACCCGTAGTAACAGAGCTCGACAGCTTGCGGGTGACCAGCTACGGCAAAGATGCCGCACTCCTCGTGGATCTCGCCACTCATCCCTCTCAACTCCAATCGGAAACAAGACGTGAGTCGAGCGGTTCCTAACTCAGAAATCCGCCCTGCATGAGTATGCTTGCCAAAGTGAGGTCGGCGGCTATGCCTAACTCCTCTTCCAGGCCGGAAGGCCCTTCTGGGCTATGACGCCTGACCGTTCCAAGACTCCCTCTGCCATCTTCCTGCGAAACCCGGCTAGAGCGGACCTCATGTCCTCGTCGTTTGCAGCCAGGATCCTGATTGCCAGGAGCGCCGCGTTCTTCGCGGAATCGATGCCGACGGCCGCTACCGGCACTCCCGGGGGCATGTCGGTTACGGACAACATGGCGTCAATGCCGTTCACGGGTCCGCCGCCGAGGGGAAGGCCAATGACCGGAATATCGACCAATGCCGCGAATGCTCCGGGCAGCGCGGCAGCAAGTCCGGCCGCCGCGATCACCACTTTGAGGCCGCGCCTCACGGCGCTGCCGGCATATTCCTGAAGGAGGTCCGGCGTTCGGTGAGCAGAGATGATCGCCACCTCGTAAGGCACGCTAAACTCGCTTAGAGTGTCAAATACGGGCTGCACCTTGCTGAGATCTGAGGCGCTGCCGCAGACCACTCCGACGACGGGATCGGCGTCAACATGCACGTTCATCGGCTCTCAAGCCTCGCTCTCGGAGCCGCTCTTCTTCCCGCCCGAAGACCCTTCGTCGTTCTCGATGACGCCAACATAGGGCAGTCCCCTGTATTTCTCTCCGTAATCGAGCCCGTAACCCACTACGAAAGCATTAGGGATAATGAAACCGTAGTAGTCCAAACCGATTCGAACTCTTCTTCTCGCGGGCTTATCCAAGAGGGCGCAGATCTTGAGGCTTGCAGGTTGGCGGGCTCGCAGAGTATCCACCAGATACCTTAGGGTAAGCCCTGTATCCACAATATCCTCTACGAGGAGCACATGGCGCCCGGCCGGGCTGTGCTCCAAGTCCTTGGTGATTCTCACTTCTCCTGAAGACTGTGTTGACGCTCCGTAGCTTGAGGTACCCATAAAGTCGACAGCCGTATCGGGGCTCAAGTGCTTGAGGAGGTCGGCGAGGAACATGAAGCTACCTTTGAGGACGCCGATCAGGAGCAGGTCTCTGCCCGCGTAATCCTTAGATATCTGGGCGGCCAGCTCTTTGATGCGTTTTTCCAGTTCAGCTTGGCTAATGAGGACCTTGATGTTGTCACGGGACTCTGCCATAACCACACCTCGCCATAAATGTCTTTACCTCAACTTATCACCACAATTCCTCCGAGGCAAGAAGGATCTCAAAACAGTGAAATTGTGTAACAATTAGTCGGGGTAGTCCTGGGAGAAAACCTTGAACTTGTCTTGTTACTGACCCGGCATACCTGCGTATCATAAGGTGGGTTGCACCTCTCGAATCGAATACCCAGGCAGGAGGATATATGAATGGACAAGAGACTGTATCGTTCTCGGACCAAGAGGATGGTCTCTGGCGTCTGCGGCGGGATCGCCGAATACTTCAGTGTAGACGAGACTATCGTCAGGCTCGGAGTAGCCTTGGTCACGGCGGTTACCGGGATAGTACCTGGGCTCGTCTTCTACTTCGTGGCCGCGGTAATCATGCCCGAGAACCCAGCGTAGCATGGGAGCGCGAAAGAAGCGACTCCACCCAGGTGAAACTAACCTGACCGGAGTCGCTTCTTACTTTCTTACTCTCCCTTTTGGGCAAGGCTTGCCGCCCGGAATTCTAGTTCCCCGCCACCTCGGCACCGGAATCCCGGAAGACCTCCAGGTTGGCTTCAGACACTTTCACCAATCTGCCGTCGTCGAGCCTCACAAAGGCAACCTCCATATACGCCTCGGATTCGACTTGCATTGGTGCGGCCGGCAGGTCTTCGACTACTCCCCACAGGCCGAAGTAGGGCTGCCTGACACACCTTACCCGGTCGCCGGGTACGAGGTTAGTCACCGGGGGGCGTCCGTCCTGCCCCTCCCCTTCCTCAAACTCAGGCATGGCGGGCGAGTTCCCTTCCAGCACGCCGTTGCTCACGAGGATCTGCGGCCTGACGGCCCCCGCCCGTATGTGGGTTGTGCCGTCCAGAGAAGCAACCTTCCCTGCACGCGACGCCAAGAGCTGCCATACTCGTTCGTTCATCGGCATACTGCCGAAGCCCTCCATGACGATAATCGTCATGTCAGTGTCCTCTTGACCCGTTATCCCCACTGAGATCTCTTTGCCTAGAAGCTGCACAAGGTCTATATTGTTGACTCCGCCTGCCACGATGCCCCGGACTCCTATCATCCGGGCCTTTTGCATGGCTTCCAACGACACAAATCCACCTGCTATCAGCACTTTCCCTTTGCAGGACACATCTACTCCGGCCTCGTCCAAGCGGCCGTCCGGACCGTCGGAACGCACCAAGATCTCTCCGTACCGCTCGCCGCCTACCCCGAATACCCCTTCCAAGTACGCCCCGGTCGCCTCAATCACCGCGCCTTCCTCGGGGATGACCCGCGTAACGATACCGGGCAAGTGCGCGCGGACCTGGCTCGGCCTAACCGGACGCACGATGGTGATAGTGCCGCTTTTGGGGCATATCCTCTCGACAACACCGGCCATGGGCGAGTAGACGTAGTCCACACTTCCGACATTTGTCGCAGACGCGAGCGCCTGGCCGGCAAACACCTCCTGGCCTTCGGTAACGTCAGTGTACATCCGGATCGTCCAAGGCCAAATCTGCAGCTTCGAGGCAACGGACACGATCGACATGGGTTTTGCTGACCGGGGATCCTCTCTCACAATGATCCGCCTCTGAGTCTTGGATATAAACTCGATGGTCCCGTCGCACGGCGAATAAATGTCCTTTACGGCGCTCCAGAAATTACGCTGATAGGTGCCGAGCACTTCCCTGGCCCGAACCTTATCGCCGACTTTCTTCACCAAGACCTTGTCTATCTCATCCGGTGTGAGCCGGATACCCAATTCGGCCGTAATATCGACAACACGCGGGCCGCCCGGAACGAGGTCGGTTTTGGCGATGACCGTATCCGCGCCTACTTCCTGGCCTTCACGCACAAGCACTTCACCCGGTACCGAGAGGCGCCGCACCTTTCTTAGGCGGACTCTTTCCATCGCCTTGATATTGGACGCAATCGCCACGTCAACTCACCTCCCGAGCATCTGACGTTTGCCGTTCAGGATACGCTGAAAGTGCTCTATGCCAGCGCAGTACTTGCGGAATCCGGATTCTCGGATCCGGCGAAAGCAGAAGAGGCCTATCGCGGCCGTCCAACACAATTCGACTCATGCCCTCGCCCACGCTGAAGGTGAGCGCTTGGCCCTTGCCGTTGCCCGCATCGAATTCCTTCTTCGGCGCGACTTCGATGACAGAGACAGCGTCGGGTAGAGTCACCATCGAGATTTCGCCAGCGACGACCTCGTAAGTCTCGCTGCCGGCCCTCACATGGGCTGTCACGGCTCCGGGAGAGGCCTTAGGGCCAACAGGACAGACGGCAATGCATAAGGGAACCAGAGATCCGCCTTTAAGAAGCTCGTCAATGAGGCCGGGATCCAAATCCATCATCACACCTAAGTGAGGCAGTAGGAACTCCCTGTCTACCCAGAGTTCGGTTACTCCCTCGGGCTGGAAGGCGTTCAGCATCATGAGAGCTGCTTGACTGGGTCGCGGCGCATAGGAGAGAACTCCGCCCGAACCGACTATGAGCCCGGTTTCGAGCATCCGGACCAGTGTCTCGCCTGTTCCGGTCTGGTTGAAGACATCACTTATGCTTCTTCTCTGTTGTATTCCTTTAAGTCCCCTCACTAACGACTTGTGGTACTCGAGCGAAAGACGGAGAGCTTCTGTAGCCACGGCGTGTTCTACCATGAGTTCCTCAACCGTCTGCGGCAGAGTCGTCGGCCTTATCATCTTGTTAAACTGCCAATTGCGCACCAGATTCTCATCGGTCTCCCACGGAAGCCACCTTACGATCGATTCGGGGCTCGCCAAGCTCAGGACGTTTCCCATGCTGTAAGACATACCCAGGTTTGCCGATACCGAACGGTAAAAGCGGCCGTCTATCACAGAAAACATGTCTGTGGTCGCGCCGCCGATGTCTGCCGCCAGAACGGTGAGATCGCGCCTCTCGGCCAGGTACTTCAAAGCGTCGCCGACGGCCACAGGTGTCGGCTTGACGGCTCCCCCGGCCCACGAGAGGAGGGTTCCATACCCGGGGGCCCGCATCATGACGTGTTCAAGAAACAACCTGCTGATCTCAGCCCTGGCCGGGTCAAGGTCCTCAGTCTCCAATACCGGCCTGATGTTCTCGGTGTAGAACATGGCGTTCGTTTCGCTAAGCGTGTCACCTACGTACTGGCGGGCATCAACATTGCCCGCGTAAATCACGGGTATTTTGAAGTCCTTGCCAAACCGGGGCTCCGGATTTGCCATCGCGATGTATTCGGCGATAGCGGCGACATCACTGATATTGCCGCCATCGGTGCCGCCGGTGAGGAGGATCATGTCGGGGCGTACGCCTTTGATAGCCTCAAGCCGCTCTATTATGGTGCGGTTGTCATCAACCGACACCACATCGGTCACGACGGCTCCTGCCCCCAGGGCTGCCCGGTGGGCTGACTCGGCGGTCATTGTACCGATCAACCCCGTAACCAGCATCTGCAGCCCGCCACCGGCACTGGAAGTGGCCACAAACGCGTCCGCGCCGTCGCCGTTGCTGGACGGAACCAACAAACGCGCCCCATCCAACAGCTTGACACCGGTCCGCCTCTCAAGTTTGGAGAGGGCGTTCCGGAGTCCAATCATGACGTCGAGGTCGGGAGCTTCGACAGTGGTGGGCGCGACCATCTTGCCGGCCATCCGCCATCCGTCACTCGACTTCTCAAAGAGCACGGCCTTTGTAGTCGTACTGCCTACATCGGCCGCTAGGATTCGCTTCATCTCTCTCCCTCCCGCCTGCTAGAACCCTCCGCATAGGCCGCACTTCTCACAAGATGGATTCGAAAACGCGTAGACCGGCCTGTTGTTCAAGAGCTGAGCGCAGTTGGCGTTCCTAACCAACCGCACCGGAAGCCAAACACCTAAACCCAAGGTAACAGCGCCGAACAGTATCGCCACCGCGTAACACCAAATGCTTACGGCAGAGATCCCCAGCCAAGAGGCCACCAGCGCCGTGCCAACACCTATGCCCAAGGGAACGCCCACGGCGCCCACATACAGAGACTCAAAGGCAAGCAACCTCACCAAATCGCGGTTTGTCGCGCCGAGAATCTTGAGCACACCCAGACTCCTCTTCCGGCCGACAAATGACACCGCGAGAACGCACGATATGGATGCGAGAGCTACAACCGCCGCTGCCAGCGACACTGCATGCCACGGCATGAAGGTACTTACGGCCGCTTTACGGATCATGGAGGCCCCCGCTCCGCCGCCAACGATGCGCGACTGCAGCTTCCACACCATAGTCCCGGTCATCGCGGTGACGGCAAATACCGCCGCGGTTGCCAGAGCCAACGAAACCGCGACTATCGCGTTGGCCGCCTTCTGGTTTCTGAAACGCCTGAGAGCCAAGGCCTTCAAAAGCGGCCCGGGTATGGGCTGAACGATGAGCCGCTTAGGCGCCGCGACCCCGATCATCCTTGACCCTCCTCTCCTTCACTTCGCCGTCAGACAGGTGGATGACCACATCGGCGTACTCCTCAAATGCCCGCTCGTGCGTAACGACCACAAACGTCTGACCTTCATCGCGGTTGAACCTGTGGAAGAGCTCCATGATCTCCCGAGATCTGGCGGAATCGAGGTTTCCCGTAGGCTCATCCGCAAGGATGATGGAGGGCTTAACAGCCAACGACCTCGCGATAGCCACCCTCTGCTGCTCGCCTCCCGACAGCTCCAACGGGTAATGGTTGGACCTCGAGGCGAGACCCACCGCCTCGAGCAGGAAACTAGTCCGGTCCATTACATCTTTTTCGCCCCAACCCGCGAGTCTCATAGGGAAACCGATATTCTCGGCGGCTGTGAGTTCGGGTATCAGATTGAAGAACTGAAACACCATTCCAAGATCCTTGCGCCTGAGTAAGGCCAATTCGTCTTCTGACAGCCGTGAGTACTTGCGCCCTTTGAGGATCACCTCACCGTGAGAAGGGCGATCGATGCCGCCGAGGATGTTGAGAAGGGTAGTCTTGCCGGACCCGGACGGCCCGGTTATAACGACGAACTGTCCCCGCTCTACCTCTAATTCCACATTGGCCAGAGCAAACAACCCGTCGCCGACGGGGTACAGTTTTGTGACCTCATGGCAGTGAAGGATCGGTCCTAACCACTCACTCACGTCGAAGCACCTCCGCGCAGGGGATTCTCGATGCCCAAACTGCTACTGCCAAACCCAACCCAAGGGAAATGCCCAGGCTGGATAAGGCAAGGAGAGCGTCTACAGCGGTCATCCGCAGCCATTCCGCAAACGTGAAATCCGTTGCCAACAGCACCGACAGGGTGACCAGCTTGCCGACTACAAAGCCTATACCGGCTCCTATGAGGGTCGTGTACCCGATAACAGATAGTGCATACACCACGATGTTTCTTGACGTTGCGCCGATTGCCCGCATAAGTCCTAATTTCCGGGTCTGCAGGGCCAATAGGACATACACTGAACCGACAACAATAGCCCCGGCCATAGTCACTATCATCGCTGTGACTATCGGCGACATGTCTTTCGAGACTATCTGCTGCCCGCCTCCCGCGGCTCTTATATCCGCGAGCTCAGCCACCGAAAACACTGCGTAGTCAGGGCCGAGCCGTTTGCGGATCCGCTCGACAACCTCCCTCGTCTCAGACGGCCTCGATACCCTGACGAGCAGTTGGTGGACCGGTACCCCGGGCAAACCATTTTCTGAACTGCCCACCGCTTTGCCGACCAAGCTCTTAAATGTCTCTACACTCACGATGACTTCCGGGCGTTTCCAAAACTCCGGCTCGTACCCGCTCTTGGGACTCTTGGGCAGTCCGGGCACCTCACCGATTTCCACCACGTACGCCCCAATCATCGTTAACACGGCCGAGTGCCCGTCCGCCCTATCTACGGGCGATGAAGGGATGAACACGCGCAAGTCCCCGCCCGGGAGGTAGGGAATGTAGGGTTCACTCAGGAAAGGTACGAGAGCATTTGCAGTGCCGATGTCCTCCGGTACTAGGCCGCGACCGAACTCGACCTGGCCGACAAGCGCAAGGGGATCGTGGGCATCGTCAGGCTCTCTGCCTCTCAAGATCGCTTCTTCCGTGATGTCCCCTACGGTAACCTTGCAGGGATACGCCAGGTACGGCTCAACCTTGGCAATACCGTCGACCCCGGCTAAGAGTTCGGAAAGAGTCTGTGTGTGAAGCGGTCTCCATGGAGGCGCCTCAAACGGGCACACGTAGCCGTCACTAGAAAGCGTAGGAATAAAGTATTCCGCAAAAGATTGCCAGGGGGCTCCTTCCCACTCCCGCCACTCGAGTGCCGATGAATCTTCTGCGTATACATGAGCCGGAGCCGGCCACACAAGGATGTCTGCGTCTGCGAAGATCCGCTCCGCGATAGCCTGGTTACGCATGTAGCCCTGGGGGACAATCCTCGACAGCACCAAGATAACCGTCGCCAGGGCCATCGCCGCGATCCCTATCGCTGTTCGGGAGCCGTTTCTCTTCACTTCTCTAATCGCGAGCCGGACGAAGTCCATATTTGAGCCTCCTCCGTTCTCATCTCCCAGCAACATTGTATGCGACCTGAATAATCGCGCAAGTGAGGCGGCATGACTGCGAGTAGCGGTTTGGGGCGCTCCCCGTGCATGAGGGCAATAGATTGCAGTTAGTAACTTGCCGCAACAGCCCCCTCGACTTATGTCCTGCTTGAAGGCAATCATGAAGTGCGGCTCACTGCGGAACTGTCGCAAACTTTGCGGATATTAATGTTTGCTGTCCCGCCTTACAGGAAGGTCTCGATAGCTCCAGCATGGGAAGTTGTTGCCCGGTTGTCTGGCAATTGCGGACTGCGCGGGGCTGACCTCTGGCACCTATGTACGGCTGTCACACTAAGAGAGAAGTACTTGCCACAGATCTCCGTCTTAACCTTTGATTCCAAACTGAAAGCAGCTGCTTCGGAACTGAATCTGGTCCAGTGAACGCCTCAGCGAATGCGGGCTCTTGCCCACCTTGCGCGCTGGAGCATGACTCCGGCCATCTCGTCACCGATGCTTTCCAGATGTTTAGCAAAGGCCTCGCACGCGAAAGCCTCGAGGGCGGGGTCCCCGGATTCCCGGGCTTCCCGGGCAGCTTCCCCGAAGTACTCGAAAGCCTGAGTGGCACTCTGAAGAGCAGCGCTGCATTCGGCGCACGCGACGAGAGCCACCACCCTTCCATACCCGGCACCCGACGAGGAGAAAAAGCGTTCTGCTTGAACAGCAAGGTCGAAACCCCTCTCCGGAGCGCGCACGGAAATCGAAGGGTCTCCCGTTGCCGCAAGACACCGTGCCAGGTGAGCGGCGGCCGTGTGTTCCTGTTCGGAATTCCGCACTGCCTTCGCGCGATCCATCGCTGCTTCGAGTTCAGAGCGAGCGCTCTCTATAGAACCCTCCTGGAAACGCAGACGCCCGAGCTCAATCTTGAGCCAGATCTCGGCGACAGATTCACGCCGCTCTGCCAACGACAGAGCTCTGTTGAGATACTGCAGCGCCCGGCGGGTGTCTCCTCTGGCCACAAACACTCTGCCAAGGCCCAGAAGAGACTGCACCATGATGCCAGACTCATTCAGCTTTCCGCCAATACTGAGAACGAGCTCTAGTTCCTCTTTGGCCGCGTTGAGAGAGCCGGTAGACCCGAGAATCGCCGCCAGCCCGAGCCTCGCCTGAGATTCGGCTACGAGGTCTCCCGATGAAACCTTTAGAGCCCGCTCAAGATACTCCTTTGCTCTCGGCAAGTCCCGCTTCTTTCCGAACATGGAACCTGCCCGCAAGAGGGCCATAGTGAGATCGGACTTGCTTCCTGCGCGCTCCCAGAAAGCGATATTCCTCTCCTGGTAAATGAGGGCTTCATCGATCTCCCCAAGATTCAGGCACGCTGTAGCCAGCATCTGATATGCCCGCACCCTTTCCTCGGCCGGGGTGCGCAGAATGCCGTCAAGCGAGGACACAATCACGAGATACTGCTTGGCCACTCTCCATGCGTCCTGATCGAAAGCGCCAACGGCCGCACGCTCATACCACTTCCGCGCCGCAAGATAATCGCGCGCCTCTAAGAACACCTCTGCTACCTGGTCAATTCGCACCTTGAAAGGCAGGGCTTCCTCGACTTTGACATCCCCCGTCCGGCCGCCCTCCAAGACATAGTCCAGTGACGGTGCCAGACTCTCTCCGAGCCTCCCGAAGCACTCTTCCTTGAACGACGAGGCTATCCAGCTCCGCGCAGTCTCCAGATCGAACAGGCGGGCAGGCCGCAGCGCTACGCGTCCCCCTTCATCCCGGACGGGATAGACGGCTCCAATCGACTCTGCACAATCAAGCATGTTGTACACTCTCGGCGAATGCCATCCGGTGGCTATCTCCAGCATGGCAACGGGCACATCGCCGAAAATCGAGGATAGGCGGGCGACAAGCCCCAAGAAGCTGCGCTGCTCTGCGGTCAGGCGCGCGCCGGGTGACGGCACTCCTTCCGGTTCAGTAACGCCTCTATCTCTCAACCCCGAAGGTGCCGCTGAGGCATCCGCTGCCCGGCGGGCCGCGCTCTCCTGCCACGAGATGAGGGCCGCACGGATAACCTGCCCAAACCGGTGCACTTCATCATCTGAAAGCGAGTTCAGCTCCCGGTAGAGTGCGGACAGAAGAGCATCATCACCGACATTCATCACTCTCGTTAGTTCCTCGAAGGCGCTGATATCCCGGTCCCGCCCCGGCACAGGACTCGGGCGTGCTGTAAAGGCCGCCGGCTGAGAGCTGTCAGGGGTATATAGGCTGGAGACTGTGGTCCCGAGTGCCAAGGCTATGGCATCCTTGTGGAAATCCTTGAGGTTTTGCCGCTCGCCGGAAAGGATGAGCGAAAGATAAGAAGGACTCAGCCCTACCATATCGGCTAAGTCCTTCACCTTCAAACCGCTCTTGGCCATAAGAACCTTCAGGTTCTGGCGAAAAACCTCCTGCGACCTCATGTTAGGATCCCGTGATCTGCACGTTGAGAGCCGGAACCACCAGTCTCTCACCCTTCTCGGTCACTACGGTCACGCAGGGCACGGTAATGCCGTTGGGAAGCAGCTGCCGCTCTTCAGCCACACTCTCCAGAACCCCTTCTACGGGAACCCCTGAGACCCTGTTGACCCGCACCCTCGATCCCGGGCGAGCTTCCTTGATGCCGGCTTTTTTCTCCGGCGACGGCTCCGAAGCCGCCTCCGGCGGAGCCGCGATCACGCAGGGACCTGCGTCCAGGTAGCCGGCCAAATCCGGCGCAAGGGCACCTCCTCCGTCGATAAAAACCATCTCGTCCTTGTGGGAAACTAGGAGGTCGAATACTTCAGGAGCCATGGGGAACTCGCCGAATCCGCCGGTCAGCACGAGAGCAGGCACTATCTCAGCCTGCCTGGGGACTTCCGCGTCTTTGTCCTTCAACTCTCTTGCCCAGTACCTGGCCAGAAACTCATCCCAGTCCAGAGACGCCGCCAAATCGCGGTACCATTGGAATACCCGGTAAGGTGCGCTTGAGGCAATGATCCCCGCGACGCGATACCTGAGGCAAGCTACAATGAACTCCTCCGAGACAGAGGAACCTGCAAGCACTACCTTTCCGGAATCATCAGGCCCAATCGACCCGGCCTGCGCCGGCGAAGAAGCATCACTGGCCTTCACAGTCAATATGCCTGACCTGGCAAAGCCTGCCCCTGCTCGCGCGTTGATGAGGTCTCCTCTCAGGCCGACCCAAACGCCCAAAGCCTCATCAGTTCGATGTACCGTTCCCGGAAGGTGGCACCCTAGCTCAATGGGAGACTGTTTAATCGAGATCTGCCCTGTAACCTGGCTTATGCCGACAACCTCGCCGTCGCAAGGGGAGGTGTATTCGGTGTAGCCCAATCCGAAGAGGTATGAATAGTAAGCCAGCACCTCTCCGCGCTTCACCTTTTGGCCCACCGCGACGAGAACCGTGGCCGATATCTCTTCGCCGGTGGATTCCACCCGAACGGAGCGGAGCATCTGGCGTGATGAGTAGAGACCGAGGACGGTTTCGCGTTCAACCGCCGATCCCGTTGAGACGAGAATCTCGCCTACTGACGGAAAGGCGCGAAGCCTGACTATATCGGCGTTCCTGACCAAGGCGGGACGGTTCATTGCATACACGGCCATCAGTCTCGCCTCCTTTCCCACGCAGACAAGACATCGGGAGGAAAGACCCGCAAGGACCTATACCACTTCCGGTTGTCGGAATAGAAGTCGGATGACCGCATTACCCTCGGGCGCCCGTCAATGTATGCGGTGTTGAACCCGCTGATAGCTGCCCGGTACCTGCGGCCTTCTCCATCACCAAGGTCAACCTTTGCTGCGGGATGAAGCTCGAACTCCACCCTTTCCTCCGGCGAAAGCGCTACCGCGGCTATTTCGCCGTGCTGAACCGGCAGCTGCCGGAGACCTTCGCTAGCATTCAGGTACGCCCACCTCGATCCTACACGCTCCTCATTCCTGCCGGGGCTCACAACAACGCCGAGCGCCTGCATAGCTGAAAGGCCAAGGAACGCAGGGTCACCCTGAGACAGAACGCCGTACGACTGCATGAGTCCGTTCCTGTCGGCATACACCTTCGTCAAACCGCACGGCAAGACCGCGTCAAGGACCACGGATAGGAGTGCCTGAGGCGTCAGAATCTCCGTCAAGAATCCCGTCAGGAAGACGGAACCTATGCGTTCCATCTTCACGAGGGTCTCGCCGCCCTGCACTCCGACCTGGAACGTCTCACCTATCTGGCGCTGCCTGTGGATGCCTCTAAGCTCAATGGCGCTTTCGGAGTGCTCTGCGATAGCGGCACGTACCGCTTCTTTCTGGAAGGCCAGAAAAACGGCCAAATCATCCCAAGTGGCGGGGAGCGCGCCCGGGCTCGATTGCCAGTTGGCAAGGCTCTCGGCAACGTCACGGGCCATCCCGGCAGACGGGAGCCACTTGACTACATCCTTGGCTTGCACCCTAGACGTGCTCGTGACAGTTCTGGTAAACACGCCCTTTATTACCGAGAACACTTCCACTGTGTCGCCTGTCAGCGAGATGGCCAACACATTCTCATTGTTGGCTCGCGACAGAAGGTCTACGGTCATGCCCGCGGCATGCCCGGACGGCATGACCGCCGGCGAACCGAACCTTCCCAGCCCGGAAAATCGCGAATCATGCCGTACGCCGTTGGCAAACGCCTGAACAATAGCGTTCCTGGCGGATTCGAGGTGTTCTTCCTCCAACCTGGAGCGCACGTTGTCGGCCCAGACTATGTCAACCGAATCACCCAGTATCCTCAGAACCTCTTCGCGCCCTTCCTGAGACGCCGCGTAGATAACGGGCACCTTCCCCCCGCCACTCCTGCGCTCAGGTAGACCCTCCGCGATAGTCTTGGCGATATTGAACAATTGGTGCCTGCCAGACCCGAGGATCTCTTCGTCGACCCCTCCGGCCATAACCACCATCGAAATGATCTGCCTGCGAAGGTCCGACACCCTCTGGTACTCATGGCGCCCGTCGTCGACCGCGAGTAGGTCGGCAACCGTAGCTCCCGCGGCCAAGGCTGCGCGCTTGGCAGACTCGCCTGATATCCCTCTTACGACTCCCGCACAGACTACCCTGGGCTCACCCGCTGCACTCACGGTGACGAGAACGTTGTCGGGCTGGGAAAGTGAATGAGCTGACGCTCCAGACTTTGCTCGGGTGTAGGCTGCCTCAGCGCCCGCCACCAAATCAACTTCGCTCGAAGCACCGGGGGTCGGAACTACAGCCGAACTTATAGGCTTAAGGCCGGCGGAAGACCGGCTGAGCAGCCTCGCCGTGGTGACCGTATTCCCGATGTCAAGGTGCAAGATCTCTCTGGCCATAGAATCCTCCTGGTGTCCTTACTGTCGTCTAAGGTGCCACGGTGAGGGAAGCGCCTTCCATCCCTCCGCCGGTAATCTCGGCGATACGGCCATCCAGCACGTGTATTACCCTATGCGCCCACTTGCTGAGAGACGGGTCGTGAGAGACGACGACGAAAGTCTGGCCCTTCTCTCTGTTGAGGTTGTGGAAGATCTCCCCGATCTCCTGGGATGTCTTTGAATCGAGGTTCCCGGTCGGCTCGTCCGCAAGCACAATGTCGGGTTCATTCGCAAGGGCCCGTGCAATCGCGACGCGCTGCTGCTCCCCGCCTGAAAGCTCCATCGGCTTATGCTGCTGCCTGCCGGACAGCCCCACGATTGACAGCAAATCTCTAGCGCGGTCTTCCATCTGCCGCTTGGAGAGCGTACCGAAACGCATAGGAAGCATCACATTCTCCAGAGCGGTAAGGTGCGGTATCAGGTTGAAGAATTGGAACACAAACCCGACTTTGTTCCGCCGTATCTTGGCAAGCCCGTTCTCGGAGAGCTTGGAATACCTCTCCCCGCCCAGTATCACGTCTCCCGATTGAGGACGATCCAACCCGCCCAAAAGGGCAAGAAGGGTGCTCTTGCCGCTACCGGAGGGACCCATGATGACCACGAACTCGCCCTGATCCACCTGAAGGTTGACATCGTTGACCGCGTATATGGTCTGCCCCAAGAAAAAGGACTTCCTTAGGTTGACTGTACGAAGAATCGGTTGAGCAGCGGACTTATCGAGCTCATACTCCGGACGTTGCTGCAATGGAGATTCCCCCAATTAAAGAGCCTTCGCTTCCACGAGTTCCGGCATCAATTCTGCGCAGGGCGAAACTATTCCTCCGCCCTTAGTCTTGCAGCTTCTCCTTCAGATAAGCCTTAGCTTCCTCCAGCAGGCGCGGCTCCGCCACCACATCGAATGCCGAAAGAGCCAACACCTTGGCGGCCGCCACAGCGGCATCAATGCCTCTCGGAGTAATGGTTGAATCGGCCATTTCCACCGAATGCCCTCTGGCCGATGTCGAGTTAAAGCCTATCTGTATGGCAGGCGTTACCCAGGTCACGCTTCCTACATCGGTCACGCCTCCGCCTGCGTATTTCTCGTCGCGAGGCGGTATCTCAAGGCCTATATACTCGAAGTTCTTGGCGCAGACTTCTTGGAGCACGGGGTAATCGAGAGTATCTCTGAAAAGCTTCTCATGGTGCCTAAATTCGACCATGCAACCTACAGCGGCGGCCGCGGCTTCGGCACACTGCTTGACGCGGGGAATAACGACATTCTCAAGATACTTCCAGTCGGTTGACCTTAAGGTGAACCTCATCTCTGCCAAATCTGGGATGATGTTCTGAGCGTGTCCGCCGTGAGTGATGATACCCGCCAGCCGGACTGAATCTTTAAGGTGGTTTCTCAGGTTTCTAATTGAGATATAGGCAGCGACGCAGGCATCAAGGGCGTTGATCCCCGCTTCAGGGTTGCCGCCTGCGTGAGAGGTTCTGCCGTGGAAGGTGATCTCCAGAGGATGGGAAGCCCAGTGTACTCCCCCGCCGACTCCGTTTCGCTGGCCGGGGTGAGCGATGAACGCCGCGTCGATATCGTCGAACACGCCGTTCTCCACCATTACGACCTTTCCTCCAATGGTCTCTTCCGCAGGCGTGCCAAGCACCAGCCACGAGGCGCTAACCTCGTCAGGCGGGCAGACCCTGGATATGGCAACTCCGGCACCTACTGCGACTGCCGCCATTAGGTTGTGGCCGCAACCGTGTCCTATACCGGGGAGCGCGTCATATTCAGCCATGAAGGCTATGTTGGGCCTTGACTTGCCCATCCGGGCCACAAAAGCGGTCGGTAGGTCCTTTAGGCCTGCCTCAACCTCAAATCCGTTTTCCGCCAGGATGGTCCGGAGCTTCTCCGACGCAAAGACCTCGTTGAGACCTGTCTCAGGGTTCTTGTACAAAGAGACGGCGATGTCCTCGATAACTGGCCTGAGTGAGTCAACTGCGAGCGCGATTTGTCTCTTGGTTTCCGGTCCTAGTTTCACGCTTGGTCCCTCCAATGGCCTTGGGCAGAATTGTGAGCCGCGTCACAACGAAGACTCTACTCTCCGAAAAGCGCCGCCGCCAAGAAAGAGATTAGCTGCCCCCGCGTGACAAACTCACTGCTACCCAATTCACTTCTCTCTGAAAGTAGCGATAACCTTCCGAGGCGGGCATCGTCGGACATCGGCACCGCCTCAACCATCCGGCGGCACGCGTCTACAAACGCCGAAAGAGAGACAGAGCCTTTAGCCGGAAACAGTCTGAAACCGCCTTCAGGCCGGAAAAGCAGTGCGTTAACTATCATCTGATTGGCTGTTGTCGTAGAACCGTCTGAACCGGAGGGGCTACTTAGTGCCGGTACCAGCATCTTTGCTATCTCCCCTACCGACGTCACGTCATCCGGCCTAACGCAATTATCGGCGAACGCCACCGGATATCCGTTCCTTGCCAAGAGAGATGCCGCGGGGTAAACCGGGTGATCTGGCCCTATGTCGGTGAACTCCGATTCGGCGACAAGCTCAGATACGCTAACCACCCGGTACTCGTACTTCTTGAGGATTTCCATCTGGCGCTTCAGGCCGAATACGGCGGGCGCCTCGGCCGACATATTATACCCGTCCTTGTGGAAGATAATCTGGCCGTTCAACGACGAAGGATCTAGCTCGAGGGCCGTTTCCAGCCGGGCAACCATGGCGTCGACGTCCCTTGAGAAGTCACCGCAGGAAGCCTGCCACCCACCGCCGTCGAAACTGGCGCCCATGTAGAGGTAACCGACCTGCGCGTAGACATCATAGGCGTCATAGCCGTCGGCAGTCTTGTCGATATAGTGGGCGGGGCGGCCCAAGCGCATCTTCTCTCCCGTCAGGCGGTAGATGAGATCATGGAGTTCGTAAATATCTCTCAGCACCGCGTCATAACCGGGGAGGTACCTTCGATTCATATAGGGATAATACTGAGGGCCGAAGGCCGTGTGGGTCATGCCGTGGTTGGAAATCTCGTGGCCTTCATCGGCTATCCTCCTGACGAGATCGGGCTGAGATACGGCTCCTGCCAGGCTGTCGCAGCCGAACTCGGGATAGTGATCGTGGTAGACGCCGTTCCAATAGGCGCCCCCGATACTTCCTTGACGGTCGGGATAGCGATACTGCGTGGTTCCAATGACGTCAAACGTGGCCCTGGCGCCATATGCCTTTAGGGTGTCAAGGATTGTGGGGGTGATTGGATCCTGGCTCGGACGCGCAGGCGCGACGGTCGGACCATCATCGAAAGTGATGGCCACTACCCGCTTGCCTGGCGGAGGAGCAACCCTATCTATTCTGCGCACTGTTGAGATCTTGCCGGCAAGCCGCCGGCTTTTGAGCGCTTTGTAGATACCCTTAATTCCGGGCATGTCTTTTATGTAGTCCTCCTACCAGGTACATGAGACCGGGCAGCGGGTCTCTCACCTGGAACAATCCGTCGCGAAGGAAAGGGTTCATGAGTTCCAAAGCCGCGCTGGCAACATAACCCAAACGACTTCGCGACTCTCTTGCATACGCCGGAATTGACGCGAAGTCCTGCGGGAAGAAGCGAATCCTCATGCCGTCTCTCTGCTCGGCAACAGGCATTTGAGACCCTATGCAGGCGTTATAGTACGCGCGGGCAAAATCGACGCCGGCCAGATTCGCCAGCGCCATACTGCCCCAAAACCTGGGGTTCACCTCAAGCAGGTGAAACTTCCCCTCTCTGTCGCGGCGGAAATCGAGCATTGCCATCCCCTGCCACTTGAGCCGGGATAGAAGCATGCGTGAGTACTCGATTAGCTCCGGCGCCGCGGCAGATTCCGCGTACACGGTGGGTCCGGCCTCCATCGGCTTTTGGCGGAGGCTCCTGTATGTGAAGGATGCGGCGGGCCTGGACTCCGCGTCATAGAGTAGGGCGGCCCCCCAGTCTTCTCCCTCTACGTAGTCCTGGATAAGCGGGTTGGGCTGCTTTCGATCCATTCCCGGATATACTCGCGCGACCTCAACAGGGTCGCGGCAGATGGCAAACCGTTCAGCTGCCGAAAGGCCCATATCCTCCCCTGAGCGGTACTTGACGATCACGGGGTACGCCAGATCACGTGCCCATTCTTGCAGCGCGCCGGGATCTTGAGGATCCACACCCTCTTCTCGAGGAAACCGGGTAGAGGGAGCGGGTATGCCCAAGTCCGTCGCGATCCTGTAGCATGCCTCCTTGTCGTGGGCCTGCATAAGGGAATCATACGGAGGTACCAGGAACTTGGCACGGTTCGAATACTGGGCGCGGTGTTTGGACAAGAGAGACACGAACGGGGTAAACACCGGAACGACAACGCCGCCCGCCGCGGCATCGACTAGAACACTCACATCGGCAAGGGACAGAGCCGTGTGGGAGCCTTTGGGCAACTCGATCTTCTCCGAAGCAAACTTCGAGTAGAAACCGAGGTTCAAGACATCCGCGGCCTCGGCAGAGGCCGTACTGACCCCCATACTCCCCAGCGACCGGATGATGGTAACGGCGACGCGGAGCCTTCCATCGGTCACAACGGCCTTGTCCAAGCCGAAAACCTCCCAGCATGTGCCAAAAACTAATGACAGTATACCGTCAAGAGGGCGTGTCGGGGAATCACCGCACAATTTACGTATTGATGCTCAATTAGCCAAGTGTTATACTCCGTAAAATACCCCTAAGACCAAAGGGAGGTCTGCCCCATGAAAAAGGAAGACAAGTTCCTGGAGGAAGGCCTTTCGTTCGACGATGTTCTCCTTGTTCCCGATTACTCCGAAATCCTGCCTCGTGAAGTTGATGTAACTACAAGACTCAGCGCCTCAGTGAAACTCGGTATCCCCTTACTCTCCGCGGCGATGGACACCGTCACCGAAACCCGGATGGCAATCGCCATGGCTAGAGAAGGCGGCCTGGGCATCATCCACAAGAACATGACAATCGAGAGGCAGGCGCAGGAAGTCGACAGGGTCAAAAGATCGGAGCACGGAGTCATAGCCGATCCCTTCTTCCTCTCGCCTGACAAAACGGTTAAGGACGCGCTCGCTCTGATGGCCAAGTACCACATATCGGGCGTGCCGGTCGTGATGGGCGACAAGCTCGTCGGAATCATCACAAACAGGGATATTCGCTTTGAAGAAGATCACACGAAGTCGATATGCGAGGTCATGACCAGCCAAGGCTTAATAACAGCTCCCGTCGGCACCTCGCTCGAAGAGGCTAAACGTCTGATGGGCAAGCACAAGATCGAGAAATTGCCGTTGGTGGACGGCGATTTTCATCTCAAGGGCCTAATAACGCTCAAAGATATTGAGAAGACCCGCATGTATCCGAGGGCAGCCAAGGACTCCCGCGGAAGGCTTCTTGCGGGCGCATCTGTAGGAGTCGGCGGGATGGATCGAGTTAAAGCCCTGGTGGACGCGGGCGTGGACGTGATCGTGGTCGACAGCGCTCACGGCCACTCAAAGGGCGTGCTCGATACTGTAAGCAGCATCAAGGAAAAGTACCCGGAGAAGACCGTGATCGCTGGCAACGTGGCCACCGCCGACGGAGCTCGGGCGCTTATCGAGAGGGGAGCAGACTGCATTAAGGTAGGCGTAGGGCCCGGATCCATCTGCACCACGAGAGTGGTGACCGGTGCAGGCGTTCCTCAACTGACAGCGATCTTCAACGCGGCTACGGCGGCAAAAGAGCACGGCGTGCCGGTGATCGCCGACGGCGGCGTCAAGTACTCGGGCGATATCGCCAAAGCGATCGCGGCAGGAGCCGACGCGGTGATGCTGGGAGGGCTCTTGGCCGGAACCGATGAGAGCCCGGGTGAGATGGAGATCTGGCAGGGCCGCAGCTTCAAAGTGTACCGGGGTATGGGTTCGATGGGAGCGATGAAGGAAGGGTCTGCCGACCGGTACTTCCAGGAGGCTTCGTCGAAATTGGTCCCCGAAGGTATTGAGGGCCGGGTGCCCTACAAAGGTCCCGTCACCGAAACCATCTTCCAGCTTATCGGCGGGCTCAGGGCGGGCATGGGTTACTGCGGGTGCGCCAACATTGAAGAGATGCACGCCAAAGCCAAGCTGATCAGGATAACAGACTCAGGAGTCAGGGAAAGCCATCCGCACGATGTGAATATCACAAAGGAAGCACCGAACTACACGCCCAGATAATACTCTGTAGACGATGCTCCGCCTGCCCCTCACACCGAGGCGGCAGGCGGGGGCGTAGTTTTAAACAAGAACCGTTCCGGCTACTACCATTTCCGGCGGCACGGCCAAGCCGGGTTCCTCCCGGTAGAGCCTGGCGACTTCCGCCTCATCTCCCTCGACCAACGCGTGAGCTAGTCTGTCCAGCAAAGCGTACTGCTCGGCTGTAAGTGAATTATCGTCTCCCTGAACCAAACCCCAAACGTCCCAAGGGAGCATCTCGGCACCGTTTCGCGCGGCAGCTTCCCGGAGCAGATTGCCTCGTATGAACCACAAGCCCCGCATGTCGAAGATGCCGAACTTGTCAGGGTCTTCTCCGCCCTCGCGGCACCTCAGCCAAGCTTCGGAAGCGTCAACAAATCGCCCTTCGGGCATGTCCGATGTATCGAAATCAATCCCCAACCGCTCGCGCTGAAGATCGTCAAGCTGCGCATCGACCGTTACCCAACGCTCGCCGTCCCAGTACTCGCACACCCAGTGATCCTCGAAGTGGCCCGGCATAAAGTAGGTGCCAAACCCACATCTGGCCCTGGCAGGCACTCCCTGATGCCGGAGTATCGAGCACAGGAGCACGGTGTAGTCGCGGCAGTTGCCGTAGAAGCGTTTATCCATCGACCTGCAAAGGGTCAGCGGCGATGGGTCGAGCTCCTTCACTTTCTCAAGAATACGGGAAACCAACCTGGCCTGAACGTGACTCTCCTGGCTTTCGGTAGGCGTTACGCCGTACGTGGGGGCCCAGAAAATGTGCAGAAAGAGACCTTGGATAACCTTGACCAGCGCCGCGATATCGCGCGGGAGGTTGTTGAACTCAGGAGCCATTCTTCCGGGATCGGTAACCTTTGACTGAGGCAAGTATCTGGAAACCAAAGATCCCACTCCCCTCGGCTATGCATGTCCCACCGCAGTCTATCACGGAGGCGAGGGGATTGAACAGAAACGGATAAACCAAGGCAGCAAATGAAGCAATTCAGAAATCCGGCAAAGAGTAGAGAACGTCGACTCCCCCGGACTACCGAGAAGTTGCCCGCTGCCTTGGCTATACGTAATCGCCCGCCCTCCCCCAAGGATAGCCGTTCTAGGAGTCGCAGTCGTCCTCGCAGCGGTCACGACGGCACCGGTCTCTATCCTTCTTGCAGAACGGGCAAACCACTGGGAGCATGTCGGCGGCCGTTATTACGTACTCGGCCTCAGAGTCGGATGAGTGACCTTCATGGACGGCTACAAATGCCCTAATAGCCGCGTGATCAGGCTTCGGACAGAAGACTACTTCGAAAATGCCCTCGGAAGCACAAAGAACGGCATCCTCGGCGCAGCAGCGGCCAATATCCCTCAGAAGCTTGCAGTCGACTTCCTTGGGCGGGCAGCATTCGATGTCGAAGAGCTTGACCTCGACGTCGATGCACCCCCTGCCGACGTTCTGTACGTTAGCGGTCACCGCTACCTTCTGACCGCACGGGATGAAGAACGGACCTGTGCTGAGCGGCCCTTTTACGGGGGTGAGAGCGCCCAGGGCTCTCTCTATGTCCTTCACTTCATCCTTGATCTCTCTCAGCCCGAATCTGGGGTCCTCAAGTAAATCCAATACCCTGCAAACTGGGGTCTTGAGCACTATGACCAACCTCCTTTCGGTGTGCTCTCCATCGTATGAAAAGGAGGTCGGTTATGTTAACGAGATGAGCGCGGGTCGCCGATGCCGGTTCTAGCCCTGTGTGCTCCACTAAGCATATAATAGAGGCGGAGGTGTGGGAATGAAGGCGTTCACGTCTGCGTTTAAAGCGTTATCGGACCTAACCCGGATTCGGGCGCTGCGCATGATCCTGATCGCCGGCGGTCCGGTGTGCGTTTGTGAACTCGCCGATGCCCTTCAATTGCCCCAGTACCAGGTATCAAAGCACCTGGCAGTCCTGAGACAGGCGGGCCTGGTCACGGATTCGCGAGTTGGAACGTGGGTCTATTACTCTATCCCGGCTCGAGCCTCTCACTTCAAGTCCGCTCTGTTCGAGCTGGTGACTCTACACGTAGACGGCCATCTTTTCGATAAGGACGCAGCGCGGCTAAAGGCGCGCCTCGAACTGAGAGAAGAGGGCAGGTGCGTGCTCGGCCCCAGCCGCACCGGAAACTGACTTTGAGATCTTCAGCAGCACCTCGAATCTGAATCCCGTGAGGAACAACAGTGTCTGCTGCCCTTGCCAGCTCTGGATTTACGGCGTCTCGTCCGGCTCTTCATCTTGCTTCTAGCCGCATAAAACCGCTTTAGGTTCTCCGGCACAACATAGCGGCCTTCAGGAGGCCTTTTTTCGTTCCCGCCGTAGACTTCCCTGAGTATGGCATCCACGATCAGTTCTTTGGGAAGAACGGTGTAGTCTCTGCCCCGGTAAACCCATACTCGACAATCTACGTCCTCGCCGCAAAGGTCTCCGCAGGACTCGCAGGTACTCTCCTTGACCTCCATCTGTATGTCACGGCCGTTCACTCGGATAGTGGGCGAACTGACGAACCTGTGCTTCTCTGCCAGTTCTTCGGTATTCACATTGATCTTGTTCACAACTACCTCGGCGCCTGCGGCCTTAAGCACCTGGGAAACCTCAGATAGCGCTTGATCAAGACTCTGATCGGCTCCCTGGCAGCGAGTGCATACGCTTAAGTCAAGGTACAGGAAATCGATCTCAACGCGCTTCCCGGCCTCCTCAGCTGCGACCTCAGGCTGAACGCTGCAGCACCCGGAACCGGGAGAACAGCAGCCGCTGTTCTCGGCATTCTTGTTGGTCACGATCCACCACTCCTCAGTGTTCGATCCTCTCTCCGCTCACACAAGCAACGAACCAAAGGCGTTGAAGACATAGCCGATAGCGATTATGCCCAGCGTGACAATCCCGACAAAGATGCCCAGGAGCCTGGGTTTTACGACCTTGCTCAGCATTACTATGGAAGGCAGAGAAAGGGCGGTGACAGCCATCATGAACGACAGGATAGTCCCAAGACCGACGCCCTTTGCATAGAGAGCATCTGCTACCGGAATGGTCCCGAAGATGTCCGCATACATGGGGACACCTACCGCAGTCGCGAGGATTACCGACAGAGGATTTCCGGCACCCAAAACACTCTGTACCCACCCGGCAGGAATCCAGTTGTGGATTACGGCTCCAATCCCCACCCCGATTAGCACGTACGGGTACACCCTTGCCACGGTGTCCTTCACATGCTCAATGGCGTATTGCGAGCGCTCTTCGGGCGTGAGGTCCGATGACTCTAGATCAATGCTGCTGCCCGACGTGAGCTTCTGAACATCCTGCTCGAGGCCAAGCCTTCCGAGGATTGTGCCGCACGCAACCGCCAGGACCAGTCCGACGATTACATACGCCACGGCTACCTTGGCGCCAAACACGCTCATGAGAAGTATGACCGAACCTAAATCGACGAGCGGAGATGAGATGAGAAATGAAAAGGTGACGCTCAACGGGAGCCCCGCATTTGTGAAGCCTATGAATAGGGGGATAGATGAACAGCTGCAAAACGGAGTCACGGTCCCCAAGAGCGCGCTCAGAGTGTTAGCTGTGACGCCGTGGAACCTGCCCAGGATCTTCTTGGTCCTCTCGGGCGGAAAGTGGCTTTGAACATACGAAATGATGTAGATCAAGGTGGATAACAGCGCGAGTATCTTGATCGTGTCGTACAAGAAGAACTGGACACTGCCACCGAGGCGCGTGCTGATGTCGAGGCCCAGAGATGACAGGAGGTTCCCCACGAGGGCGTTCAGCCAGTTCATCCCCAATATCTGTTTCTGAAAGAAGTCCCAACCCATCTGCAAGTGCCCGCATGCGACCTCTCCTCACTGTCAGCGCTTCTCACATATGCGTGGCGTGCGAAGCCTCTATGCCTCTCCATAATACGCCTATATGCCCATACAGGCAACTAGCGAATGGGGCATTCTCAGCTCTAATCGTCTGCTCTCTTCGCGGTCAGGTCTTCGCGCTAGCCCGTGAGCCACGATAGTCCGGCGTCAACAGCTTTGCCGTCAAGCCGCACGGTCTCGCACCCAAGGAACACCCTGAAGGCATCAATGCAGGTGGCGATAGCGCGGCGCATGTCGGCAGCGGCAGGGTCAACTCCGTCCTCCCACCACCAATTCTTGATGACCATGGCCTTCGACTTGCGGTCGCGAACCGGCTCAAATCTAGCAACGAACCTGTCTCCGTACAAGAGGGGCAAGACGTAGTAACCGTAGCGCCGTTTGCCGGGAGGAACGTACACTTCCCAGGTATAGTCAAAGCCGAACAGCTCTCTGATATTGCGGCGATCCCACATGAGGTTGTCCAAAGGAGCGATTGCCGCGGCTCGAGGGGCGTCTGTGCCCGGATTGAGGCAAGCACCAAGAGTGCCCTCATCTTCCCTCCTCATGTAAAAGGGTACGGAAATGCCTTCGATGTTCACTTGCCTTAGGTCGCCTCTAGCAACCAGTCGCTTGATGGAGTCGGTCCTCCTGGCGCTGTCTGTCCCTTCTATGCCCAACCAACCCTCGGTACCCCTGCATGCCATCAACCCTATACTGCCTACGCGGCGGTGGATATGCCAGTCGTGGTAGCTCTCAAAGGAGGGGTTCGGCTCGGGGGCTTCCAACAAAACGCGGCTTATGTGACGTTCAGCCAGGTCGTAGATCTTCCTCACGCCCACTTTCCGGTGGACTACGAGCTCGCCCCAGAAGTACATCGCCTCAAGCACAGCGCGGGCCAACCTGGTGGAGCCCCAGGGCCATCTCACAGCCTCCTCCATCTCAAGATCAGCAGAAGAAAGCGGTCCACGCCGCTCAATCTCTTCGCGCACCGATCCCGCGGCGTCAACAACAGGATGCGACTTGGTCTCGAAGTAGCGGCGAGCCCCTTCCCTGTTTCTCCTGAAATAGGGCCAGTCTTCCGTACAGTAGATGCACATGTTCTTGTCGAAGGTGTCAACCAGCGCCCTGTCCTCATATAAAGCCTCGTAAAGCATGGGAGTGCTGAAACCCTTTACTCTGGCCTGAAGGACCAACTCGTGGTTCCGGCCTGTGACATCGATCGGATCAAACTGTACGCACCGGACTCTCTTGAAGAACTCAAGAAGGCCGGCCTTTCCTTCTAGAGACCTCGAGGGCAGCAGTCTCTGATGTGATAAGAAGAAGCGTCGAGCCTGGGCCTGTGTGAGGTGGATAGCATCCATCCGGCAGCACCGTCCTGTTGAATGGTTGGATCCTCGAACACCCGTTCTATTATGGCTTGCTCCACAGGCGCAAGTCAAGCAAGGGCCCTAGGGGGTCCGCGCACACAGGCTCATCTATCCAGGCACTTATGTGGCTATCGCGAGACTAAGATCCCACACCATTCGGGCGGCTGTATCCGTACCTTTATCCTCTAGTCGGTCAGGAGTGGTGCACCCGGGAACGATGTACTCGCTTTCATACCGCTCACGCCGAATCGAAATGCCACTACCATGGCAACAACCAAACCCGCCAGGATGTCCTTTCCGGTAATCATTCCAGGGCAGTAAGCCGCTTGTGAGCCCTGGACAAGAGGTCTCTAGGCGGAATCGTCACCGGATACTCCTGCAGGCTATTGATGGCGCAGAACGCATTCACCGCTTCTTCTTCCGTGATGCGTCGCTTTTTAATGCCGAGTGCAAGCACCTCGTACAGGAGAAAAACAAGGATGCTTGTCCTTTCTTGGATAATAGACTGAGCATTCCGGTCATCGCTGAGCATGATAGGAATGCCGAGTTCATTGCCAAGAGCTGCAGCGCGAAGTTCACCGCCGTGCATGAACGGTGAGTAGGACTCCACGAAGACCGCGATACTCCTCACTTGTTCGGGCGCAAGATCCCTGGCGGAATCAGTGTCGATGACGCGGACACTCCCCTGTCTGATGGCTGCAAGAAACGCATCAGCAGCACTCAGACTAATCTTCCTCAACACCTCTCGCTTCACACGTTCAGGAATGATGATCGAAGGGATGATAGAACACAGGAGGCTCAACCGACCTCCCTTAATGAACTTGATGATTACATCCGCATCGCTGACGCACTCTTCGCAGCTACATATGTCTATCCTCACCTACGCCAAACTCCTCCGGTGTCTTATTCCAGGGCTCCAGTAAGCTGCGAAGTTTGGAGTAGGTGATGAGCCCGTTTTCGTAGTTATCTATCACTGCCTCAAGGAACCGCCGAGAACAGTACGGGCTCGTTGGTTTGACGAGATCCAGTTGAAACCCTAGTTTCAGAATCGTGCTCTGGAGTTCCTCCTTGTTCTCCAGAGAACCCATAGCTCTGACGCGTCTGTATTGCGCCTGAGATGAGAACAGCCCGGCGTCATACATAGCATAGGCCATTGCGTGGTAACTGACCCTGAACACTTGCATCAGCTTGATGACTTCGCACTCGGTTGGGGGAGTCGCGCCGAAGCGTTTCAAATACTCGTAGTGCACTCCCTCACGGGGAACAAGGAACTCCCCGGCGAATGCATCGGCGATGTCCTCTAGCCTATCTCCTGAGCCGGAGCCGGGATTGCAGTACATCTCATTCCGCATATCTCGATCATACAGGAAATGACATAATTCGTGAGCTACGGAGAATATCTGCCTACCCAACGTCTCGTCGGAGTTCACAAACACAACCGGAACACGTTCGATAACGGCCAGGAACGCGTGCAGATTGGCGTTACCAGAGGGTGCACGGACAAGGAAGATGCCTTCGCTCTCGGCAAGATCGAACATGTCCGGGACGGGGCCGCGGCCAAGTCCCATGCGGCCCCGGACGTCCTTAGCTCGCATGATGCCAATCTGTCTGCTCTCTCGTCTAATCCTCTGGCTATCCATGCCGCTGTCGCTCCCTAAGCTTAACCTGAATCAACATATCTCGGACCAGCCTCTCGATTGCGGAAACACGTTCTATGAAGGCCTCGCTTTCGGTGCTCTTCCTGAACCTGACTGCCAGAGACCGATCCTCTACGGGTGCAGTGAGCTCATCAACCGACACGCCCAGATAATCTGCAATCTTTCTCAGTTCAACGCTGTTGATTGCCTTCGTGCCACTCTCTATCTTCGTAACCACCGGTCTTGTCACACCAAGGACCCCGGCCAAGTCCTGCTGACTAAGGCCTCTCTTTTCTCTCTCTACTCTGATACGCGCGCCAATCTCTTCAAACGTTGGAGTTCGACTCACTGACGCTCCCTCCATTGGTGGTAACGTTATCTTACCATATTGAAGCACTCTATGTAATATGGTATCGTAATGTTACACTGAATATTCACCATAGAGTAGAAGATTCCTCCAAGTTGAAAAGACTGGTTTCGATGTGCCTGAAAAGAAGCAAAGAGAAGGGACGAGAAAAGTGGCAAGAAATACTGGTCAGAACCACCGGCGTGGCGCTGTCAGACAGCGCTCACAGATCCAGGCGCCCAGCGGGAACTGGGTCAAGAGAGATAGTAAAACGGGACGGTTCATTGATCAGAAAACCAGCAGCGCTGGGCCCTTCAAGGGTGTCCGCAAGGAAAAGTGAGTCGAAGAAAACATCAGGACGCGCCCCGACAGTCGGAGGCGTGTTTCCTTTTATCGCCCATCCCGAATCTCTACTCCGGTTCGGCAGCTCCTCCGACCTCATGCGCGTAGTCCACGCCGTCGGTGTACGAGTTGGCGGGGTTCCACAGCAAATAGGTCTCTATGCCACGGTCAAACACGGCCTTAATCTGCGCCTCCACTTCGGCGGGGCCGTATTTGATTCTCATGGAGAAATCCTGCAGCCAGGGCCGCACCTTGGCCCTCAGTCCCTGGCCGCGCTCCAGAGCTTCTTCCATAGCCTTGTACACGACCTCGTAGGGATGCGCTTCAGGAACCTGGAATCCGTAGATGCCCGGGTTGTAGTAGTGGGACGGGTAAACCATGGGGCACATGAAATCCACTGAATCGGCAAGCTGCTCCCATTTGTGGCCAATCCCCATGTCATCCGCAGCGATTGTTGCAAACCCGAATATGTCGGCGCTGAGGTACGCCTTATCCTTCAAAGCCTCACTCATGTAGTCAAGGAAGGCCTTGATGCAATCGCCCCTCGTCTCGTAGTTCTCGGCTCCGGGCATAAGCACCGAGCCTGATCGCTCAAGGCCCTGAGCGCTGTCAGGGAAGCGCACGTAGTCCAGCTGGATCTCGTGGAAGCCCATGTCGACAGCCCAAAGAGCAACATCTCTAACAAACTCCCAGTTCTGCTCGTCGTAAGGGTTCAGCCACAGGCGGCCGTCGCGGTCGCGCCACAGGCTGCCGTCAGGGCGCCGAATCGCTCTTTCAGGGGCGTTTGTCGCGCGATAGGGGTCCTGAAACGCAACTACACGGGCGATCATGTAGTAACCCTGGTCTGCCAAAACCTCGACCAATGCGGGAACGTGACTGTAACCGCCCGGTTTGGACGGTACGTTCTCAGGGGGCTTCGCGGGCACTCGCCCGTTATTATCTTTGATGTCAATGACAAAGGAGTTGAGCCCCTCATGCCCTCGTACATATCCCATGATTGAAGCCATACGGGACGGAGTTCCGGCGGTATCCATCGTAAGGTAGAGAGCTCTGGCTCTTAGCGCGGTCTCCATAGGAGCGAGCAGGGTGGGCGGAGGCTCGGGATCTTCTCCGGGGCCTTCAGGCAAAGGATCAACGGCAGTTCCCGGCTCCTCAACCTCGGTCGGTTGCGCCAAGAGTCCATCAAACAAACCCTGAGAGTAGCCGACGTAGGACAGTACTGCTGAACAAAGCAGCGCGACCACCAAGTAACCCCACTTGGGACCGCGCTTTATCCGTGACTCTCGTTCAACAACCGTGCTGGTCGCTGCAACCTGCCTCTTTCCGCTTCTCCTCGGCATGCTCGGGTCTCCCATCTCGTCCTCTGGACTATGTACCGCACAAACAACCTCTTCTCGGATTGACGGAAAAACCCCTGCTCTTGTTCCTTATTTCTTGTTGTAGTAACGAAGTGCGACAGATATTTCAATGAACCCGACGGGCAGCTCGATGGGAATGACCAGCCGCTGGATATCCACCGTCGATATCATCACGCCCTTGCCCGTAATGATGGTGGGCGGGGTGAGTTTGCACACGTATCCGTGTTCCTCAAGACCCGCAGCCGCTTGGCCGGTGATGATATTCCCCATCTCAGCGATGGACGACTCGGCCAGTTCGTTGAAAACCGGCACAGCCTCGCCCAAAAGCTCCGCCGCGATCGCTTTCGCGGTCCTCTCCGACATGCTGTATAGCACCGTACCTTCGGCTTCGCCTGCAACACCCAAGGCAACGTTGATCTCTCCCGACGTAGCCTTTGAAGACTCCAAGCGCAGCTGGCCTCTGGTTACCTCCATGTTAATCTCACTTTGAAGGAACTTGTAAGCAGACTCCACAAAAGGATTAACCAATCCGGCTTTCAACATGATACGCTCCTCCCCTTAAGCTCGTTCATAGAAGAACGGGTAGATCTGTTTCAGCCCGTAGGCAGACGGGTTGAACACGGCCTCGGTGGCACCGGTGAACAGCACTCCGCCCGGCCTAAGCGAATCCGCCAGTCCCCTTAGAACTTGCTGTTTTCCTTTATCGGTGAAGTAAATGAGAACGTTTCTGCATACCGCCAAATCCAGATCCCGTGGGTAGGGGTCAGATAGGAGGTTCCGCCTTTCAAACAAGACTGACCGCTTTAGGACTTCCCTAACCTTGTATCCTGTAGGCGTCTTGTCAAAGTACTTGGCAAGATGAAGTCTGTCGAGTCCCTCGATTTCGGAGCTCGAGTACGACCCTTCCCGGGCTTTCGCGAGGCTCGGCTCGTCAATGTCAGTCCCCAGCACTCTTGGCGTTCCGCCTGCCTCAAGGACTGTCATAGCGAGAGAGTATGCTTCCTGGCCGGCCGATGACCCCGCACTCCATATCTCGACAGGTTTTCCCGCTCGTGCCTTCACGATGGGCGGGAGAACGGAGGCGCGAAGCACCTTCCAATGCTCCTCATTCCTGAAGAACTCCGATACGTTGATGGTCAGGAAGTCCACCAAGTGGGCCAGCTTCTTTGGATCTTTCTGAATTGAGACAGACAGTGCGTAGAAGTCGGCAAGGCCTTGCCGGTTCTTGTAGTTCAGAAGCCGGCGGTGCATCTGCTGCGCTTTGTACGAAGCGAGGTCGATGTCGGTAAGCTTCTTAAGGCGCATGCAGAAGTGCACGTAGTCTGTACCGTATGTGTTAATGTCGTCTCGTGATTGAATGAATTGTCTTGACACTATTCTCTCTCCCTGACATCCCGCGAGAACTTGGCAATCTCACCGGCAATCTTCGACAGAGGCAATACTTCGTTGCAGATTCCAAGCTCATAACATGCTCTCGGCATACCCCAAACTACCGAGGTGTTTTCGTCTTGAGCGATAACTTTGGCACCGAGAGATTTGGCTGCCCTAGCTCCTTTAGCGCCGTCAAACCCCATTCCGGTCATGATGACCACCATGAGCTTGTCCCCAAACGCAGCGGCCGCGTCGAACAGAGTCACGTCAACCGCCGGTTTCACTCCATGGACAGGGGGCCCGTCATCGGTTTCAAACCTCGCGCTTTGTCCGCGTGACCGGGGCAAGACCCTTAGGTGCTGTCCTCCGGGAGCCACCAGTACGGTACCTGCTGGGATCGCCTCTCCCGTAGAGGCCTCCCTTACCGGAAGGCGAGACATCGCCGCGAGCCGCTTCGCCAGCGAGGCGGTAAATCCGGCCGGCATATGCTGGCAGACTACCACGCACGACTCAAGGTCGGCAGGCAAGCCCGGTATCACATCGTCCAATGCCTGCGGTCCGCCGGTCGAAGTGCCGATGACGACCATAGACTTAGCCTCTCGAAAACCTGCCGGTGCAGACTGTAAGTCGGGGCTCCTCCGTCTGTTGACCTGCTTCGACCGCAATCCCGCCTGCCTTCGCCGCACCCGCAACTTGGCTGATGCCGCGGCTGTAACCTTGCGGGCCAATTCCTGGACCACATCATTGAACGTCACGCCCGACTGCGGTTTGGCCATGAAGTCGACGGCACCCAAAGACAGCGCTTCAAAGGTAACCTGAGCACCTCTCTGAGTGAGCGATGAGAACATAATGACCGGAACCGGGCGGTCGGACATGATCTTGGCGAGCGCCTCCAGACCGTCCATCCTCGGCATCTCCACGTCCATGACCACTACATCCGGGTTCAGCTCCGCGTTCTTCTCCAGCGCCTCCAGACCGTCTCTGGCCTCGCCCACCACTTGAATGCCGGTATGCCCACCCAGCGCTCTCCTCAGAGTGTGGCGCATGAACAGAGAATCGTCGGCGATAAGTACGCGGATGACCCGCGATTTCTGCCCTCTTAGGGACTGGGACACTGTTTCTTCACGGCTTCCATCAGTTTATCCGGCTGGAACGGCTTAACGACAAAATCCCTGGCCCCGGCGCGTATCGCCTCGAGGACCATGCTCCGCTGCCCCAAGGCAGTCACCATGATGACCTTCGCGTCACTGTCGTACGCTTTGATCTCCTTCAACGCTTCGATGCCGTCCTGAACCGGCATGGTGATGTCCATAAGTACTAGATCCGGCTTCTCTGACTTGTATCGCTCCACCGCTTCCGCTCCGTTGGAGCCCTCCACTACGGAGTAACCTTCCTCTGTCAGAAGCCTCGATGCTTTAGTACGCATGAACATGGCATCGTCCACTACCAAAACCTTCGGCAAATCCCTCACCCTTTCGAGATGACCGGCAAAAACGCCAAACACGTCATATTTCGCTTTCGCCTCGCGCAACCGAGTACACAGTAGCCCGTCCTTCTCCTACGTAGAGCCTCATAGTGCGCCCGTAATCCTCTCCCACACTCTTTCGGGGCTCATTGAACCCCAGCTGGCGGAGCGCCTCCAGAACTGCCTTGGTATTTGAGGCGCCGATGTCTCCTCCGGGAAGGTCTACCCCCCTCAAAACATGGGCGCCACCCGCAATCCATACCCTCATCCCTGCAACACCGGTTCCGTTCCTCACGAAGCGATTATGGAGGTGCCTGACGGCCGTATCGGCGTACTTGCCGAAGTCGGCCATAGACTCCGTCCATCCTGAAGGGCTCTGCGGGAGCACCACATGGGCCATGGCCCCGGCTCTGCGCTCAGGATCCCAAATGGCTACCCCGACGCACGACCCCAGAGAAAAGGCAGTTAGCACGTCACCGGGGGAAGCCGACCACTTTATCTCCGCTAAGCCCACCGCTATCAAGTTTGGCATTCGATTACTTTGTCACCCACAATCCGTTTTTCCGCGCGCTCGGCTTGGGAAGGAAGACAACCTCGAATGAGGCCTTTCCATCGCCGAGCGAGAATTTGATGTATGCCACGTAGACCTGATTGCCAACGGTGCCCGAATACGACATGGCCGATCCGAGTATCGCCCCGCTCATGTCCCTGACCATGACCGGCGGAGTCGGAACAAGTCTCATTCCTCCACAGTCTGCGACCTTGTTCAATACCGACGAGCCGACGATGTTGGCCACTTCAACCATGAGAGAGTCAAGGAGCGACGGGATTTCGTCCGGCGAAAGAGATCTGAACAGCTCGGGAACCAGGTAATCAGCCAGTTTCTGGGCTGAATCCGGCCTGAACAGTATCATGAGCTGTCCCTCAGCGTCACCGCTGAAAGTAACGTAGGAGCTCAAGACTACGTCCTCGGGCGATCCCGACAGCAGCGGGACCTTGCTCAGTTCCACGTAGTCAGTTGTCACCGCATCAAGCCTGAGCTCTTTTCCGGTGAAAACGGACAGCGTAGCCCTGGCAGACTCCAGCCCTTGTTTCGCTGATTCCTGGAACTGCAGAAAGTTCATTCTTATACCACCCGGTTCACATCCAGAATGATGGCGGGATCACCCTGAGCCAATATGGTGGCCCCGGCTATTCCCTTGAGCCTCGACAGCATGTGCCCCATTTCCTTGACAACTACCTCTTCCTCGCCAATAAGACCGTCTACGCCCAAAGCAAGCGGCTGGTCATTGGATCGGGTAAGGAGAGCGTACCGGTAGCCGTTGCCTTCCCACATGGCATCCTTTAGAGCTCCCTCCAAGGACACCAGCGGAACGACCTTTCCCCTCACATTCATGGCTGGCCTACCCTTTATGCTTCCGGTTGCCACGCCATCCATCGATAGGACCTCTTCCACCGAAGACGTCGGGATCGCGTAGACGTTGTCGCCGCACTGAACCAAGAGAGCGCGCATGATAGCCAGAGTAAGGGGAAGTCTCAGGATCGTCGTCGTTCCCTGCCCCAGCCTGGTCTTGATCTCAACCTGGCCGTTTACCCGCTCAAGATTGGACCTGACCACATCCATGCCGACGCCTCGCCCTGATACCTCGGTAGCGGCATCGTTTGTGGAGAAGCCGGGCATGAATATGAGCTCCACGGCTTCCTTCTCGCTGAGCTTCTGAGCAGCTTCTTCGGTGATGATCCCCTTCTTGACCGCCGAACGCTTCACTTTTTCGGCGTCAATTCCGGCCCCGTCGTCTTCCACTCGCACCACCACTTGGTTCTCCTCGTGCTGGGCTGAGAGGAGCACTCTGCCCTTAGCCGGTTTGCCCGCGGCCACTCGCACTTCCGGCGATTCTATACCGTGGTCGACAGAGTTTCTCAGGATATGGATGAGGGGGTCGTCAATCGCTTCAAGCACCGTGCGATCGAGTTCTGTATTCTCTCCCATCATCACGAAATCGATCTCTTTGCCGCACCTCTGGCTGAGGTCGCGCATCATCCTCGGGAACTTAGAGAAGATGCTCCTCATCGGCAACAGCCTGGCCTGCATTATGCCTTCCTGGAGTTCGGTTGAGGTCCTCTGCAAGTGGGCAGCCAGAGAACTGAGCTCACTGCCGGCGCTGGCCGTCTCGCTCTGCCTCAGTAGCTGCGTGGCGATCTGCGACAACCTCGTCCTGTCGATTACGAGTTCGCCGACCATGTTCATAAGGAAATCCAAGAGGGCCACATCGACCCTGACGGTTCTTCCCAGGTCAGACCGCTTCACAACAGGCATCTCCTGCGCGGTCTTGATTGGTTCCGCTCTTTTGGCTGTACGGTACTTGGATACGGTGACCTTGCTCACATCCTGGTTCGCCTCGGCGATGGACTTCGCTTCGGCGCCGCCGTCCTCGGCCACCAGGAATATTACAAGTGTGTCTCCCGCTTTGTCGTTCTCGATATCTTCCAGAGAAGGAACCGAAGCGATAACCTCGGCACCCTCCTCAATCAGGGTCAATATCTGGAAGCAGCGCACAGACAGGAGCTCGGTGTCAGGCCGAAACGCCACGGTTAGCTGGTGGACAACTTTGCCCTCTCCAGTTACGGACTCAAGTTTCTTTGACACCGCAGCGGGGATCTTGAGTGAAGTCTGCGCCGCGGATGTGCTCAATCCTTGTTGCGGAGATCCGACCCCCTCTGACGCGACCTTTTGTATCTTCGACACCAGCGCGGTGTTGGAGGGAACGTCTTCGTTTTTGGTCAGCGCCGACTTCCATTCCTTGAGCCAGTCGACAGCCTGAAACAGAACGTCCATCAAGTCCGTCGTGAGAGCGCGCTCACCTGAGCGGATCTTATCCAGGACGTTCTCCATCCCGTGGCTTACGTCAACGGCCTCACTCAGTCCAAGTGTCGCCGCGCCACCTTTTATGGTGTGCATCACCCGGAATACTTCCTGGATGAGCGCAGTGTCGTCAGGAGATTTCTCAAGCTCAACCAAGTTCTCCTCAGTGGCAGCCAAAAGCTCTCCGACCTCTGCCAAGAGGAGTTCTAGGTCTTGCTGAAACTCCAGGTTTTCACGGGAGCGGTCCATGTCGTTCCTCACTGCACGATAGATGCTCTGAGATCAACTTCGCGGAGGGTTCGCATCTCGGCGTCTGAGATGATCTTGGTGAGGTCGATGAGTACAACCAAGTCTTCGTCTACCTTAGCGATGCCCTGTATGTACTCGATTTCGGCTCCGACAATCACGGTCGCGGCAGGCTCCACCTGTTCATCCGAGATCCTGAGGACTGAGGAAACGGCGTCGACGATCACTCCGACGCTCTCCTGTCCGGCCTCAACCAACACTATCCTCTGGTTCGGGTCGCCCTTCTTGCGCTCAAATCCAAAGTGCTTCCTGAGGTCTAGGACGGGAATGACTCTTCCTCGCAGGTTTATAATGCCTTCCACATAGTCGGGAGCACGCGGAACGGATACTATCTTCGGCACAGGGATTATCTCCCGCACGGAAGCGATATCTACACCGTAGGTCTCGCTGCCGAGAGAAAAAGCAACTATCTGGCGTTCGTGTCGCACGCTCGAGTCGGCGGCAACTGCCGTTTGTTCATGAGCCATCTGATAAATACCCCCTTGCTCCCTATGTATCGAAAGGGGCAAGGGGGGATTTAACGGTCTTGCACGCTTTTTCTACCTAAAGAAGTGCTAAATTAAGAATCCTTGAACTGGCCAAGGGGAGGCTCAAGTCCCGAAGGCAGGGGTGACCTGTACTCTTGGCCCTTAACCTGCGAGCTAAACTCGGCTTTAGCTCTCTGGATGAGTGACGGATCTTTCAGCAGCCGGACGGCCGTCCGGGCCATGACTGACGCCGCAGCGAGCATGCCCTTCTCTCCGATTGAATGCCCTGAGCAAGCTGTCACCTGCCAGGAGTGCCCGGGTGTACCCAGCGGCCAACAAGCCGCGGAAACCTGAACTGTGGGCACTATCCAGCTCACGTCGCCCACATCGGTGGATCCCGGCATAACCTTACCTCTATCCAGCGGCTCAACCACCGTTGTGTTGAGAGTCTGCGAAAACAGCTCTGCAGGTGCGTTCATCGATTTGAGCCCAGCCTCAGTCTGCCGCCTATCGAGGGACTTCGCCAGTTCCGCCGCAAACTCGTGATCCTCAGAAGACCACTTGGGAGCCCCCACTTCCTTGAGCTCTTCCATAGCGACTCTGGCAAGCGTCTCGTTCGGAAGAACATCGTAGCAGCCCGCCAGGAAGTCCACCTCAAATGAGGTGCCGGTCATAAGGGCGGCACCTTTAGCCACGTCCATAAGCCTATCGTAGATCTCCTCGACTTGAGCTCTTCTGGGAGCTCTCACGTAGTACCAAACCTGCGCTCTGGCAGGCACTACGTTGGGCTGCCCGCCTCCCTCGGTTATCACGTAGTGGAGGCGAGCGTCGGGGATGACGTGCTCGCGGAGGTAATTGGCCCCCACGTTCATGAGTTCGACGGCATCGAGAGCAGAACGTCCGTTGAACGGGTCTCCGGCCGCATGTGCCGTCTTGCCGTGGAAAATGAACTTCGCTGAGTTCACGCCGTTCGAACTGCCCACCTGCACCGAGTTGAGCGAGCCGGGGTGCCACGTGATGGCAGCATCAAGATCGTTGAAGACGCCGTCGCGAGCCATGAAAACTTTCCCGACCAGGGTTTCTTCAGCGGGACAGCCGTAGTACCGGACAGTGCCGGGCTTACCGCTCTCTTCAAGGTAGCGCTTCAGGGCGACTGCCGCGCCTAATGCGCCTGCGCCAAGAAGGTTGTGGCCGCAGCCATGCCCGGGAGCGCCCTCGGTAACTGGCTTCTTTGTAGGCGAGACGTCCTGCGAAAGCCCCGCAAGGGCGTCGTACTCGCCCAAGAAACCGATGACCGGCTTCCCTGAGCCCCATTCGGCAACAAAAGCCGTGGGCATCCCGCCCGAGCCCGTCTTGACAGAGAAACCCTGCTTAGCTAGGTAGTCTGCCTGGACTCTGGCCGACTCGCCTTCTTGAAGGCCGACCTCCGCGAAACGCCACACTTCGTTGCTGAGAGTCACAAGATCTCCGGAAAGGTCGTCGATGAATGCTTGGACTTTCTTTGGCATACCGGAACCTCCCTCTAGAGTTTGCCTGCTAAGAGCCTTGATACCCTTGCCTCGGTCAGCGCCGCGAAACCGGGGCCTGAGGGACTGAGCCGGATCACCTGCCTAAGTGCTGCCGAGATGTCCGCCCCAACTTCGGTGACTGCGGCAGGCCGGCCCGAATGCGCATCGGAACCTATGAAGTGGGCCATGCCCTCCTTCACGAGAGACTCGGCGCAATCCCGTGCCTCATGTCCGAAGACTCCGATAAGGCTCCCGGCGTTGACCTGGAACAGCACGCCGGACTCACGAAGCTCGAAAAGCATGTCTCTGCTTGAGCAGAGATCTCTGTTTCTTTCTGGGTGGGCCAGAATCACTCCTGCGCCCGCGGCGAGGAGTCTGTCTATCTCGCGCCGGGCATAGTCCGGCAATCTCAATGCCGGAAGCTCGACGAGAAGGTATCCGCTTCTGCCTATGGCCTGCAGTTTGCCTGCCCGGTACTCTCGTGCCGTTCCGCTAACGAGGTAGATCTCGGACCCAGGTACGACTTCGAGGGAAACCCCCGAGTCTTGGAGGCGGACGTTGAGTTCAGCCACCTTTGCTTTGATATCCTCCGGAGATGCCGAGTAGACGCCCCGCATCACGTGAGGGGTGGCCACCAACCTCACGGCACCGCTCCGGACCGCGTTCTTTGCCATGGCGATGGCATCATCCCAATCGGCTGCGCCATCGTCCATGCCGGGCAGGATGTGGCAGTGAAGGTCGGTATAGCGAACATGATGCGTCGCCTCTTGACCTTTTTCCGGAAGGTTAATCGTGTTCATCTCCTCTGCGGGCACTGAATACCGCTGAAACTGTCCCGGAAGGCGCCGGCATAGGGTCGTGGGCGTCCGGTCGAGAAAAGGCGGGGAGTCGCCTCCCCGCCCATATGCCGGTATCCGTGTTGCCTCTCTATCTGGCTAACATCACGGGGCTTAGTCCTCGAACCTCACCTCGGTGAGCCTCGACAGCATCTTCGCCGCCTGAGCCCTGGTCGCGTTCAGGTCGGGCCTGAAGGTGTTGTCTTCGAACCCGTCGATGATGGCTTTCTCAACCGCGGCCTGGATGGAACTCAGCGCCCACTCGGGGATGGCATCTCCGTCGGCAAAGGCTTCAGGAGTACCGCTCGCCTCAATACCCAGTGCCCGGATGATCATGGTTGCTGCCTGAGCTCTGGTCACAGAGTCTGCAGGCGCGAACCGGTTATCGCCAACGCCCGTAATGATGCCGGCGTTGACTGCAGCGGACACGTACCCGCGGGCCCAACCGGCTATCTCACCTGCGTCCGCGAAGGTAAGTTCCGGTTCGGCGTCGGCTTCAAGCCCTGCCGCCAACACAACCATCTTGGCGAACTCCTGCCTGGTGATCCCGGCCTCGGGACGGTATGAGCCGTCCTCATAGCCGCCGACAACTCCCAAGCTCACGAGCCTGAGAATGTACTTCTCAGCCCAGTGACCGGGGATATCGTTAAGGGCAGGCATGTCAGGCTTCGCCATCAGCGCGAACACCGTGAAGTGGTCGGTAAGCGCCGTGACGGTTCCGGTCTCGGGATCGACCGTGGTCGGAAGAGCGATCCACGCGCCCGCTTTCTCATCCCAGTAGAAGACCCTGAGGTCCTCAAGCTCGGCCTCGGTCTCCTCAAGTTCCTCTTCCGTGACCCTGAACGTGAGGGTCAGCGGCCGAGAAAACTGTGTGACCAACTCGCCGTCACTCGTCTCCGCGGTGATCTCGTACACCTTACCGGCTATCATGACCATGCCCGTTGTGGGCTGGGTGACCTCGGTCACGGGAGCCAAGGTTACGGTTACTTCTTCCTCTGTCGCGTTGGGAGGCATCTCCACAGCCGCGCTTCCATCCTCAAGTTCGACCGTTCCGCCTGTAGTGGTGTCGATTGGCGCGGTAACGGACGGGGCGATGACCGGAGGTAGGACGGGCCCGGTGGGCCCGGAGGGGCCGCCGCCACCGCCTGAAGTCTCGCCGACCCTGGAAAGCGTGAGGGCGACAGTCTTGTTCCAGTCCATGGTAACCTCTAGATAACCCTCAGAAGCCGCCACGTTGCTGCTCCAGGAAGAGAATCTCCAGCCCGGAGCGGGAGTCAGCTTGACAACCTGGCCGTATGAATAGTCCGGTCCGGGAGGATCCTTCTTAACCCCGCCTTCTCCGCTAACCGACACGGTCAGCTTCAGCTTGTCGGATTGGATATCCATATCTTCGTCCAGATACCAGGGCTCAAAGTCGACGTTCTCCGTAATGAACGTCACCGGCAACCTCATCTAGCCGCGATGGACCGGCGACGTGGCTCCAGTGGTTGAGTGTGGCATCTATCCTCAACTCCATCATCTTGGTTTTCGATGGCAACTCCGTTATTACGGAACAAGGAGCCACTGACCTTGATGTCTCCGTTGGGTCCATATCCCTGGCCGACGTCGCCTGAACCCGTGGGCTGCAGGCGAACCGCGACTTCGTTGTCGGCGAACACACAGTCGGTGAGGACAAGGTTCTCAACCCCGGTCAGCTCGAGAGCGCCCATGCTCCCTTCTAGGCCGAAGACACGCACGTCAGTCAACGTGACTCCGTCTACGGCATTCAGGACTATACCGTACTTGCTGCCGGCAGGCACCACAATGTCCACTAACGCCAGATCTGTAGTATAAGGCTTGTCGTCCAGCGTCGAGGACAAGGCGATAAACGCGCATCCGTCTTCGGCTTTCAAGGTAAAGCCCTGAACCGTGATTCCGTCGATAGGACGGGAAGGTCCGGGCAAGCCCTTAAGTGATACCGCACTGCCGGTCTTGGGTGCGATGATAGCGGCATCGGACCCGGCTCCTACCAGCGCAAGGTCATTCTTGCCTACCGGGATCACAACGTTCTCCTCGTAAGTCCCGGCAGATACTTTCACGGTATCACTGGCGTTCGCCGCGTCGACGGCGTTCTGGATACTGGTGTGGATGAGAGTGCCTTCTACCACATACGCGGCGCGGTCGAAGCTGTTGTCGGCTGCAACTGCGTCAGCTCCGCCTTCGACTGTGCCGTCTCCTAGATAGACATGGAGGTTCAAGAGGGGTCCGCTCTGGAATTCGTTATCCTTGACCACGGTATCCTTTCCTCTGGCACGCAAGCTGGCAGCCGTCCACGCCGTGTCGCCGGAGAAGGAGTTGCCGGTGATCACTGCCCCATCTGCGTCTATGTTCACCACCACATTCCCTTGAGGCTTACCTTCAGGGTTCAGCCCACCGGTCACTCCGGTGACTTCGTTCAAAGTGAATGTGACGTCAGACTTGTTTGTTCCACCGATGTATACGAGCGGCCGGGGAACATTTGGCAGCGTGAACTGCTCGTCTGCGCCCTGCCCGGCCGGCGCGTCTCCCACAAACGTCTTGCCGGAGATAACGTTCTTTGTGATTGTGAAATCAGAGACCGCGGCTGACCACTCGGTTGCGATAGCGAGGTCGCCTCCGGCAACGATTTCATTGCCTTCCACGTGGATGTTCGAGTGCGGCCCTTGCAGGTAGATCGCCGCCGTCTCTATACCCGGGTCTCCTCTCTCTACTCCCAGAATGGTGAATCCATGCCCTTCAGATCCTATAGTAACCCCAGTAGTGTTACCCTTCAGGACAATCGCGCCTAACTGGGTGCCGGTAGGTTGGATAGTAGTCTCTTCACTTCCGCCAGTTGACAAGAGCGTGATGTTGGTTCCATCAATAACTAGATCCTCTTCGTAGGTACCCGGTCTTACATGGATAACATGACCGTTCGCAGCTTCATTGATCGCTCCCTGGATGGTGTCGTAACTCCTGCCGCTGGATATGTTCAGCACTTTCCTGCCTGTCGAAAGAACTGCCATATCTTCGCTGTCGTACCAGGGGTCATATTCCACGTTGCCGTGAACCTTTGCACCTGGATCACCGGCGCTCCCCCAGTAGTTGCGGGTAGCATTGAGAGTCCCTGTGCCTCCGTTATAGACACCCTTGTTGCGGTTATCAAGGAACCGGTTGCCGGTGACATTGATCGTCTTGCCTTCGATATTCTGGCCGTCTTTCACGGCAAAGCCGTTGTATGAGTTCACCACCGTATTGTTGGTGATGTTTACCGGCCCGGTGAAGTCCGATCCGTAGATGCGGATGCCGCCTCTATCCGGCTCGTTCACCGAATCAACTTCCAAGTAAGCATCCTCAATGTAGTTGCCGGTGACGAGCAGATTTGCCTGCTTGCCGGCGAAGTTGAGCGCCTGATACCCGCACCCGTAGATGTGGTTATCCGCAATAAGAGTATTGTCGTAGTCGACTGAACCGCCCAGGATGACTGCGGAGTACGGAATATCCGTGAACTTGTTCTCCTTGATCTCCAGGTTGGTGATCGAGCTTTCCGATGTGAACGCGGATGCCCCGCCTCCTGCGGTGTTCTTGAACCAGTTCTGAGTCAAGGTCAAGTCAGAGACGGTCGTCGCCACGTATATCGTGCGCTCGATGATGTTGTTCTTGATGGTTATGTCGTCGGCCTCGGGTGATATGCGATTGGGCCATTCAGCCGGGCCGATCGTGAACCCATCGATCGTGACCCCGTCCGCCTTTATAGAAAGCACGCTCTGCCCCGCAAGCACTGATTCCTCTGCGCCGGTGCGATCCCTTGCATCAACACCGTATTGCGCCCCGCGCAGCGACACTCTCTTGTTTATGGTGAGAACCTCGTTGTAGGTACCCGGAGCTACTCGAATCGCATCGCCTGGCGCGGCAGCAAGAAGTGCTTCCCCTATCGTCTTGAAGGCCTTTTCCGGCGTAGTGCCGTCGCCGCTGATATCGACCGAGTCGTCAACGTACCACGGCTCCGGCTCGAAGTCCTGCCGGCCCGTAAGGATAAGGTTACCCTCGACAACGTCCTCCAGCGCTGCATCGTAGCCTGTATAGTAGTCGTCGCAGGTATCGATCAGCTGGAGGGGCAGGTTGCCAAACATATGAGCCGCCACTCCGACTACATCTGCACTCTCCCAATAGTTGCCGCTAAGGTCAAAGTTGAATGCAGATGCGTGTGCCAGACCTGCATAGTTGTGCAGTATTACCGGGTGGGACTCGCTTATCAGCACGGAACTCGAGATCGTCACTTTAGCAGGTGCCTCTCCGCGCAGCACAACGACTGCTTCGTCTTCCTTAGGAGTACCTGCGCCGCTAGACACCCTGATGAAGGTGTTTTCGACTTTGAGAGATCTGGAGCTCGTCGGAGCTGCAGTACCAGCGCCCGACCGGATCCCGTACTTGGTCACATCGAAGTAGCAGTTTTTTACAGCGACATTTGCACCGGCGCTTTGAGCATTAACTGCGCCGCCCAACTCTGTCCGGACGGAGCAGCCCTCCACCGTGACAGACGTTGAATACCCTGAGAAGAGCAAGTAGGTGTTCACAGCGGTGCAATCGTTCAGCGTCATTGCCGCGTGTCCGCCGCCTGAGGGGAGGGACAAACCAACTACCTGATGCTCGTCATTTCCTGTGCCTAAGAACGTACACCCATCAACGATGATGTTGTGAGCATAGACATACTGACTCCCGCTGGTGCCCGATTTCCAGCCGGTGATGCAGGTTACGAGAGGTTCTTCGGTTTCGCTGAAGTCAAAAGTGATGCCCTTAACCGTGACAGATTCCTGCCCGTCAAACCTTCCCATGCCGTCCACCTTGATCACGGCATTGCCCGTGAAGGTCACTTCTTTCCCCTCGATGGGCTGGAGAACGATGCTCTTGTGCTCCTGCTGCCTGATCTCTACGGGATCTGAGTACGTGCCTTCCGCAATCTCAATGATGTATGTAACATTTGAGGTTGCAGCGGCACCGAATATGGCATCGATAGCGTCTTGAACCGTGTCGTGATAGGTCTTGGTGGTCCTGTTGTACACAGGCGGATAATCCTGGAACAATGACTCGTAAGGTACTGCCTTGAGATTAGACAACCCTGATTTCTCTGCGACGAGAATATTCCCGTCTGCATCTGTGACGGTGATGACAGCCTTGTCGGGATGAGCCGCCTCATCGAGCGTATAATCACCGAACTCCCAGTACTTTTCAACGTAAGTGCGAGAGTGGACTATGAACGGTGTGCTGAAATGGTCCTCGCCAGGGAGATCCTCTATTATGGCCTCCATGATCGCTGTGTTGGTGGCTATTAGCTGCTCACCGGCATATAGCTCCACAACCATGGACTTAACTTGTTCTATATCCAGGTTTTCGAGTCTCCAACCGACATTGATGCCTTTGTAGTTGTCTCCCGCATGCGTGTTGAAATTCTCTGCTACCACGGAGGCGGCATCGGTAACATCGCTCTCGCCCACCAAGGGCAAGACATCGCTGTCTCCGCCTGTCTCCGCCTCAATTCTCCCGGCCATTCCCGCAAACACAAGCGCCATGCCCAGTATCAGCGCAGTGAGGGTCTTGGCCATTCTTCCTCTATACAATGCGCCTTCCCCCTTTTGACTTGAAAAACAAAAACCGTCCGCGACTTGCGGCCGGTTTCACCACTGGCTCCGAGCAAGGTACAGGTGACCACTTACCCTTGCTCTTCACTGCCTCCGCATACATGATCGGGGATCATTCGGTTACAGCTGACCTACAGACACATTCAGAAAACCGGAGAAACTGAGAATAGGATCCCGATCCCTCCTTATGGGCTACCCAGGTTTCTGTGCGAATTGGACTGTGGAAACGGCTCCGTGTGGCTGCGGAAATACTTCGATGGGTGCAAATGGGTGCGACTGGTGAATCTTGGGCAGATACACATTCAACCCTAACCTGGAAAATCCTCCTCTCTTTATTCAGACTTGAGGCGATTGCCGACCCTTTCAGACACAAAGTATCAAGCGCGATCCGTCAGGGAGCGTCGGTGACATCTGTTCGCCCAGATTATCCGCGAGGTATTTTCTCCCAGCATAAGGCGGCTTATGCATCCTTCCCCTATCTATGGAAAAGCTTCTGGATGCCGTCCAAGCCGACGAATGTGACCGGCTCCATGCTCCGTTGGGTCCTGAGTCTCATTTTTCGCCGTCTGCCCGAGATTCGCCGAACTCACCCTCCCGAATAGCCGATGAATGAAGTGTGAGCACGTCTAACTCACTTTGGCCATCCTGAAGTTCCTCGACAAAGGCAAACCGGTCGTAAGGCCGGGACGCAAAGCCACAGGACCTATAGCACATGAGATAGGCCGGCTGGGCTGCCGAAAGGAATAGGAGGCAATGAAGCCGCCTGCTGAGGAACCTGGGTTTGGCCGCCCGGGAGGCGGTTCTTTGTCCGGCAGTGTCGTCAATACCAGACTAAGCGTAATCTACAGAGCGATAGCAGCGATCGTATTCCTCTCCATCGCGGGCATGGCGGCCTTCGGTATGCCAAACGCCGCGTTCGCGAGATCAAGCGCCGCTTCCAGATCTGCCAGGTCACTCTTTGAACTCATCAACAAAGAACGTTCCGAGGCCGGACTCACGGCGCTGATACTCAGCGAGGAGCTCTCCGCGGTTGCTAAAGACCACGCCGTAGACATGATTGAGCGTGACTACTTCGGCCACGTTTCGCCGACATCGGGTACACTTGCTGCCAGATTGAGGTCAGCGGGGATAGAGTTCGATAAGGCTGCTGAAAACCTCGCAGGCTGTACAAGTCCGAAAGTGGCGCACAAGCTTCTCATGGAAAGCCCTTCGCACAAAGCCAACGTGCTCAGCGAGCGTTTTACCCACGTCGGTGTTGCCGCAGTAGAAGGTGGGCCCTACGGCATGATGATAGTAGAGGTCTTCACGTCCTCACCTGCCGATGTAGTCGGAGATGACATCCCAGATGTCGGGGGTCTCGAGTCCACGCCTCCAAGCGCCGATTCCGGCGAGCCCGTAAGCGTCGGCGATCTCAGTCCGCTTAGCCATTGACCGTGCATCTTCCAGCCAGATCTTGCGGGTTTGATTCCCGGTTGTCTTCTCGGCATAGCGGAGGCCGGTCGTTGCATCAACTGCCGCCTCAAGGCCCTCAGACTTAACCCACGCCTCAGAAGAGGCCATGCCGTAAGCGCTTTGAGTCACCTTCACGCCGGAGCCGTCTCTGGTTTCGGTCCAAAGCCTGGTGTAGAACGGTACTCCCAGAACCAGCTTCTCAGGAGGGACTTCCCTAAGGGTGGTCTGTACGGTCCACTCAGTCCAGGGGATAGACGCTGTGGGACCTGCTACGGGTGATCCGGCGTAGAACTCATCGTAAGCCATAAGCATTACGTAGTCGACCACCTCGGCCAACCGGCTCCGCTCGAAACACATTGACCAGGTGGGACTTTGAGATTTCACGGTCACGTCAATCGAGACGGTCAGTCCCATCTCGTGAAGGAGCGGAGTCATCTCGCGTACGAACTGAGTGAGATAAGGCGCATCGTCGTGATACACATTCTCGAAGTCAATGTTTATGCCGTCCAGAGAGTACATACGGGCATATAGCAGGATCTGAGAGATCACTTTGTCTCGAAGGTCGGAGCTTCTGAGCACGGCACGTGTTCTTTCGAGCTCAAAAGAGTTAGAGAAGAGCGCCCAAACCTTGTAGCCCCGCTCATGTGCCCACGACACATACCTGGAATCTGCGTAGTTCTCCACTTCGCCGGGAGTCTCTCCGAGCCGGAACCAGGTGGGAGATAGCACGTTGAGGCCGGGCATCGGCCCAATCTTTGAGGTATCGGGATTATGCCGGTCCACCTGCTCCCATGCCAGGACGATTTTCTTGCCCGCAAGAGGTTCCGGAACGTAGTCCTTGGGAGGGGAAGCAGTTGGTTCCCTCTCCTCGATACGGTCGATATCACGCTTGGAGACCCATCCTACAAACCCCTCGGACGTCTCCACTAGAACCCACCCGCCTTCAGAGTCATAGATATCCAATTCCGTACCGGCGGACGCGACACCTACGCGCCTGGCAAAGAACGATGGCGATACGCGGACTACCGCGCCTCTGTCCGATGTGCCGACCGTTTGGGGCTCATCAGTCCGCCTAGCCACGAATACGCCTTCACCCCGGAAGTACTTTGTGGACAGCGGGTACAGCATCTCCATAGTAGCGGCAGGGATGTACGGTTCTCCGCTCTCAAGTGTGACGGGAACCCGCAAATCTACGGGGTGTTGATTCACGTATGCAGTCAATGAATCAGTCTTAAGCTTGATTACCTTGTCTTTCGTCGTGACGACTACAAGCCCGCTTTCGTCCCAGAACGCGTCGGGGTCGATGACCTCCTTGACGAACTCAAAGGGGACGTATGCCTCACCCCGCTCAACCACAACGGGAAATGCCTGCTCCACTCCTCTGTAGATGAGCTTAGGGCGGAGAGCCGGAGGCTTTTCCACATACAAGAATGACGGCACTGCCAAGAGTGCCCCAAGCAGCATTAGGGCCAGCGCAACGGCGGGCCAGATCAAAACAGGTCTTGTCCTCTTCCTGCGAGCTCTCGGGCCAAACGACATAGGCTCTTCTCCGGTTGGTTGTTTTCTGTCATATCTGGGCGAGGCCTGTAGATTGTGACGGAGGGCGGTCCGAGTCGGTTCCTATACTCTCAGACCCTCATACCCCTAAAGGCGCCTCCTACAGATCATCGCCTCCGGTTAATCGTATGTGCAAAGCCCTTTTTGTGGAAGGAGCGGGGCAGGATGAGCGCGCCTCGAAGGAGAAACTGCCAAGGAGGAAGAGACTACATTGTATGGGAAGGAGATGAGCCCCGAAGAAGGGGGCGACCATGAGCGACAAATCCATCGATGTTCTCTGGAGAAAGCTCGCGGACGACCTTAGGGAATCGTGCGAACAAGCCGGGGTTATGGGCTACTCGCTACAAGACCTTAAGACAAAGCGTCGAGCCGGTTTCCGCGAAGACGTGCTATTTCCCACTGCCAGCACAATCAAGATAGCAATATTGCTGGCGCTCGCAATCCGCGTCCACAAAGGCGATGTATCGTGGACTGACAGAGTCGTAGTCGAAGACGGTGTTAAGGTCGGAGGAAGCGGTGTCCTCGGACACTTCCTCCACAAAGCCGACCTGGCCGTGCAGGACGTGGCTGCACTGATGATCTGCCTGTCCGACAACACCGCTACGAACATCTGCATCGACTTGGCTACTATGGAATTCGTGAACGAGACAATGAAATCGTTGGGGCTGACAAACACCAAACTCCGCCGAAAGATGATGGATATCGAGGCTGCCAAGAGAGGCGACGAGAACGTCTCGACACCCGGAGAACTGGCAGAGCTGGTCGCGCGCATACACAACCGGGACGGAGTGCCCGAGAAGGTTGCTGAGGACGTACTGCAACTTCTGGAGCTCCCCAAGAACAGCCCGTTCACGTTGGCCTTGCCCGAGAACGTGCGTAGAGCCAACAAACCCGGAGGACTGGGTAATCTATCGGTGGACGCCGGGATCATCTACCTGCCTGATCGCCCGTTTGCCCTCGCTGTGTGCGGGAGCTTCCTGCCCGGAAAACCTGAACAAGCGGTTGCGAGCGTAGTCCGAAAAGCCTTCGGCTATATGGAGTTGCTCGCGGGCTGCACAGAGCTGGGCAGATCCTAACGACCTGTCTAGAAGTCGAAAGAGTCTGGTGCCTAACCGCACCAGACTCTTTCCTATGACAAAACTACGTAGCCAAACAGCACTAGAAACGAAAGGGCCGCCTGACTCCTACCCCAATACTTCTCTATAAACCCGCAGCCAGTTGCCGCCCAAGACCTTCTTGACTTCCTCTTCGGTATACCCTCTTGAGACAAGTTCTTCGGTCAGTTTGGGCAACTCGCTGACATCGGAAAGCACGACTTTCTTGGCATCGGGCCCACCGAGCGGCGAACCGTAGCCGTCGAAGTCCGAACCCAGGCCTACGTGGTCGATCCCTGCAACCGACTTTATGTGGTCGATGTGATCGCACAGGCGCTTCAACGAAACCTTTGACGGGTCGTCATCGACGAAACCCGGCGCGAACACTACGCCGATGACTCCGCCCTTCTTGGCCAGGGCCTCGATCTGCTTGTCAGTAAGGTTCCTCGGGTGCGAGGCCAGTGCCCTCGCGTTTGAGTGGGAAGCGATAAACGGGCGCTCGGACACATTACTTACAGCCCAGAAACTGGACTCAGACAGGTGCGAGACGTCGACGAGCATCCCGATGCGCTCCATCTCCTTCACCAGGGAGATGCCGAAGTCGGTGAGGCCCGAGCCTGCCGACTTCTCGCCCACTCCGTCAGCAATATCGTTGCGCTGGTTCCAAGTGAGGCCCATAGCCCTCACGCCGAGGCGATAGAAGCTGCGGAGGAGCCCCAGGCTGCCCTCGACCGCTTCTCCCCCCTCAATGCTGAGGAGACCGCAGACGTTGCCTTGAGCCTTTGCTTCTTCGATATCCGACGCTCTTGTAGCAATTCTGAAGCTGTCGGACTCATCCAAGAGAGCATAGAAAGTGTCCAGGAGTTCCAGAGCACGCCTGGCAGACCGGGTGGGCTTGAACTGCGGCTCGATGTAGACTGCCATGACCTGGCAGGTGACGCCGCCCTCTTTTAGTCTCGGAAGATCGATATGGCCCTCAGTGTTCCTTTCAAAGAAATCGCGTTTCCGGAATCCGGGCATTCCCGGACGCCCACAGAGGCTGAGAAGGGTATCGCAGTGACCGTCGATGATGATCGATTCTTTATGTAGCTTCTCTGCGTCCATGTTTCTCCCCCTTAATGAAATGCCAGGGCTCCCGAAAGAGACCTGGCATCCGTCAAGACTTTAATCTCCCGAACTAAGATACAATTACTCCTCTACCTTGATGGCTTCGGTGGGGCAAGTAGCCGCGGCATCCTTGGCGCAAGCAAGGTTGGCATTGGCTGCATCCTGACTCTTGACTTCAGCCTTCCCGTCATCCTCCATCACGAACACGTCGGGACAAGTGTCGGCGCAGAGGCCGCATCCGATGCAGAGATCCTTATCAACTGAGACTTTCGCCATCTAGAGAACCCGTCCTTTCAAGGCAATTCATGTAAGGATTATAGCACAAGCCGCCAAGAGACGGTTACCTTACCTTTGCTGCCTTGAGGGCCTCTGCTACTGCCTCCATCCACTTGGTCGAACTGCCGGTAGCGCCCGTGTAGGCGTCGACCGTGGCAGAGTTGGCTTCAACGAAACGCTTAGGCATTTCGGTCTTTGCCTCGAGAGCCTGGGTCCACGGATACGTAGCCCAGTCCTTAAACTCCTGCTCCGTAGTGACGTCTTCAACCTCGACGGCGGTGATCTTGTCGCCTTGAATTGTAACCCACGCAACACCCCATCCCTGCTCACCAGCTTGCGACCGGCCCATATACGTGCCGTCAAAATAGGTGGTGCTTACGGTCGGGTTCTTGCGGGCCTTTTCCAGCGCGTGCCCCACCGCTTCCTTATACTTGTTGGAGGAATTGGTGGCCTCGGCTACCGCGTCAACCTCGTTGTCCTGTCGCCCTACGAAAGCCTGTTCCAGCGTGTCGTGGGCTTCCTTAGACTTGGGCCACGGATAGGTCGAGTAGTCTTTCTCAAGCCCCACCTCGGTCATCTCGGTCAGCTTAACAGCGCTTATTTTGTCTTTCTGAACGGTTACTTCGGCCACCGCATACCCGTGCTTATCACCCTGAGATATGCCCGTATATGTGCCGTCGTTGAAGAGTTTAGGCCGGCAGGCCGGCACGATCAGTACTAGAGCGGTTGCCAGCACTATAAGGGCTACAGTCTGCAAGTTTCGCTTCAAGGAACTACCCCCTTCAGACATGGCGAAAGTCAGATTCGGGTCTAGTATGCCCATTCCCCAAGAGCCAGTCAAACCGCCAGAAACTGCCTTGATTCGGGTCGAACGGCCTATTCTTTCGCCCCAAATCGCCTGCTTTCGACTTGGAAAAGCCAGGGAATGGGTTGATGGCTGGGGTGGGCAAAACGCCGTAGGGGCTTTACACGAGCCGAGTAGGTCAAACATGTCGGTCAAGGTCGAACGATTCCCCCTTGTCCACAAGGGTATCCACAACGACTATCCCGAAGACCTCCCCCTCACCGTTCACAGGAAGGCAGGAGATCAGTGTGCCCCAAGACCGAATCATAAGGGAATGTACAAGATCCTTTTCGAAGGAGGGACGCGAGTTCACGGCAAGCTACCTTCTTGCTGAAGGAGAAGAGACCGAAGGCAAGGGCTACGTCATCCACGCCTCACTTCGAGAGACAAGAACCGACGGCGCCGAAACCGAATCCAGCGCCGTCGTTCAACTCGCCTACTTGAGTCCCGACATGGGAAAACAGATCTTTGAGATGATAGCAGGAGCCGATGACCCGGTTTTCCCGGTCCATGTCCCCGAGATCATCCGCGATCAAATCGCTGCCACCGCGCTCATTGAGGTGAAACAGCCTCAGTGAGGGGAAGGAGTCCTCTTGATATCGTTCAGGAGATCGTAGATCTCGATGAACTCGTCAGCCGCGTCAACCAACTCGTCGGCAGCCTTGAAGTTGCAGCGCGCGTAGGCATCGGGATGCTGTGTGGAAAGCACCTTGATCCTTACGCCTCTCTGCGCCACCGCTTTGACTAGCGGCACGAAGTCGCCGTCGCCTGAGCAGAGGACGTACTTGTCGCACCTGTCCACGAGAGACAGCATGTCTATGGCAAGTTCCAGATCCAAGTCGGCCTTTATTGTGCCGCCGGCAAAGACCTTGAGAGGTTTTCTGACAACCATATACCCGTTCCTGTTGAGGAACCGGTGGAATGACTGAGACCTGCGCCTCTGACCTTCCAAGTCCTCTCTCAGGCCAACGGGATCGGGGTTGTTCGACAGCTTCACAAACTGGTCGATGCTGTCGGTGGTCCATTCGCCGGTGTAGAAATAGGCACGGATCAGGATATTGTCCTTTGCCAAGATATCCAGGAGTTTGATGAAATCGACGTGGATACCGAAGGAATCGAACGTAGCGTACTTGAAGTTCCAGCCGTCGACGAATACGGCAAGCCGCGATGGACCGTTGGCAAAATCGTTTGTCACCGTGGGACCTCCTAATTTGGGGAGAAGAAGATTTTTGGGCATCTTTTGTGGTGCGCCCGGCGCGAATCGAACGCGCAACCTTTGGCTCCGGAGGCCAACACTCTATCCGATTGAGCTACGGGCGCACTTTACCTGTATGTAAGATTATATACCCCTACATCTTCCCGAACAAGATAAGGCCTCCGATGACTACAAACGCGCCTCCTGCTACAATGCGGATTATGTGCGCCGGCACTACCCGGTACAGCGTGTCGCCGACCAAAACTCCTATGAGCGACGACAAAACGAGAGCCACCGCTGAACCCACAAACACGCTGGCAGGCGCCTTCTTTGATGAGGCCAGCATCATTGTCGACAGCTGCGTCTTATCGCCAAGCTCGGCGAAAAACACTGATACGAATGTTGACAGGACTATGTTCCAGTTCACTGTTGGAGAGCCCCTGAAAGGGCTCTTCCCTCCCTCACCTTTAATCTGGATGAAAAAGTTCTAACTTGCTGCCCGGCTTTCCTCTGTGCGCGGGGTCTTGACCCAAGCTTTGGGCTCTCTCCCCAGAGTCTTCAGCACAAGAGCGCTGGTATACGGCACCGGGAAAACGAAAGCTGCCAGAGGCAAAAGGAACAGGCATAAGTACACCGTGCACCCTCCCAGAAAGCTTCCGGGCCGGTTGCTTTGGTCGATAAACTGGCTGTACCGCTTGTAGGCGTATACCGTAAAGCCTAGATACACGAGAGAGAACCCTTGAAGCACCCACTGCCACACGGAAGGCACAACGGTCGGGTCAAGCATGTTGTTGTAATGCAAGACCATAGCCGCGGGAGGGACAAACGTCGCCACCTGATAACCAACCCACTCCAGCTGCCCTTTGATGATCAGGTTCCAGTAGAGTCTTTTTCTCTTGGAAAGATCAGCGGTATCGTCTTTGCCCACCTTGTCGACAACCTGCATGTGTCCGGTTCCCCACCTAAGCCGTTGCCGAAAGAACGCGCGGAACGTGGCCGGAGTTTGCTCGGACGAGGCGTAGGGGAGGTATTCAGGCCAGGCTTCTCTCGCCAGATACGCCCGCGCCCCGAACTCAAGGTCTTCGGTAAGCACAGTGCAATCCCAACCGCCAACCGCGACCATGAGGTCTTTCTCGACGAACACGTTTGTGCCGCCGACAAAGGGAAGTGTCCTGAACAACCAGGGGAGATACCAGTCGTGAGACACGCATTGGTACAGTGCGGCTATCCTGCAGAACGGCGTCATCTGGTAGAAGTTGCGGACCTGGAAGACGGGACCCTGCAGGACCTTGGATTTCTCGGGCTCCATCATCCGCCGGTAGCCCACGTAAAGCAGCACGTCCTTGTCAGGGCGGCTCTCCGCGTCATAGAAACCGCAGATCTCAGTCCTCTTGTCTAGGAAGCTGATCGCCCAATTGAGGGCCCGCCCCTTTGTGGACGGCACCTCCACGCCCAAGCGCTCGCCCCCGATTCTCCCGTCAAAGTCGTGAGGCACCGATACATGCTTAATGACGGGCGATTTGCCCTTCGCCGCGTATTCCTTTCTCACGCACTCCACTACTTCTTGAGTGGTCGGGTACGCGTCTTTGGCGAAGAAACGGGCTTTATCTCCGAGTTCTCCCGATGCCAGGGCCTTTCTCACAGCAACAGATACCCGTCCGGCTATGAAGTCGGTCATGCGCGTGACTATGTCCTGAGTCAGCTCATGGTTCGCCTTCACGGTGTGCTGGATGGCCTTGCCCAGGAATCTACGCGAGTCGCCGTCGCAGAGGTCGGCGAAAGCAGCCAGAACGGGGACGGCAACTGCTAAGCACGCGGGATACAAACGTTCCTGGTCCAGAGTTGAGAGCCAAGGGCATGTCTTCCGCACGATCGCCTGCAGCTTGCCTTTGGCGGGAGCACCTCCGGCGTCGGAAATAGCGATGCACATGTCTCTCACGATCCGGTGCCTCTCCGGCGCAGGTATGGCCGACAGCTCGGGTACTCCCACCGAGTAAGCCTTCTGGAAACCCTTTGACAGGTACTCGCGCAAAGCGTAATCAGACAAGCACGAGAAGATCACGGACCTCACCTGAGGCTCGAGATCGAGAGGCATGTCATAGGGAACGCCCTCGCCTCGCATTGTCTCTTCGGCGATTCCCGCGATGAGAGATCGCTCCTTCCGAGCCTGAATGGCCTCCTTCTCATCGGTCACCACGATCACCTCAAAAGAATCCTTGGGGTAATTGAGAGTGGTGAGGTGTCTCACGGTGTTTTCAATGACCAAGGACTCGTTTCTGGCGGGAACCATGATGCTTATGAATGGAAGCGGCTTGCCTAGGGCCTTGGCGGTTTCAACCAGATCCGCCGTCCGGAGCACGCACTTGCGATTCCAGTATTTCTTGCCGCTGTAACTCTTCCAGAGAAAGAACCTGGCGAACAGCACGAAGAACACAAGGTACACCGAAAAGGCTATGAGATAGAGGATCTGGGCAGTAGTCATCTGGCGCGTGGGCCTCCCTTTGTCTGTTGGCGGGTCTTTTGTCGCCCAAGGTAGTGTGCGCCGCATAACTGCCCCTATGCGCCTCCAGTATACGCAAGGCAGGGGCGACCCCTAGAGTCGCCCCTGCTCATGCTCGATTGTATCGGCTTTATGCTAGAGTATCGCCTAAGCGGGATCCTCTCTACAAAATTCCTCCAACCATCTTGATCGCTTCGGTAAGGTTGGGAGTGCCCAGTTCCTGGAGCTCGTACCGCACTCTCATTGACGGCTTATCGAGCTTCATCACCCTCCGGAGGTCTATGGGCGTAGCTACTAGCACAAGGTCGCAGTCCACCGCGGCCACGGTTTCCTCCAGCTCCCTAATCTGCTTGGGTGAATATCCCATTGCAGGAAGGAGCGGGCCGATATGCGGGTGCTTCTCGAACGTCGCGGCTATGGAACCCACCGCCCACGGCCTCGGATCAACGAGCTCGGCGGCACCATTCTTACGGGCAGCCATTACGCCGGCACCGTATTTCATCTCTCCGTGAGTCAGAGTCGGGCCGTCCTCCAACACCAATACCCTCTTACCGGCTATGTCAAGCGGCTTCTCCGGGAATACGGGAGATGCGGCATCTACAACGATAGCTCTCGGGTTGGTCTTCCGCACATTCTCGCGCACAATGTCAACGCTGGCGGCATCGGCAGTCTCGATCTTGTTTATGACGACAATGTCGGCCATCCGGAGGTTGGCCTCACCGGGGTGGTACATAATCTCATGGCCGGGCCTGTGCGGGTCGACAAGCACTATCTGGCAATCGCTCTTGTAGAAGGGGATATCGTTGTTGCCGCCATCCCAGAGGATCACATCTACCTCTTCTTCCGCCCTCTTCAAGATCTCGCCGTAATCCACTCCCGCGTACACGATCACTCCGCGGTCGATGTGGGGTTCATACTCTTCGCGCTCTTCGATGGTGCACTTATGGAGGTCCAGGTCTTCGTATGTAGCGAACCTCTGCCAGATCTGGTCCTCAAGGTGCCCGTAAGGCATGGGGTGGCGGACAGCGGCTACCTTTTTCCCTGCCGCTTTCAGGATCTCGGATACTCTCCGGGTTGTCTGGCTCTTGCCGACACCCGTCCTCACTGCGCAAATTGAGATGACAGGCTTGCTGGACTTGAGAGCCGTGGATTCGTAACCGAGGAACTTGAAATCGGCCCCGGCAGCGATAACCGCTGATGCTTTGTGCATCAGGTTGACGTGACTTATGTCACTGTAGGAGAAGACAACTTCGTTGACTTGGTGCTTCTTGATGAGTTCGGGCAGTTGTTCTTCAGCGTAAATGGGTATTCCGTTAGGATAAAGCGAGCCCGCAAGCCTTGCCGGATACGTTCGGCCCTCAATGTCCGGGATCTGCGTTGCGGTGAAAGCTACTACCTCATAGTCCTGGTTGTCGCGGAACACGGTGTTGAAGTTGTGGAAGTCTCGGCCCGCGGCCCCCATGATGATGACCTTCTTGCCGGCCATTGTCCTGATTCTCCTTTCTTACTCACAGAGTCTTCCCCTCTCAATGATGCCATGGAAGAAGACGCTCAATCCTTATGGTGTGGTGGGCAGACTCCGATGGTTTATACATTCGTGCATAACGATGGAACCTCCTTCCTGTCGGGGCTGAAGCCGCCTCGAAATCAGTGAAAGGAGATTGTCTCCCCAAGGAGAACTAACCGACTATACATCGATGCATACCGTAGTACTGGACTCCTCTTTGGGCAGCATACTTGAAGGAGGAATCAGTTGTGACGAAAGAAAGCATCTACGATCTTTTGCTCCAACTCGCGAAGATACCCAGCGTTTCTCCAAGCCGAGAGGAGCGCAGGATCGCGCAGGCAATCTACGATAGGCTGGCAGACACACCGTACTTCTCCTCAAACAAAGGCTCTCTTCAGCTCTTGCCCATTGAAGGCGATACGTTGGGCCGGCAGAGTGTGTGTGCCATTGTACGCGCGAAACCGCCGACGCCGAAGACAGTGGTCATGATTGGGCATATGGACGTGGTAGAGACCAGCGAATCCAGGGAACTAAAAGAACTCGCCTTTGACCCCGAAGAGTACACCCGTCAACTGTTTCGCCTGACGCTCCCGGAAGACGCTCGCCTGGACCTTGATTCGGGAGATTACCTTTTCGGGCGCGGGGTTTTTGATATGAAGTGCGGCGTAGCCGTCGAAGTGGAATTCCTGCGGGAATGCGCGGAACACCCCGAAAACCTTGACGCCAACGTGATGCTCCTCATTGTGGGCGATGAAGAAAACCGATCGGCCGGTATGACTTCCGCCATAAACCACCTGGCCCACTTGCAGGAAGAAGGGCTCGACTACGTGGCGTGCGTGAATGCCGAAGGAGCTTCTCAGAGAAGCCACGGGGACAAGAAGAGGTACGTTTCTTTGGGGACCATAGGGAAAATGATGCCGGTGTTCTACTGCGTCGGCCGCGAGAGTCACGTGGGTTCCTACTATGAGGGATTGAACGCCAACCTATTGGCGTCGGCTGTGAACATGGTCCTCGAAGGGTCGCCCGAGTGGATTGATAGCGCGGGCTCTGAAGTGTATCCGCCTCCTACGGCGCTTAAGCACCGGGACCTCCGCGACATCTACTCCGTAACTCTTCCGGCAAAGGCGGTTACATACTTCAACTACCTGTACGCGAACAAGACGCCGGCCGACGCCCTTGAGATGATGAAATCGGTCGCATCTTCCGCATTCCAGCTTGCCCTCGACCGCCTGAAGCACAGCGCAGAGGTGTATTCTTCCAGGCAGTCCGGTGAAAAGACTCACATCCCGTGGCAGCCGAGAGTACTGACCTACAAAGAGCTTCTGGAGAGCGTGGAAAGCCACAAGCGGGGCTCGCTTAAAGAGCACCTTGACTCGTTTGTGGATGGCCTGCCGGACACCATGGATGACAGAGACAAGTCAATCGAAGTCATCGGCGAAGTGCTCAGATTCTACGCAGACAAGGACCCCGCCATCATAGTCGGTTTCCTGCCGCCGTTCTACCCGCACCTCGGCAACCGGCGCGCGTCGAAGAGGGAATTGGACCTGCTCGATGCCGTTGAGGCGCTCATTGAAGAAGCCCGCGACGAATACGGTGAGGTTTTGGTCACCGAAGAAAACTTCGCGGCGATAAGCGACCTCAGCTATATGGGATTCCAAGGAACAAGAGAAGACCTCATGCCTTTGGCCGAGAATACGCCGGGGTGGGGTAAGGTCTACAACCTGCCTCTAGAGGTACTGCTCAAACTGGACGTGCCGGTCGTGAACCTCGGGCCGTCAGGCCGCGATGCCCACAAGTACACCGAAAGGCTGGATCTCAGGTACTATCTCGGTCCCTACCCCATCCTGTTCAGATCGCTAATTAGGCGGCTCTCGAAACTCGAATAACGAACGACGAATGCGGGCGGCCGCTCTAGCGATGGACCTTCCCTACCATCTCCAGCGGCCTCCCGCAGCACAGGCAGGTCCCGTCTCCGGAAAGGTGAGAACGCTCGAGCTCAAGGCCGCTCCGCTCTAGAAGCGCGGTTCCGCATTCAGGGCAGAGAGTATCGGAATAGCCCTTCCTCACTACGTTGCCGATGTACACGTAGTGAAGGTGCTCTCTCGCGGCATCTCTAAGCCGGTCCAAGGTCGCCAGAGACGTAGGATTTCCGCCCATTCGATAGTTGGGGAAGTACCTCGAAAGGTGCAGCGGGATCGAGGGGCTGAGCGACGCCAAATGCCGGGCAAGCCCGCGCACCTCGCCCTCATTGTCATTCTGACCTTCTATGACTAGATAGGTGACTTCTACCCAGGTATGTTTGAGGGCTTCCTCTACGGCCTCGACTACCGGCTTAAGGCGTCCATGGGCGATATGCCGGTAAAACTCTTCCGTCCACGCCTTGACATCGATGTTGACCGCATCGATAAACTCCAGAACCTTCTCCAGAGGTCCCTTGGACACGTACCCGTTGGTAACCAGCACGTTTCTGAGGCCTGCCTCCTTCGCCTTCTCCGCGGCCTCCAAGATGTACTCCATCCACACAGTAGGCTCATTGTAGGTATAGGCTATGCCGACCACGTTTGAGTACGTCTCTCTTTGAGATACGGCCGTTCTCACCAGGAGTTCAGGAGACACCTCCGTCAGGCGGGGGCGGGCCTGCGATATCTGCCAGTTCTGGCAGAACTCGCAGCCCAGATTGCACCCGTAGGATCCCGCTGAAAGGAGAAGACTGCCGGGGTCCACGTGGTAGAGGGGCTTCTTCTCCACCGGATCGAGGGCAAGCGAGGATACAAGACCGTAGTTCAGAGTGTACAGTCTGCCGTCACGGTTCTCCCGTATCCGGCAAACCCCCGTGCTTCCCGGAGCAATAACGCAGGCATTCGGGCATAGGTCGCACAGCACCTTGCTGTCGTCCAAGGGTTCCCAGAACTCTGCTAGCTTGGGCGCCGATCCCATAGCCTCGCTCCTTTGCGCAACTGCTAGTGGTACCTAGTGACCGTAAACCTATAGAGGCGAGCCGGTTCCGAGGGCCTTATGCCGGCCTTGCTCTTGGCGATCTCAAGCTGCTGCGCGACAGAGTCGACGCCCGGTAAGTCGGGCAAGAGCAGTCCCCTGCGCGATCCCCTCTCGACAATAACCCCGTATACGGCCGGGTCGAGTTGGGACTCGCTTTCGACAGGCTCAGGTTCGGACAGGATGTCGACCGAGTAGTCCAGCGCATCCAGCTCCTGTGCGGTCACCCCGGCAAACCTTGGGTCATCGGTAGCCGCCGATATCGCGTTCTGGATAATCTCCTGTAAAGCGTTACGACACGTTGGCCCGGTCGTGCCTATGCATCCCCTTAGCATGCCGTCTTTGTGGATGGAAACAAACACGCCCGCAGGCTCTGAAAGCTCCGCCGGAATGTCGCCGGGCACCGGCATTACTTTGCCCTTCGTGACATATTCCTCGACGGCAGAGCGGGCGATCCGGACAGGGTAAGACTCGCCGGCACGTATGGAGGCGAGCCGTTCTCGCCTCACCCGCTCCAACTCCGAGAGGCGAGACTGTCCCTTCACCTCGGACGGCCTAAGGATCGCCACGCCGTATCCCACACCGTAAGGTCCCTCATAGGACAGGACATCGCTCTTGACCTCTCTCCCATCCAAAGCCCCCAACATCATGGTAATCGGGCGGAGCCCGCACTCGCCGGCCTCCTCGTAAGAGCTCTTTGGCATACCCACTATCGCCTCGGGATCGAAATCCCTAAGGTGTAGGATTATCTTCTCGTCAAACTCTCTGCCCTTAGGGCTGTAGCCCGCAGGGGCTCCTCTCGTGAGCCGGTGAGACAAGTCACCGGAAGCCAGCACCGCCGCCCTCCGGCCAAGTCTTCCCGCAACACGAGCGATAGCCATCCCGTAACGATAGAGATCCAGCAGAGGCATGGCGGCAATGTTAACGACAACGATTTTCTTGGAGAACCCTTTCTTCACCATGAAATAGAGGGGGACAAGAACCCCGTGGTCAAGGCGTTCATCAGCCGCGTACAGGCGCCTCGTCCGGTCATCCAAGACTACGGTGCGGATTCCCGATGTGCGGAGTGCTTCGGACGCGATTTCCCTCACGAGCTCGGTATCGTTCTCGAGGGTGAGACTTACCCCGCGCGCGCCGAAGTCCCTGAAATCACCCGATAGCCTCGCGCCTCCGCGTATGGACACGGCGTCTCCGAAAACAAGGCCGTGCGGCGTGAAGACAATGAGGGTGTCATGGTCCGCTGAGGCGAATACCGTGCCCAGTTCTTCCATGGCGCGAATGGTGGCTTCGGCATCCTTCTCCTCTCCCCGCCCCACCTCCGGAATGATGATAGGAGGATGCGGAGACAGCCCTGCCAATACTACCTCTCGACCCAATCCTTCTCCACCACCTTCTCAACATAAGGAGAGGTCGACAACTTCAGAAGGGCTCCGTAGGTTGGGATAAACGAGAGAACAGTCCCTACTTCGATCCTATCGCCCGCGTTCTCGATATCGCAAATAAGGTGATCCGATGATGCTCCGAGGATGGACACGCCGCGATCCATGGGCGTTAGCCCGTCCGGATCAACGTCCTGCCTGCCTAGAGCTAGAATCGCCCGCCTGTGCACGCCCCGGTCGGCAAACACGGGGAAAGCGCCAAACGCGTCTTGGCCCGTCCTGCCCGACGGCAGCGACGGCTTTTGCAGCACCTCGATAACCTCTGCACGGACGATGAACGCGTCCGGCCGGCAACCCGGGATGAGAGTTCTTTCCACAGCTTCAGTTCCCAGCAATATGCTCTCGCCTAGCCGGAGCTCGGTTATGCCCTCGGGCATTTCGCCCTTCATGAGTATGGGCATGTTGGCTGAGTTGCCCCCTGAAACCCGCTCCAGCTTCCTGCCGAGGGCTCCCTCGACGCGATCCCGAACCCGCAGGAGCTCTTCCATCTTCTCGCGGGTAGGAATCACGGCTCCGTAGCAGGCGAGATTGGTGCCAATACCTATCAACCTGACTCCCGGTACCGCCTCCATCTCCCTTGCCACCTGCGGAGCGTCTTCGGGAAGCACTCCCTCTCTTCTGTCACCTATGTCGACCATGAGGATGACCTGATGGGTCTTTCCCTGCTTTTGGGCCGCTTGTCCCAGCAGCCTCACTGTCTTGGCATGCGAGTTCATGCTAGTGTCAGCCCACATAACCGCTTCGTCGACAGAGGATGGAGAAGGAGCGCGCAGGAGCACCGTCTCACCCGTGTACCCGCTCTTCCTAAGGCGCTCAAGATTCTCGACTCGCGAGTCCCCGATTGCCAGAGGGCGGCCTGCCATAAGTGCCCGCGCTACATCAGGGTGGCCGCACATGACCTTGTTCACTGCTACGAACTTCAACCCGTGTTTGGCCAGCAGGCGTCCAACGTGCGCCGCGTTATGGGCGATTTTCTCAAGATCAATACAGAGAAGAGGGTATTTCATTGCCTCAGCTCCAAATTCTCAGTCAAGATGGCCGCTGCCTCTTGAGGGAACTCCCGCGAAAGGACTCCGCAGGCAGCCATTATGTACTGCCGGTCGATCAGCACCCGTGCATCTTTCGGGTAAAGCTCGCGCCCCGGCCCTTGGCCTACCAGAGACCTCAGCGCGCGCTCACCGCCATCCAGCCGCGAGAGAGGTCCTCCGGTGCCGATTATGGTCGTCACACTGGTGAGGTCTTTGCCGCTCGCCACCGTCTGTTTCCCCGAAGGTCCGTACAGGCTCCTAATCTTGCCCGCGTGCCGCTGGAAAGCCGTCTCGCATGCTGCCTTGGCCAGGTAAGTAACCAGGGCTACCTCTTCGGGGCTTTCTGGGATGACACTAAGGTTTTCCACAATCGGCTCCGGATCAAACCCCAGGTCCCGGGCCGCGCGGTCGCGGACCAACTCGTAGACGTTGGACGCGTTCCTGTGAATGCCCAGATCTCCCTCTACAGTTCTCTTGGCGAACGGCTCAGGGCTCTCCAGAATGGCCTGTATCTCGGGGCTGCCCGCAGCAACCGAATGCACGTCTGTGGTGGCTCCGCCAACGTCGAGGCACACCAAGTCGCCCATGCTCCCGTGGAGCAGCTTGCTCGCCTCCATGACGGCGCCGGGTGTCGGCATGATAGTGCCTTTGACCATCTTCCTTATGGTATCCATTCCGGGAGCACGGGTTATGTGCTCTTCAAAAACCTCCTGGATCACCTTTCGGGCAGGTTCGACCACAAGTTCGTCAACTCTGGGATACACGTTCTCGACCGTGTAGAAGCGTATCCCTGCCTCTCGGAATATGTCGGCGATCTCGGCTCTTGCCGTGACGTTTCCCGCATACACCACCGGCGCGCGGACGCCCGCCTGAACAAGACGGCGCGCGTTTCTCACCGCGGTATCGCGCTCCCCGTAATCAACCCCGCCGGCGAGCAGGATTATCTTGGGCTGTACCCGTAGGAGCTCCTGCAGGTCGTATTGCGTCATATCACCGGCGGTCACGAACCTGACGACGGCGCCTGCTCCCAGCGCGGCTTCCCGCGCGGCCCTTACCGTCATGTCGTACACAAGGCCGTGTACGCTCATGGAAAGTCCGCCTGCAGCGCTCGAAGCCGCCAGCATGAGCGGGTCTCCTACATCGTTGTCGCCCGACTTCTTCCTAAAGTCATCCACGGCCATCTCCAAGCCGACCGTAACGTCGCCTGAATCGACCGTGGTCGGCGCCATGCCCTGCCCCAGGAAACCGGCGTGCTCTCCCAGCTCGAAAGCATTCACAACCGTCGTTGTGCTGCCAATCTCAGCCACAAGCACGTCAACCTTCAAGAGCTCGCGCCTCTTTTCGCGAGTAGTTCGCGGCGTTTCTTGACCAAGAAGGAGGCGACCTGGATCCCTTTGGTTCCGCGCCCAAAGCCGGCATCCAACCCTGCCTGAACTGCCAAGTCGTTGGTCACCTGAGTGCCGCCACCCACCAGGATGAACTTGTCGCGAACGCCCTTCTCCTGACACAGACTGGCAAGACGCTCCATATTCTTGCGGTGTATGTCGGCGTGGCTGATGATGGTGGATATCAGAATGGCGTCTGCATCCTCCTCAATAGCCGCGTTGACTACCTTATCAATCGGCACTGAGGTACCCAGGTAAGTCGCCTTAACGCCGAACCCTTCTATTCCTCCGTGCTTGATGTCTATGATCTCGCGCATACCAACGGAGTGTTCATCTTCGCCTACAGTAGCGCAGACTACCTTAAGTGGCGTCGCGGCTATATCTTCGCGAATCTCTTCCGCCGAAAGGATGCTGGGTTTGTCGGGTATTTTCAGAGAGGCACGGTCAATCGAGAACGGCACCCTCGCTTTCACCTCGACAAGCGTCCCTTCTGCAGGGTGGCCGATGCCTTTGTGAATTACCTCGCAGTCCTCCAGGTTGAGCCGCTTGGCTATCTCCAAGGCCGCGTACTCAGCTATCCTCTCGCTCTCCGGGATGAACATGGTGAGCGTTATGTATCCGTCCGACGCCCACTGGACCTCAGGTTTGATGAGACCTTGTTTGTGGACTTTGCGGACTTCTTCGAGCCTCTTCTCGACGTTGTCTTCCGGGTCAAGCTCGTCGATGTAGACGATCTTCTCGGGCTTGCAGAACGTACAGCCGCCGATAGGAGCGCAAGGTTTGTCCGAGGCCCTGCGCGGGTCTTGGTAACCAAAGTGCCGGCACACGGGCGCGTAGTAATCCTGCTCTCTCTCGACGATGCTGCCGTATCCTATGCCGCCGTTTGGATCTCTCTTAATGCCGTCGCCGTTCCTCTCCGGGTAGAACCCGGAATCGACAAACATGCCCTCGGCGACCGCTCGGAAATACCCCATCTCCTTGACTTCTTCCAGGAAGAGCACCGCGCGCTCCGCCAAGTCCCTCACGGTCTCTCCTAAGTGGCCGTCCTTACGGATCTCCACCATGCTCTTTAGGCCGTCAAGGGCAAGTAATGCCTGCTTCGCGGTGTCCACCGCGGCCAGGTTATTGTAGTGCCACGGGACGTTTCTTCCTTCGTCCGGCGTAATCGTGCTCTGAACGTCAGCTGACGTAAGCCTCGACAGCACCAGGTTGATGGTGTGAGTGACCGTAGCTTCGCGCATGTCAGACTCTATGTATCTGGTATTCTGCTGGGCGCGGATCTTGTAGTCACTGAAGAGCCACCTCACCGCCACCGCGTAAGGAAGGTCATACGACATGGCGGGAGCGGGAGGCGCCGTGGGCGGAACCGACGACAGCGCGATCTTGTCGGGGTTCATTCCCACCGCCTTGGAAAACGCGCAGTTGAGGGCGTGTTGCACCAGTAGCTCGGGCATCACTTTCCATGCCTCGCGAGCGGTAGCGTTGGCGTTGTGAGCTCCGTCTATTTGCAGCATACCCGCATCTGCCATTATGCTCTTGGCTACGGCCGCGTCCACAAAAGAACGCTGCATGTTCACGTTTCTATACAGCACGTTGTACTGCGGGTCTTGGTGAGCGCCGTTGACGCCCTCCTCTGCAAACATCACGGCTATTTCGGGCCCGGCAACCCCGGATACATACGAGTGAAAGTTGATGGGTCTGCCGACTTCGTCCTCGATCATATCAAGGGCTTTCCTGGTGGCCCGAAGCTGCTTCCTCGTGATCGGTATGCCGCCGACTCCTTCGGGAGTGCCTTCCAAGAGCCCGTCGATGTGACTCTGGCCGGTGGTGCGGATGACCATCATGTGGTCTGCTCCGTGCCATGCGGCCATACGCATCCGGCGTATATCGTCCTCAAATCTGCCCGAGGCGATCTCCGACGTGATAACGTAGTCCGGTTGCGGGTCTATACCGCCAAAGTACTTGGAGGCCGGAAGCGGCACATAGCGGTCCAACGGGACGGACGTTTCTTGGTAGCGGAACGGGCCAAGCGCGTGATCCGCAACCTTCTTGCGCCAGGTCCAGCCCGACCTCCGGGGGCGATAGTGCTCTAGGTCTTTTAGGATCTCGGATATGTCAATCTTGCGGGAAGGGTCCAAAGACATCACGAATCACCCCTTCCGAAGGCCGCCTTCAGCTCGTCCCAACCCTGGTCGAGGCAAAGGTCTCTGCCTGCCTCAAGATAAGGCTTACCGGCGATCTCGGCATATTTCAGCACCAGATGCCCTGCACCTTTTCCCAAAAGGCGCCGCTTTTCCGCCAGAGACACGATGGCCTTTGACTCAATGCTCGAAAAGCCCATCCTGAGCAGAACTGAACGCTCAATGGACGGTGACGTGTGCGTGTAAGCCAGGTCAAGGAGCGGCTTTACGATGTCCTCAGCCAGACACCAAAACCGGTCTTTCAGTTCTTCATCTGACAGAGACTTCAACCGCTCTCTCTTCTTCGCTAAGTCATCTTCTCTAGCCATGAACCTTCACCCCCAGTTCCGTCAGTATGCGGATGACGGCCTCGCGAGACTGCCGCGAGTCTTCAGCTAGAAAGTCCAGTTCATCGGCTGTAATCTCTGTCACCGCGTTTTTCTGGACTACGTTCTTGATGTAAGACCGCTTCATGCGGTCAAGCGACATCTCCGTCACATGCAGTTGCTCAAAGCGTTCCGGAATCACGATGGCTTTGCCCGGAACATTATCCCTGGGGTCGCCCCTTCGTACTTCCACCCCGTTTCTCCGGGCGAAATCAAGCTGAGCCTGGGGATGTTTTCCCGCTCCGGTGTACTCGGTCTCCTGGACGACCAAGATCTCGTCTTGGGGGAGCTCCGCTGCCAGCGGGATCGCCGCCGCGAGCGCCGTGTTGCCTGCCGGCCCTCTCTCCAGCCCCTCGACTGCAGCGGCGGCTTCGGTGACGTAGAAGACTTCGCCTTGAGTCACCGTCACATAACGGTCAAGGTACCTAAGCGGGCGAGCCGCGTTCTTGGGCACATCGGTACGATCGGGCCATGTCGCAAACGGAACGCCAAATCCCGTATGGCCCGTCGTGAACGACTTGCGGTTGAAATCGCGATCGGAAGCCATGTGCAGGCCGCTTAAGTCCACGCTGGCGCCAATGACGGTGGTCTTGTCTGCTCCTGCCTTGCGAAGTCCTCTGGCGGTACCCGTGACGTTCCCGCCGCCCGCATGGGTTATTACCACATAAGCCGGATCCTTTCCGTACCGCGAGCGGCACTGCTCCGCAATCTCGGTACCTATCGTCTCAATGCCGGCCACTCCAAAGGAACTGTAGAGTGAGGCGTTGAAATAGCCGGTCTCCTCAAGCAGCAACAATGCCAGATAGAAAAGCTCCGGGCCCACGGTAAGCTGGATGACTTCAGCGCCGTAAGCTTCGCACTTCCTGGTCTTCTCGATGATCTCGGGTTGACCCACGTGCCTCGAATCGTATACCTCTTGCACGATGATGCAGCCGAGGTTTCTCATAGCCGCCTGCGAGGCAACGGCCGCCCCGTAGTTGCCGCTGGTAGCAGCAAGTGCTCCCGGGTAACCCATTTTCTCGGCATGATAGAGAGACACGGAAGCCCGGCGGTCCTTGAAGCTGCCCGACGGGTTGCACGCTTCATCTTTGATCAAAATGCGTGCTCCATAGCCCGGCTTGGCATTCATTCTCACCAATTCTGTCAGGTTCCGGAGCTCGAGCAGCGGCGTATCGCCTACTCCCGCCTGCCGCTGGATCTCCCGTATCTTGTCTAGGGTGTACCCCGTACCCGTCATCATTGCCTCGTAGTCAAACGCGATCCTCCCGCGGGTAAAGCGCTCGTAGTCCATACCCAAAGACTGCTTCATGATCTCGTACTGCCTCGCCATAACTGCCGCATAGGAAGTATCTCTAGCCACGAGACTTCGCCTCCTTCAGCGCCGCCCTTAGCTCGCGGCCAATGGGAGTGAGTTCAGGAACAGCAGGACCGTATGTATGGCTAAAACCGGGGTTGACCTCGGTAAGGGTTCCTTTGACGGTTCGACCGGAGAGTGTGGTGATCTCAACCTCTTCACCTACGGACGCGCCTTCGCAAGCCCATCCCTTAATCCAGGCTTCCAGAGGTGACGCGGCAGTGTCTTCCGGGATGTCCTTATTCCGTTCGCCGGGCCTCAGAATCACCTGGTGAACTACAACCCAATCGCCTTTCTCACATCTCACGCTCATTTTCCATCCGCCTTTCGTTAGCTGAAAAGTGACCTGGGAACAGGAAGGTCGGCCATGGTCAGAAGGCCCGGCCTCGCGCTAATCACTAACGGGATCATGTTCACAGCTATGGCTATGGTTCCGGTTCCGCCCGGGATCTCCGGCTTGATCGAGAGGTGTAGCGGCGGGTCTCCGTCAATGGTCACATAGTCGCCGGTCTCTACCCCCTCCGCCTCCGGACAGATCTGCTGCGGGTGCTCGAGGAATATTAACTCCTTGCCCCTGGAAAAGGCCCTGGCTGTGTGCCGACACCCGGCAACGTTTCCCGGCTCCACCTTCGCGTACTTCGATTTCCGCTCGACCTTGCTTACGATAGGCTCCCGTTCCTCAACTACCTCGTCTATATCCCAGTTCAGCGCCCTGGCGATGAGGCCTATGGATTGCGGAAACCCTATGTGCCCGACAATCTCCTTAGTCTCCAAACCTCTCTTGAACTCCTGAACTGTGGTCCCCACCCCCTGCGTCTTCATTACGGTGGGGCCGAACGGGGACAAATCATTCACTCGCTTGGCGTGGATACGGTTGACCTTCCGGCATACACCCGTCAGGGAAATGACCAGAGTGTCGAGGACAAACCCGGGATTGATCCCCGTACCGAGCACAGTCTTGCCCGCTTTCGTTGCGAGAGAATCCATCTCGGCGGCCAGGTCTGGCTGAGAGGCCCAGGGGAAGGCCATTTCCTCGGCGATAGTGATCACATTAGCGCCCTTTTCCAGCGCGAACTTGATCCTGGGGAATACATCTTTGGCAAATGAGGATGTACATATGAGGGCTACATCCGGGGCTCTGGCAAAGGCCGTGTCCGGATCGTCTGTGACGGTTACTCCGACTTTCTCCCGTCCCAGAACCTCGCCGAGATCCTTTCCAGCCCTCTCCGGTATCTCGATTGCAGCCACAACGTCCAGCGACTCTCGATCAAGGGCCATGGCGGCCATTCCTCCGCCCATCGCCCCTAACCCCCAAAAAAGAACCTTCGGAGCCTGTGACATCATAAGACCTCCAAGAATGTTTTGAAGAACCCTCGATTAGTCATAGAATTGCCCTTTTCACGAATATCCGCTTATTATTCATTCTTGAATAGGAAGAGAAACCCTTCCCTGGTCAGGGCAAGTAAGAAGCCTCCGTACGACCCTAAACGAGAGGCCCCTCCGCAAATTCGATAATGGCGCGGCGAAGGCATTCGGCCAGCTTCTGCTGGTAATCTGGCGAGCCGAGGAGTTCTTCTTCTCGCGGACTTGATAGGAAACCTAATTCCACCGTAACTGAGGGGACTGAACTTGCGTTCAGAATGAAGTGGTCGATGCGGGCAGAGGCTTCACGCTCGGTATCGGTCTCCTCAACCAGGATAGCTTGGACGATCTCGGCCAGCCGCTTCGACTCGGGGTGCTTATCGGAGTTGTAGAAAGTCTGGGCCCCGTACTCGGCAGGGTCGGTAAACGCGTTGCAGTGCAGGGATATCACGATGGTGGCCCCGGAAGACTCTATGAGCTTCACACGCTCTTCCACGTCATCTTTCCCGTCCATCTCGAGGTCGTAATCACCGGTGCGGGAATAGACGACCCTGGCGCCGCTTTTCTCAAGCCGGACGCCTAAGTAGAGGGCAACCTTGAGAACGACGTCCTTCTCTACGACGAATTGCCCGCAGGCACCGGGGTCGATCCCGCCGTGCCCGGGGTCGATGTAGACGGTCTGCCCGCTCAAAGGGCCTGTGAAGGCAGTAGGTGCCCGCTCTTCTCCAAGAAACCCCGAGGCGATCAGGACTGCCAACAAGAGGGCTCCCAGGATGACAGAGCGAGCGCTTGTCACATACAAAAAGGGGCGGCGTTCTTGCCCGCCCCGTCTTCTCTTCATACTGCAAATCCCCCGTGTTCAGACGACTCCGAAACCTTACCTTCGGATACTACTTCAGAACACAGGCAAATATGACTCTCTTCGTTAACGCTTGGAGAACTGAGGTGCCTTGCGGGCCTTCTTAAGGCCGTACTTGCGCCGTTCCTTCATGCGCGGATCGCGAGTCAGGTAGCCGGCCTTCTTAAGCGTGGGCCTCAGGTTCTCGTCGACTTCGGTAAGGGCTCTGGCAAGGCCGTGCCTACAAGCACCTGCTTGACCTGAAAGCCCTCCGCCCATGACGGTAACATAGAGGTCAAACTTGCCGTCAGTCTCGGTGATCTTGAAAGGGGCTACTACTTCCTGCTCCAGGCTGGGATTCATGAAGTAGCTGGAAAGGTCTTTCCCGTTTATCTCGATCTTGCCGGTTCCGGGCAGGATCCTTACGCGCGCGACAGCGTTCTTGCGCCGTCCTGTGGCAAATATCGCGTCTGCCAAGTTCTACTCTCCTCCTTGCCAGTAAGCCGGCTTCTGCGAATCATGAGGGTGCGTAGCACCTCTGTAAACGAAAAGCCTCTTTATGATTTTCCTGCCAAGGCGGTTGTGGGGAAGCATGCCCTTGACCGCGGTCTCCACAACGAGCCTGGGATTCTTCTTCATCATGACCTCGTAGGGCGTGTACTTCGCTCCACCCGGATAGCCTGAGTGGGTGAAAAACACCTTTTGCCTCAGCTTTTTGCCGGTAAGTACAACCTTGTCGGCGTTTATTATGATTACACTGTCCCCCGCGTCGACCGAGGGTGTGTATGTGGGTTTCAGCTTTCCCCTGAGGATTGACGACGCCAAGGAGGCGAGCCGGCCAAGCGGCTTCCCTTCTGCGTCGATGATCCACCACTTGCGAGTGGTGTCTCCGGGCTTCGCCATATAAGTGTAGCCCAAAATGAAAACCTCCTTAGTGCCCGATGGCAAGCAAATTACATTTTAACTATGGCAACTCTCTGGGTCAAGAGAATGAAACCTTCTCCAAGCAGAGCCCCTTGCCCGGAACGCACTGCCCGGCCCCCCCGGGCTCCGGCGACCCCAAGAGGCGAGCCACGGTACCCTCTTTGAGATGACCCCTTCCTATGTCAAGCAGCGTGCCTACTATAAGGCGCACCATCTTATAGAGAAACCCGTCGGCGGCTATCCAGAACTCCAAGAGTTCTCCCCCTGCCATCATCTTGGATGACCACGAAGCATCCTTGACCTCGCGCACCGTTGTCTTGGCTGAAGACCCTGAAGCTCGAAACGACGCGAAGTCGTGTTTACCCAGTAAGCTTGCACTCTCTCTTCGCATCAAATCCAGATCCAAAGGGCCGGCAAACCGGTGCGCATAGCGGCCGATAAGGATGTCCGGACGCTCACCCCTCCAAATCCGGTAGCAGTAGGTCTTCGATACCGCGTCCTTCTGCGGGTCAAACTCCAGAGGAACCTCGAAGGACTCGGATATCGCGACATCATCCGGCAGAAACCCCTGAACCGCCCTGGATATCCTGGAACCCGGCATGCCGCCCTCATAGAGAAACGAAATGACTTGCCCCCTGGCGTGCACGCCGGAATCGGTTCTCCCGGCCCCTTTCACCGTGACCGTGTGGCCGAACAGTGATGATAAAGCCTGCTCAAGTACTGCTTGAACGGTCCTACCGTTTTTCTGCCGCTGGAACCCGACAAAGTCGGTCCCGTCATACTGCACTATGGCCTTAGCTCTCCTTGTCACAATCGCGAGATCACCGGCCCAAACTTGATCCGTACCACGATGACCAGGGCCGCTGTCACCAGAATAAGGCCGAACGCAGCGTAATCGCGAAAAGCCATGCGCAGCTGGCGCATCCTTGTGCGACCTTCCCCTCCCCTGTAACACCTGGCCTCCATGGCCATGGCCAGATCGTCGGCTCTCCGGAAAGCGCTCACGAACAAGGGAACCAGGAGGGGTATAAGGCTCTTGGCTCTCTTCATCATGTTGCCCGACTCAAAGTCGGCTCCCCTCGCCATCTGGGCCTTCATTATCCGTTCAGCCTCTTCCAGCAACGTGGGGATAAACCGAAGAGCTATCGTCATCATCATCGCCAACTCGTGTGCAGGTACGCCCAGTCTCCGGAACGGCTTAAGGACATCTTCCAACCCGTCGGTGAGCTCAATAGGCGAGGTAGTCAGGGTCAGAAGAGAGGTAAACATGATAAGGATGACCAACCTCACCCCGATAAAGGCTCCCTGGATGAGTCCCGACCACGTGGCGGTTACCGGGCCTACCTTGAAGATGGCCGGACCGGGGGTCAGGAAGAGGTGGAGGAGGAGCGTAAAGGCCATTATGAACACAATGGGCCTAAGTCCCCGAATAAGTAGCCTTACGGGCACCTTCGACAGCAAGATGGCCAAAAACGCGAACGCGCCCATGATGGCGAACGCGTAGAAGTTGTTGCCGATGAAGAGGACAACCATGAAGGTAACAGCAATAAGGAGCTTTGCCCTCGGGTCCATCGCGTGGACGAGAGACTCGGCGGGGTAGTACTGCCCCATGATAACGCCTGACGACATCACGGTCGCGATACTCCCTCCTTGCCCAGTTCTCGAACTATCTCACCGTAGGCTTCCTCAATACTAACGATGTCGGTCCTTACATTCCAGCCGCGCTGGCGCAGCCTCTCCATCAGGACCACCACATCGGGAGACCTGAGTCCAATCTCCCTCACAAACTCGCCCCTGGAAAAAACCTCTCGAGGACTCCCGTCGGCAACAAGTTTCCCGCGGTTCAGGACAAGTAGGCGATCGCAGAGCCTCGCCACGTCTTCCATGTTGTGAGACACCAAAATGACGGTCATGCCCCTTTGGTGCATCTCCTTGACGCTGGAAAGGATGCCCTCACGCCCTCTGGGGTCGAGTCCGGCAGCCGGCTCGTCCAAGATGAGAAGCTCGGGCTTCATCGCCACAATCCCTGCGACCGCGACCCGCCTGAGCTGCCCCCCGGAGAGCTCAAAAGGAGATCTCTCCAAGAGTTCCTCTGAGAGCCCCACGATCTTTGCGGCTTCCTCGACGCGCTCACTTACTTCCTCAGGCGAGAGGCCGAGATTCTTTGGGCCGAAAGCAATATCCTCTCTCACGGTTTCCTCAAATACCTGCTGTTCGGCGTACTGAAACACCAAACCAACCTTTTGGCGGAGTTTTCTGAGGCTGGATCCTTTCTCCCAGATGCTGACGCCGTCAATCAGCACCTCTCCCGCCGTTGGCTTGAGAAGCCCGTTAAGGTGCTGTATAAGCGTTGATTTACCTGAACCTGTAGGTCCAATCAGTCCGACAAACTCGCCGTCGTTGATCGTGAAAGAGACGTCTACAAGAGCAGCCGACTCTGACGGGCTTCCTTTGTGGTAGATGTGAGTTAAATTCCTGACTTCAACCGGCATAATTCTTCCACCAGTTCCTCAACGGAAAGGGCATCGGGCCGGACGTGGATGCCTGCCCTGTCGAGAGCCTCTGCCAACCTGCCTAGCGGAGGCACATCTAGCCCTAGTTCCACAAGCTTCTCTCTCTCTTGGAAAACCTCTCTCGGCGTACCTTCCATCACAACTTTACCCCTGTCCATGACCAGGACCCTGTCAGCATAGAGCGCCTCGTCCATGTAGTGGGTAATGTGGATGATGGTGATGCCGTGCTTCCTATTGAGCTCGAGGACGGTCTTCATGACTTCCTCGCGCCCTCTCGGGTCAAGCATTGCCGTGGGCTCGTCTAGGATGATGCACTTGGGCCGCATTGCGAGCACTCCCGCAATGGCTACCCGCTGTTTTTGCCCTCCGGACAGAAGGTGAGGAGCGTGGCGGCGGAGGCCCTCCATTTCCACGGCTGCCAACGACTCGCGCACACGATCTCGAATGGCAGACGGTTCAACGCCTAGATTTTCGGGGCCGAACGCCACATCCTCCTCGACAACGGTGGCCACAATTTGGTTATCAGGGTTCTGAAACACCATGCCCGCGTTTCGACGGATCTCCCACGTGAGACCCTCGTCCTTGGTGTTCATACCAAATACAAGGACGTCACCGGCCTCCGGGAGGAGCAGTACGTTAAAATGCTTAGCCAGGGTAGATTTGCCCGAACCGTTGGGCCCGATAATCGCGACGAACTCGCCGCGCTTCACGGAGGCATCCACCCCGGCCAACGCCACTACGCTCTCTTTGTCTCCCAACTCGTACCGGTGATAAAGACCCTTTGCCTCTATAGTCCCGGTCTCTTCAGCCATTTACACCGTCTACTTCTCGGGCTGGATGAGTTCCAGGATGGCCATTGGAGCTCCGTCGCCCCTGCGATTTTGGACGTCGAGGATCCTCGTGTAGCCGCCGTTCCTGTGGGCATACCGGGGACCGAGCGTATCGAACAGCTTCTTGACCACGTCTTCCTTAGTAAGGTAGGCAAGGGCACGCCTTCTGGCAGCCAGGTTATCGACCTTGGCCAGGGTAATCATCTTCTCAGAGATCGACTGAGCAGCCTTGGCCTTGGCGAGCGTGGTCTCGATGCGCTCACTCTCGAGGAGCGAAGTCACAAGGCCTCGAAGCAGCGCTCGGCGCTGCGCCATCGGCCGGTCAAATCGCGAGTATCCCAACTCTTCTGCACCTCATTCCTCTTCGGGGCGGAAAGCCAGTCCCATCTCGGCAAGCTTGTTCTTGACTTCCTCCAGGGACTTCTTCCCCATGTTGCGTACTTTCGATATCTCTTCCTCAGTCTTCTGGATGAGTTCGCCCACGCTGTTAATCCCTGCTCTCTTCAGGCAGTTAAACGACCTCATAGAGAGCTCAAGCTCCTCAATGGGCATCTCAAGGACCTTCTCGACTTCGGTCTTCTCACCGGGAACCTCTTCTTCCGCGTCGTCGCGAACCTTGTCAGACAGACTCCTGAACAGGTTGAAATGCTCGATGAGGATCTCGGCGGCGCTTTCAAGCGCTTCGTCAGGCCTCACACTGCCGTCGGTGGATATCTCCAGCACCAGCCTGTCATAGTCGGTCCTCTGACCGACACGAGTGGCCTCAATGCTGTAGTTCACCTTGGTCACAGGAGTAAACCTGGAGTCTATCGCTATGACGCCAATAGGCTGGCCGGGCATCTTGTTGGCCTCGGCTGTAACGTAACCCCTGCCCTCTTCAACGGTGAGTTCCATGAAAAGGCGGGCATCCACATCCAAGTCGGCAATATGGATCTCGGGGTTCACTATCTCGACATCGGCATCGGCCACTATGTCATAGCCGGTTACTTCGCCCGGGCCTTCCTTCTCAATCCGTAAGGTCTTTGACCCCGGACTGTGAAGCTTAACCACCAGAGCCTTCACATTCAGGATAATATCGGTGACGTCTTCTCTGACGTTCGGAATCGTCGAAAACTCGTGAAGCACCCCGTCGATGTTCAGCCTGGTGACAGCAGCGCCGGTCAATGATGACAGGAGCACCCTGCGAAGAGAGTTGCCTACCGTTACTCCGTAGCCGCCCTCAAGAGGCTCGACCACAAAGCGACCGAACTTCTTATCCTGTGAGATCTCCTCGCATTCGACCTTCGGCTCTATTATATTGAACACTCTTTTGGAGCCCCCCTTATATCTAAGGCTTCAAATGGGGTAACTTACTTCGAGTACAGCTCGACGATGAGTCGCTCGTCAACAGGAGCGTCAACTTCGTCGCGTTCGGGCAACCTGAGAATCGTGACTTTCCAATTCTCAGCATCGAGAGACATCCAGGCCGGTACGTTGTGGCCGGCCAGCCCTTCGGCCATCGCCTTGAACTTCTCGAGCTTGAGGGCTCTCGGGCGAAGCTTCACTTCGTCTCCTGCAGAAACCAGGAAGGACGGGATGTCCACTTTGCGGCCGTTAACCTCAATGTGCCCGTGACCGATGATCTGCCGGGCCTCTGCCCTTGAGCGGGCAAAGCCTGCGCGGTATACGATGCTGTCAAGGCGCCTCTCCAAAAGGATCAAGAGGGTCTTGCCCGTTTCGCCGCGGACTCTGATGGCCCTGCCGTAGTAGTTCCTGAACTGCCTTTCGCCTACCCCGTAGAAACGTCTGGCCTTCTGCTTCTCACGAAGCTGAGTGCCGTATTCGCTCGGCCGTCTCGACCTGCCGTGCTGTCCGGGAGGAGTGGGCCTCTTCTCCAGCGTGCACTTGGTGAAGCACTTGTCACCCTTGAGATACAGCTTCTGGCTCTCGCGCCGGCACAGCTTGCATACTGCTTCCGTATATCTGGACATTGTTTGCCTCCCTTACACGCGGCGCCGCTTAGGCGGCCTGCATCCGTTGTGCGGTACAGGAGTGACGTCCTTGATCATCGTCACCTCAAGACCCGCAGCCTGCAACGCGCGAATAGCGGCTTCACGCCCTGACCCGGGTCCCTTGACCATAACCTCAACTTCGCGCATCCCTTGGTCAATGGCAGACTTCGCTGCGGCCTCGGCCGCGAGCTGAGCAGCGAAAGGCGTGGACTTTCTGGAACCCTTAAAACCCTGCTTGCCCGAGGTCGACCAGGAGACGGCGCCGCCCTGGGTGTCGGTTATGGTTATGACGGTGTTGTTGAACGTGGACTTGATATGAGCAACTCCCTTTTCAACAACGCGTCGTTCTCTTCTTCGAGTGCGCTCTCTCTTCTTTGCCAAAGATACCCGCCTCCCTACCTCTTGCGCCTGACGCCTACGGTCCGCTTGGGACCTTTGCGCGTCCGAGCGTTAGTCTGCGTTCTCTGGCCTCTCACCGGAAGTCCTCTCCTGTGGCGAAGGCCGCGGAAAGTCCCAAGGTCGATAAGCCGCTTAATGTGCATCTGAGTCTCAGTACGGAGATCTCCCTCGACTTTGTAGTTCTTGTCGATGGTCTCTCTTATGCGCGAGACTTCTTCTTCGGTAAGATCCCTTACGCGGGTATCAGGGCTAATGCCGGTCTCCGACAAAATCTCTTTCGCGCGGGTGCGCCCAATCCCGTAAATGTAAGGAAGAGCGTACTCAATCCTCTTGTCTCTTGGCAAATCTACTCCTGCTATACGAGCCATTTGTTCACCCCCGTGTTAGCCCTGTCTCTGTTTGTGCTTAGGGTTGGAGCAAAGCACCATCACCCTGCCGTGCCGCCTGATGATGCGGCACTTCTCGCATATCTTCTTAACTGAAGGACGTACCTTCAATCCCAAAACCTCCTTTATCTGAGACGGCGAGTTATTCTGCCGCGCGTGAGGTCGTAAGGACTGAGTTCGACCAGAACCCGGTCTCCGGGGAGGATCTTGATAAAGTGGATCCTCATGCGCCCCGAAATGTGAGCCAGGACTTTGTGCCCTCCCTCGATCTCAACACGAAACATCGCATTGGGAAGCGGCTCAACAACCCTGCCCTCAACCTCAATGCTGTCGTGCTTCGGCATGTAATTCCCCCTCGTACACCTATAAAAGTCTGTCCACCGTCTGGCAACTTATACCAGCAAAGCCCGTCTTAGCGCCCTCAGACCAGAGTGAGCACCCTTGTCCCGTTTGCAGTTATTGCCACCGTGTGCTCGAAATGGGCCGAAAGCGATCCGTCCCTGGTTACCACTCTCATATTGGGGTAGCTCACTACCGCGTAGCCGCCCGCGTTGACCATAGGCTCAATCGCAATGACCATGCCGCGCCTCAACACGGGACCTGTCCCGGGTATGCCGTAGTTCGGCACCGACGGGTCCTCATGCATGTCCCTACCTACCCCGTGGCCGGCATAATCTCGTACCACGCTGAAATTGTGCTGCCGGACATGCGCGTCGATCGCATGGCCGACGTCTCCGAGCGTCGAACCTTCTTTGGCCGCTGCGATACCGGCCTCGAGCGACTCCCTCGTGACGTCCATAAGCCGCCTCGCGAGGGGGCTCACATTCCCTACAGGGAACGTCGCCGCCGTGTCACCTACAAACCCGTTCAGAGTGGCCCCGACATCTATTGAGACGATGTCGCCTTCCATCAAACGGATGTTGTCGGGAATACCGTGGACCACGACATCGTTGACAGACGTACAGATATGGGCCGGAAAGCCGTAAGCACCCTTGAAGGTGGGAATGGCTCCCATGCTCCGGATGAACTCATTCGCCAACAAATCCAGTTCCAGAGTGGTTACGCCTGGCTTTACAGCCTCACCGAGCATCTTCAGGCAGAGCCCTGCGACTCTCCCCGCGCCTGCCATCAGCTCGATTTCTTCCTCGCTTTTCAGAATGATCATTGAGATCTCTTCTTGCCTACCACATTCTTCTCTCGGAGGACTTCCTTGATCCTCAGAAAGACCTCGTCGATCTCGCCTTGGCCGTCAACCTCCGCCACCAGGCCCTGCTCCTCATAATAACCGCGAAGAGGCTCGGTGAGGCTCCGGTACACGTCCAGGCGGTCTCTCACGGTTTCTTCCTTGTCATCCTTTCTGGATGCAAGGTCGCCGCCGCATTCATCACACTTCCCGGCGATTCGAGGGGGCTGAGACTTGATATTGTACGGCTTGCCGCACAACGTGCACACCCTCCGGGTGCGGGCGCGCTCCAAGATCGCCTCTTCGGCAACATCGATAGCCAAAACCAGGTCCAAAGACTCGCCGCGGCCGGAGAGGATTCGGTCCAAAGCCTCTGCCTGATTCTTGGTTCTCGGAAAGCCGTCGAGGACAAAACCCCGCTCTGCCTCTTTTGACGAGAGTCTGGTATCGATGATGCGAACCGTGGTCTCGTCATCCACCAGCTCGCCTCGTGCCAAAATGCCTTCGACCAAACGCCCGAGTTCGGTGCCGGCCTTAATCTCAGACCGGAATATGTCTCCCGGCGCCACATGCATAAGGCCGTACTCGGCCGAAAGCAGCTTCGCCTGAGTTCCCTTTCCGGAGCCGGGCGGCCCTAACAGGAGCAGTCTCATGAGCGCTCTCCTATTTCAAGAATCCCTGGTAGTTGCGCATGACCAACTGAGCTTCGATCTGCTTCATCGTCTCTAGAGCCACACCTATGACGATGATGAGAGCAGTACCGCCCAGAGCATGGAAACCCGGGAGTCCGGTAATCTGAATCATGAAATTCGGAAGAACCGCAATGGCCGCCAAGAACAGCGCTCCGACCGCGGTAATCCTCGTTACGACCCTCGCCAATAAATCGGCCGTGGGCTTTCCGGGCCTCATACCCGGCACAAAGCCGCCATACTTCCGCATGTTGTCCGCCACTTCAAGCGGGTTGAACACCATGCCGGTATAGAAGAACGTAAAGCCGAATATCAAAAGGGCATACATGACAGTATACCACGGCTTCGTGTAGTCAAAGAACTCACCGAGTTTCACGGCCCACGGCTTCGTGGTAAACGAAGCGATTGTCGCCGGGAACGATAAGAGTGAGGAAGCGAAAATGACGGGGATGACGCCTGCCTGGTTAATCCTAAGCGGGATGTTGGTGGCATATCCGCCCATCATCTTTCGTCCGACTACCCTCTTCGAATACTGCACCGGAATCCTCCGCTCGCCTTCGGTGATCCAGATGACTAAGAGAATGGTTACAAGAGTAACCGCGAGCAAGAGGAGAGCATTGTACCACTTTGCCTGCCCTGACTGGAGCATGACCCATATCGACGCAAGTTCCCTGGGCATACCGGTGATGATACCCGCGAAGATGAAAAGGGATATGCCGTTGCCGATACCCTTCTCGGTAATGACCTCTCCAAGCCACATAAGAAACGCCGTACCGGCAACAAGGCTCAAAATGGCCTCGATCAAAAGCCAGATGGAGCTGCTGACCAGAGCCCCTTGCGCTCTGATGGCCAGCGTCATGCCGGTAGCCTGAATGAAGCCCAAAATGATCGTGCCGTACCTGGTGTAGTCCTGAAGCTTCTTCCGCCCGTCCTCGTCCTTGGCCATCTCCTCCCATTTGGGAATGACCATCTGCAGAAGCTGCATTATGATCGACGAGTTGATGTACGGATAGATGCTCATGGCGAAAACCGAGTAGTTGGATAGAGCCCCTCCAGAGAACAGGTCCATGAAGGCGAACAAAGTGCCCTCGCTGAAAAGCTGCTCGATGACCTCAGGTACAATGCCGGGTACCGGGACCGCGACTCCTGCGCGGAAAGCCACGAGGAGGGCCACAGTAGTCAGGATCTTCTTCCTAAGGTCCGGGATCTGCCAGGCGTTCCTGAGCGTTCCGACCATCTATATCACCTCGGCCTTGCCGCCGGCGGCCTCGATTTTCTCCTTTGCTGATTTGGAAAAAGCGTGGGCCTTGACGGTAAGCGTCTTCTTGATCTCGCCGTCGCCGAGGATCTTGAGGTAGCCGGAGTTCTTACGAAGCATTCCGGCGAGTTTCAGTTCCTCGGGGCCGACTTCAGAATTGGCCTCAAACCTCTCCAAATCTCCGATATTCACAAGGTCGTACACCACAGCAAAGTTGTTGTGAAAACCGCGCTTAGGCAGCCTCATGGTAAGCCTCATCTGACCGCCTTCGAAGCCCGGGCCCTTGGTTCCGCCAGATCTTGACTTCTGGCCCTTGTGCCCGCGCCCGGCAGTCTTGCCGTTGCCCGAACCAATACCTTGGCCCTTCCTCTTTGCTGTCCTAATAGAGCCGGGAGTTGGCTTCAGGTCATGCAATTCCATTAGCTCCGACCTCCGATTCCTGGGTAGCTTCCGCCTTCTTCACCTTACCCCTGAGTTCTCTAACCTCGGTCGCGGTACGAAGCTGCTTAAGGGCGTCAATGGTGGCGTAGACTACGTTGTACGGGTTGGCTGAGCCGAGGGACTTCGCCAGCACATCCTGTACACCCGCGAGTTCCATGAGCGGCCTGACTCCACGCCCTGCGATGACACCGGTTCCGGCGGAAGCCGGGCGCAGAAGCACCATGCCCGCGCCGTGCCTGCCGATGACCTCGTGAGTGATGGTGCTGTCATGGCGGGGAACCTCGATAAGGTTCTTCCTGGCGTCGTCAATCCCTTTCCTAATGGCGTCCGTAAGATCCAGAGCCTTTCCAAGCCCTGCTCCGACTTTGCCGTCGCCGTTTCCTACGACAACCAGCGCCCGGAAGCTGCGCCTACGTCCGCCTTTTACGGTCTTAGACACAGGCCCTACGCTGACGACTTCATCTCTAAACTCTTCCTGGGCCCTGTCGACGGAGGCATCCCTGGAACGCCTGTCGTCACGTCCTCTGTTTCTCCCACGTGAAACATTCACCGAGTAATCACCCCGCATTTTAGAAATCCAGGCCGCCTTCTCTGGCAGCGTCCGCAAGCGCCTTAACCCTTCCGTGGTACAGGTAGCCGCCCCTGTCAAAGACAACCTTCTTGAGCCCTTTCTCGAGGGCCCTTTCGGCGAGAATCTTGCCGACTATGGCCGCGGCCTTCACGTTTCCTCCTGAAATACCGCCCTCTTTAAAAGAAGGCTCGATAGAGGAAGCCGCTACAATAGTGCGCTGAGCAGTATCATCGATAACTTGAGCGTAAATATGGTTCACGCTTCTAAAGACACACAGTCTGGGGCGATCGGGCGTGCCTATTACGCGCTTTCGCACTCTAAGGTGGCGCCTCTGCCTCTTCTCTTTCTTGGTCTTTAAAGCCATAAGGTCAATCCTCCCTAGAAGGCCTACTTCGTCGCCTTGGCGACTTTGCGCCTGATCTTCTCGCCTGCGTACCTGACGCCTGTACCCTGATAGGGCTCGGGCTTTCTGAGCTGGCGAATCTCCGCGGCCAGCTGGCCCACCCTCTCTTTGTCGATGCCCTTCACGGTGATCGATGTCGGGCTGTTCACCGTAACCTCGATGCCCTGAGGCGGGACAATCTCAACGGGCTTAATGAAACCCAGGTTCAGCACAACTTTCTCGCCTTGCTTAGTGGCGCGGTAACCCATGCCCGAAATCTCCAAGGTCTTCTCATATCCTTCGGTAACACCGTGCACCATATTGGCTATGAGAGTGCGAGTCAGCCCGTGTAGGGACTTATGGAGCTTCGCCTCCGACGGCCTCTCGACGGTAAGGTGCCCATCCTCGACCTTAACAGTCATCTCGGGGCGGAACGTCCTTACGAGAACACCCTTGGGGCCCTTAACGGTCAAGGTATTTCCATCCTGAGTCACCGTGACCCCTTTGGGGATCGGTATTGGTTTTAGTCCAATTCGAGACACGATAAAGACCTCCCGCTTACCAGACGTAACAGATAACCTCGCCCCCGAGCCTCTGCTCTCTCGCGGACCTGTCGGTCATGATTCCCCTGGAGGTTGAGACTACGGCAATGCCGAGGCCACCTAATACCCTGGGAATCCGGTCTCTCTGAGCATAGACCCTGAGTCCGGGCTTGGATATCTGCCTAATCCCGGTAATCGCTTTCTTTCTGCCGGGACCGTATTTGAGATAGACCTTAATCATGGGTACCGGCTTCTCAGCCACTACCTCGAAATCCCTGATATAGCCCTCTTCCTTTAGCACGCGAAGGACTCTTTCCTTAAGCTTGGATGCCGGTATCTCCACTTTCTCGTGTCTGGCCATGCCAGCATTGCGGAGCCGGGTCAGCATATCCGCAATCGGATCGTGTGTCATAGTGATGTCCCTCCTACCAGCTGGCCTTGGTTACGCCAGGGATCTCTCCCTTATGGGCCAAATTCCGGAAACAATGCCGGCAGACCCCGAACTTGCGAATATACGCATGGGCCCGGCCGCAAATTTTGCAGCGGTTAACCCGCTGAGTCCTGTACTTGGGCTCCTTTTGTGCCTTCAGAATCTTGGCTAAAGTCGCCATCTATATCCCCCCTACCTCTTGAACGGCATGCCTAATGCCTTGAGGAGGTACAAACCCTCTTCATCGGTTTTAGCCGTGGTTGTGATGGTGATGTTCATGCCTCTCACTTTGGAGATCTTGTCGTACTCGATCTCCGGGAAGATGAGCTGCTCCTTTAGACCCAGAGAGTAGTTGCCGCGTCCGTCAAAGCCGTCGGGCGACACTCCTCTGAAGTCTCTCACCTGAGGAAGCACCACAAAGAACAGCTTCTCAAGAAAATCGTACATACGCTGTCCCCGAAGAGTGACCTTGCACCCCACGTTCATCCCCGCTCTCACCTTAAAGGCTGAGATGGATCTCTTCGCCTTGGTTATGACCGGTTTCTGTCCCGCGATTTTCGCGAGATCGGTTGCGGCCGCCTCCAGAGCGTCCGCGTTCTGGGTGGCCTCTCCGACTCCCATATTGATAGTAACTTTCGTGACCTTAGGCGCCTGCAGCTTATTCTTATAGTTGAAGGCCTTAATCATCGCCGGGATGACTTCGTCACGGTAGGTTTCCTTTAGCGCCACGTCAATCGACCTCACTTGTCAATGGCTTCGCCGCACTTGGCGCATACCCGGACCTTCTTATCTCCATCTACTTTCACCCGAGTCCGAGCGGGCTTTTGGCACTTCGGGCAGACCAGAAGCACGTTAGACCTGTCTATTGGCCCCTCTGCCTCGACTATGCCGCCTTGCGGCAAGTCCTTCGAGGGCTTACGGTGCCGCTTCCTAAGGTTCACGCCCTGAACAACAACACGGTTGTCAGCAGGAATGGCTCTAATGACCTTGCCCTTCTTGCCTTGATACTTCCCACTTATGACCAGAACGGTGTCGTCCTTACGAATGTTCATCCTTACACCACCTTAAAGGTCCTTAAAGGACTTCGGGAGCAAGAGAGACGATCTTGGTGAAGTGCTTATCGCGGAGCTCCCTCGCCACGGGTCCGAAAATACGGGTGCCCTGCGGCTCTTTGTCGTCCCTTAGAATGACCGCGGCGTTATCATCAAACTTGATGTAACTGCCGTCCAACCTGCGAACGTTCCTGGTAGTACGAACCACGACGGCCCTCACTATCTGACCCTTCTTGACAACGCCTCCGGGAGTGGCCTCTTTCACAGTAGCCACAATGATGTCTCCCAAACCGGCGTAACGGTGGATAGCTCCGCCTAGGACCTTGATGCACATTATCTCGCGGGCGCCGGTGTTGTCGGCAACCTTAAGTCTTGTCTCCTGCTGGATCACCCGAGGTCACCCCCTGCGGCCTTGGACCGCTCCACGATCTCGGCGACACGCCATCTCTTGTCGCGAGATATCGGCCGCGACTCGACGATGCGCACAACATCTCCGGTACGGGCAGAGTTGTCCTCATCGTGAGCCTTGACCTTTCGGGTCGAGCGCACCCTCTTGCCGTACTTGGGCACTATCTTCCACGTCTGAATAGCGACGACACAGGTCTTCTCCATCTTGTTGCTGACGACCACACCGGTCAGCTCTTTACGCATTCCGCGTTCCATATCTAAACCTCCTGGGCGAGCTTGCCTAACTCGCGCTGGCGCTGAACAGTCTTCACCCTGGCGATGGACCGCTTCACTTCGCGGAGGCGCATGACGTTGTCAAGCTGCCCCGTGGTCATCTGAAAGCGCAGGTTGAAGAGCTCCTCCTTCAAGTCGTCCAGCTTTTTCTCCAAGTCCTTGTCGTTCAGATCCCTAATCTCCTGCACCTTCACCTTCGCTCACCGCCTTATCTTGTGCCTCTTGAGATACTCCCGTACGCTTCTGGAACCTTGTGTGGATAGGCAGTTTGGTCCCTGCAAGCCTGAGGGCCTCTCTCGCGACGTCTTCAGGAACTCCGGCTATCTCAAACAAGATCCTGCCGGGTTTTACAACCGCAACCCACTGCTCAGGGTTTCCCTTGCCGCTCCCCATACGGGTTTCAGCAGGTTTCTTGGTCATGGGCTTATCGGGGAAAATCCTGATCCAAACCTTGCCGCCACGCTTGATGGAACGAGTGAGAGCCACACGAGCTGCCTCGATCTGCCTGTCGGTTATCCACGCGCCTTCCAGAGCCTGCAGCCCGTACTCACCGTAGAAAACCTCGGCGCCTCTGGCGGCCTTGCCCTCGTAAGTGGCCTTGTGCTGCTTCCTCCACCGGACTCTCTTGGGCATCAACATAGCTTATTTCCCTCCCTCGGCTGCCGCCGGAGCGGGTCTTTGCTTCTGCGGGAGGATGTCACCCTTGTACACCCACACCCTAATGCCTATGCGGCCGTACGTGGTGTGCGCCTCGGCAAAGCCGTAATCAACGTCTGCGCGCAACGTGTGAAGGGGAACAGTGCCCTCTCCTGCTCTCTCGCGCCTAGCGATCTCGGCGCCCGCCAACCGGCCCGCCGCCCTTATCTTGATTCCCTTGGCGCCGGCCCTCATGGCCCGCATGATAGCCTGCTTCATGGCCCTTCTGTATGAAACCCTCCGCTCTATTGAGTCAGCCACGTTCTCAGCTACGAGCTGGGCATCAATTTCAGGGTTCTTGACCTCCATGGCATGGAGGATGACTTTCTTCTTGCCGGTGAGCTCCACCAGGTCTTTGCGCAGAGCCTCAATACCGGTGCCGCCCCTACCGATCACGACGCCGGGCTTGGCGGCGTGAACCGTCACCGTTACCTCCTGGGGCTTCCTCTCGATCTCGATCCTGGCGATCCCCGCCTGACGGAGCTTGCCCTTTATGAAATCACGGATCTTCTTGTCTTCGAGGAGGAGTTCGGAAAAGTTCTTCTTCCGGGCAAACCACCTGGAATCCCAATCATAGATGACTCCAAGGCGAAACCCCTTCGGATGAGTCTTCTGACCCAAAGTTAACCCTCCTCTCTTTCCCGGACTACAACCGTAATGTGAGACGTCTTCTTCAAAATCGGAAACGCCTGCCCTCTCTGGCGGGGATGGTACCTCTTAAAGGTCGATCCCTGGTCGACGAATATCTCGGACACCATGAGAGAGTCTCTATCCATTTCCAGGTTGTTCTCGGCGTTAGCGGCTGCGGACTCAATCACCTTGTAAATGAGGTGAGAGGCCCTCTTGGGGGTGAACCTCAAGATCGCCAACGCCTCCCTAACTGGTTTCCCCCGCACTAAATCGGCCACTATCCTGACTTTTGAGGGGGATATCCTGAGATGCCTTGCAATAGCTCTGGCTTCCATGGTTGCCTCGGTAACCCCCTTACTTCAAAGCGGTGGAACGCTCGGTGTGCGCTCCGTGGCCTCTGAATGTCCGTGTGGGAGCGAATTCGCCCAGTTTATGGCCAACCGCGTCCTCAGTAATGTAGACCGGAACATGTTTCCTGCCGTCGTGCACGGCAATGGTGTGTCCCACCATCTCCGGAACTATAGTGCAGGCCCTGGCCCAGGTCCTGATAACTCTCTTATCGCCCTTTTCATTCATGGCCCGTACTTTCTCCAACAGCTTCGCGTCAACATACGGCCCCTTCTTAGATGACCGGCTCACAATCGCCCCCTCCTTCCTCGTTTACTTTCTGCGCTTCTCAATCAGCTTCGATGAAGCCTTGTTCTTCTTCCTGGTCTTATAGCCCAAAGTAGGCTTACCCCAAGGCGTAAGCGGACCCGGATGCCCGATAGGCGATTTGCCCTCGCCGCCGCCATGCGGGTGATCCACGGGGTTCATGACTACGCCGCGAACCGTCGGACGCCAACCCCTGTGGCGGGTTGCCCCTGCCTTACCGAGGGACTGGTTCTCGTGCTCAACGTTGCCTACTTGGCCCACCGTGGCCCTGCACATGACCGGCACCTTGCGCTGTTCACCGGAAGCCAATCTCAAGAGAGCGAACCCGCCCTCTTTCGCCATCAGCTGCGCTGCAGCGCCGGCGCTCCTGGCTATCTGGGCTCCCTTACCGGGAACCATCTCGATACAGTGCACCATCGTGCCCGTCGGAATGCTGTCCAGCGGTAAAGCGTTGCCGGGCTTAATGTCGGCGTCGGGTCCCGAACTGATAACGTCGCCTACCGCAATACCAGCCGGAGCCACGATATAGCGTTTCTCGCCGTCCGCATAGTTCAGAAGGGCGATCCTTGCAGACCGGCCCGGGTCGTATTCAATCGCCGCCACCTTGGCGGGAACGCCGTCCTTAGTGCGCTTGAAGTCGACAATCCTTATCTTCTTCTTGGCCCCTCCGCCCCTGTGGCGGACGGTCACCCGGCCCTGGCTGTTACGCCCGGAAAATCTCTTCTTTGAGAAGACCAAAGACTTCTCAGGTGTAGTCTTTGTGATCTCTTCGAAAGTGTTTGCCGTCCTTCCGCGAAGGCCGGGTGAGGTTGGCTTATAGCTCTTTACAGGCACTTCGTCTCCCTCCTACACACCCTCGAAGAACTCGATCTTCTGACCGGGCGCCAATTTGACTATCGCTTTCTTCCAGTGGGCGGTTCGACCGGTGCGGAGCCCAAGCCTACGGGGCTTTCCCGTAACGTTCATGGTGTTGACCTTCAGAACCCGCACCTTGAATATCTCTTCGATGGCGTTGTGAACATCGGCCTTGGTAGCGTCGGGATGGACCTTAAAGCTGTAGGTGCCCCGCCCCATAGCCTCGTTGGTCTTCTCAGTGACCAAAGGTTCGATGATGATGTCTCTCGCTGAAAGATTCATATGAGGACCTCCTCCAGCTTCCTCACCGCGTCCTCGGTGATGAGAATGTGCTTCTTGGCCATGGCGTCGTATGTCGACAGTTCCCTCGCGACCAATACTTTGACGCCGGGGATGTTTCTAGCGGAAAGCACCACGTTGGGATCGTGATCACCTGTCACGATAAGGACGCTCTTCTCAACCCCCATCTTCTGGAGGAACGCGAAAAGGTCTTTCGTTTTCGGTGCCGCCATCTTCAGGTCTGTCAGGACAATCACTTGGCCTTCCTGGGCCTTGGCCGAGAGAGCGGACTTAAGCGCCAGCCTCTTGACCTTCTTGGGCAGCTTCCAGCTGTAATCCCTGGGATGCGGCCCAAACGCCACTCCACCGTGCCTAAAAATGGGCGAAGTGATGGTTCCTGCCCTTGCGCGGCCGAGGCCCTTCTGCCTCCACGGCTTCCGGCCGCCGCCCCTAACTTCGCTGCGCGTCTTGGCCTTTGCGGTCCCGACCCTCGCGGCGTTCAAGTGAGCGAGCACAGCAGCTCTGATTAGGCTCTTGTTCGGTTCTCTGCCGAACAGGGCTTCAGAGAGGCCTATCTCGCCTACCTTTTCTCCTTTTGGACTAAAAACCTCTGCTTGTGGCACGAGGATCCCTCCTATTACCTCATCTCGTGCTTACCGAGAAGATTCCTTGACCATAACGAGGGAGCCCCTCGCGCCAGGCACGGCACCCCGAACAAGAAGCAGGTTCTTTTCGGGATCCACGCTAACGACCCGCAAGTTGGTCACCGTCACGTTTTCGTCTCCCATGTGCCCCGGAAGCTTCCTTCCCGGAAACACCCTTGACGCGTCTCTCGCCTGCAGAGACCCTACGCCGCGGTGGTACTTGGAGCCGTGCGCCATGAAACTACGGTGAAAGTTGTGGCGCTTGATAACGCCCGCATACCCTTTACCTCGAGACCTTCCGCTCACGTCGACGACGTCTCCTGACTTGAAGACCGTCACCTTGACTTCGTCACCAACTTCGAGTTTCTCGTCCTCCGAAACGCGAACTTCTCTAAGATACCTGGCCGGTGTAAGGTTCTTCTTCTTAAACTGGCCCGTAACAGGCTTAGACAGCTTGCGCTCCTTCACGAAACCGAATCCTAGCTGAACGCCAAGGTATCCGTCCTTGTCAAGAGTCCTTTTCTCAACGACCGTGCACGGACCGGCTTCAATGACGGTAACGGGTACGAGCTCCCCATTTTCTTGGAAAACCTGGGTCATCCCGACCTTCCTACCGAGGATGGCCTTCATAGCAGGATACCTCCTCCATCAATGAAGCTTGGTTCATACACTCTTGATTTCAATGTCAACGCCTGCCGGGAGATCGAGTCTCGTGAGCGCGTCCATCGTCTTGGTCGTGGGCTCCATGATATCGATGAGCCTCTTGTGCACTCTCATCTCGAACTGCTCACGGATGTCCTTCTCTCCGTTGGGAGCAGTGAGTATGGTATAGACGCTCCTCTCGGTGGGAAGCGGAACCGGACCCGATATGAGGGCGCCGGTCCTCTTGGCGGTCTCGACTATGCGGCCCGCCGACTGATCCAGGACCTCGTGGTCAAAAGCCCGAAGTCTAACCCGGATTCTCTGCCTCCTCAAAGCGATCACTCCTCGATCTTCGTTACTACTCCCGAGGCAACAGTTCTGCCACCCTCACGGATAGCGAAGCGAACTCCTTCTTCCATAGCGATAGGCGCGATAAGCTCGCCCTTGATGGTAACCTGGTCGCCCGGCATGACCATTTCCACGCCTTCAGGAAGAGCCACGGAACCGGTAACGTCTGTGGTACGGAAGAAGAACTGGGGCCTGTAGCCGGTGAAGAACGCCGTGTGGCGACCGCCCTCTTCCCTGGTAAGAACGTAGATCTGGGCCTCAAACTTCGTGCGAGGCTGAATGGAACCCGGCTTCGCGAGAACCTGGCCGCGCTCGACTTCATTCTTGGCTATTCCGCGGAGGAGGCAGCCAACGTTGTCTCCTGCCTCACCCTGGTCGAGAATCTTCTTGAACATCTCAACGCTGGTGCAGACAGTGGCCTTGGGCTTCTCGGTCAAACCGACGATCTCAACAGGGTCGCCGGGCTTGATTATCCCGCGCTCGATCCTGCCGGTGGCGACGGTGCCGCGACCGGTGATGGTGAACACGTCCTCAATTGAGAGCAGGAACGGCTTGTCGGTGGCGCGCTCAGGAGTGGGAATGTACGAGTCAACCGCCTCCATGAGCTTCAGGATGCCGTTGCACCACTGGCAGTCTTCCTTGCCGCAGCCGCACTCAAGAGCCTTGAGAGCGGAACCCCGAATGATAGGAACCTCGTCTCCGGGGAATTGGTACTTGGAGAGCAGATCCCTAACCTCAAGCTCAGAGATCTCAAGGAGCTCTTCGTCGTCGACCAGGTCAACCTTGTTGAGGAACACGACCATGGCGGGAACGCCAACCTGGCGAGCCAAAAGCACGTGCTCACGAGTCTGGGGCATGGTGCCGTCGGCAGCCGAAACCACGAGAATGGCTCCGTCCATCTGTGCCGCTCCGGTAATCATGTTCTTGATGTAGTCGGCGTGTCCGGGGCAGTCTACGTGGGCGTAGTGCCTGTTCTCAGTCTGGTACTCAACGTGAGAAGCCGAAATGGTGATTCCTCTGGCCTTCTCTTCGGGAGCCTTGTCGATCTGATCAAACGGTGTGAAGTCGGCGCCGCCTTTGGCAGCCATAACTCTTGTAATAGCTGCGGTCAAAGTGGTCTTGCCGTGGTCGATGTGTCCGATCGTACCGACGTTGACGTGCGGCTTTGTTCTCTCAAACTTCTTCTTGGCCATTTGCTGATTGATCCTCCTTTGTTATTCCACTGGCCGCCCGAGATACCGGGCGATAATCTTGTCCGCCTCTCCTGGCGGAACAACATCGTAACTCTGAAACTGCATTGTGTACGTACCCCGCCCCTGGGTCCTCGACCTGAGGTCAGTGGCGTAACCGAACATGGCGGCAAGGGGAGCGGAACCCATTACGATCTCATAAGATTCCCTGCTCTCCATGCCCTGTATCTGCCCCCTGCGAGCGCTCATATCAGCCAACACATCCCCCAAATACTCGGTGGGAGTGGTGACTTCCACTTTCATGACAGGCTCCAGAAGCACCGTCTTGGTCCTCGATAGAGCATCCTTGAGCGCCATGGAACCGGCTACCTTGAAAGCCAACTCTGACGAGTCTACCTCGTGATAGGATCCATCTTCAAGAGTAACTTTGATGTCAACAACCGGATGGCCGATAAGTGGACCGCTTTCCATCGCCTCTCTTACTCCTGCCTCCACCGCCGGGATGAACTCGACCGGAATCGCCCCGCCCTTCACGGCGTTCACGAACTCAAAGCCGCTTCCTCTTCCAAGAGGCTCCACCTTGATCTTGACGTGCCCGTACTGGCCGTGGCCGCCTGTCTGGCGGACGTACCTAGCTTCGCCGCTGACGGCAGACAGCACGGTCTCCTTAAAGGCAACCTGCGGGCGCCCCACCGTGGCAGATACGCCGAACTCGCGAAGGAGCCGGTCTGCGATGATCTCCAGGTGAAGCTCACCCATGCCCTCGATCAGAGTCTGGCCTGTCTCTTCATCGGACCTGTAGGAGAAGGTTGGGTCTTCCTCGGCAAGCTTCTGGAGCGAAACCGAGAGTTTGTCTTGGTCGGCCCTTGTGGCAGGCTCAATCGCCACCTGGATAACGGGCTGCGGGAACTGGATGGGTTCCAGCACGACAGGGTGTTTCTCGTCGCAAAGGGTATCACCCGTCGTGGTGAACTTCAGAGCGACGGTCGCTACAATGTCTCCGGTAGAGACCGCTTCGACGTCTTCCCTGTGATTGGCATGCATAATAAGGAGCCTCTGAATCCTCTCGCTCTTGCCCTTGGTAGCGTTGTAGACGTAGGACCTGGTACTAACCGAGCCCGAGTAGACGCGGAAGTACGTGAGCCGGCCCACATACGGGTCGGTCATGACCTTGAACGCGAGGGCGCTGAACGGTTCATCGTCAGAAGCTTTCCTCAGCACCGCTTCTTCCGACCCCGGGATCTGCCCCTCGATGGGAGGAACGTCCTGAGGAGAAGGCAGGTAATCGACGATGGCGTCGATGAGCAGCTGAACACCTTTCTTCCTAAAGGATGATCCCGCGAACACCGGTACTATGGCGTTCTGCAGAGTACCCTTGCGAAGCGCCTTGCGAAGGACGTCCGCCGGCAGTTCCTCGCCTGCGAGATAAGACTCTAAGATCGATTCGTCATAGTCCGAAGCCGTTGAAATGAGGTTCTCCCTATACCCTTCTGCAATCTCCCTCAGATCCTCAGGAATAGGCCTCTTCTCAATTTCGAGTCCGAGTTCGTCAACCCAGTAGAGGGCCTGCATATTGAGGACATCCACCAATCCGGAGAAGGAGTCCTCTGAACCGATAGGAAACGCCATCACTACGGGCTCCGCGCCAAGGCGAGTTCTAATCATGTCGACGGCGCGAGAGAAATTAGCACCCGTAGCATCCATTTTGTTGATGTAGGCAACCCTGGGAATCTTGTATCTGTCGGCCTGGCGCCACACAGTCTCAGACTGGGGTTCGACGCCGCCCTTGGCGCAAAATATCGCGACAGCGCCATCCAACACGCGCAGGCTGCGTTCGACTTCTGCTGTAAAGTCAACGTGCCCTGGCGTATCTATAATGTTGATTCGAAAATCTCTCCAATGGCAGGTAGTAGCAGCAGAGGTAATGGTGATACCCCGCTCCTGCTCCTGGACCATCCAGTCCATAGTAGCGGAACCCTGGTCCACTTCCCCCATACGGTGTACTTTACCCGTGTAGAACAGGATACGCTCGGTAGTGGTCGTCTTTCCCGCGTCGATGTGAGCCATAATCCCTATGTTGCGTATCTTCTCCACCGGAAACGTCTGCGGCATCGATTTCCCCCCTTTCTAGCGAATCGACAAGAGGCGCGCGCCCTACCAGCGGTAGTGCGCGAAGGCCCTGTTGGCCTCGGCCATCTTGTGCATTTCCTCTTTGCGCCTCACGCTGTTGCCGGTGTTTCCTGCAGCATCGAGAATCTCGCCGGCCAGACGGTTCTCCATTCCCCGCTCGCCTCTCTGGCGGGCAAAGTCGACAATCCACCTGATGGCCAACGAAAGGCGCCTCTCGTTGCGAACCTCAATAGGAACCTGATAGGTAGCTCCGCCGACTCTCCTCGGACGCACTTCGAGGACCGGCATCACGTTCTTGATAGCCGTATCGAGTACCTCAAGCGGGTCTTTCCCGGTCTTCTCTCTGATGATCTCCATCGCGTCATACATCAGCCTGCGCGCCACAGCCTTCTCGCCTGACTGCATGACCTTGTTGGTCAATCGGGTCACCAGAACCGAGTTGAAAACGGGATCCGGCGTCCACTTTCTGGCCGGCGCTCCACCACGTCTAGGCATTAAACATTACCTCCGGAAGGTTACTTCTTCGGCTTCTTGGCGCCGTATAGTGATCGGCCCTGCTTACGGTCTGCAACGCCGGCTGCGTCAAGAGTGCCCCTGACGATGTGATAGCGAACGCCAGGAAGGTCTCTCACACGTCCGCCCCGGACCAAGACCACTGAGTGTTCCTGCAAATTATGCCCTACGCCCGGAATGTAGGCCGAAACCTCGATGCCGTTCACAAGGCGAACACGAGCGATCTTTCTAAGTGCCGAGTTGGGTTTCTTTGGCTGAGTGGTGCGGACGACAGTGCAAACGCCGCGCTTAAACGGGTTTCCCCGAAGCGCGCGTGACTTCGACTTATCTTCCGCGACCTTGCGGCCCTGCCTTACCAGTTGGTTGATGGTCGGCACCTTCTAACCCCCTTTTCCTGCCTAAGTCTGCCCACTTTCGATCTTATTGCACGGTGTCTTCAGGATAGCGCAGGCAGCGGCACCCACCCTGAGCGAAGAGAACTCGCCGAGTTCTCTCATAGAATCAAAAAAAGTCACAGGTATGCCCTTTTCCCGGCATAATCTGAGGAGGTTTCCGACAACGCGTTCTTCGGCGTCTTTAGCCACATAGACTTCCGAACAGAGGTCGTTCTTAACTGCCCTCTCCGCTGACCTCACGCCGGGCAGCCGCTCTCTTCTCACTTTCCTGCGACTCTCCCAGGACGACAAAGGTCGATCCGACATCGTGTTTCCTCCTGCATGACAAGCCCAAAAAAAGCACGCTTTAAGAGTTTAGCACCCTGCATAAGCGGTGTCAACGATGGAATAGCAGGCTAAATCAAGCGCGGCGCAGAGGATGCTTGCGTTCACCTCTGGGGCGCGAGGGCGTCGCAAAGAGCCGCTCGAAGTAAAAACCTTGACGGCAAGCTGAGACCAGACCTGCAGCGTGAGCTTCCATCCATGTCCGTACTCGTTGGCGCCTCCTCACAAGCGCCAACCCAATCACCAGGGCCGCGACGGATATCAGGAAGGCAACGCTCGCAAAGGTCTCCTCAACCAGGTACAGTGGGGACACGGTGTGGATCCCCATACCGGGAACCGCATGCGCCAATTGCCTGCTCTCGACTCCGATGGCGAGCCAGAAGAAAGGAGTCAGGAGCGCGAGGATTACCATGGGGATTTCCATCGACAGCGGTGCCTCGCGAGCGGACTGAACCGCTCTCGAGACGGTGCCGTGAAACACCTTGATGTAGGCAGACCAAGAGTAGACCACGGTCAGAACCGCTCCCAATCCCGCCAATACCAATGCTGTGTACTCGTGCTTTTGAAGGGCGCCGGCCAAGATCATATCCTTAGAGAAGAAACCGCTCATGAAAGGAACGCCTGAAAGTCCCATAACCCCCACAGCAGAGACCACTTTGGTCAGCGGCATCTTGGCTCCCGCCCCCGACAGGAGGTCCATATCCCTCGTGCCTGTCGCATGAACGATAGCGCCCGCGGCCAGGAACAGGAGGGTCTTGAATATGGCATGGGACATGAGGTGGAATTGGGCACCCAACAGAGACCCTACTCCCACAGCGAAAAACATGTATCCCAACTGGCTCATGGTGGAGTAAGCAAGCATCTTCTTGAGGTCACCAGCGTACAGCGCCATGAGAGCTGATAGCAAAATAGTCACCGCGCCCGTCCAAAGCACCGCCCCGGTCCACGCAGGTACGTTCCGGTAGATGGGATAAAGGCGCATTACTATGTAGACGCCGATGTTCATAACGGTCGCGGCATCCAAAAGAGCGGACGCCGAACTCGGGGCCTCCATTGCTCCGGGAAGCCAGACGTGAAGAGGTATCTGGGCTGACCGGACCATCGCCGCAAGAAGGATGGCGTAGGCCGACAGAATGGTTAAGAGAGAATCTTTGCCGGCAGAAATCCCGCCCGCTATCTCCCTCAAGCCGAAACCCTTCGCTCCGGAAGCGAAGTATAGAAGCCCCAATCCGAGTATTAGCAGCACGTCTCCTGCGCGCCCAAAAGCTAGGGCTCGCCGGGCACAAGAAGGCGCGTCGGGGTTGTTCCGGTTAAAGCCGATAAGCCTGCAAGTCAGGAAAGAGCAGAATGCCCAAGAGGGGACCATCGCCAGGATATTCCCGGATAGCGCGAAGGCGTTCACGGATCCGATAGTCAGGAGCACCAGCGAGTAGTACCTGGGGCGATCGGATTCGTGAGCCATATAGCCCAATGAATATAGAAGCACGACAGAACCCAGCACGGATGATGCCAGAGCGACGGAGTACCCGAGGCCGTCAACAAGTAGGCCGAAAGCGCCGTAACCTGAGTGTACCTTGGGGATTGCGGCGATCGAGATGACGGCAGTGACACATCCGATAGCCACTGACAGATAGGACGAGACCCTGTCTCCCAGTCCCTTTGTTATGGACACCAATAGAGCACCGGCAAACGGCAGTGTTACCACTAAGATAAACGGCAGATCGGCTGCCACAATAGCACCCCTTGCAGAGGCAAGCGCACCGCCCCTTTACGTGGCGCGACCTGCCTTAGTGATAATAGGCACAATTATCTGCCCGCAGCATAGATGATAGCACTTGCGCGTAAGGGAGTCCAACAGCAGCTGTAGACAACCCGAGAACCCCAGGACAGGGTGCCCGGGGTTCTCGCACTGTCACGGCAGTGTTCTTGCCGTACGCTTGACTTATATCGCCGGCAACCAGACCTCCAGATTTGAGGGAAGGGTCTCGGAACTGACCTGAAACTCCCCGGCCGGCAGCCGCCTGACGACTGAAGGCCACAGAGACAGGAACTCTTCGGGTCCGCTAATCGGCCAATCGGCAATGTACTTGGTGTTAAAATGCATCGGTATTGCCACCTTCGGCTGTAGCGATCTGATTACGCTAGCCGCCGCCTTCGCGTCAATGGTGTAGTGGCCGCCCACCGGCACCAACACGACATCGCACCTTCCAATCTCCGAGACTGTGTCGGGCGAAAGCTCGTGCCCGAGGTCGCCCAGGTGAACGACTACAAGTCCCGCGACGTCGATCACGAAAATGGCGTTCTTGCCCCGCTTGGCGCCGCCCTCACCATCGTGACGGGAAGGGACGGTCCGGAAGCTGACATCTCCCACCTTCTCCGACAGCCTCTTTACCTCTTGGCCCTCAAGTCCTCGAAGAATCTTGGCCGGGCCCCTGACCACGCCAACCTCGTTGTGATCGTGGTGCTCGTGCGAAACGGTAACGGCATCGCATTCAACCGACAGCGGCGGGTAGGGTACAGAACTGCCGAACGGGTCGGTGAGCACCCTTACGCCTGCCGGAGACGTGAATAAGAATGCCGCGTGACCAAGCCACCTCATAAGCGCTTACACATCCTCTCCGCATGCTTCTCCCGCGGAATCCGCGCCTAGTGACGCGACCTCCGAGATCTCCTCCTCGGTCGAGTCCGCGATGTCTATCTGAGAATACCTGCTCATTCCTGTGCCTGCAGGTATGAGCTTGCCGATAATGACGTTTTCCTTTAGCCCTAGAAGATTGTCCACCCTGCCCTTCACCGCGGCCTCGGTCAAGACCCTCGTGGTCTCCTGGAAAGACGCAGCCGACAGGAACGACTCGGTGGCCAAAGACGCTTTGGTGATGCCTAGTATCACCGGCTTGCCCACTGCAGGCTCTCCGCCCTTCTCAAAAGCGAGAGCGTTGGCGTCGGCAAACTCATGAACGTTGACCACTCCGCCGGGCAGAAGATCGGTATCGCCGGGCTCATCGACCTTGATCTTGCGTATCATCTGCCTGACTATAACCTCAATGTGCTTGTCGGATATGTCGATTCCCTGCAGGCGGTATACCCGCTGGACCTCGGCAACCAGGTAGTCTTCTACCGCGGTAACGCCCTTCACGCGGAGGAGATCGTGGGGATTGATCGAACCTTCGGTCAAAGGCTCGCCCGCTTCCACCGCTTGGCCCTGGGTTACCTTGATGAGAGCGCCGTAGGGCACCACCGTAGTGGTTTGGTCGCCTTCAGGAGAGGTGATCCTGATCTCACGCTTGTGATCGCCCTCTTCAATGTCAACGACGCCCGAAATCTCGGCAATGGCCGCCTGGCCTTTAGGCTTCCGAGCTTCGAAAAGCTCCTCGACCCTCGGCAGACCCTGGGTAATATCTTCTCCGGCGATGCCGCCCAGGTGGAAGGTACGCAGGGTAAGCTGGGTACCGGGCTCGCCGATTGACTGGGCTGCTACCGTGCCGACTGACTCACCCACCTGAACCAAGCCGCCTGACGCGAGATCGCGCCCGTAGCACTTGACACATACTCCATGCCTGGTCTCGCAGGTAAGCACCGAGCGCACTTCTACCTCGGTTATACCCGCGCCCACGATTTTCTCTGCCTTAGCTTCATCAATCTCCTCATCAGCTGCGGCAAGCACCTCTCCGGTCTCCGGATGCACAACGTCGCGCAGCGAAAACCGGCCTATCAGGCGGTCGTACAGGCTCTCCACCAACTCACCGTCTATCTTAATCTCTCTCACGGTGATTCCGGACTCGGTCCCGCAGTCTTCTTCTCTAACAATGACATCCTGAGCCACGTCCACGAGCCTTCTGGTAAGGTAACCGGAGTCTGCCGTACGAAGGGCGGTGTCGACAAGGCCCTTCCTCTGGCCGTGAGTTGACGTGAAGTACTCCAAGACGGTGAGTCCTTCGCGGAAGTTGGAGCGAACGGGCTGCTCAACCATCCGCCCAGACGGGTCAACCACGATGCCTCGCATGCCTCCCAACTGGGAGATCTGCTGCGGGTTGCCTCGCGCTCCCGACTTGACCATCATAATGACCGGGTTCCTGTCGTCAAAGGCCTTCTGCATGGCCGCCGTCACCTTGTCGGTGGTTTCACGCCAGATGGAGATGATCTTGTCGTAACGCTCATCCTTGGTAAGGAACCCCATCTGATACTGCTCCTCAATCTCGGCAACCCGCTGGTCGGCTTCTTGCAGCATCTCCGGCTTCTCTTTCGGAACCGTCACGTCGGTGATGGCGATGGTCGAACCGGCCTTCGTCGAAAATGTGAAGCCCAAGTCTTTGATGCCGTCCAGCATGTTGGCTGCTGCCTCCATACCGTACTTCTGGATGCAGCTCAACAGGATTTTGCCGAGGGGCTTTCTGTCTACAACAGAGTTGACAAACCTGAGGCCCTCGGGGAGTACCTCGTTGAAGATGCAGCGCCCTACGGTAGTCTCGAGCCTCTCGCCGGACTCCATCCTGACAATGATTCTCTCGTGCAGCTGAATGGCTCCAACGTCATATGCGAGCCTAGCCGCGTCTTGCGACTCAAAGACCTTCAGTTCGGAAGGTTTCCTGTCGTCTTCATCGATAAGAGTCAGATAGTAGACTCCCAGCACGACGTCTTTTTGAGGAGTCACTGAAGGCGACCCGTCCTTAGGAAGGAGCAGGTTGCGGTTTGATGCCATCAGAATACGGGCCTCTGCCTGAGCCTCAGCCGAGAGGGGCACGTGGACAGGCATCTGGTCTCCGTCGAAATCCGCGTTGTACGGCGGGCACACCAACGGGTGGATCTGGATGGCCCTGCCTTCGACCAGCACCGGCTCAAAGGCCTGAATCGAGAGCCTGTGAAGAGTGGGAGCGCGGTTTAGGAGAACCAGGTGCTCCTTGATGACATCCTCCAGGACGTCCCAAACCTCGGGCCTTGCCCTCTCCACCAAACGCCTCGCGCTCTTGATGTTGTGGGCATCTCCGTTCTCAACAAGCTTCTTCATCACAAACGGCTTGAAGAGCTCCAGCGCCATCTCCTTGGGCAGTCCGCACTGGTGGAACTTGAGGCTGGGGCCAACCACGATTACTGAACGGCCCGAATAGTCCACGCGCTTGCCGAGTAGATTCTGGCGGAAGCGGCCCTGCTTACCCTTGAGCATGTCTGACAGGGACTTGAGGGGCCTCTGCCCGGGTCCCGTCACAGGACGCCCGCGGCGGCCGTTATCTATCAAGGCGTCTACCGCTTCCTGGAGCATCCTCTTCTCGTTCCTCACGATAATATCGGGTGCTCCGAGGTCCAAAAGCCTCTTCAAGCGGTTATTGCGGTTGATGACGCGGCGGTACAGGTCATTAAGGTCGGAAGTGGCGAACCTTCCGCCGTCCAGCTGAACCATCGGGCGGAGGTCGGGAGGGATGACCGGTATTACGTCCAGGATCATCCACTCGGGACGGTTCCCTGACTTCCGGAACGCCTCGACCACTTCAAGCCTTCGTATGGCGCGAATCTTCCGCTGCCCGCTGGCGTTCTTGGCCTCTCCCCTGAGCTCTTCGGCCATCTTGTCGAGGTCGATATCCATCAGAAGCTGCTTTATGGCTTCCGCGCCCATGCCTGCCCGGAACCTTCCTCCGAACTTCTCCCTGGCTTCGCGGTACTCTGCCTCGGTCAAGACCTGCTTTAGAGAAAGGCCTTCGCAATCGCCGGGGTCGGTTACGATATAGGCAGCGAAATAGAGAATGCGCTCGAGAAGTCTCGGCGACATGTCGAGCAACAGTCCCATCCGGGAAGGAATGCCCTTGAAGTACCAGATATGGGATACCGGGCTCGCGAGCTCGATGTGCCCCATGCGTTCGCGACGGACCAAAGCTCGTGTTACCTCGACGCCGCATTTGTCGCACACAACGCCGCGGTACCTTATGCGCTTATACTTACCGCAATAGCACTCCCAGTCTTTGGTGGGCCCAAATATCCTCTCACAGAACAACCCGTCGCGTTCAGGTTTCAGGGTCCTATAGTTCAGGGTCTCCGGCTTCTTTACCTCGCCGCGCGACCACTCACGGATTTTCTCGGGTGACGCCAGAGAAATGCGCATTGCTGAAAAGCTGTTGACGTCCATGACTCACATCCCCTTTTGCGTCAGAGTATCGGTTCGTCCTCGTTCCCACCCGGTTCATCGATTTCTTCGGGTTCCTCAGGCTCCTCGTGCCCCGGCCCCACCCTCACCTCGTAGTCAGGGTCAAGGTCGCGCAGGGAGCGCACGCGGTCAAACCGCTCGAAGTCGTCCGCGGCCCTCTTGGGACGCCTCTTGGCAGCCCTCGACCTGCCGGATGCCTTCTTCTTCTTGGGCTCGCCCGCCTCTTCGTCCTCTTCGATCGGGACGACATCGGGGATGGTCAAATTCTTGAAGAGGTCCTCGAGAGACAGCTTTTCTTCAGTCTCAGCCTTTTCTTCATCCGGCTGCTCGTCAGCGCCCCTCAAGCGGGCAAGAACATCGAGGTCAAAGGATTCAGCGCCGGCTCCTGCAGCGTCTTCATCCGCCGACTCATCCACATCCGCATCTTCGGCGGGTATGGCTTCGTCGTCGGCGGCAATCTCAACCTCGTCGGCGGCGACCTCTTCCTCCTCTTCTTCCTCTTCCCCTTCAGGAAGGATATCTCGCTTCCTCGTGTGCCTGGGCAGCCTTCGCGGCTCACCCTCGGTCACCAGGTCAAGATCCCGAGCGGTCTCCTGGATATCCTCATCGAGCTCCTTGATCTCGATCTCCTTGCCTTCGTCATCCAGAATCTTGACATCCAGGGCAAGGCTCTGGAGCTCTTTCAGAAGCACCTTGAATGACTCCGGCACTCCCGGCTCGGGTATATTAAGTCCCTTTACAATGGCCTCGTACGTCTTGACACGGCCGGTCCTGTCGTCGGATTTTACCGTCAGCATCTCCTGCAGGGTATAGGCGGCCCCGTAGGCCTCGAGCGCCCATACCTCCATCTCGCCGAAGCGCTGTCCGCCCATCTGAGCTTTGCCTCCGAGGGGCTGCTGTGTAACCAAGGAGTAAGGTCCGGTTGACCTGGCGTGGACTTTGTCGTCAACCAAGTGCAGGAGTTTCATCATGTAGACTTGGCCCGTAGTTATCGGATTGTCGAAATATTCGCCGGTGCGGCCGTCCCTGAGCCAGATCTTTCCGTCTCGAGGCAGGCCGGCTTTCTCCAAGAGGTCATGGATCTCTTCCTCAGTTATTCCGTCAAAGACCGGAGTCGCGATGTGCATGCCTAAAGCCCTCGCGGCCCATCCCAGGTGACACTCTAGAACCTGCCCCAAGTTCAGCCTGGAAGGCACGCCCAAAGGAGTCAGCACTATCTGTACGGGTGTACCGTCAGGCAGGAAGGGCATATCTTCTCTGGGAAGGATCTTGGCAACGACGCCCTTGTTCCCATGGCGCCCCGCCATCTTGTCTCCCTCTGAGATCTTCCTTCGTTGAGCCACGTATACGCGCACCAGTTGGTTCACACCGGGCGGCAGTTCGTCGCCGGCTTCTCTCGTGAACACCTTGACGTCGACCACTATCCCACTCTCGCCGTGAGGCATCTTGAGGGAGTTGTCCCTCACTTCCCGGGCCTTCTCACCGAATATGGCCCTTAGGAGGCGCTCTTCGGCGGTGAGCTCGGTCTCCCCCTTGGGAGTGACTTTGCCCACCAGGATATCTCCCGACCTCACTTCCGCGCCGATCCTGATAACGCCGCGGTCATCGAGGTCCTTCAGCTGGTCTTCGCTCACGTTCGGTATGTCTTTCGTGATCTCTTCCGGACCGAGCCTGGTGTCGCGAGCGTCGCACTCGTATTCCTCAATGTGGATGGACGTAAACGTGTCGTCCTCCACCAGTTCCCTTGAAATCAGTATGGCGTCCTCGTAGTTGAAGCCCTGCCACGGCATATAAGCGACTATGACGTTTCGGCCCAGCGCCAACTCGCCGCCTGAAGCAGACGGCCCGTCCGCTATGATCTCGCCCTCTTCAACCATTTGGCCCTTAGTGACTATCGGCTTGTAGTTGAAGCAGGTACCGTGGTTGGAGCGGGCAAACTTGGTGAGTACAAACCGGTCTTCACCGCCGTCGTTTGCCTCAATCACTATCTCGGCTGCGGAAACACGTTTCACGCGGCCCGCCCTCTTCGCTGCCAACACGGCACCCGAGTCAAGGGCGGCTCTGTACTCCAGCCCTGTTCCGATGAGCGGCGCCTCTGTCCTGATGACCGGAACCGCCTGCCTCTGCATGTTGGATCCCATGAGGGCGCGGGCACCTTCGTCGTGCTCAAGGAAGGGAATGAGAGAAGTCGCCACCGAGAAGACCTGCTTGGGTGACACGTCCATGTACTCAAGCTTGTCGGGCGTTACTTCCAGAACTTCGTCTCTGTAACGCGAGAGCACTCTCTCACTCAGGAAATAGCCTTCTTCATCAATCCTCGCGTTTGCCTGAGCGATGACGCACTCGTCCTCTTCATCGGCTGTAAGGTAGACAACCTCGTCGGTCACCCGCTTGGCAACCTTGTCGACCTTGCGGTACGGAGTCTCGACAAACCCCAGACGGTTGACACGTGCATAGCAGGTGAGCGACCCGGTCAAGCCGATGTTAGGACCTTCAGGGGTCTCGATCGGGCACATGCGTCCGTAGTGGGAATGGTGAACGTCGCGGACTTCCATACCCGCTCTGTCACGGGTGAGACCTCCCGGTCCCAGAGCAGACAACCTTCTCTTTGCCGTAAGCTCGGTAAGAGGGTTGGTCTGTTCCATGAACTGCGACAGCTGGCTGGAACCGAAAAACTCTTTGATCGCGCCCACGACGGGCCTCACGTTGATGAGAGCCTGGGGAGTGATGATGTCGATATCCTGGATGGTCATTCGCTCGCGCACAACGCGCTCCATCCTCGTAAGTCCCACTCTGAATTGATTCTGCAGGAGTTCCCCGACGCACCTGACCCGCCTGTTGCCCAAGTGGTCGATGTCGTCGATGGTGCCGACTCCCTTGAAAAGCCCGAAGAAATAGTTGACCGCCGCGACGACGTCCTCGCGGAACAGGGTCTTCTCCTTGGCGAGCACTTCCTGGGAAATGTCGAAACGGCCGTTGCCCACAACATGGACTACCTGTCCGTCTGCAGTTGTGACGTCGATTACGTTCACTCGCTTGTCCGTCAACATGACAGCAACATCACGGTCTATGAACGTTCCGGCCTTCACCAGGAGATGTCCGGTAACGGGATCCAACACGTCCATAGTGGCAGTCGTGTTGACGATCCTTCTCCTCAGGATAAACTTCTTATTCAGGCGGTAGCGCCCGACGGTAGCCAGGTCATAGCGCCTGGGTTCGAAGAAAAGCGATTCAAAAAGGTTTCTCGCGCTTTCGACCGTAGGCGGCTCTCCCGGGCGCAGCCTCTTGTATATCTCAACCAGAGCTTCGTCTCTGGTCTTGGTGGTGTCTTTGTCAAGAGTGTTTCTGAGCGGGACGCTTTCTCCCATAACCTCCAGGATCGAAGCATCAGTCTCATAGCCGATCGCTCGAAGAAGAACGGTAAGTGGCAGTTTTCTGGTCCGGTCGACCCTGACCCAACAGATGTCGTTACTGTCAGACTCCATCTCCAGCCAAGCTCCGCGGTTGGGGATGAGCGTGGCGAAATGGAGTCGTTTCCCGTTGGGGTCGGTCTCGTAGGAGTAGTAGGCTCCGGGCGACCTCACCAACTGGCTCACGATCACTCTCTCGGCACCGTTTATAATGAAGGTTCCGGCTTCGGTCATGAGGGGGAAGTCTCCCATGAAGACTTCCTGCTCTTTAACCTCTCCGGTCTGCTGGTTGACCAGCCTTACCTTCACTTTCAGAGGGGCCGAGTACGTGACGTCCCGTTCCTTGCACTCGCGTACGGAGTACTTGGGTTCCCCCAAATTGTAGTCGATGAATTCAAGAACCAGATTCTCCGTGAAGTCTTTGATCGGAGAGATGTCTCGAAAAACCTCCCGGAGGCCTTCGTCAAGGAACCACTGGTAGGAATCCCGCTGAACCGACACAAGGTTCGGTATCTCAAGGATTTCGTTGATCCGGCCATAGCTAAGCCGCTCACGCCTGCCTACCTTAATAGGATAGGCCATGAAGTTCACTCCTTAGGGGGTAAGTAGTTTCGCCGGTGCATTGTAGGAACGGAACTTGCCATCACTTCCCTATTCTACCCGAAGTTCCGTAAACTGATTCCAGTCCGGCAGGGTAAAAGCTGCGTACAAATTCCAATGCTATCACGCCTGTCGCAGCACGTCAACAGGCGTCGCAGGATCTCGCCGCTCCCAATTTCAGGTAGGGAGCGCTAGCTAGGATCTCCAATAAGTCCCAGGTCAACGAGTACCCTCTCTATTTCATCTCTCTCGGCGTCGGTAGGTGGGCACAGAGGCAGCCTAAACCCGCCGACATTCCGTCCGCTTAGCCGGAGGGCGGTCTTCACAGGCACCGGGTTCGTGGTCACGAAGAGCGCCTTGAACAGCCGGAAAAGCCTGAGATGGATATCTCTGGCCTCTGAAATCTGACCGCCATGAAAACAGTCTACCATACGCCGGAGATCTTTCGCTACGAGGTGGGCGGCGACAGAGACTATCCCCGACCCGCCGACCGACAGTATAGGCAACGTGAGGCTGTCGTCTCCGGAGTACAGGTAAAAGTCTCCCCTGCAGTTGGCCAGCATGTGTGACGCCTGGTCAAGATTCCCCGAAGCCTCTTTGATAGCCGCTACGTTCTTGTGGTTCGACAGCCGTAGAACCGTATCAGGGCTCATATTGACGCCGGTGCGCCCGGGCACGTTGTAGAGCATTATAGGTAGTGAAGTGGCTTCGGATATGGCGGTGAAGTGGCGGTAAAGTCCCTCTTGACTCGGCTTGTTGTAGTACGGAGTCACAGCCAAAATCCCGTCCGCGCCGGCCTTCTCAGATAGCCCGGTGAGTTCGACGCTTTCCTTAGTGTTGTACCCGCTTGCCCCGGCCCACAACAGGGCTGACGACCCAATCTCAGCGCGTATTTCTTCGATGAGGCGACATTTCTCGTCTACCGTCAGCGTAGGCGACTCTCCGGTGGTGCCTGATACCACAATGCCGTCTACTCCGTCGGCAACCAGTCTTGAGGCCAAAGACCTGGCCTCGGCGTAGTTAACCGACAGATCTTCATTGAAAGGAGTGATAAGTGCCACAATGACGCTCCCATAAGGCGACTTCCTCAAATCTTCCACCTTCCTCAAGAAGCCGTTACCGACAGTCCGAACGCTCCGTGGAGGGCATTGACGGCCCTCGATAGGAGGTCCTGATCGATAAGGCATGATATGGTTATGTTAGAGTCCGCCGAAGCGTGGACTCTGATTTTCTCCCTGCTTAACGTGCCCACAACCGTGTCCATCACTCCGGGTCTGCCGTGCATGCCGTGCCCTACCACCGTGACTTTGGCCTGACCTTCCCTCACCCCAACTGACAAGCCCAGCGCGAGAAGCCGTTTCTTCACTTCCTCTACCTGATCTTCAGGAATGACGAATGCCAGCCGGTCGGGAAACACGTTTATGAGGTCGAGGGACTTATCTTTAAGGGTGCTGAACACAGCCTCAACCGAATCGATCTCGCCCTTGTCGGGGTCTGTGACCAATACCTGGCACAGACCCGAACGGTAAGTCACCCCCGTTACCGGTTTCTCGCTCCTCACCGTCCGCCACGGATTATCAAGCTTTTCGCCTCCGCACAGGAGGGTTTTCTTGCTGTCCTTCTGCAAGGACCTGATCCATACCGGCACCTGAGCCCGTTGGGCTATCTCAACTGCGCGAGAATGGATCACCTTCGCCCCTTCCCAAGCCAGGTGGGACACTTCCTCATAGCTGGCCTGCGGGATGGTCTTGGCGCCCTTAACTACTCGAGGGTCGGCCGTCATGATGCCTTCGACGTCAGTGTAGATTTCGACATATGCGGCATCCAAAGCGGCCCCGAGGGCGGTCGCGGTTGTATCGCTTCCTCCTCTTCCAAGAGTGGTTATGTCGCCCGATTCAGCGCGCCCCTGGAAGCCGGCGACCACAACGACGCGGCCCTCTTCCAAATGCCGCTTTACGTGCGCGGGATCTACATTGATAATGTTCGCGTTGCCAAAACGCGAGTCGGTCACTATGCCGGCCTGACCTCCGGACAAAGCCAGCGCGGAGATCCCCCTCGACCGGAGTTCCTGGACCATGAGAACGGCCGAGATGACCTCTCCGCACGATACCAGGAGGTCAAGCTCTCTAGGAGCTACTTCGCCGCAAATGCTCTTGGCCAAAGAGATCAGAGTGTCGGTAGCGTAGGGCTCCCCCTTTCTGCCCATCGCCGAAACAACGGCGCACACCTGATAGCCCTCTCTAAGCGCATCCTGAATTCTGTCGCAGGTAGACTCGCGCTTTTCTGGAGAGTCGAGGCTGGTACCTCCGAATTTCTGTACTACAACCACTCTCTTCACCTCCGAAAAACGCGAGACCTAGAGGTTCTTCGCAAGAAGATTGAACACGTTGACCGCGTTGGTGGCGGCGCCCCGATAGAGGTTATCCGCGACTACCCACAAGAGGACTCCGTTTTCTGAGGATAGATCTTTGCGGATACGTCCAACATAGACCTCATCCGTATCTCGCGCGTTTATGGGCATCGGATAGACAGAGTTCTTCGGATCGTCTTCGACTACCAATCCTGGAGCCGCTCGTAGGACGCTCCTCAGTTCATCGAGCCCGGCTGCCTTCGATGTCTCAACCAAGCAGGCCTCGGAATGGCCTATGAAAACTGGCACGCGGACACACGTCGTTGAGATCCTGAGCTCAGGGATCCGGAGGATCTTGCGAGTCTCGTTCACCATCTTCATTTCTTCCTTTGTGTATCCGTCATCCAAGAAGGAGTCGATCTGAGGGATCAAGTTGAACCCGATCTGGTGGGGAAACTGTGTCTCGTATTCCCGGCGCTTTGCGCGGGAAGGAAAGAGAAGGCTCTCCGATTCGTCCTCCAACTGCTCCATCGCCTGATATCCCACTCCGGAAACGGCCTGGTAAGTAGATACGTACACCCTCTCAAGCCCAAAGTGACTGAGAATAGGCTTCAGCACCATAACCAGTTGAATGGTGGAGCAGTTGGGACCTGCGATGAGGCCTTTATGTGATAAAGCGTCCTCAGGGTTGACCTCAGGCACCACCAGGGGTACCTCCGGGTCCATACGGAAAGCACTCGAGGTATCGATTATCACAGGTCCTCCCACCAGCGCATCGGCCAATTCGCGTGAAGCCGACGTGGGAGTGCACAGAATGACCGCATCCATAGATTTGAGGTCGTTAACGTCTGTTTTCCTTATAGTAAGGGTCTTGTCGCCGAACGGGACGGATGTTCCGACAGATTTGCCGAGCCCGGTCAAGACGAGTTCAAGACCATCAATGTTTGACTTGGAGAGATTCCGGACGACTCGCCTGCCAACCAGCCCGCCCGCCCCTACAACCGCTAGGTTTCGCACTCTTGCTCATCACCTTCCGTGGAGTGTACGCCATAAATGGTAATACCACAATATACGTTTAGCGCCCGCAAATGTAAAGACAGGCGGCAAAGATTTGCCGCCTGCCCACACAAACGAAACCACGGATAAATCTGTTGTTACTTAACTTCGACCTTCCCGCCGGCCTTCTCGAGAGCCTCTTTCGCCTTAGTGGCCTCTTCCTTGGTAACCTTCTCTTTAATAGCCTTGGGAGCAGCCTCGACCAATTCCTTGGCTTCCTTGAGGCCAAGGCCGGTGAGCTCGCGCACGGTCTTGATGACGGCAACCCTGCTGGCTCCTGCGTCGGTAAGGATAACGTCAAACTCAGTCTTCTCTTCCTCAGCCGGGGCGGCCTCAGCCGCGGGAGCAGCGCCACCTGCGGGAGCAGCGACAACTGCGGCCGCAGCGGAGACTCCGAACTCGGTCTCGAACTGCTTAACCAACTCTGCGAGTTCAAGGACCGTCATACCCTTAACGAGTTCCAGAACCTGTTCAACCTTAGACACTTTCATACACCTGACTTTCGTGTGATATTCATGGCTCGGCTAATCGGCCGCTTCTTCTTCTCTCTTGACCCTAAGAGCTTCCACTGCTCTGGCAAATCCAGACAACATACTGTTCATCACCATGGCGAATGACGTCATGGGACTCTGCATTGTGCCTGCCACCTTGGCCAGCAGCTGTTCCTTGGACGGGAGCGTGGCTAGGTACATCACCCTTTCGGCACTGAGGACCGCTCCATCCAGCATTCCTCCCTTGATTTTGAGGGCAGGAATATCCTTGCCGGCGGCCGCCACGACTCTCGCTGCTGTGGTGGGATCCATATCGTTCATGGCTATGGCGGTGGGCCCCTCAAGCATGGGGCCGGGCTTCTCCCAACCCAGTGAGTCAATGGCGCGGACTGCCAGGGTGTTCTTGGCTACTTTGTACTCGACCTTCGCCTCGCGGCAAGCTCTCCGGAGTTTGGTGTCGTCCGCTACAGTAACTCCTCTGAAGTCGACAAACACAATGCTCTTAGCCTTCGACATGGCTTCCTTGAGCATTTCCTGCTTTTTCGCCTTCTCGATCCGCTGCTTCTTCTCCAACTTCTTCCCCCCTTTGGGCGCTGCATAATCCTAGAAGATCCAAAAGGACCCCCGCACGAAGCGTGGGTCCTCAATGACGAGCGGAAAATCGCGTGTCACTCGGGAGCCATACCTCGGCGGGCGGCTCCGGTCTCCCGGAGCACTTACGTCTTTCGACACCTGCTGTCTTCGGATACCCCGTATTCTCTTGTGCTAAAACAACTGCTCCTATGCCTCTACAGCAACCTTGGTTGCCTTGCCTACGCTCACGGGAATGCCTGGCCCCATGGTGCTGGCCACATAGGCACCCCTCAGATACTGCCCGCGGGCGGCCGCAGGTTTGGCTCTCAAGATCGCGTCAATGAAGGTCGCCAAATTGTCGTTGAGCTTATCCGAACCAAAGGACACCTTGCCTATCCGGGCATGAATGAGACCGGTCTTTTCAGTCCGGAACTCGACCTTACCCTGCTTGATCTCCTTCACTGCAGAGGCAACGTCATTAGTTACCGTACCGGTTCTGGGGTTGGGCATCAGTCCGCGCGGGCCAAGAATACGGCCCAGCCGGCCCACGATACCCATCATATCGGGAGTAGCGACGGCCCGGTCAAACTCGAGCCAGCCGCCCTGTATCTTCTCGGCCAAGTCTTCGGCGCCGACTATATCCGCGCCAGCGTCCGCAGCTTCCTTAGCCTTCTCTCCGCGAGCAAAGACGAGCACGCGGGCTTCCTGTCCTGTCCCGTGAGGAAGAACAACGGCGCCTCTGACCATCTGGTCAGCGTGTCTGGGATCGACGCCTAACTTGACAGCGACTTCAACGGTCTCGTCGAACTTCGCGTAAGCTATCTTGGCGATGAGGTCAAAGGCTTCTTTGGGGTCGTATACCTTATCTTTCTCAACCTGCTTTAGAGCTTCCTGATACTTCTTGCCTCTCTTCACGTTACTCTACCTCCCGGTGGTCTTAGCGGACAAACGTCCTCCCACACTGAACTGGTGCTTCTAAACTTACTTGGCTACTTCAATGCCCATCGAACGAGCGGTGCCCTCAATTATCCTCATAGCGGACTCAATGTCGGCCGCGTTAAGGTCCCTCGCCTTGATCTCGGCAATTTCGCGTACCTGATCGCGGGTAACCTTACCCACCTTCTTGGTGTTGGGCTCGCCTGAAGCCGTCTCAATACCGGCGGCCTTCTTCAGAAGAGCGGCGGCCGGAGGAGTCTTGATCACAAACGTGAAAGACCTGTCCTCAAAAACGGTGACAACCACAGGAAGTATGTTGCCGGCATCTTTGCCAGTCCTGTCGTTGAACTGTTTCACGAAAAGCTGGGTATTGATGCCGTGCGGGGCCAGAGAAGGTCCGACCGGAGGTCCCTGTGTAGCTTTGGCTGCCGGCAACTGAATCTTGACAACCGCTTTGACCTTTTTCGCCATTGGGTCACACTTCCTCTACCTGATTGAAGTCGAACTCGACCGGTGTTTCCCGACCGAATATTGAGAGTAGCATGCGGAGTTTGCCCCTGTCTACCATAACGTCCTGAACCAATCCCATCATGCCCTGGAACGGCCCTGACTTGACTCTCAGGGTCTGGCCGGGACTGAAATGGACGCGTACGCGGGGAGCGCCCTCGCCGCTTGCCCTCTTGAGAATGGTCTCGATCTCGTGGTCCTCAAGGGGAATCGGCTTGGAGCCCGGACCTACGAAACCGGTCACACCGGGGGTATTCCGTACTACATACCAAGAATCATCGCCCATAATCATGTTCACCACGACGTAGCCGGGGAACACCTTACGCTTGACGATCTTCTTCTTGCCTTCTTTGTACTCGACTTCTTCCTCTTCAGGCACAACCACCTGGAAGATCTTGTCCTTCATGTTCATGTTGTCCACACGCTTCTCGAGGTTTGCCCTTACCTTGTTCTCATACCCCGAGTAAGTGTGGACCACGAACCATTCGGGTTTTCCTGTTGTCGAGTCTAGTTTTGTGCTCATAAAATAAGGACCCTCCAAACTAATACGGGTCCGGTCTCTCTCCTCTACCTCTTAAGTATTGCGCTGAGCCCGAAAGCGACCACGGCATCCGTTCCCCAGAGTATCGCTCCCAAGCCGATCATCACGAAAAGCACGATAAGGGTGTAGACCCTCACCTGTCCCCAGGAGGGCCAAACAACTTTCCTTAGTTCAGCACGGGTTTCTCTTAGGAAGTTAGCGAGCGACCCGAAAAACCTGGTTACCTTGTTCATATTTCTCTTCCACCCAATCGACGGTGAGAATTCTGGCAGGCCCGGAGGGATTTGAACCCCCAACCATCGGATTTGGAGTCCGCCGCTCTACCTATTGGAGCTACGGGCCTGTACACAGTCTACCTGGTTTCCCGGTGGGCCGTGTGAGTACGGCAGAACCGGCAATACTTCCGAAGTTCAAGTCGCCCGGAATGAGACTTCTTGTTCTTCATTGTCGTGTAATTGCGCTGCTTGCATTCCTGGCAAGCCAGGGTCACGACCTCTGTAGTTCCTTTAGCCACGTGCTTCCCCTCCCATCCCGGAAAAAACACCTGCAAACGAGTCTAGCACAGGCTCTCGTGCAGTGTCAATTCAGCATATTCGCCTCCGGGACCGCCGAAACTCTTGTCACAGATCAAAATGGAGCTCGCAACCAGAATCGAACTGGTGACCTCATCCTTACCAAGGATGCGCTCTGCCGACTGAGCTATGCGAGCACCACAAAGATGGCGTTGGTTGCGGGGGCAGGATTTGAACCTGCGACCTCCGGGTTATGAGCCCGACGAGCTTCCTGGCTGCTCCACCCCGCGACGATACACTGTTCAAGCTGTCAAATTTGGTTGGTGGAGAGGGCAGGATTTGAACCTGCGAAGGCGTCTGCCAGCAGATTTACAGTCTGTCCCCTTTGGCCACTTGGGTACCTCTCCACAAGACACAGTTGTTATCTTACTATCATTAGGCGCCGGCTGCAACCCGTTTTTGCTGACAGGTAAGGTTGTCTATGCCAATCCGGTAATCATCGATACCGGTAGCGCCGTTCGGCCACAGTGCTTATTATACCTGCATATCCTACTTCACGCAACACCAACGCCTGCCGCGACCTCGCCTAGGCCTTATGATCGGTCATCGCGAGAAACTCGGGCAAGTCCGACAAGACCAAGTCGATCGCGCTCTGCCAGAAGTCCTTGCGGGTCAGATCGGCCCCGATGTGCTTTTTGGCAAGGTCCTCAACTCGCATGCGGCCGGTATCCTGCAAGAGTCCGATATACCTGTCCTCAAACATCCTGCCTGCTTCCTTTGCCCACGAGTACACGCCCGCGCTGAACAGGAAACCAAAAGTGTACGGGAAGTTGTAGAAGGGCACTCTGGTGTTGTAGAAGTGCAGTTTGGATGCCCAGAAATGCGGATGATAAGTATCGAGCGCCCCGGCGAAAGCCTCTTTCTGCGCTTCGGTCATGAGCTCATTTAGCGCCTGTACGCTGACCATACCCTTCTTCCTTGCCTCGTAAAACCGCGTCTCGAAGAGGAATCTGGATTGGATATTCATAAGCAGCGACACGGCCCTTTGCAGTTTGTCGTCCACCAGGAGGAGGCGTTCATCATCGTTCTTTGCCGCCTTCACCGCGGCGTCCGCCACCACCATCTCTGAGAATGTGGAAGCCGTCTCAGCAACGTTCATGGCATACTGCTGAGATATGGGCGGAAGATCATTCATCACTGACTGGTGGAAAGCGTGTCCCAGTTCATGAGCTACCGTCGCCACGTTACCCAAAGTTCCCGAGAAGGTGACGAAGATACGCGATTCCCTGGATAGGGGGAAGCTCGTGCAGAACCCTCCCATCCTCTTACCCGGACGATCCTCAGACTCAATCCAGCGGTTTTCAAACGCTCGTGTCGCGAGGCCGGCCATCTTTGGGCTCACACGGCTAAACTGCTCTACTATGAACGCGGCGGCATCGTCGTAGCTCATCTTGCTGTCAGACTTGCCGACAGGCGCATCGAGGTCTTGCCAACCCAGTTTGTCGAGGCGGAGCAGCTTCTTCTTTCTCTGCATGTAAGTCACTAGCCGGTCTTTGTTGCTGTCGATGGTGTCCCACATCGCATCCAGAGTGTCTCGTGTCATGCGATTGTTTTCGAGAGGTTCCTTCAGTACCGAGTCCCAACCCCTCCTGCGGTACAGCGACAGCCTGTACCCGGCTAGACGGTTGAGGGCCAAGGCGCACAGATCGGCTTCTTTAGCCCACGCTTCCTCCCAGCGCTCCATAATGTGAGCTCTCACGGCAGGGTCGGGCCCGGACATTCTGTTGGCCGCCTGTCCGGGAGACAGAGTGACTTCCTTGCCGTTCTCGGTCACCGTTATCGACATCCGTCCGGTAACGAGATCGTACAAGTCCGACCATCCCTGGTAGCCGTCAATGGAAAGCTCGTTGACCAAGATCTCCTGCTCGGTGGGAAGCATATCCTTGGTCCGCGTTCTACGCTCGTTCAAGTTGAATGCAAGGGGGGCGAGCTCCTTAGTGGACATCAGGGACCGCCACTCATCCTCGGAAACGGCCAAGATCTGCTGGTCCAGCACGGTCATAGCCGAGGCGAATCCGGCCTGAATCTCCCTAACTCTGCCGCCTACCACCCGGCTCTGCCGGTCACCGACATCTTGTGCATTCAGGCAGGAGATGAAAGCCCCGCTCTGTCTCAACCTCTTGGTGAGGTCCTGAAGGAGAGTTATCCTATCGACCCATCCTGAAAGGTCCTGCGGAACTCCACCCGACACATCGTCTCGGAATGCTCGTACGTCCGCCTCAAGGCAGTCCAGAAAAGCTGCGAACTCTCTAGAATGGCTACCACCAGGAAAGAAAACATCCAGGTCCCAGGTTTCAGGTAAGTTCTTGAACACGAGAGGCCCACCTTTCCCTTTTTCTTACAGGCCATTTGGCTCACAGATACCCGAGACTCCAAGCGGTTCGCTCATCCGCACGCCTACTCTATTTCTTGTTGTCAGTCATCTCAAACAGACCGCGAGTGTAAATGATCGGTTCCACGTACAAGATCCCTTTGTTAGGCTCATCCAGCTGGAGTCCCTCGCTCAAAGCATCCACCACTTTGCCAACTAAGTCGTTCGGCATGAGGATGATAACGAGTTCCTTTTCCGGTTCGATCTTCACTCCAAACAGGCTTGTGGCTATCTCAGCGCCTGCACCGCGCCCATGCAGAATGGTGCCCCCTCGCACGCCGGCTTTACGCGCAATATCCATCACGTCACTCGCCAAACCGCGATCGACTATCACCGTCAGTTTCTTGAACATGCTCTCTTCCTCCAGACATTCGCCTGTATCCATGACGCCTTGCTCATGAGCTGTGCCCTGTCCTTCGAGTCCAACTGCACCGATGACCGGTGTAGTGTAGGCAATGCCGTGTTGACCGGGCTTTGAAAGCTGGAGCGCTTCGTCGAGATAGTCCATGGTCTCTTTCGCCTTTTCCTTCTTCAACAGGAGTTGCACGATATCTTTCCTTTGATCCTTGATCCCGAACAACTGCAGAACGGTGCTGCTCACCGTGCCTTTTCCCATGATGACTATGCCGCCTCGGATCCCTCGCTCTTCAACGAGGCGGACACACCTATGGCTCTGGTTCTCGCTGAGGATCAACGTAAGAACCTGCAGAGCCCCAACATTCGGAACGTGGTTTTGATTATCCATGGTTACCTCCAATTGTTCCCGCTTGGAGACTCTTAGTCTTTGCCGCCTTGCGTGTTCTCACCTGATAGAGTGCGCCTAATAGCTCAAGTGCAATAATGGGCATCATGGCAACGATCGCGATCATGCCGAACCCGTCTGCCACCAGGTCCGCCGAAGGGACTTGAGCTGCTATGCCCTGAACAAAAGCCAAGGAGAAGGTGGCCGTCATGGGTCCGGAAGCAACGCCGCCTGCATCAAAGGCCATCCCGACGAACAACTCGGGCACAAAGTAGGCGAAGACTACAGCAAGCCCAAATCCGGGCAGCAAATACATCCATAGCTTAAGACCGGGCACGAAGATCCGCAAGGCGGACATGAAAATGGACAGCCCCACTGCAACAGACAGGAATAGGAAAACCATCGACCTCTTGACGAACCCGCCTGTAACGCTTTCGACCTGGTGGGTCAAGACGTGAACGGCAGGCTCGGCCAGCACGGTCGCCAGGCCGAGAAAAAGTGCCGTGACAAGGGTCGGTACTTTCGACTCCATCGAAGCGAGCTGTATCCCGATCCGGGTGCCGACTTCCATAAAACCGCCGTTCACACCCAACAGAAACACTACGAGGCCAAAAAAGGTTAGGGCCAAGCCTCGCGCGATGTCGAATACACGGCTCCTTCTTTGCTTGAAAGCGAACACTTGAAACAGGATATAGACAACGACGATGGGCAAAAGTGAAACCATCGATTCCTTAGCAAGCGGCAGGAGCTTAGAGCCGTATATCTCCAGCAAGTTCGCGCTTGTGATGGTCTCCTCAGGCAGTACGCCGTTCAGCTTGTCTATCCCGAAGATCAAACCTGTAACCAGAACCCCGAGGATCGCTCCGGTAGATGAAATGCCGACCAGGCCAAAGCTGTCCGCCTCGCTGGATTTGTCAGACTTCATGGCTGAAATGCCTGCCGCTAAAGCTAACATAAAAGGGACAGTCACCGCGCCTGTAGTCGCCCCTGAAGCATCGAATGCAATAGCGATGAAATCGGATGATGAGAAAAGCGACAGAAGGAGAATAAGGCCATAGGCAGCCGCAAACACATGCTTGAGGCGTACACCCTTCAGTATGCGCAGCATTCCCAAAGTCATCATAACCGCGAGTCCAATCGAGACAACAACAACCATCAAAATGCGACCAAACTGCCCCGCAGTCACGCTTTCCACCTGGCCGGCCAGGATATGGAGGTCGGGCTCGGCGTATGAAATGAAAAAACCGAGAACCAAACAGATGGTGATAACGACGGCAAAGCTCCTGGAGTGAACCAGAGTGTTACCGATACCTCGCCCGATAGGTTCCAAGCCCTGGTCTATACCGAACAGAAACGTCGTCAAACCGATAATGATAAGTACTGAACCCAAGAGGAAAGCCTGCAGCATCGAGCTATCCAGAGGACTTACGGTGAAGTGAAGGATCAATACGATCAATGTAATAGGTAGAACAGAGCTCAGTACTTCTTTTAGTTTATCTATTAGGGCATCCAAGCCAACACCTCATTCTCACGGTAATTAACGTAGATAATTAGGCATACGATTGTTTTCTTTTGATTAACCCAAATGCTCATTCATCAGCAAGACTAATGCAATATCCATTTAATTGTGACCGTCCCATGTTTGATTGTCAATCAAGGGCCGACCAGGCAGATCAGGAGTTGAGGCAGTATGAATTGGGCCTCCGGCAGGAGTCACAAGAGCCGGAGCGAACCCTGAGTTTGAGGTGATGATAGTTGGTAAGGAAGTGCAAGGATCGGTTCGACCTGGCAGTCACCGGAGACTCGTTTCTGGCCACGCGGATATCGTGTTATGACGATCCGGACTTCTTGGCGGTCTTCGATATCATACGAAAGCATACGGCGGGTTTCACAAATCTTGAGGTCCTGCTGAACGACTGGAAAGGGATACCTGCTGCCGACAGCGGCGGCACTTACGCCGGCGCGTCCAGCTCTCTTGTAGACGAGTTCAAGTGGGCAGGATTTCACATGGTCTCGCGGGCAAACAACCACTCTCTGGACTACTCCTATGAAGGGCTCCGCAGGACGACAGAAGTCCTGGACAAAGCCGGCATCTGCCATGCGGGAGTCGGCGAAAATCTCGCTGCCGCGCGCGAGCCCGCGTACCTTGAAACGCCTAAGGGTCGAGCGGCCCTGCTCTCTGCCAGTTCCACTTTCGCTCCGTGGGGCCGAGCGGGACATCAGAGGCCCGACTTCCAGGGACGTCCGGGGTTGTCGCCTGTCAGGTACTCAACGTATTACTCGGTGACTAGGGAAGAGTTCGATTTCCTCAAGAAAATGGAAGAGTCGATGGGCATCTCGGAGCTGAAAGCCCAAGCCAAGAAAGCCGGCTACCTCAAAGAGAGAGACAATGAACTGGTCTTCTCAGGGCTCCGGTTTGTGCTGGGAGACAAGAGCGGGATACACACAGTGCCAAACAGCTACGACGTGGCCGAGATCACAAAGTGGATCAAGGACGCCAAACGCCAGGCCGACTGGGTCTTCTACACCCTACACGCCCACGAAGCGCACCTTAAGAGAGAGGTTCCGGCCGAGTTCATAGAGACGTTCGCCAGGGCGTGCATAGACGCCGGCGCAGACGCGTTCATCGGACACGGGCCTCACGTCCTCCGGGGAATTGAGATCTACCGGGGCAAACCGATCTTCTACAGCCTCGGCAACTTCATCTTCCAGAACGACTTGATCCGCAAACACCCGCAGGACATCTACGACAAGGTCGGGCAGGGGCTCACGATGGGATCGACCCCGGCCGACATGTACGACGCCCGCAGCAGAAACGATACCAGAGGTTTCCCTTCAGACGTCGCATACTGGGAGAGCGTTCTGGGATCCTTGGAGTTCGCCGGAGGCGAGTTCCGCCGGGCTACTCTATACCCGTTGTACCTGGGATGGGACAATCCGCGCTCCCAGAGAGGCAGGCCCACTCTGGCGCGCGAGGAAATCGCGAAGAGAATCCTTGAGAGGCTTCAGACTCTTTCGGAACCTTACGGCACCAATCTCCGGATCGAGGGAGAAGTAGGGATAATCGAAGTCTAGCCTGAGGAGGTCGCGAAACAAGAGGACAGCGGAAGAGTGGTCAAAGGCGCTTGGACTAAACATCACTGCCGATGACTGCATCTGCGACGGGTGTCTGGGTGAGCGGCTTGGCGGGTACTGCCGCGAGTGCCCAATCCGCGCCTGCAATATCGAGCGGCGGTTTGACCACTGCGGCATGTGCCCCGACTACATATGCGACAACCTATCAAGGTTCTTCGGCGGCTCGACGAAGGCCAAAGACCGGCTGGAGGAACTGCGTAAAGCCCGCAGTTGACCGGCGGGCCGGGTCGTTCGCCGATGTAGCGGCTGTCCCGCTATTTGCGGGGGCTTCCGGCATACCTGATGTTGGCGAACTCAGCTATGTCTTTGTCTATTGTTACTAGGTCTCCGCGGTTGAGTTCGCTGGCGGCCTTCTTGCCGACAGCCTGGATGGCAAGCTTCATCTCTTCCTTGCACGACTTAAGGAAGTTGGCCAGACTGGCCGCCGCCTTGTCGACGTCGAGCTTATCGGCATACCTGCCGGTATACAAGGCAATCTGAGCCGGTGCTGCTTTAGGCACCACCTCCCTGGCCTGGGTGTGAATAGCAGCCAACACCGCGATAGACCCGATATACACGGCGTCGGCTCCTAGAGCCAGCGCTTTTAGGAACTCGCCGGGAGTCTTCAGTCCGCCTGCGGCGATAACGCTGAAGCGCTGGCGAATACCCTTTGCCTTAAGCCAATCCACAGTCCGGACCAGGCCGTAAAATGTCGGAAGACCGACATCATCCTCCAATGTGGGAGGAGCCACCGCCGTTCCTCCCTCAGCCCCGTCTACGACGATGAAGTCGGCCCCGGTCTTGGCGATAACCTCGAGTTCAAGCTCGATGAAATCTGTGGCCGCGATCTTCACACCCACGGGCACGTCGTAGGTGGCCTTCAGGTCATTCACAAGCTTGATGATCGCTTCCGGTGTGTCCTTACCTTGGTGCCGCGAATAGATGACGCCATCCTCACCTTCTTTTAGACCCAGTGTTTGTCGCAGGTGATCGCCGATGGTCGCCGAAGCGATGGTAGACTCGACACCTCCGCCAAAAGCCCCCTGGCCAAACTGCACTTCTATGGCATCGAGTTGGCCGAGATCCTCTGGCCCGCTGAGGAAGTGGCCGCGATTGTACTGGCCCACCATATACAGGGCGAGTTCGCGCGTTTCCTTCGCCAGGCCCGACTCGCCCGTGTTGGTGGACGTGCCGGCCGCGGCCGCACCTTTTGCCAGAGCCATCTTAAGCTTCAGGCTTAGAGAACCGCCGTAGGACATTGCCGTGATCATTATGGGAATGCGAAGCCGTAACGGCCTTCCGGCATTGGGTCCGATAACCGTTGTCATGTCGATATCTTTCAGGTCGGCTGTGGGAAGGTGGTGAAGCTGTCGGGGGTTCAAGAGGATCTTGTGCCAGGGAGACAGGACGATAGGGCTTCCGAACGGCCTTTGGAGCGGCATGCCCAGTTGAGCCCTCATACCCGCCTCCACAATGGCTCGCGGTGTGAGCTTTTCAGCCACGGTAACCAACTCAAAGGGGTTATTCGGGTAATCCTCAGTGAGGAGTACTTTCAGAACTTCATCAACTAAGGGATCCGCAAGCATCTCTGCTAACCGGCTGGTCACGATAACCGCCTCCAATACGGGACTTCTCAAGGAAGTATTCCCACGCGGGGCGGAAAGAGTCGGCACATTGGCATCAAGAGAGAACTCTAAAGGGGTTTCATTGGAGCCAGCGAAGGGGATCGAACCCTTAACCTATTGATTACAAATCAATTGCTCTACCATTGAGCTACGCTGGCTCGCGATAAGACAAAGTCGCAGCAAAGACCATGCTACAGCCTCTTCGCGGGGGTGTCAATACGCCCGGCAAGAGGCCCATCTTTAGGTCCAACAGGAACGCCCGGCACAGATGGAAGGCCGGGCGCCGCTTACGGAGCATCGATAAGGATTTCGACAGCCGCCTCTTATCGCATCAACACGTTCTCTGCCGCCGTCCGAGACCCGTTCTTCGAGTCAAGGTATCTCTCAAGCTTCCGCTTGACACGCTGCAGCGCGTTGTCGATGGATTTGACGTGCCTCTGGAGATCGTCCGCGATCTCCAAGTACGACTTTCCATCCAGGTACGAGTTTAAAACTTGCCACTCTAGATCGCTGAGAATCTCGGTGATTTTGGTTTCCATCGAACCAATTTCCTCGGTGTTGATCACCAGCTCCTCAGGGTCGAGAACCTGTGTTCCAGGCATGATGTCCAAAAGGGTCCGGTCTGAGTCCTCATCGTAAATCGGCCTATTCAAGGAAACGTAGGAGTTCAGCGGTATGTGCTTCTGCCTGGTGGCTGTCTTGATAGCCGTGATGATCTGCCTGGTGATGCAGAGCTCGGCAAACGCCTTGAATGAAGCCAGTTTGTCGCTCCGAAAATCCCTTATCGCCTTATAAAGCCCAATCATGCCTTCCTGTATGATGTCTTCCCTGTCTGCCCCAATTAGGAAGTAGGATCTCGCCTTCGCCCTTACAAAACTCTTGTACTTATTTATGAGGTATTCCTGAGCAACAACCGACCCTGCTCTCGCTATCTCGACAACTTCCTCGTCCTGAAGAATCTCAAATGCAGAATACAGATCACTCTGCGGGCCGATAGCCAAAAAGCACCCCTCCCCCGGTCCCTGGAGCTTTCTCTAACTACCCGCGAAAAAACCCAACACACCTATTGCCAAGGTAATTGGGACAAACCCATTATACTTTTGTCAACTAGACTAAATCAATAGAAGCCCATTACGGCTTTTGGCTGGTCTTTTCTCGTCTCTGCCTCTGGCACTCGCATATGGCCATTGCACAGGCTACGCTGGCGTTAAGGCTGCCTATCCTTCCTGTCATGGGTATCTTCACAAGAAAATCGCATTTTTCTCGTGTCAGGCGAGATAGTCCCCTATCCTCTCCGCCGACTATCAGGGCAACCGGGCCGGATAGGTCGGTGGTCCATATGTCTGAAGGGGCATCTGCATCGAGTCCGTACACCCACAGTCCCTCGCGCTTGGCCCATTCAATAAAGTAGTGGATATTCGGAACCTGGCAGATGGGCTGTACAAAGATGGCTCCGGCCGAGGACTTGGCGGCGCCTTCTCCTATGCCTGCGCTGCGGTGTCGTGGGACAACAACCCCATCCACACCCATAGCCAGGGATGTTCTGGCGATCGCGCCCAGGTTGTGCGGGTCTTCAATACCATCTAGGGCGACGAAGAAAGGAGCCTGTCCGGGAGGGATGTCCCTCTTCACGTCGTCAAGACTCTTCATCTGCACCTCTCTGACTATTGCCGTTACGCCCTGGCTTTGGCGTGGATAACTGCGGTCGAACGCGTGAGGTTCCATAGTGGACGACCTTACGCCAAGAGATGCCGCCTTCGCGGCTATCGCTTGCAGGAAGGCATCTTTCGGTCCCTGTCTGAACACAACTTCGCGGACCGGCCAGCCGTTTGACAGAGCCTCGTTTACCGGCTGCCTGCCGTAGATCTGGATATAACCGGTAGCTCGCGATCGTCTCACTCTCGCTGACACCCGCTTCACTTCAGGATGAGGGAACCGGCTCGCGCCTGCGAAATACGCCGGAGGCCGGTCACTTCGGCTGCTTCTTCTTTTCTTCGTACGCCTCTTTCAATGCCTCCAACGTTGGCGCCCTGCCACAGCTCATCTTGCCCTCGGGACAGTACCCCAAATCCTCACATGAAGCTCCTGCACGATAGAAGATATTTGGAGCTATCCGCTTGTATTCATCAAGTAGTTCCGTAAACATCTTCCGGATCTCCCATTGCGCCCTTTGGCAGCACCGGAGGTTAAACATGTGCCTGAGTTGCCTGGCGTTTGTGGTGATGACAAACCTGGTCTCAGTAGCGTTAGTTAGGGCAAACCTGACGTCCTCCGCGGGAAGCCCCAGTTCAAGCCCTTCCCTCTGAATGCCCATGACCTCATCTTGAAGCCTTTGAAACCTCTCGGCAAACTCGGGGTGCCGGGCAAAACTGGGAGGCATAACATATCTGAAGTTGTCTTCTTTGACATAACGCTGAGATTGCTGCAACTGCGACGTGTCGGGCGACCCCTGCTCCGGAGCGTTTATGTAGATCACTCCGGCGTCCTTGAACATCTTCATCAGCCTGTGGCGGTCATTCTGTTGGCTCGAAATTCGCGAGTAACCCTCAACTGCGAAGGTGGTGTACCAGTGTTCCAAGGCGCCCATGTGTCCCATCTCGATTAGGTTCCGTACGAACTCGCCGGCTTTTCCGTCTGAGGGCTTATTACCTGTCAGGAGATCCCCCATTCTGCCGATCCCCATTGGCGAGTAGCATAGTCTAGCGAGGAGCAGCAGTCGTTCGGTGTTGATCTCGGTTCCCATGAACGGATAGTACAAGACCTTCACTTTGAGGCCGACCTGTTGTGGAGTGCTTCTCTCTTGCTCTGCCATGCTTGTCCCTCCAAATCATTGTGTCCGGCTCGTGCGGCGGTTGTTTACTGCGCTATCCCGCGGTTGTTTCTCTCTTTAGGGTAGCGGTACAGAAAGCAGCAATGCCCTCTCCCCTGCCGGTGAACCCCATTTTCTCGCTGGTGGTGGCCTTAATCGACACACAGTCAACCGAAATCCCGAGCGCGGAAGCGATATTTGCCCTCATCAGGGCGGCAAAGGGGGCGATCTTCGGTGCTTCCGCGACAATCACCGAATCCAAATGGACCACTTCGGCTTTGGCCGAGAGTTGCAGCCACAGATCCTTTAGCAGGGCAAGGCTGCATGCGTTCCTGTACTTGGGATCGCCGGGCGGGAACCACTGGCCGATGTCTCCTACCGTAAGGCCGCCGAGTATGGCGTCCATCGCCGCGTGAACAAGAACGTCGGCGTCGGAGTGACCCTCGAGCCCTTTGTCAAAGGGGATGGTCACGCCTCCTATCACACACGGCCTTCCTTCTGCAAACGGATGGACATCAAAACCAATCCCGGTAACCGTCACCCGCTCGCTCGCCTCACGTCCATCCTTCACCTTTCGAAAATCCTCGGGGTAGGTCAACTTGATGTTGTCTCGCTCGCCCGGTACCACCGCGACCGGAATACCCAGGCGTTCTATCAGCTGGCTATCGTCGGTGGCTTCAAATCCGTCCTCAAAGGCCCGCATATACGCCTCGACAAGTGTTTCCCTGTCAAACACTTGCGGCGTCTGTACCATAAGCAGGCTCTTCCTATCGAGAGTCTCCGCCACTCGCATCTCGCCCGGCACAAGCCTTTTCACCGTATCAGCGGGGCTGATTCCGGGAACTGCCGCGCCGTGCTCCATGCAGGCCTCGAAAACCCTACGGAACAGTCCGGGTGAAAAGAAGGGGCGCACCGCATCGTGAACCGCGACCCACTTGGCCCCTTGGGGCAAGAGAGACAGAGCGTTCATGACCGATTCCTGCCGCGTCTTGCCTCCGGAAACGGTGAGCACAGGCGTTACCTTAGTGCCCAATGCCTCTACTCTGAGTGCGGCAGAGGTGCCGCGCCCGTAAGCGCCTGACGGCGGCAGGGCGACAATCACGCCTGCCACCTCAGGCATTTTCAGGAATCGATTTACGGTGGTTTCGAGCACGGTAGAATCGCCTAAGAGCGTGAACTGCTTAGGTACATCCGTGGAGGCCCGAACCCCTTGTCCGGCAGCGGGGATTATGACCCATACCGACCGGTCCAACTCTTATTCCGCCTTATCCAGGTATTTCGGGCGCGCAAACACCATGCGCCCTGCGGGCGACGTGTGGACGTTCGTGACCACAACGGGTATCTCCTCGTTGAGGTGTCTCTTGGCCTGCTCCACCACGACCATAGTGCCGTCGTCCAAGTACCCGATCCCCTGGCCGGGTTGCTTTCCTTCCCTGTGGATCTCAACAGACAACTCTTCTCCGGGCGCAACCATGAGCTTCAGCGCATTCGCCAGCTGGTTGACGTTAAGAACCCCAACCTGCTGAAGTTCGGCTATCTTGGCCAGATTGTAGTCCGTAGTTATGACGTCCGCTCCCGTTGCCTTTCCCATCTTGAGAAGCAAAGCATCAACGTCTTCGCTCTGGTCCGTTGGCCAGTCCCACGTGAGCACCTCCAGCGGGATATCGCGCTGCAGAGTGTTCAGGGTATCCAGGCCTCTCCGGCCCTTATTCCTTTTGAGATTGTCGGCTGAATCGGCAATGCGCCGCAGCTCGTCCAGAACGAAGTTAGGGATGATGATCTTGCCCTCAATGAAGCCCGAGCGGCAGATATCGACTATCCTGCCGTCAATAATGGTGCTCGTGTCGAGGAGTTTGGGGGCAGCCTGGCCAAACGGAAGCTCTCCCTTCCGCTCCATTTGGCGTTGGGTACGTCCACCCCTCATTGCCTGCCTCAATCTGGCAGGGCTTAGCGACACCAGATCCTCCTTCTTGCTTCTCGCCACGGCAATCCCGATGTAACCGAGGATAACCATGGCGATCGCCGGCAGGAACACGCCCACGATAGGAATCCTGGCGAGAGACGGGGCTAACAAATTAGCAATTATAAGACCAACTATAAGCCCCCCGGCTCCAACCACGATATCCTGCAGCGATGCACCTACCACAGACTTGGCCAGCCAATCCACTCCACCAACGATCGCCCTTGAAACCGGTGCTCCAATGAAGAAAAAAGCCACCGCGAGAACTGCTGCGGCAAACACAATGACACCTGCGGACACATAGACTGTGAACTCCTGCTTCAGCAGGTTCTCCAAAGGGGCGATCAGGTAAAACGCGCCCACACCGCCCAGAAGAGCTCCGGCCATCGCGAAGTAGCGACGGACCTTATCCAAAAACAGCACCTCCTTGCATAAAGACTAACTGACTTATTATAGTCGAGGCTACGAGTCTCCTCCAAGCACTACGTAACAGCGAATCGCTTAGTTCCCGCCCCTCCCAGGAGTTGGCTCCCCCCGCGGTTTGACGTAAAACACCAGTTAATGGTACAATAGAACACGTAATGTTTAGTAGGAGGTATGCCGATGTTTAAGGTCGGTGACCGCGTCGTCTATCCGATGCACGGCGCCGGAACTATAGAAGGTGTGGAAGAGAAGGAAATCCTCGGAAAAAACCATAAGTACTACGTCCTTAGACTTCCCATCGGAGACATGAAGGTCATGATCCCGGTCGACAACACCGAGGGCATTGGCCTTAGAGACGTGATCTCCTCCGAAGAAGTCGACAAGGTCATGGGCGTCCTGAAACAAGAATGTACTGCCATGTCCACCAACTGGAACCGGCGCTACAGATCGAACCTGGAGAAGATCAAGAGCGGCGACATCTACGAGGTGGCAGATGTGGTTCGCAACCTGGCTGCCAGAGAACGAGAGAAGGGCCTGTCAACCGGTGAGCGTAAAATGCTCGATAGCGCAAAAGAGATACTCATATCCGAGCTTATCCTCGCCAAAAATTGGGATCGGGAAGAAACCATTACAATCCTCGACAATGTGCTGGCGCAAGAGGCGCAGAACTAATTGACGCACTTCAAACGCCTTTCTTGACTCCCAGTTACCGCTACAGTACAATGGATTTTGCGTTCAAGCACGGGATGGGCGTGTGGCTCAGTTGGGAGAGCACTCGGTTCGCATCCGAGAGGTCGGGGGTTCGAATCCCCCCACGTCCACCAGGCTTTCTTCATCGTCCTTCTGCGAGGTGAAACAATAGTGAAAGATGTTCTCTGTGACGGCTTTCAAGAGACTGTAGAGAGCTACCTCATGAGGCACAGAAGCATCCTCGATGTAATGACCAAACTCACCGAATCCACGGGAAGAGTCAATCGCGCAGTTGCCAAAGCGGTGACCAACTGCGGCTGCATTGAAGTAGATGCCGTGAAGCAGAAGATTCCGCCCGATCTAGAGTCCCTCGAGAGCTTGAAAGAGTACATGAGCACTCACGTTAAGGGAAAACTCTGTGAACACTGTACGGAAGTTTTGGAGGACGAGATAGGCCGCAACCTGTTTTACGTTGCCGCCCTATGCAGCATCCTAAACCTGAACCTGCACGATATCCTGGTGAAGGAAAAGGAACGAGTGGCCTGCCTGGGCATGTACAATTTTTCCTGAATAACCGCCAAGAAGGATTCATGACTTAGCACCTTTCAGGGCGTTCTGCACGGCCTCCTTGACCGTCGAAACGCCCTTAACGTTTGCTGCGCCTCTGTGCCGCTTAAGGTAAGCCTTAGGCACGAGTATCTCTGCAAACCCCACTCTTTGGGCTTCCCTCACCCTGTCGTCCATTCGCGGAACCATGCGGACCTCACCGGACAGACCTATCTCTCCGAAACAAGCCAAGTTGGGCCTGACGGGCACCTCATAGAACGAAGACATTATCGCGATCCCTGCTGCAAGGTCTATTCCCGGCTCGTCGATCCTGATGCCGCCTGCCACCTTTACATATGCATCTTTGTTCTCCAACTGGCTTGCCAGCTTCTTGGCAAGTACAGCTAAGATCAGCGACGCCCGCTGATGATCGATCTCGCTGGTCACTCTCCGGGGCGCGCCGTATACACATGGCGCTACGAGCGCCTGCACTTCGAGGCACATTGCTTGGTTTCCCTTGAGACACACGCCGACGCACGAACCCACGTTCTCCGCGTTTCTTTCCGATAGGAATATCTCCGACGGGTTCGGAATCTCGACTATGCCCCGGTCCTCCATCTGAAACACGGCCACCTCGTTTGTAGGGCCGAACCTGTTCTTCTGCGCCCTTACGATCCGGTAGAGGTGGTTCGAGTCGCCCTCGAAGTAAAGGACCGTGTCAACGAGGTGCTCGAGCAGCCTCGGCCCTGCTATGCCGCCGGCCTTCACTGTGTGTCCCACCATTACAACGGTTACGTTGTTCTCTTTGGCGTACTGCTGCACTTTGGTGGCGCAAGACCTGACCTGCGTGGGGCCGCCCGGAAGGGATGTCACGCTTTCATCTTGACAGGTCTGTATGGAGTCGATCACCAATACTTCGGGCTTGATATCGCTGCACATGTCAAGGATTGAGTCGACATCCTGCTCGGCTGAGAAATAGAGGTTCTCCGACAGAACTCCGAGCCTGTCTGCACGCATCCTAACCTGGCTTTGCGATTCTTCGCCGGATGTGTACAGCACTCGCCCGTGAGACTTGGCGACAGTATCGGATACCGTGAGCAGCAGTGTGGACTTGCCGATGCCCGGTTCCCCCGCCAGCAGTATGACCGAACCCGGCACAAACCCTCCGCCCAATACCCGGTCAAACTCAGGCATGCCGCTCAAAAAACGGGTTACGTCCTGGACGGGAACCTTGGACAAGATAACCGGCGAGGATTTGGCCCTCCCCTCTCTGGACTTTATGAGGGGCCGCTCAACTTCCTCTGTGAAGGTATTCCACTCTCCGCATTGGGGACATTTCCCGTACCACCGCGGGGTCTCATACCCACAGGATGAGCAGACGAATCTGGAAGAGGCGCGCGGCATGTAACCATTCCTTTCTGTAGCTTTGCATCATTCTACCGCCGCCTCCGGCATTCCTTTACGGCGTAAAATGTCGAAGGCCCGGGTATGCCGGGCCTTCCTATGCGTTTCCGCAACCTTGCGTCTGTTGACCTAGCCTTGCGCTCCCGCCACTGCTGCTCCGAATTTGATCTTTCCGTCATCGTCAACGTCAACCACGACTCTGTCGCCTTCCTTGAACTCGCCTCTCAGAACCAGGTCCGAAAGCGGATCTTCTACCAGGCGCTGAATCGCTCTCCTGAGAGGCCTTGCTCCGTAGTCCGGATCGGTGCCTTCGCTGACAAGCTTCTCCTTAGCCTTGTCGGTTATCTCGATCGAGATGTTGGCAGCATCCTCCAGCCGTTTCGCTACCTGGTTCAGCTGCAGGAGGACTATCTGCTTTAAGTCTTCCGCCGTAAGTGCCTGGAAGACGATGATCTCGTCAACCCGGTTTATGAACTCAGGCCTGAACACCCGCCTAACGGCATCCATGACCCGGTCTTTCATCTCCTCGTGAGCCTTGTCGGTGTCACGTTCGGTAGTGAACCCTAAGACTGCCCTACCGTGAATCGCCTCAGCGCCTGCGTTTGACGTCATGATTATTATGCTGTTGCGGAAGTCCACCGTGCGCCCCTGCGCCTCTGTCAATCGCCCGTCCTCAAGCACCTGAAGCAGGATGTTGAAGACGTCAGGATGAGCCTTCTCGATCTCGTCGAGCAGAATCACTGAGTAGGGCTTGCGCCTAACTGCCTCGGTGAGTTGGCCGCCTTCATCATAGCCGACGTAACCGGGAGGCGCTCCAACCAACCTCGATACCGTATGCCGCTCCTGGTACTCGGACATGTCCAGCCGTATCATGGCATCCTCGTCACCAAAAAGGGCTTCTGCCAGCGTACGAGCCAACTCAGTCTTCCCTACCCCGGTAGGTCCGAGGAAGATGAAAGAGCCGATAGGCCGCTTGGGGTCTTTCAGCCCTGCTCTCGACCGCCGGATGGCGCGAGCAACCGCGTCCACTGCCTCGTCTTGGCGAACCACTCTCTTGTGAAGCTCCTCCTCAAGGTTGAGGAGCCGTTCCGTCTCAGCCGCAGCCAACCGCTGGACCGGGATCCCCGTCCAATCGGACACGATTGAGGCGATCTCATCCTCAGTCACAGTGCACTTGTTGGGAACATCCTGTGTCTGCCAGTTCTTCTTTCTGTCTTCGAGCTCTTTGCGCAGCTGCTGCTCCTTATCTCGGAACTTTGCGGCTTTCTCGAACTCTTGGTCTGAAACTGCGGCTTCCTTCTGCTGCGCGAGTTCTTCTATCCTGCGCTCTAGGTCCCGTACATCGTCAGGCGCCTCAAACGCGCGCATGCGTACTTTTGAACCGGCCTCGTCGATGAGGTCGATCGCCTTATCGGGTAGGAACCTGTCGGACACAAAGCGATCGGAAAGCCTTACCGCAGCCTCAAGCGCCTCGTCGGTGTACTTCACCTTGTGATGCTCCTCGTAACGGTCCTTCAGCCCTTTGAGGATCTGGATGGTCTCCTCAACTGAAGGCTCCGATACCATCACCGGCTGGAAGCGCCGCTCAAGAGCTGCGTCTTTCTCTACATGCTTCCGGTACTCATCCAGGGTCGTCGCTCCAATGCACTGCAGTTCGCCTCTGGCCAGAAGCGGCTTCAGAATGCTGGAGGCGTCAATGGCTCCTTCGGCTGCTCCGGCACCTATGATGTTGTGCATCTCATCTATGAACAAGATGATGTTGCCGGAGCGCCGGACTTCGTCAACAACCTTCTTGAGCCGTTCTTCGAATTCACCGCGGTACTTCGTGCCCGCGACAAGCGAGCCAAGATCCAAGGTGACAACCCGCTTGCCCTTGAGCATCTCGGGTACCTTGGAGTCGCTAATCGCCTGGGCCAGCCCCTCGGCTACCGCGGTCTTCCCTACTCCGGGTTCTCCAATCAGCACCGGGTTGTTCTTCGTCCTTCGCGATAGGATCTGAATGACCCGCTCAATCTCCTTCTCACGACCTATTACCGGGTCGAGTTTGCCCTGAGCGGCAAGCTCGGTGAGGTCTCGACCGTAGTTCTCCAGAGTAGGGGTACGCTTCTTGTCGCTGCGCTTAGCGTGCATGCCGGGTACCGAGAACCCGGTTGTACCCGGCATCGCGGGATTCTGGCCCGCTGCACCTGCCTGGGCTCCCCCAAGCAGGTTCACAATCTGTTCCTTGACGGCGTCGAATTGAACTCCCGCCTTATTCAGTATCTCGGCCGCCAAACCTTCATCCTCTTGCAGCAGCGCAAGCAGGATGTGCTCAGTTCCGACCCATGTGTGGCCAAGTTCCATAGCCACTTTTTGGGCGTTCTGTATCACCCTCTTGGCGGCAGGAGTGGCGCTGTCTACGTTTCCCGGAGTCCGCTTCTGAACAACGTTTCCTATCTCCGCCTGGATGTCTCGAATCTCCACTCCAATCGCAGTCAGCACTCTGCGGGCCAGTCCTCCTTCGGCCCTCAAGAGACCCATGAGAATATGCTCTGTATCCATCGCTTCAGCCCCGTATTGCTTGGCGTACTCCTCAGCCCAAGCCAAGACGCGGGAAGCGTTATCTGTGTATCTAGGCCTTCCGTTCATGCTAAAGCCTCCTTTCAAAAACCACTATGACTTGGCCGCAGCCAGATGGCGGCGGACCAGCTCGGCTCGCGTATAATCTCTCTCCTCGGGCGACATCGAGCGGCCCGAAACACGCATCACGAAGTTGGGTTGGGCAATGACGAGGATCTCGTTCACCCGTTTCACGTCGAGACCCTGTATGAATCCGAATTCCACGCCGAGTCTCACATCGGACCAAAGCCGCACGGCTTCGCCTGAACTCATTGTGCGGGCATTAGAGAGTATGCCCCACGCCCTGAAGATACGGTCTTCTACTGCTGACCGCTTCGTCTTCATAAGTGTCTCGCGGTAGCGCTTTTCCTCGGCGACAACTTGATTGGCAACCAGAGAGATGTTCTCAAGGATCTCCTTCTCCGTTTGGCCCAATGTTATCTGGTTGGATATCTGGTACACGTTTCCGTGACCTTCGGTGCCTTCGCCGTAGAAGCCCCGGACCACCAAACCCAGTTTGTTGACTGCCGACAGCACTCTGGACGCCTCGTCACCTATAGCCAGAGCAGGCAGGTGAACCATGATGGATGCCCTCAGTCCGGTACCCACGTTGGTCGGACACGCCGTCAAGAACCCGCTTTTCTCGTCGTAAGCAAAGTCCAGGCGCTCGTCGAGAAGGTCGTCCATGCCGCTGGCCGTTATCCAGGCCTCGTCGAGCTCCAGACCGGAGTACAGGCATTGAAGCCTCAGATGGTCTTCCTCGTTGACCATTATCGACACTCTCTCATCGGGCCGCGTAATGAGGCCCCTGCCGGAACCTTGTTGAGCGTGCTGGGGGCTCATGAGATGCTTCTCAACCAGCACTTGTCTGTCAAGCGGGCTTACGTCCTCAAGGGCGATGCAAGTCAGCTCGGGCACTGACTTCTTGGCGTTAATCTGGGCCACCGCTTTGAAGACAAGCTCCCTTGCCGCTTTCGCGGACTTATCATCCAATAGGTGAGGGAACTGGGTATCGCGGAGATTTCGAGCCAACCTTACACGTGAAGATATGACGACATCGGCGAGATTGCCTGAGCCGTCCATCCAAGGCGACGAGGAGCTCCTCACAATCGCTTCCAAGAGTCCTTCTTTCGATCTCATTCCTCGTCCCTCCTAAGCGCGGCTTCGATTTCTCTGATCCTGTCTCTCAGTTCCGCGGCCTTCTCGTAAGCTTCCTTTGAGACCGCGGCCGCTAACTGCCTCTTCAGATCCTCAAGCTCTCTCCGCACCTTCGCGGCTCCGCCCGCTTTGGCAGGCGCTTTGCCAATGTGCCTGTCCGAGCCGTGAATCCTTCGGAGAAGCGGATCGAGCTTGTCTTCAAACGTCTCATAACACCGTGAACAGCCTAACCGTCCGGCTCGGGCGAAGTCTCTGTAGCTCATACCGCATACTCTGCATCTGACTTCTTCCTCACCTGCCAGGGGCGCCGGAAGGGTCTTGACCTGAGATCCGAGAAGCGCAGAAAGCAAGCTGTTGATAGAGAAGGTCGGTTGGAAGAAGACGCTGAATACGCCTCTTTTCTGGGCGCAATCGCTGCAGAGATTCATGACAGTCTTCTTGCCGTTCACCACCTGCTCAAAGCGAACCGTAGCAGGGTTCTGACCGCACTCCTCGCACATCATGTCACTCACTCTCCCTTTTCGTTCACCGAGAAATACGCATTCAACATGGCTTTAAGAAGGTTCGCTCTCAAGAGATCTCTCTCCGGCAATCTTATGGTAAGGGCGTTTCTGGACAAAGCCGCTCGCATAACCGCGTAGGTCCGGTCGTCCAGATAACCCTCTTCGCGCAGCCTGTCGAGGTAACCGTACGATTCATCCTGGCTCAGGTAACTGCCTATGTCGCTTACGACGTCCCGTATCTCCTCATCGTCCAGCGTAACCCGAGTGAGCCGGATGAAACCTCCGCCTCCCCGCCTGGACTCGATAATGTAGCCCCGCTCTGGGGAGAACCGTGAGGCGATAACGTAGGAAACCTGAGAAGGCGCACACCGGAAGAGCTCTGCTACCAGCGCCCTCTGAATCTCAGCCATGCCCTTGCCCTCTTCAATGAGGGACTCAATGTATTCCTCAATGAGATCCGCAAGACTGGCCATGGGCGCTTTCACCACCTGTTGTTCATTTTACTTTGACTTTCTTTGACCTTATTATAATCAAGTCGTTTTCCACTTTCAAGTATGGTCCTAACATCTCTTTAGGACTTGGCAGACGCGAAACTTCAGGTACTCGGTTTCGGGAACTCCCGCGAGGACAGGATGATCGGCCCTCTGACCTCTTCTCTCGATCACCCTTAGAGTCACCTTAGCGTCAGACGCGGCTTCATCCAACATGGCGTCGAACTCCTGAGCGGTTACGTGTTGCGAACAGGACGAAGTGCACAATATCCCCCCGTCCTCAACGACTTTCATAGCGCGGAGGTTTACTTCCTTATAGCCGGCAAGAGCGCTCTCGACCATCTTCCTCGAGCGGGCAAAAGCCGGGGGATCAAGAAATACGGCACCGAACCGTACGCCGTCTCGCTCAAACTCGCGCAGCGCGTCGAACACATTGGCCGCGCGGAAAAACACTTCTCCTCCGAAGTGATTTCGGCCGGCCCCGGCCCTGCAAAGGTCCAGTGCGGCTTCAGATACATCCATGAACGTTACGCTCTTCGCACCGCCTGCGGCCGCCGAAAGTCCGAACCCACCCGAGTAAGAGAAAGCGTCCAAGACGGATCTGCCCTTCACGAACTTCCGCGCGATCAGCCGGTTCTCGGTCTGGTCCAGGAAGTAGCCCGTCTTCTGTCCCCTCTGAATGTCCACCATGACCTTCACGCCGTTCTCGTCCATCTCTATAAGGGGGTCAAAGGGTTCGCCCACATACCCTGATCTCAGGTTCAGGCCTTCCAACCGCCTGACAGGCGCGTCGTTCCTTTCGTAGATGCCTTTAGGCTCAACGAACTCCCGTAAGGCATCAAGGAGTGTCTCCTTCCAGCGATCGATGCCGTAGGTCAGAGTCTGAAACGATACATAGCCGGCGAAAATGTCCACTATCAACCCCGGAAGGAAGTCTCCTTCCGAATAGACGAGCCTGAAACCTCTCTCATCCTCGCCAAAGGCTCCGTCTATGCCAAAGAGAGAGCTGCGGTACTCCACGGCCTGCCGTAATCTGTCGCGGAAGAACTCCTCATCTATCTCGCGATCTTCCCGGGTCAAGACGCGGACGGTAATGGTCGATTCGGGGTTCAGATACCCGAGGCAGACAAATCTGCCCCGGGGATCGCGAACTTCCACTATGTCACCCTGGCTGTAAGTGCCGTCGATAGTCCCGATCTCGCTCGAGAAAATCCAGGGGTGGCCGTAGAACACTCTATGCTTGACTTTGGGCAGAAGGCGGACGACGGGCCTCATGGCTTGGCGCTTTCCAGGAGATATTTCTCCGCCGACCATGCCGCGGACGCCCCATCGGCTACTGCGGTGGTAATCTGGCGGAGCGGCTTCTTCCGGACGTCCCCTGCAACGAAAAGGCCCGGGGTCTTGGTGGACATGTCATCCTCAGTTAGGACATATCCGTAGGAATCGGTGTCGACCAGGTGCTGAACCGGTTGCACGTTGGGCATCCATCCAACGTATAAGAAAAGCCCGTCTACGGCGATTTCCGTAGTGGTCCCGGTCTTCAGGTCTCTAACCGTAATGCTCTCCAGCTTGTCTCCGCCGCTAACACCTTCAATAACAGATGAGAGAATCATCCTCACCTTAGGATTCGCCCGCACCCTGTTGACGGTGGCAAGTCCCGCCCTGAACTCGTCCCGGCGGTGTATCAGGATTACCTCCTTGGCGAACCTTGTAAGGAACTCGGCCTCGGTCAGTGCCGAGTCACCCCCACCCACTACAGCGACGGTCTTGTTTCTGAACAGGGCGCCGTCACAGGTGGCGCAGAAGCTGATGCCCTTGGCCAGGTATTTATCCTCTCCGGGTACGCCTAGTTTCCTAGGCAGCGTTCCGGCAGCATAGATGAGAGCGCGCGCCGTGTGAGAGCCGGACTCGGTCGTGACGACAAAGCCGGCCTCGCCACCGTCATTTGAGGGGCGTACTTCGGTTACCTCGTCAAACAGAATCTCGGCGCCGAAGCCCCGTGCCTGTTCAGCCATGAGTTCCATGAGCTCGGGGCCGGTAATCCCCTGAGGAAACCCGGGGTAGTTGTAGACCATGTCGGTGGTGCCGGCCTGGCCGCCTCCGCCCATCGGGTCCATGAGCACGGTTTTCCACCCTGCCCTGCCGGCGTATATGGCAGCAGTCATGCCCGCAGGTCCGCCGCCCGCGATGAGGATATCGTAGTCCATTTCATTCACCTCTGCGTAGTACATCCTTTATTCTTCCAAAATGCTAACATGGCAAATCCCGACAGCCAAGACAACCGCCGTGTTTTACACACTCAGGCGTGGGAAATCTAGATCAGTGGAGGCGATAAGCATGTCACATGAGTCGCGCTGGCGCGGCAGGTTCAAGAGCGACAAGTGGCTCTGGATTCCCGGCATCATCCTGGCAATCGTTCTCACTGTGATCGTGAGGGGGATGCGGACCGCTCCGAAAGCCAACCTCCCTACCGATGAACCCACCATCTCCGTCTACATGCACGAAAGCGGCGAAGTACAGAATATGCCGCTGGAGACCTATCTTGAGGGAGTCGTCGCAGCCGAAATGGACCCTACGTGGCCGCTTGAGGCGCTGAGAGCTCAGGCCATAGTAGCTCGAACGTTCACCCTCAAGAAAATGGAGGAGGGCGTACCCAAACGGAACACCCAGGCCAGCACGGACCCTAACGAGTTCCAGGCATACAACGCGTCAAGAGTCAACGATCGGGTGAAGCAGGCCGTAAAGGACACCAGGGGGCAGATCGTGCTGTACCGCGGTCAACCCATTAACGCGTGGTTCCATGCCAGTTCCGGCGGCATCACGGCCAGCGCCGCAGAGGGACTCGGGTACAAGAAAGAAGCCACTCCGTATGTGGCCCCAAAGAACGATTTGCAGGCCGAACCGACCCAAACTTGGTTCAGGACTTTCTCCAACGATCAGGTGTCAAGAGCCGCCGCCGCGGTAGGAGTTGAGGTGGGCTACGTGACATCGATCAAGATCGGCCGGAAGGGCCCGTCGGGCAGGACGGAAACCCTCATCATCAACGAGAAAGAGGTGCCTGCGCCTTCGTTCCGCGTCGCGTTGGGAGCAACTGAAATGAAGTCTACTCTGCTGGACTCGGTCTCCATGTCCGGTGATTCCGTAGTCATGAAAGGGCGAGGCTATGGGCACGGGGTAGGGATGTCCCAGTGGGGGGCATGGCTCATGTCTCAACGGGGCAAGTCCGCGGAGGAGATCGTCAAGTACTACTACAGCAACGTCGAAATCGAAAAGCAGTGGGACTGATCCGGTAGTCTCTCCCGGTTTCTCCATGCAGGATTGCTCAAGCGAGAGCCTGCGCAGGAGACATTGAGCCTAAGAAAAAGTCCCGGCTGTCGCCGGGACTTTCACTCTGCAACTAAACATCGCCCAAAGCGCTGTACCTCTACTTTTCTTCTTCCTTGCGCTTCTTGGCTTCCTCTATGACGTCTTCTGCAATGTTGCCGGGAACCTCTTCATAGTGGTCAAATTCCATGGTGAAGAGGCCGCGACCCTGGGTCATCGACCGGAGGTCGATGGCGTATTTCTGCAGTTCAGCCAACGGGGCGGTAGCTTTGATGACCTGGAAGCGGCCCCTTGCCTCCATACCCTGGATCCTACCGCGCTTCTTGTTCAAGTCACCCATGATGTCGCCCATGAACTGGTCGGGAACGGTGACCTCCAACCTCATTATAGGCTCCAGCAAGATCGGGTTGGCCTCTGCGCATCCCTTCTTAAACGCAAGGGAAGCGGCAATCTTGAACGCCATTTCGGATGAGTCAACCGGGTGATACGAGCCGTCATACAGAATGGCCCTGAGTCCGGTGACAGGATACCCGGCCAGGACTCCTTCTGTGATTGCCTCACGAAGCCCCTTCTCAACTGCCGGAATGTATTGCCGGGGCACTGCCCCACCGAAAATCTTGTCGACAAACTCAAAGTCGGTATCGGGCGCGGCCTCAAACTCAATCCATACGTGGCCGAACTGCCCTCGCCCGCCGGTCTGCTTCTTATGCCGGCCTTCGGCTTTGGCCGAACCCTTGATGGTCTCGCGGAAAGGGATAATCGGGGTGGTAAGGTCGACGTCGACTCCGAACTTCCTCTTGAGCTTCCCGGTTGTCACGTCTACGTGAACCTCGCCCAGACCGGACAGGATGGTTTCGGCTGTCTCGGCATTCCTCTCTACGGTGATCGTCGGGTCTTCTTCCGTAAGCCTGGTTAGGCCCGTGGAGATCTTGTCTTCGTCGCCCTTGGTCCTGGGATGGACGGCAACCGAGTAGATGGGCGCAGGGAACTTAATGGGGCTGAAGACCACAGGGTCTTCCTGGCTGCACAAGGTGTCTCCCGTCAGCGTATCCTGAAGCTTTGCTACGGCCCCGATATCGCCCGCGTTAACCGCCGCCGCAGGTTCCTGCGTCTTTCCCTTTATCGTATACAGCTGGCCGACTCTCTCGACCTTGTTGCGAGTCGAGTTGAGAGCCGTGCTGTTGGAAGCAAATCTGCCCGAGTACACCCTGAACAAAGTCAGCTTGCCGACATAGGGGTCGGCCATGGTCTTGAACACGAGAGCCGAAAGCGGAGCTCCTTGCGAAGGCTCGCGCTCAACTTCGGTCTCGCTTCCGGGAACGGTACCCTTGACCGCAGGTACATCGCTGGGAGAAGGCAGGTACTCGATTATAGCGTCCATGAGCTGGATAACGCCGAGCATCTTCGCTGCCGCTAGCGGGACCACCAGCGAAATCCGGCCGGCCACTGATGCCAGGTGAAGGCCACGAAGGATCTCTTCGTTCGTCAGGTCGCCTTCCTCAAGGTACTTCTCCATGAGTTGGTCATCGCCGTCGCACGCAGCTTCTTTGAGCTGCTCCTTTACTTCGGCTACGGCGTCTGCCATATCGTCCGGAACGGGCGCTTCGGTGCATTTGCCGTCGGGCTTGGGAGTCAGCATGACACCGCGAATGACATCGACAAGCCCCTTCAAGCCGGCCTGCTTACCTACAGGCAGGTAAAGAGGAGTGGCGTGCCCGCCCAGGGCATCATTTATCTCTTTGACCGTCGACAGGAAGTCGGTGTTCTCTCTGTCGAGTTTTGACACTGCAACAAGGCGCGGAACCCCGTACTCGTTGGCATATTGCCAGACGAGCTCGGTCCCTACCTCGACCCCTCCTGTTGCATCGACTACAACTACAGCCCCGTCACACACGCGGAGTGCCGAACGCACTTCGCCGACAAAGTCGAAGTACCCGGGAGTGTCCAACACGTTCAGTTTCTTGCCCTTCCACTCGACGGGGGCAATGGAAGTGGAAATCGTAGTCTTCCTTCTTTGCTCCTCGGGGTCGTAATCGAGAACGGAAGTAGCATCATCGGTGCGTCCGAACCGGTCGCTTCCTCCAGAAGCGAACAACATCGCGTCTCCCAAAGTGGTCTTGCCCGCGCCACTGTGGGAGATGAGAGCAACGTTGCGGATGCTTCCCGTGGAATATTCTTTCAAAGCCATCTCCTCCTACGCTATAAAAAGCAAGAAAAGCTCCTCGGGCATATTATCAATTTGCGCACAGTAGGCGCAAGAGCAAGCTTCCCCAAACAGCGGTCTTACTTGGGGTTTTGACGACGAAGAGAAGGGCCCCCTTGGCTCGGGGGCCTTTCTCTATAATGAGCAGGGATCTATAGGCAGTGCCTTCTTCGGTCTACCTGGTGTAAAACCAAGTCTGAGCCACTATCCTGTAGTAGCCTGACCCTACGTTTGAGCGTACATCTACTTGATACTGCCCGGGCTCGAGCCCGTTAAGCGGCACGAAGATGTACCTCGAGGCTCCGGTTTCAATAGTACCGATTGACTGGCCGATACCTACGTCGCCCCGGTAATCCGTATCTCCGGGCTTCTTCACGAGTACCTGGTACCCGTACTGGTAAGGAAGGGTAATGTCCTTGTCCGAGGTGTTCTTAATGGTCACTCTGAGCCTCGGGCTAGAGTTGAACCAGCTGGGACCCATGTATTCAACCTTGTACTCGAGAGGATCGTGGGCTGCTCTCGCCTTCAGAGTGACATAGGTCGACGCGACTGACTGCCACTTGGTTTCACCTATGAAATACGCCTGAGCCATGTAAGTGCCTTGACGCAGGCTGTTGGGCAGAGTCTCTTTGTAGAGCTTTCCTTGTCCGGGGCGGAAAGTCTCCTTCACCTGAGCCTGGGTAAAGGACTTGCCGTAATTCGCTCTGTACGCGACTGAACCGTCCTTCCAAAGGACGAAGTCGGTCGTCATACCGTTGGGCGTACTCACAGTGATAGGCTTCTTGGTCGGGTTGTACACCAACAGCACCAGTTCGTTAGTCTCGGATGAGTAATCAAGCTTGTACTGCAGACCGGTACCTCTTGCGGGAGCCTGTCCCCAGCCGGGCCATACCGGAAACGGCTGCCACCTGGCCTGCCAAGGGGCGCGGTTCCAGTTGATCACAGGCTGAGCTGAAGGAGCAGGGGCTGCCAGCACCGACGGAGCCATTATCATTACGGCCATGAGTGCTGCCATCGCTGCTACGGCAATGCGTTTCAACACGTGTCATCTCTCCTCTTTTTCCCGGCGCGCGGCTTGGGCGCCCGGTAGAGTCTTTCGCCTGCATAGCCTGTCTGTTTTCATCTCAGACGACAGTTAACATAATAACACCGCAGGGACCTTCGATGAACAGAAATCTCTGCCAGAATAGGGTGTTATACAGGCATTTACCTTATCTCGCACTCGTATGACACGCGCCAACCGCATTATGTTCCCTATGTTCCCTGGGATCGGTTGGAAGAAAGCTTGTACCCAAAGAACAGGCGCTAGAGTGCTATAATGTGGCGAGTGCCTATTGGGAGGGAGACGTGGACAGTGAAGGATTTCGTTGAGTTCATAAGAAAGCAAGGCGTAGTCGGTCTCGCGATCGGTTTCATCTTGGGCGGATCTGTGTCTAAGGTCGTGGCCGCGCTGGTAGAGGATATCATCAGCCCTCTCATCGGAATCGCCATGGGAAGCATGGCAGATCTCGCTGAAGCCTCATTCACGATTGGGACAGCCACAATCATGTGGGGTCACTTCATCAGCACTTTCGTGGATTTCGTTTTGGTGGCTGCCGTGGTGTACTTTGTGTTCAAGAAACTCGGGCTAGAGAAGCTGGATAAGAAGTAGAGCTGTTCTAGAAAAGGTCGCAGACATACACGTCTCCATGCCCACACCTCGCCTCAATCCTCCATTCCTCCCTGTTATTCACAGAAGATGGGACTTATCCCCAGAGTTGTCAACAGCATTCTACAGCGTCAGTCAGAAAAGGAAAGCCCCGCTTTTTTACGAGCGGGGCCTTCAATATTAGATCCGGCGGCGTCCTACTCTCCCGGGAAACCCAGTACCATCGGCGCTGGAGAGCTTAACTTCCGTGTTCGGAATGGGAACGGGTGTGGCCTCTCCGCCATTACCACCGGAAACCTTTTGTCCTTTCCACCCTCTTTGGGCGGACAACTTAAGAGAATTTGCGGAACTAACTTAAGCGCAAAGGTCGAGGCCTCGACCTATTAGTACCGGTCAGCTCAACGTGTTGCCACGCTTACACTCCCGGCCTATCTACCTGGTAGTCTTCCAGGGGTCTTACCGGACTACTCCGTGGGAAACCTCATCTTGGGGTGGGCTTGGCGCTTAGATGCTTTCAGCGCTTATCCACTCCGCACGTGGCTACCCAGCTTCTGCCGTTGGCACGACAACTGGTACACCAGAGGTGCGTCCATCCAGGTCCTCTCGTATTGTGGATGGCTCCCCTCAAGTTTCCTGCGCCTGCGATGGATAGGGACCGAACTGTCTCACGACGTTCTGAACCCAGCTCACGTACCGCTTTAATCGGCGAACAGCCGAACCCTTGGAACATGCTCCTGCTCCAGGATGCGATGAGCCGACATCGAGGTGCCAAACCTTCCCGTCGATGTGGACTCTTGGGGAAGATCAGCCTGTTATCCCCAGGGTAACTTTTATCCGTTGATTGATGGCCCTTCCACTCGGTACCACCAGGTCACTAAGCCCGACTTTCGTCTCTGCTCGAGATGTCTCTCTCGCAGTCAAGCTCCCTTGTGCCTTTACACTCCGCGCGCGATTTCCAACCGCGCTGAGGGAACCTTTGGGCGCCTCCGTTACGCTTTGGGAGGCGACCGCCCCAGTCAAACTGCCCACCTGACACCGTCCCCGGACCCGGTAAGGGCCCTAGGTTAGAACTCCGTTGCTTCAAGGGTGGTATTCCAGTGGTGGCTCCCCGCCCCCTAACGAGAGCGGTTCTCTGCCTCCCACCTATGCTCTACATGAAACAACAAAATCCTATGTCAGGTTACAGTAAAGCTCCATGGGGTCTTTCTGTCCAGTCGCAGGTAACCTGCATCTTCACAGGTAATTCAATTTCACCGGGTCCCTCGTTGAGACAGCGCCCAGATCGTTACACCATTCGTGCGGGTCGGAACTTACCCGACAAGGAATTTCGCTACCTTAGGACCGTTATAGTTACGGCCGCCGTTCACCGGGGCTTCGGTTCAAAGCTTCGCTTGCGCTAACCTCTCCCCTTAACCTTCCGGCACTGGGCAGGTGTCAGCCCCTATACTTCGCCTTTCGGCTTCGCAGAGACCTGTGTTTTTGCTAAACAGTCGCCTGGGCCATTTCACTGCGGCCTCCTTTTTAGGGAGGCACCCCTTTTCCCGAAGTTACGGGGTAATTTTGCCGAGTTCCTTAACGAGGGTTATCCCGCGCGCCTTAGGATTCTCTCCCCGCCTACCTGTGTCGGTTTGCGGTACGGGCGCCGTAAAGATTAACGCTAGAGGCTTTTCTCGGCAGTTTGGGACAGACCCGGTTCGGTACTCTAATTTCCCTCCCCGTCACGCCTCAGAACTCCCCGGGGGATTTGCCTCCCAGGGCTTCCTAAACGCTTGGACCGGAACCAACACCCGGCCGGATCCTCCTACCTGCGTCACCCCATCGCTCTTTACGGCGGTACAGGAATGTCCACCTGTTGTACATCGTCTACGCCATTGGCCTCGACTTAGTCCCCGACTAACCCTGAGCGGACGAGCCTTGCCCAGGAAACCTTAGGCTTTCGGCGGGCTGGATTCTCACCAGCCTTTTCGCTACTCATACCGGCATTCTCACTTCCGCCCGCTCCACAAGTCCTTACAGTCTTGCTTCGCAGCAGACAGAACGCTCCCCTACCAATCAGCCTTGCGGCTGAGTCCGCAGCGTCGGTGTCAAGCTTGAGCCCCGTGTATTATCGGTGCAGAACCCCTCGGCCAGTGAGCTGTTACGCACTCTTTTAATGGTGGCTGCTTCTAAGCCAACATCCTGGCTGTTTTAGGAGTCCCACTTCCTTTCCCACTTAGCTTGAACTTTGGGACCTTATCTGGCGGTCTGGATTCTTTTCCTCTTGACCACGAATCTTAGCACCCGTAGTCTGACTCCCGGATATGGATAGGCGGTATTCGGAGTTTGAATGGGTTCAGTAACCTTGTAGGGCCCCTAGCCCAATCAGTGCTCTACCCCCGCCGTCCTTTACTCCGAGGCTAGCCCTAAAGCTATTTCGGGGAGAACCAGCTATCTCCGGGTTCGATTGGCATTTCACCCCTATCCACAGCTCATCCGATGTCTTTTCAACGACAAACGGTTCGGCCCTCCACGTGGCTTTACCCACGCTTCAGCCTGGCCATGGATAGCTCACCCGGCTTCGGGTCTATGCCCTGCAACTCCACGCGCTATTCGCACTCGGTTTCCCTGCGGCTCCGGGCCTTAAGCCCTTAACCTTGCTGCAGAACATAACTCGCCGGTTCATTCTTCAATAGGCACGCCCTCAGCCTGGCCTATAGCCATAGGCCTCGGACTGCTTGTAGGCACACGGTTTCAGGTACTATTTCACTCCCCTAACAGGGGTGCTTTTCACCTTTCCCTCACGGTACTGGTTCACTATCGGTCGCCAGGGAGTATTTAGCCTTAGGAGGTGGGCCTCCCAGATTCCCGCGGGGTTAGCGTGCCCCACGGTACTCGGGTGCCTCTTGGGAAGTCCCGTCGCCTTTCGCCTACAGGGCTATTACCCTCTATGGCTGGCCTTTCCAGGCCTCTTCGGCTAGACGCGGGATTTGTAACTCCCCTGCCGCACTGCCGTGCGGCCTAAGAGGTCCCTCTACCCCTGTCTGACAACGCCGGCAGGCTGTCACGTCAGACAGGTTTAGGCTCTTCCCCTTTCGCTCGCCACTACTCAGGGAATCGCTTCCTTGCTTTCTCTTCCTGAGGGTACTTGGATGTTTCGGTTCCCCTCGTTCACCACCCTGCCCTATGTGTTCAGACAGGGTTGGCACGCTCTTCGCGTGCCGGGTTTCCCCATTCGGACATCCCCGGATCAATGCCTGTTAGCGGCTCCCCGAGGCTTTTCGCAGCTGGCCACGTCCTTCATAATCTCCTGGCGCCAAGGCATCCGCCATGTGCCCTTACTACCTCGACCCTTGCGGCTTAAGTTAACTCCGCAAGGATTCTTCTTGAATCCTAAACTCGCGCTTGTTACTTCTCGCGACTTCTCTTAAGTTGTCAAGGACCAGTGATGGAGTCCTCTCCATCGTAGGACGTCAGTCCTCGAAGACCGAACAGCGTATTAGAGAACCTCAAGAGGTCTCCATAGAAAGGAGGTGATCCAGCCGCACCTTCCGATACGGCTACCTTGTTACGACTTAGCCCCAGTCACTAGCCCCACCTTCGGCAGCTTCCCCTCTTGCGAGTTAGATCACCGACTTCGGGTGTTGCCAGCTCCCATGGCTTGACGGGCGGTGTGTACAAGGCCCGGGAACGTATTCACCGCGGCGTGGCTGATCCGCGATTACTAGCAATTCCATGTTCATGGGGACGAGTTTCAGCCCCCAATCCCAACTGGGACCGGCTTTTTAGGATTCGCTCCGGCTTGCGCCTTGGCTGCCCGTTGTACCGGCCATTGTAGCGCGTGTGTGGCCCAGGGCATAAGGGCCATGATGATTTGACGTCATCCCCACCTTCCTCCGGATCGTCTCCGGCAGTCTCTGGTGAGTGCCCGGCTCTACCCGGTGGCAACACCAAATAGGGGTTGCGCTCGTTGCGGGACTTAACCCAACATCTCACGACACGAGCTGACGACAACCATGCAACACCTGTCATAGCGCTGTATTGCTACAGGGAGTCTGTTTCCAGACTTTGCACTATGATGTCAAGCCCTGGTAAGGTTCTGCGCGTTGCGTCGAATTAAACCACACGCTCCACTGCTTGTGCGGGCCCCCGTCAATTCCTTTGAGTTTTAGCCTTGCGGCCGTACTCCCCAGGCGGAGTGCTTATTGCGTTAACTCCGGCACGGAAGGATTTTAACCTCCCACACCTAGCACTCATAGTTTACGGCTAGGACTACCAGGGTATCTAATCCTGTTTGCTCCCCTAGCTTTCGCGCCTCAGCGTCAGGTACAGTCCAGGAAGCCGCCTTCGCCACTGGTGTTCCTCCCGATATCTACGCATTCCACCGCTACACCGGGAATTCCACTTCCCTCTCCTGTCCTCGAGCCTGCCAGTTTCAAGCGCAGTTTCAGGGTTAAGCCCTGAAATTTCACACCTGACTTAACAAGCCGCCTACACGCCCTTTACGCCCAATAACTCCGGACAACGCTCGCCCCCTACGTATTACCGCGGCTGCTGGCACGTAGTTAGCAGGGGCTTCCTCCTCGGGTACCGTCACTTTCTTCGTCCCCGATGACAGAGGTTTACGACCCGAAGGCCTTCATCCCTCACGCGGCGTCGCTGGGTCAGGCTTTCGCCCATTGCCCAATATTCCCGACTGCTGCCTCCCGTAGGAGTCTGGGCCGTATCTCAGTCCCAGTGTGACCGATCATCCTCTCAGACCGGTTACCCGTCGTTGCCTTGGTGAGCCTTTACCTCACCAACTAGCTGATGGGTCGCGAGCTCATCCGAAAGTGGCTTTCGCCTTTCTTCGCTGCCCCATGCGAGGCTGCGATATTATCCGGTATTAGCGGCCCTTTCGGGCCGTTATCCCAGTCTTCCGGGCAGATTACCCACGTGTTACTCACCCGTTCGCCGCTAGCTAGGGCCTCCCCTTGCGGTTCGGCCTTCGCCCGCTCGACTTGCATGTCTGAAGCACGCCGCCAGCGTTCGTCCTGAGCCAGGATCAAACTCTCCGTTACACCTTTTCCTCAAGGTCCGTAGAGTCGCTCGCGGTAACCGCGAGCCTTCTGGACTCAAAGGTTCTCTTACGCTGTTCAGTTTTCAAGGACCGACTTCCTTGGGCGCCCCCTCTCGCGGGGCGCAAGGGTTACTATAACACCGGAATAAGCTAAGATCAACACCCCGCCGCAACTTTTTTTATAGTTTTAGCAGGAGTGACTCTAACTAACACTCCTAGGTCTTAGGTCTCATCATGGGGAACAGGATGACGTCGCGGATTGACGGAGAATCGGTCAAAAACATGACAAGCCTCTCGATTCCTATGCCCAAACCTCCCGCCGGCGGCATGCCGTACTCCAGCGCGGTGATGAAGTCTTCGTCGTAGGGATGAGCTTCGTCATTCCCCGCGGCCTTCTCTCTCGCCTGCTGAATAAAGCGGTTTTTCTGGTCAATGGGGTCGTTAAGCTCCGAAAACGCGTTCCCTAGTTCCCGGCCAAGTGCAAAAGCCTCAAACCTATAAGTGAGGTTGGGGTTGTCTTCCCTTCTCTTCGCGAGCGGCGATATCTCTACAGGATAATCTATCAGGAAATGGGGCTGAACAAGCTTAGGCTCGACGTACTCGCCCATGATTTCCTCAATTACGCTGCCCTTCGTCTTTGCTTTGTTCATATCCAGGCCGAGCCTTTCGGCAATAGCTACCGCGTCCTCGTCGGTCCGGATATCTTCCGGCTTGATCCCTGTCGCCTGCGTTATTCCATCCCAAACCCGGAGCCTTGGCCACGGAGGCGTAACGTCGATCTCGTAGCCGCCGGAAGTGAATCTCATAGACCCCAGAACCTCTTCCGCGCATCCCGACACCAGGTCCTCAACAAGTTTCATCATATCGTTGTAATCGGCGTAGGCTTGGTAGACCTCCATCATGTAGAACTCCGGATTGTGCCTGGTGTCGATGCCTTCGTTTCGAAAATCGGGACCTATCTCGTATACCCTCTCAAGGCCGCCGACAAGCAGGCGTTTGAGATACAGCTCGGTTGCGATCCTGAGATAGACATCAATATCCAAAGCATTGTGGTGAGTGATGAAAGGGCGGGCGTGAGCCCCGCCTGCTATCGTCTGCAGGACGGGCGTCTGGACCTCGATAAATCCCCTCTCATCTAGAAAGCGCCTTATATAGGAAATGATCTTGCTTCTCTTGATGAATGTGTCCTGCACTTCCGGATTCACTATCAGATCGAGGTACCGCTGCCGGTAGCGGAGATCTACATCGGTAAGGCCGTGCCACTTCTCAGGAAGCGGCCTGAGCGCCTTAGCGAGCATCGTCCAGTTGTGCACTTCGACCGTGGGCTCGCCTCTCTTGGTGCGGAAGACTGAGCCCTGAACTCCAACGAAATCTCCTAGATCGACCAAATCCTCAAACGACTTGTACTCTTCTTCTCCGAGGACGTCGATGCGCACGTGTAACTGAATGCGCCCGCTGCGGTCGCGGAGATCGCAGAAACAAGCTTTGCCGTGACCGCGTATGGCTGTGATCCTTCCGGCAATTCTGACTTCATACCCTGCCATCTCGTCACACTTTTCGGCGATAAGCGAAGCGTGTGAATCAACCTCATAGCGACCGCCAAACGGAGCGATGCCTTTCGCTTCTGCTTTGGCGATCTTGGCCCGCCTTCTCTCGAACTCCTCGTCGAGTCTTGAAACGGGCACGTCCCTCTCGCTCATATCGCCGGACAATGTGACTACCTCCTGGCATACGTATACTAGAGAGCGTAGTGTCCCAAGAAAGACGCCTACGCTGTGATAGACACCACTTCGTACTGGAAGGTGCCCGCCGGAACCATCACCGAGATTACCGCACCCGGCTTCTGCCCCATAAGGGCTCTTCCCACCGGAGACTCCATGGATATCCGCTTCCTTGAGGGATCTGCCTCATGGGCTCCCACAATGGTGTACTCGCTCACCTGGTCTCTGGTGAGGTCTTTCACAGTGACCGTACAGCCAATCGAGACAACCTTGGGGTTCTTCTGGCCTTCCTGAGCTACCTTAGCATGGCGGAGTATCTTCTCAAGGCTGAGGATACGTCCCTCGACGAAGGCTTGTTCGTTCTTAGCGTCTTCGTACTCGGCATTCTCAGAGAGGTCTCCGAATTCACGGGCTGCTTTGATTCTCTCGGCCACTTCTTTCCTTCTTACCAGCTTCAGATGTGCAAGTTCTTCCTCCAGGTTCTTCTTGCCCTCTGGAGAAAGCAGGATCTCGCGTTCTGCCATCCTCCCGTTATCTCTGCCTTTCCTGGGGAATTTACGAGGGTGCCGCGGCGTCGCGCTGCACCCAGATAAACGCATATCAGTGTATGTCTAGCTTAGTCCTGTCTATACCGAGCCCTTAAGATAGACAAAGACCGCTGCAAGGTCAGCTCCGCTGCAGTGGTCGTACCCGCCTCACGGCGACAGCATTATAATGCGGGGTGCAACTCCCAGTCAATACTACTTTGGCCAAGTCCGCGCCGCCGCGCAGGTCTATATTGCCCGCCCCGACCTCAAGTGATGTCCGAAGGCCGTCAGACACCACGTCCAGCAGGCAAAATCTGGCGCAACTCGCCCGGCAATGATCAGCCAGAGAGCCCACTAGGCGCTCCGCGCTCTACGCTTCCGGGCGTTCTCTTTGATCCTCTCTATCTCCGCTTCAGTGACCGGCCTTTCGAAACTCCGGAATCCCGCCACCTCGAAGCCGTGCTTTTTGGCGAGCTTGGCAATGCCTTTGATCCGGGATACGGGCATCTCACGCCCGAGACTCCAATCTGTGTAGTTCTCCTCAAGAGCAAGGATCATGGTCTCAGCCATACACGCGTAACTCGTTTTCTCCGGGAAGCCGAAATTGAAGTGGAAATCGACGTCTCCGGGAACCTTTACTACTCCGCCTTCGATTATGAGCACATCATCGCGCTTCTTCTTCACTTCAACCGACACGTTTCTGGGACGCGAGACGTCGCACACCAGAGCGCCCGGCTTCAGGTCCTCGGGCTCAATGACCGCATCGATGGCAGAACTGACACATACAACCACGTCCGCCTCTTTGACGGCGCCGCGGAGATCCCTGGTTACCTTGGGCACCATTCCAGTCTGCTCCACGATAACGTCGGCAACCTTCTCCAGGCGACCCATGTCTCTCGCACACAGGGTTAGATGCCGTCCCTCGTCAGCCATGATAAGGGAGACGGCTCTTCCGATAGCGCCGGATGCTCCGAGGACCAGGACGTTTGCTTTATCCATATCTATCTCCATCAGAGTCGCGGCCTTCTCTGTTGCTTCCATCGCGGTGGCTACGGTATAGCTGTTCCCGGTAGTCACAGCGATGTCAACATTCTTGCGAATGGTTACGCCGGCATCGCCCACAACCGAAGTGAAGGCTCCCAGACCGACGACTCTTGCTCCGAGGTCGGCTGCCTTATTACACGCGTCGACTATCTTCGCGGTCACTTTCTCCAAAGGCAGTCCCAGCATGAGCCTGGGAACCAGCGGTACCGACACGAAATATCCGTTTGCTTCGGCGTATCTCGATTGAACGCCGGTAATGTGAGAGACCTTTATCGGAGGCATGAACGACATGACCGTCTCTACAAACCTGTCCGGCAAGTGCCTGGCTATGGGAAACTTCCTCGCCACGTCGCTTACGTCGATCGGATGGATGATGAAGCCAAAGGTACCCAACAGCGTCCCCTCCAGAAGGATGCATATGAAGCGTCAGTGCGGTTTAAGGATGAAGATATTCGGATCTATGCCGGCACTAAGGGCGGCGGGTTCAACACCTCTATCCTTGGCTTGAAGTTCAAGCGGTCGAGCATATCGTTGATCTCATCATCGGTGACGTCTTCAGGCTTCTTCCCGAGAAGACACACAATGAGACCTTCCATAACGTTGGTGCCGAAAGACCGCCCCTCCATCTCGGGTGTTGTCGTGATGAGGGTGCTCACGCCGCGGGCCTTGAAATCTCTTATGTCGTCTTCTGTCACGGTGTTCGTGATTATTGATTTGCCGGTCATGTCGTCAGGCATGTTCTTCGCTACATAGTGGAAATCGCCCGCTATGATGTCAGCTTCGTGATAGTAGCGAGCATACTTGGGATTTGCTTTCCGGTTTTCCTGCTTCTTGCCGGTAGGGTACAGCATTGTGAACGGAAGCCGTACCACGATAGGCGCTATCGTCCGGGCCACTTTATCAAGGGCATCCAGAGAGCGAAGGGGAATGGGCAAGCCCAACGCGAAAATGAGGTCTCCCAATATGAGTTCGCAACCGGTCTCTCGCAGCGCTTCGGCCATGCCAAAACGGTCAGCCCCGCTAACCACAAGCACTTTCAGATCCTTGAACGGTACCTTGGCAGTATCATTGAGATACTTTATGACGCGACGCTCGAGAGTTCCCTTGAGCCTGCTTCCGTCGACGATGGGGGTCTTCTTTGCTGCCCTGGCTATCGGGAGCGCGTCCTTCAGCATGTACTTGGACCTGCCGCACGCAATCCAAAGGTCAATACCGCCCATGCCGAAAGCGTCTACCTTCCCGTCCAACTCGCGAATAAGCTCGATGGCTCGCGGAATGGACCCGTCGGTGCCGATCCTCTCGACCAGTACTTGCTCGCCGAGGAACTCGCTTTCCGTCTTCTTGTTTCGTTTGGACGAACCAAGGCTCACACTGACTACGTGCTTCATATGTAAGACCTCCTAGCCCTTCACGCTCTTAATTACTTTTCGAAGCGATTCAGGGTTCAGATAGACATCGCCTGACATCGGCGAACGCCCGATAACAATGGTGGCTACGTCGGTATTTCTGTCAACCAAGTTCTTCAGGATGTCCAGCCGCTTGTCGGACCCTACAAAAATGACCTTGTCAAACCTCCGGATTTGAGCCATCAGACTCATGAGGTCATTGAGAACGTCGATTCCGCTCCGGTCGCGGACGAACGCCCAGCGTTCCTCGTCGGTCATGACCAAAGTGAAGTCAACGCCTTCCGCCTGAGCTACCTCTCTCACTTCATCGCAGTTTGAAATAGGGAAGCCGACCAGGGCTATTGAACCGCCCTTCCGCAGTTCTCCCAGGGTCTCGAGTCTCGAGATGAAGGTCCTGTCCAAGCCCATTTCCTGAGCGACGTCGGCTTGGGACTGGCCTTTGGCACGGCGGGCAAGTATGGCGTCAACCGCTTCGTCTATCTTCTGGCGACTTATGACTTTGTCCCCGATCCTCACGAATTCCACGGGGCCACCACCTTGTGCACAACTCTGTGTACATCATAGCAAGGCGGTTCTTTGCGCGCAAGAGAAACCGGACAGGTGAGGTGGACTTAAGCGAAAGGAGACAGAGGGAAACGCCTGAGCACGGATCGAAGCTTATCGTTGTCGGGCACCGAGTCATCGTGCATCATGCCCTTCTTCAGCCCCTGCAAAGTGCGAGCGCCGCGCCTTGTGGTGAGCTCAAGGTCACGGGTGACTCTGGATAGCGCCGAAAGCCTGGCATCTTCTAGCGATTGGGTGAAACTCGCCCCCTTGGCAAGGTTCCTCCGGAGGCCATCAGCCAAGTAGAAGTGTGCCAGCCCGGTAAGAGGGTTGCCGCAAGCGCCCGTCGCGGTGACTCCGAATACCTCCGGCATCTTCAGCCGGTAGCCGATCTCCAAAGACGCTTTGAGGTCTTCCGTCTCATCTCTCACGCACTCTCGAAGAGTCTTGGGAGTGACCATGGCGTACTGAGACAGCGACCGGATAATCGCGTGCTCAATCGTGTGCGCCTCCTCCGCGTCGACCAGATCGCCCAGATTGCCCGACAGCACAACCTCCTCGCCGCCGTGAGAAATGCCGTAGATGCTGACGCGTATGTCATGGCGCCCGCGAGCCTCGGTACTGCCTTGTAGAGCTCGCCACCCCGCCCCGTCGATTACCGGATAGGTGCTCCGGAGCTCGGCTAAGTCGATTACCTCCGGATTGGCCGCGAACAGGATCCCGTCCGCCGAGTGAAAGCCCCCTGCCTTCACCGTCGCTTTGCCGGTTACGCGCGCGAACAGCGCCTCGATGACTTTGAGTGACGGCGCCGCGATAACCTGTTGGGCCCACGACTCCTCAATGGCAACCGCCGTCCCGACCGGGTAGAGTCCGGTGCTGCCCGAGAAAGGCAGAAGGAGCACCGGCGAACCGCGCCTTGCCCGGAACACGCGCTTCGTCCAGCTGTCGAGAAAGACGCCGGTTATCTCGCCGCCAACCCTCGGCATGGCGCCGTTCGCGACGGGAAGAACCGGGATGCTCATTCGATCTGCCGCCACCCTTCCTCAAGAAGCTCGATGACCTTCTCAATTGACTTCTCATTCACAACCATTTCTCTTAGCCTGGTTGCCCCTCTCAGCCCGCGAAAGTAGAACACCAACTGCTTCCGCATCTCCAGGAGTCCCTTCCTCTCCCCGTATCTTTGGATGGAACGCCAGAAATGCTCCCTTGCCAGAGCCATCTTCATCTCGGCGGTGTGAACGCCAACTTCTTTGCCGTTCAGGAGAGCCGAGAGGTTGTCGAAGAAGAGGGGGTTGCCGAGAAGGGCCCGGCCCACCATAACCCCGGACACGCGCCCGGCCTCAAGCCTCATGACTGCTTCAGAAGCCGTGAGGATGTCGCCGTTACCAACAACCGGTACGCCAACGTCAGCCGCTACAGCCTCGATGACGCCCCAATCGGCCTTTCCGGAATACCCCTGGGACACGGTGCGTCCGTGCACAACCAACATATCGATCCCCGCGTCGACAAGAGCCCTCGCAAACTCTAGGGCTCCACTCGAGTCCGACCAACCTGTGCGGATCTTGGCGGTAACGGGAAGGCGAGAGACGCTTTTGACGGCTTGGACGATGTCTCGGGCCAAAGATACGTTATTCAGAAGCGCTCCGCCGCTTCCTTGCGAGGTGATCTTTCTGGCAGGGCATCCCATGTTAATGTCTATAGCCTCAAATTTATGGCAAAGGCTCTGAACCAGTTCAGCAGCCTTTGCCATCGATTCGGCCTCGTAACCGAAAAGCTGGATCGCGAGCGGGCGGTCGTGCATCTCGTGATACAGGATCTCCTCTGAGTTGTCGCCGCCGTGCAAGAGCCCTTTCGCGCTCACCATCTCGGTCACGCAGTAAGGGCACCCGTGTTCGCGGAGTATCTCACGGTAGACATCCCCGGTGTATCCCGCCATAGGAGCGCTCATGACAGGAGGCCATATTGAGAGACTGCCGATCTTAAGCGGAGATATCGTCATGTGCGGGATCCTACCACCTATTGCACCTCAGTGTCTCTGGCGGGAATCCCCGCCTCGACCATTACGCTGTCAGCCACATAGATGGGGGCTGACGCCCTGAGAGCCACCGCTATGGCATCTGATGGGCGGCAGTCGAGCTCAATCTGCTTGCCCCCTTGTTCGAGAACAAGCGAGGCATAGAACACCTCATCCTTAAGCTCGGTGAGTATTGTCATGACAACACTGGCGTTCAGTTTTTCCACACAGGATACCAGAAGATCGGCCGTCACCGGACGCGGCGGCGTCAGGTCCTGGAGCGGAAAGGCGATGACTGAGGCCTCATGAGTCCTCACCCATATCGGGAGAATTGTGGACTTGGGGAGGTCTGCCAGGAGCAAGACCGCGTGGTCGCTTTCATTGTCCAGTCCGACGCGCTCCACGGTGACTTGAATCAACGCGATCCCTCCTCAATCCCATTCTATGGCTCCGACCACTGAGTAACTACCCAATACATTCTCAATCGCCCGCTTAATGCTCTTCAATCCTTCGTCAGTACGCGATTCCGCCCGTAGCACCAATGCGGGTTGAGTGTTTGACGCCCGGAGGAGTCCCCATCCGTCCGGAAACAGAACTCTGGCGCCGTCGACCGTGATGACCTCATTGGTGCCTTGAAACACCTTCGTAAACTCCTCAACAATCCTGAACTTCTCCTCGTCCGGACAGTGAACCCTGATCTCGGGAGTCGACTTGTAGGCGGGAGCGTCTTCCAACATACGCGCCAGATCGTCATCCGAGTTTGTCAGTATGCGAAGGAGCCTGGCAGCAGCGTAAAGCGCGTCATCATAGCCATAGTGCTCGTCTCTGAAAAACATGTGGCCGGACATCTCGCCGGTAAAGAGAGCCCCGGTCTCCTTCATCCGCGCCTTTATGAGAGAATGTCCGGTCCTGGTGAACTCCGGCTTTCCTCCCATGGCGCGCACGGCGTCCACAAGACTCTGTGAGCATTTCACCTCGATGAGTGCCAGAGCACCGGGATTCCTTTTCAGTATCTCCTGCCAAAACACGATCTGGAGCCGGTCGCCCCAGACCGGATTTCCATCTTTGCCGACAACGCCAATCCGGTCGGCATCTCCGTCGAAAGCTATGCCGACATCGGCGTCAGTTTCCTTCATCTTAGCTGCTAAAGCCCGTATGTTGTCCTTCTGCGTCGGATCGGGGTGGTGATTCGGAAAAGTGCCGTCAGGCTCGAAAAACATTTCTATGAAATCGGCACCGAGCCTTTGGAGCACCCTGCGGGCTACGGGCCCGGCAGCTCCGTTTCCGGCATCAACAACGGCGCGTATTTTGCGAGGGCCGAGCTTGATCCTCTTCGCGAAGTCATCTACGTAAGCATCAACGGGGTCGTCTACGGTGACCTTGCCGCTTCCCCATACGAACTCACCCGACTCAGCTATGCGGCGTATCTCTTGAATCCCTTCTCCGTACAGAGTGTCAGGCCCGTAGGCCAGTTTGAAACCGTTGAACTCAGGAGGATTATGGCTGCCGGTAACCATGACTCCGCCCTCAACAGCGTAGTGGATGCGCGAAAAATACAGGACCGGCGTGGTGACCATTCCTACATCGACTACGTCGACTCCCGTCTCGAGGAGGGCGTCGATGAAAGCCTGGGAGTAAGCGTACGAGGACAGACGGCAATCGCGCCCCACAACGGCCCTGCTCAAGTTGTTTCTCTTAAGAAAAGTACCGTAGGCAAGTCCAAGAGTCCTAACGGTGCCGAGAGTTAGGTCCTCGCCTACAAGGCCGCGCACGTCGTACTCACGGAATATCCTGGGGTTTATGTTGGCCACCGTCTCATCCCTCCCTGCAACCTTACATTCTACCCAGGGAGATCATTTCCTTTACGAGACTACCGTTCCTACAGCATGGGCACAATTATGGGCGGAACGCAAAGGGGGTGAGGCGCATGACTGACGTCAAGTGCAAAGTGCAATCCTGCCACTACTGGGGACACGGGGACGTATGTGAGGCCAACAGCATCATGGTCGACAACAACAAGAGGCTATCTTCGTTCGGAAAGATGGAGACGGGCTCCCTGGATATTACCGACAACACCGGAAGATCATCGTCAAACTCAGGCGAAACCGGGGGGAACCATGCTCACCGGTCAGAAGAGACCCTGTGCAAGACCTTCCGCCCCAAAGATACGAAGACCGGCGGCTAAACGTGTCTGGGAACAAGATCGCTGATTGAGGGGCGTTTTGGAGCGCCCCTCTTCCCTCTTTGATGCCGTGAGCTGACCGTGCACCCCGAGGAACCGGATAACCCCATATTGTGCTGAGCAGCCCTACTCCTCACGCTCGCCCCAGTGTGTATATGTTTTCTGACAACGGTATATATAAGCAGGATTCCGGCTCTATGCAGCGAATTCAATATCTTCGAAAGGGGGTGAAAGCATTGTTTACAGACGGACGAGCGTTTGATTTTCTCACTCTCCTCGTTGCAACGGGCCTCATGGGAATCTTCATGTACTTGGCCAGGACGGGCCTGAAAGTCAAAATCCGGCCCATAGCCGGGTTCGCAGCCATCGACGAAGCGGTAGGGCGAGCAGCTGAAATGGGCAAGCCAGTCCACTTCACGCCCGGTTTCGGCGGGTTGGTCGCGGCAACCTTCGCAGGACTCGAGGTATTGGGCTACGTCGCGAGACTGGCGGCCCAATATGATGTCCGGTTGGTCGTCACGGTATCCCAGGCAGAGACTTTCGCAGTCACCGAGCAGGTAATGAGGCAGGCCTACCTTGAGGCGGGTAAACCCGACTCGTTCAAACCCGAGGATTGCCGCTTCATCTCCACCGACCAGTGGGCCTACGCCAGCGGCGTCATCGGCGTGCTCTACAGGGAGAAGGTAGCCTCCAACATCATGATCGGGCAGTTCGCGGCCGAAGCCCTCATCCTCGCTGAGGCGGGCAACACCGTCGGCGCCATTCAGATCGCCGGTACCACCAACGCCTATCAGATCCCGTTCTTCGTTGTAGCCTGCGACTACGTCATCCTCGGAGACGAGATGTTCGCTGCAGGAGCCCACTTCACCAACAACAAGACACACTTGGGCAGCCTCCGCGGAGAAGACCTGGTCAAGGCCATCTGCCTCGCCATCATGGTCATCGGGGCACTTGTTACAACGGCAGGTTCTGACGCGTTCAAAACTCTGATGAGCAAGTAAGGAGGTGAAGAGCATGTTCTTGAAAAGGACAGCCCCCGCTATCATCGCGTGCGTATGCGGCGTATCCGTCGTTATCGCATATTTCTTCAAGATCGCTCCGGTGCAGACATTTGCAACACATGTCCTTAAGTGGCAGTCGGTCATCGCAGTTTTTGCACTGGGGCTCGGCGGAGTCAACATTGTGAGACTCCACGGCAAGAACGTCCAGAGGGATCCCTCGAACTTCTACAGCATAGCGCTGCTTCTTACCTTCGGCATAACGATCATCGTCGGACTGGCCTTAGGTCAGACCTCCGGTGCATACACATTCATATTCGACTACATTAACGTACCCACGGGCAGCGCGATTTTCTCGCTTCTGGCGTTCTACATCGGAACTGCAGCCTACAGGGCGTTCAGGGCTAAGAACGCCGAAGCAGCCATCCTGCTGCTCACAGGCTGCATCGTTATGCTTGGGCGAGTGCCGATAGGCGCCAAGATATTGCCCTTCACCGCGCCGGCCACGGACTGGATCATGTCAGTCCTTAACGTGGGCGGACAGAGAGGAGTCATGATTGCCGGCGCAATCGGCTTCATCGCAGTGTCACTCAGGATCATAGTAGGACTCGAGCGCCGCGCCTACGGCGGCGAATAAGGGGGGAGATAGATGAACGTTTTTGAGACTCTGCAGAACATCGACAAACGTGTGTTCTATCTCCTCATGGCTCTAGCCATCGCGGTCCCCACGATAAGCCCGATTGGACTCGCGGTAGATGTTACTCCCGCCGTACAGAAGGCCTTCGACTTCGTCGCGAGCCTTCCCAACGGGTCACGTGCGGTTATCGGGTTCGACTACGAGCCGGGCGACGAGATAGACCTGAACCCTCAGGCCAAGGCAATTCTCCATCAATTGGCCTCGAAGAATGTAAAGGTTGTGGCGATAGCATCCTTCCCTGCAGGCGCGATGTTCGCCGAGCAGTGCTTGGAGATCCTCGCCGAGTACGGCTATGAATACGGCAAGGACTACGTGAACTTGGGTCACTATGCAGGAGCCGAGGCGACGCTGGCTGCTTTCGCCAACAGCCCGAGCGCCATCTACTCCAAGGACTGGAGGGGCAACGACCTCAGCTCTCTGCCTCTCATGCAAGAGGTCAAGAGTATGAAGGACTTTTCCATGGCCATGACGCTGAACGACGGTCCTACCGGGGGGACGGGCACACACGCGTGGGTTAACCAGGCAGTAATGGCTCACGGTGTACCGCTGATTATGGGTGTAACCGGAGTCTTGGCGGCCTCAAACGAAACCTACGTGCAGTCCGGCCAGTGCAAAGGGATCCTGGCGGGACTTCGGGCCGCAGCCGAATACGAGAAACTCGTGGACAAGAAGGGTGATGGAACCGTCGGTATGGACGCACAGTCCATGGCCCACCTTCTTATCGTCATCTTCGTGGTTATGGGAAACGCGGCCATGTTCCTCGCCAAGAACACCTCCAAGGGGGGTGCAGCTAGATGAAGATCTCCGGAGATATCGGGGTCTGGGTTGGAGCCATTGCCGCGCTGGCGATCTACTCCGTGCTGGTAAAGGACAACCCCTTCTACCGCCTGGTGGAGCACATCTTTGTCGGGGCCTCGGCAGGTATAGCGATAGTGACAGGGGTCCAGACATTCAAGAGCACCGCATGGGCTCCGATGGTTGAGGGCCAGGCCATTCTGATTGTCCCCATGCTCCTCGGCCTGCTCCTGTACGCGAGATATATACCTTCGATATCGCACTTGAACCGCATCCCGCTGTCGCTACTGATGGGGGCTGGCGCAGGCGTCGCCATGCGCGGAGCAGTCGAGAGCCAGATAGTAGGACAGCTACAGGCTACGATGATCAAGCTCAACTCGTTTGACGCGCTGGTCATTTTCCTAGGTTCGCTCTTTTCACTGAGCTACTTCTTCCTAACGTACAAGCTTGACGGCGCTGCAGGATGGGCACCCAAACTGGGACGCTACTTCATGATGGCGGCGTTCGGCGCTGCTTTCGGAAACACTGTTATGGGAAGGGTATCGGCCGCCATCGGCCGCTTCCAGTTCATATTCCTGGAGTGGCTGGGCCTATAGCCAACCTGTAAGCCAAGGCGAGACATGAAAGGGACCCTAACCGGGTCCCTTTCGATTCTCGCTAGACGTTCATTTCGTATATTATCCGCAACCCGTCGAGGACCAGGAAAGGATCGACCGTGTCGATGGTCTCGGACTCAGCCGCTATCATCTTCGCCAGATCTCCGGTAGCGATCACGTGGGGCTTCCCCCCGATTTCTTTGGCGGCGCGGCGTACGAGGCTGTCGACCATTCCCGCGAACCCGTAAACCATCCCCGATTGCATGCTCTGGATGCTTGACCTGCCGATCGTCCTGCGGGGTTTGGAAAGCTCGATCCGGGGCAACTTCGCCGCCTTCATGAAGAGAGCGTCAAGTGAAGTGAGAATACCCGGCGCGACTATCCCGCCCAGGTACTCGCCTTTATTCGAAATGGCGTCGAGGGTGGTGGCGGTGCCGAAGTCAATGACCACGGCAGGAGTCCCGTACTTGTGAATAGCCGCCACAGAGTGGGCGATGTGGTCAGGGCCGACCTCTTTCGGGTTCTCATAGTTTATGTTGACTCCGGTCTTGGTACCGGGGCCCACCACAAGGGGCTTTGTCTTGAGATGCTTTGACACCGTCTTCTCGAGTATGGGCGTGAGAGGCGGCACAACAGACGCGATAACGGCCCCGTTTACGTCTTCAGGATTCATCCCCGAATTGCGGATAAGCGATAAGAACGCCATGCCGTACTCATCTTCGGTTCGGCCGCTGCCGGTCGATATTCGCCAGTGTTCGAGCATTCTCTCTTTTTCGTAGATGCCCGCAGCAATGTGCGTATTTCCTGCGTCGATGGCAAGAAGCATGCGTCCACCTCCTCACCGCGTCGTGTGACTAGTCGATATGCCTGCTAACCGCCCGGTACACGAGACCTGTAAGGATCATGGCCATTACCGCTTCGGGGATGCCATTCACCACAGCTATACCCCAGGCCACCTCTGCCGGTAGAAAACCGAAAGCCGCGATAAGCCCCAAAACAAGCACTGTGTTGGTTAGGCTTCCGGCCGCCGCGGCCAACGCAGGCCCATGCCCGGAGCGCTTCTGGATGACGTATATGAGAGCGGCTGCGAGGCCTCCGGCTGCTATCGCCAGAGCATAGCGCAGGAGTGGGGCCAGGCTTTCAAGGAAAGTAAACCCGGTGACCCCGAGAAGGAGCCCGGAAGCCGCCACCAATGCCACTTGCCCGGATCTCCCCCGGACTAGGCGGAAGACGTAGTAGGCAACAACACCTACCAAGATTCGAGGAACGACCGCTATCAATGGATTGGAGAAAATGAGCTTATCCATTGGGTTCACCGACGTCTGTGCCTGCCACATGCTGAATGCACCGAACATGGCTCCCACCGCCCCGCCTATGACCGGCCCTTGCAGAACACCTGCGATTATCGTGGGGATGTGCATAATGGTGATGGATACCGGGGGGATCTGGATGAACCCGATAGGTGTGGAACCGAGGACAATCGTGATGGCTCCGAGAACTCCCGCAAAAGCGATCTGACGCGCTGAAAACCTAGTGTTTTGGCGCAAAGTCGCGCACCTCCGTTCCGGCTCCTCTCTCAAGGATGCCGTTCGTGTCACGCTCCGGATCGGCGCCTCATCTCGCGGCAGTTCTCTCTACCTAGGTCTGGCGGACTCTGTTAGTCCTGCCAGCCCGGGACACGAGCAAACGCGAAGCCAATGAGGCACCTTACTCCAACATGGTATACCGCAGAAGGCGAGATGTGATCAAGATTCGGCGACATGATACGCGCGAAAGAAATCGCCGGAGAGGATTGCTGCCTCTCCGGCGGCGATTCACAATCTCACCTTACAGGAAAGATTCCTAGAACAGCCCGATGACTTTGCCGGTCTCGTCCAGATCCATGTGGGCTCCTGCCGGATCGGTGGGAAGGCCTGGCATCGTCCTCATCTCACCAAGCAGCGGGTACAAGAACCCGGCGCCCATAGACGCCCTCACTTCGCGGACATTGACCGTAAACCCGCGCGGCCTGCCCTTAAGGTTGGGATCGGCAGACAGCGACAGGTGGGTCTTCGCCATGCAGATAGGCAGTTTGTCAAAGCCGAGCTTGGTGTAGCGCCTTATCTGCCTGTTGGCAAGCGGAGTGTAGGTCACGCCGTCGGCTCCGTAGATCTTGGTGGCAATGGTCTCGATCTTCTCCTTGATGGGAGTATCGAGCGAGTACAGGTAATGGAAGTTGGAGGGCTCTTTCTCGCAGACCTCGATTAGCGCCTTGGCGAGATCGATACCGCCGGCTCCGCCTTCAGCCCAAACCTTGGACGTGACCGCGGCGGACGCGCCTGCCTTCATAGCCCTATCGAGCACATACTGGACTTCCCTGTCGGTGTCGGTCGGGAAGTGGTTCAGCGCGACGATGACGGGCACGCCGTGCATCGCCACGTTCTCGATCTGCTTGTCGAGGTTCTCGCAGCCCTTGTCGAGGGCTTCCATGTTCTCCCTAGACAGAAGCTCTTTGTCGAGCGGCTTACCGGGGACAACGCGGAGAGCGCCGCCGTGCATCTTCAGTGCGCGAACCGTCGCTACCAAAACAGCCGCGTCGGGTTTGAGGCCGCTGTAGCGGGTCTTGATGTTGAGGAACTTCTCTGCACCGATGTCAGCGCCGAATCCGGCCTCGGTAAGGGTGTACTCCGCCAATCTCGTAGCCATCATATCGGCCAAGACCGAGGAGTTGCCGTGCGCGATATTGGCGAACGGGCCGGCGTGGACGAACACAGGAGTGTTCTCCAAGGTCTGAATGATGTTCGGCTTAATAGCATCTTTCAAGAGCACAGTCATGGCTCCGGCGCACTTCAGGTCGCCGGCAGTGACAGCCTTGCCGTCGTAGGTGTATCCCACGACGATACGCTCGAGCCTCTCGCGGAGATCTTTCAGGCCGGTCGTGAGCGCCAAGACAGCCATAACCTCGGAAGCAACCGCGATATCGAATCCGGTCTCACGAGGGATACCGTTCTCAGACCCTCCGAGGCCGATGACTACCCTGCGGAGAGCGCGGTCTGAAACGTCCACGACTCTCGGCCAGGTTATCGTAAGCGGGTCAATGTTCAAGGGGTTATTGTGAAGCAGGCTGGCGTCCAGGAAAGCTGCAAGAAGGTTGTGAGCAAGAGCCACCGCGTGGGTATCGCCCGTAAAGTGGAGGTTAAAGTCCTCCATGGGTATGCACTGTGCGTACCCGCCTCCTGCCGCGCCACCCTTGATTCCGAAGACCGGACCCAAAGAAGGCTGCCTGATGGTGTTGATCACGCTCTTACCCAACCTGCCCATGGCCTGTCCCAGGCCGATGCAGGTCGTAGTCTTTCCCTCGCCCAAGGGGGTGGGGGTAATGGCGGTCACTACGACATACTTGCCTTGCGGGCGGTCCTTTATGTAGTCCAGAAGGTCCAGCGAAATCTTTGCTTTGTACTTGCCGTAGTTCTCAACCATATCAGCCGGGATGCCGAGCTTGTCAGTAATCTGGTTGATTGGAAGCATCGTCGCTTCCTGCGCGATTTCGATATCGGACTTCAACAGAGACTCCCCTTTCGCTGAAAATTACTAACGGTAGGGCACACATGAGAAGGATACCACAATTGTGTGCTATTTCACGAGTCTCCCATTAACCTGCCTTGCAGGACTGCCAAATAAGTCCGGCAAGAATGCCGACAACGATGAAAATGATATCCATCTTGCCAAAAGGCTTCTTTTTCTCGACCTTCTTCTCCGGCTCAGCCGCTACGGGCTCCGCGCTCATCTGAGCGCTGCGCCACTCCTCGTATTCCTTGAACGAAGGCTGAAAGGCCTTCTCAAGATCGGCTTCCCTAGGACGCCGCACACTTCTCTGGCTCACGATTTCATCACCCACCTTAAGTCTTCCTCATGACGTTCAATGCTCCAAACCTCAGTGCCTCTCCTGAAAACGGAACGCACCAGATTCCAGCCAAGCCTGTACGGCACCTCTCGGTAGTCGGAAGCGTCGAAGACCACCATATCGGCAGCATACCCGGGAGACAGGCTCCCGACTTTCCCTCCTAACCCTATGGACCATGCTGCATTCCACGTTGCCGCCACAAAAGCCTCCTCCGGGCTCATATGAAGGGTAGAGCAGGCCAGGGTCAGGCAGAGGGGCATAGAGACAGCGGTGCACGTGCCGGGATTGAAGTCGGTACCGAGCGCGACCGCGGCTCCCCGGTCTATGAGCTCACGGGCGGGAGCGCCCGTCTTTCCAAGGAATACGGACGTAGCGGGAAGCAGCACGGCGATGGGCGGGACCTCAACCCCTGCCAACATTCTGATCCCTTCGTCTGACACCTTGAGCAGGTGCTCGCACGAAACAGCGCCGAGTTCGCAGGCCAGTTCTGCGGCGCCCGTCCACTCGAGTTCGTCCGCGTGCACTTTGAGCCCGAAACCGAGGGCTTTTGCCGCCTCAAGAATCCGGCGTGTCTCGTCGATCGTGAAGGCACCTCTGTCGCAGAACACATCCACGAACCGGGCCAGGTCCAATTTCCGCACCTCATCGAGCATATCGATGACGAGCCGTACGTAGGCTTCCCGGTCTTCGCTGTGTTCAGGCGGAACGGCGTGAGCTCCAAGGAACGTCGGAATGAGATCGATCGGATGCTTCCTTCCGCATTCTCGGATTACCCTTAGCTGCTTCAGTTCTGTCTCCAAGTCAAGCCCGTAGCCGCTTTTCGCCTCGGCTGTTGTAGTGCCGTTAGCCAGCATCCGGTCTAGGAACCGCATCGAGCGTTTCAGAAGCTCATCCTCTGAAGCCGCTCGAGTCTTTGCTACAGTCGACACAATGCCGCCGCCCGCTTGGGCTATTTCCAGGTAGGACTTGCCCGCGCTCCTCATCGCGTACTCCTCATGGCGCCAGCCGCCGAAGACCAGGTGAGTGTGAGCGTCAACGAAACCGGGAGTGACCAGCCGCCCTCCTACGTCAACTACAGTCTCAGGGTCTACCGACGCGGCAACGTCTCGCTTTGGCCCGGCAGCCACAACCGTGCCGTTCGCGACTGCAAGGCAAGCATCGTCGACTACATCCAGGTATCTCATTTCATTCCCATACTTAGGGCCTGAGCCGGATATACGGACCAGCTGACCAATCCCGGTAACCAAGAGATCCGCCTTCATCCTAAATCCCCCGTCACCTGTGATACCGCGTCGGCCAGGCGGCCCGAGATGATGAGTTCCCTGGCCGCGTCGACATCCCGCATCATTTCGCGATCATGTGTAACCTGAGGCACGCGCATCCTGAACAAGTCATAAGCTGCCCTGCCGGCCGGCGACAGACGCTCGCGATCCCTGAAGTCAATCGCCTGACAGGCAGCCATGTACTCAATCGCCAGTACTGTCGCCACGTTCCCGGCAATGTCCCTGGCCTTTCTGGCTGCTATGGTGCACATGCTGACATGGTCTTCCTGGCCTGCCGAGGTTGGTATGGTGTCGACCGAAGCGGGGTGCGCCAAGGCTTTGCACTCGGAAGAGAGAGATGCTGCCGTATACTGGAGCATCATCAGCCCTGAGTTTAGGCCCCCTTCACGCGTGAGAAACATCGGCAAGCCGCTCATTACGGGATCAAACAGGCGGAACACTCGCCTTTCCGAGATATTCGCGAGGGAGCATAAGGAAAGGCCGAGATAGTCCGCGGCAACTCCCAGAGGCTGGCCGTGGAAGTTGCCTCCGGAAACTACGCGACCGTCGTCCATTACCAGAGGGTTATCGGTGGCTGAGCCGAATTCGACTTCAACAACTGCCCGCACATGTCCGAGACACTGCCGTACTGCCCCGTGGACTTGAGGTATACACCTCAACGTATAGGCGTCTTGAACCCTTACCTCGCCGGGACGGGTGGCCAGTCGCGAGCCCGTGAGAAGCTTCCTCAGGTTTGAAGCAACCTCTCGAGCACCCGCATGCGGCCTTAGGTTTATGATCTCGTCGCCGTAAGCGTCGGGTATGACCGAAAGGGCTTGTCCGGATATCGAGGCAATGATGTCACCGGCTTTCGCTAGCCTGTATCCCAGATCAACTGTGAGACCCAAAACTGCAGCGGTCATCTGGACGCCGTTCGTCAGAGCCAGACCCTCTTTGGCCTCCAACTGCAGCGGCTCTATGCCTGCTCTCGCCAGGGCTTCGGCCGCGGGCAAAAGCTCTCCACGATAGCGAGCCATCCCCTTTCCCATAAGCGACAGGGCTATATGGGCAAGCGGTGCGAGGTCGCCGCTGGCACCCACAGAACCTTTCTGGGGCACGACGGGACACACGCCTTTGTTCAGCAACTCCGCCAGCGCTTCTACGACCGATAGGCGCACACCCGAGTTCCCTTTGGCCAAGGCGTTGGCGCGAAGGTAAGCGGCCGCCCTCACCTCCGGTTCGCTGAACTCCTCACCGGTTCCGACCGCGTGGCTGACCACCAGATTCTCCTGAAGAGTCCGTAGGTCATCCAGGGAAATGGCGACGTCCGCGAATTTGCCGAATCCCGTAGTAACTCCGTAGATACGCTTTCCCTCGCGGACGATATCCTCTACGGCTTCGCGAGACTTTCCGATCCGGCTGCGAGCGGCCTCGGAGATGATGACTTCCTCTCCGAGAGACACCCTGACGACCTCTTCGACCCTCTTGAACTCTCCGTCAATCACCACGGCCATTGGAATTCCCCCTTTGGCCCAACTTCTTGTCTCTAACTATGACACTCACTGCCCTCTCACGCTGGAAGGCACCTATCCTATCCTGAACATCGGAAACCGAAACTGCGCGAAGCATGCGCCCGTAAGTGAATATGTCCAGCCCAATATCATGTAGGTGCGCCTGCATTTCTCCTGCCGTGTCGAACGAATCGAACACTGTCACATAGCGGCCTATCGAGGCTCTCTTGACGCGTGCGAAGTCGTCCTCGCTCACCCCTTCATGCCGGGCGCGTTCAATCTCCCCGTAGATGCGGTCTATAAGTTTCTCAGGCGAGACGCTCTGAGCCGCTACTGCCGAGTACGAGTAGTCCGGCCACGACTCGTGGGAAGCGGACACCTCATCCAGAAGCCCCTCTTCATAAGCCTCGGTAAAGAAGGAGGAGCTCCTCCCAAAGAGGATATCCAAGAGCAAGTTGGTGGCAATCTCGCTTTTCAAGAGGCGAGCCCCGTTCTCGCCGGGAGCATCACCCTTCCACGCTACCTCCACTAGCGGAACGGGCACCGGCAGGTTCACTTCGGAGTTTGCCCCCACATCGGGGGGCTCATCGGGGCGAATCCGCCGGATGCAACCGCCGTCCGATGGTACGCTGTAAAGAGCCAAGTACCTATCTGCGAGATCGTAGACCTCACCAGGCACAACGTCGCCGGCGACAAACAGCGCCATATTGGACGGCCGGTAGAAAGCACTGTGACAGAGATAGAGCAGATCCTTGTCGATGAGTCTGATTGAATGCTCGGTACCGGCAATATCTATGCGCACAGGGTGCTCCCGATAGAGAGCCTCGAGCACCTCTCTCGACAGGCGAGAGCCCGGTTCGTCGTTGTACATCCGGATTTCCTGCCCGATTATGTCCTGCTCCTTGGCAACCGATTCAGCGGTGAAATAGGGTTCCAGGGCAACTCTGAACACCATTCTGAGGGCCTCGGCAAAGTTGTCGAGAGTCCAGAATAGATATGAAGTGTAATTGTTTGCCGTGTAGGCATTGGCCGAAGCCCCCAACTTCGCGAACTCCTGAAAGGCCTCCCCCCAGCTCTTCTCGAACATTTTGTGCTCCAAGAAATGAGCTATCCCCGGAGGTACTTCGACCGTCTTGCCGCCAGGGAGCGCGAAGGCGTTGTCGTTGGAGCCGTAGTGAACCAGTATCTCGGCGTACTTGCGCTTGAATCCCCGCTTGGGTAGGACAAAGACATTCATACCACCTACCACGGAGTGGTGGATCTCTTCGCATAGCGCTTCATCTCTCAGTACTGCCACTCCACCGGCTTCACTCATCTCTTCCATCACCCTTTGCCCTGAGAGCATACACAACCTTGAACTCGGCCTTGTCGGCTACGGCAACAACATCGTCCTTCGAGACCTTGAGGACGCGTGAGACCAGCTCTTCTAAAGACGCCGTACCTCCCATGATTTCGCGGCTAACCTGCCGTCTTACGAGCGCCGATTGAGAGTCACTCTCGGAACGAAGGCGCCTCACCAATCCGGCCTTGGTGTTCTCCAGCTCCTCAGTCGATATATCCCCATCCTTCATCGCCTTGACTTGCTCGACCACTAAGTCCCGCACGCGATGGCGCGTGCCGTCTCCGACCCCTGCCACAGTCAAGACCATACCTCTCCAAGAGTTGAGAGAACTGTGCGCGAAGTAGGCGAGGCTGTTTCTCTCTCGAATGTTCATGAAGAGCTTGGAGTGAGGAAAGCCGCCTAAGATACCGTCGAAAACAATCGCGGCCGGAAACATCGGGTGGCTCTCGGTGATCCCCGTAAAGAAGGCTTGGCACAACAGCGTTTGCTCTCCGGGCAGAAAGTCCTCAACTTCCAGAAGCGATTCGGGCGGCGGGGGAGGAGGGGAAGTCTCAGGCTCCTCAACCTCCACTCTCCGCGACTTGGGGAAACGCAGGCGAACCCTCTCCAGGATCTCTCCCAGTTCCTCCGCGCCTTCGCCTATGGCATATATGCTGACTGGAACTGACGACATGACGTCAGTCCATGTCTCCCATGTCTTGCCAGGATCTATGTGGGGCAGGTCCTCCAGTACTCCCCACGAGGGAAGGCCGCTCGGATTGCCTTTCGACAACTCTTCAACCATCCTCACAGTTGCGTAACGAGGGCGGTCGTTCACCATGCTGAGGATATCGCGGCGGTGCTCTTCACTCTCCATGTCGAAGCGTTCCTTGGGAAACGCGCCGTTTTCAAGGTAAGGGTCGGTCGCCACTTCCCAGATGAACGCCATCGCTTTGCCCAGGTTGATACCTTCGAGGCTGTCTCCATCGCCCTCGGCTCCTCCAAAGTGAAGAAACCGCGGCGAGGGTATATCGATCCCGAACCGCACAACCTGCATAGGCCCCATCTTGGTCGCGTCAGCGCCCATCCCGGCACCGTACATGTTCTCAAGGTGACGGGAAAGGTGCCGCAGAGTCGGATAGTTGACCGTCCCTCGCCTCAAGAGGCGCGGGATGACGGCTACTTGCGTCACTATCTCCCTCTTAAGCGGGACTCTGAAGAAGACATCTATTGAAAGAACCTTCCACTTACACTCGGAAAGGTAGCGGAACCTTATCCCGCTGCCCAGTTCGACTGTCTTAAAGTGATCTCCGGCATGAGATGCGGACAAGTAAGCTACACCACCAGTTTACGGTCATCTGTCAAAAGGTTCCTCGGGTAAGAGGTCAGGCTCCTGAATCCGTTCTCCGTCATCACCACGTCGTCCTCAATCCTCACCCCGCCCTTCCCCGGGATATAGATTCCGGGTTCGATAGTGACGGTCGTTCCTATTGGAAGCGGGGTCCGGTTTGACGCAACGATATAGGGATCTTCGTGCACCTCCAGTCCCAGCCCGTGCCCGGTCCTGTGGATGAAGTAGTCTCCATAGCCGTACGAATCAATGACATCGCGAGCGAGGGCATCCACCTCGGCCCCGGTCATGCCCGGACGTGCCTGAAGCCTGGCGGCCTCGTTGGCCTTCAGCACAATCTCATACACCCTCTTCATCTCGTCGCTGATCTCGCCGATCGCATAGGACCTCGTGATGTCACCCCAATACCCGTCGACGCAAACGGTCAAATCGAGCCAGGCGACATTTCCCTCCGAAACCGGGTTCGCTGAAGTACGTGAATGAGGGATGGCAGTGTCCGTGCCCGTGGCGAGAGCCATCCCTACCGCTTGGGCTCCTTTGGACTTCAGCTGCCTTTCGATCTCCCTCGCCACCTCGACTCCCCGGGCTCCGGGCACCAGAAGCCGCTTGGCTATATCGGCGCCAAGGTCGGTCAGTTCACAGGCCTTCTGCATGGCAGAAAGCTCGGTCTCGTCCTTTATCATGCGCAGCTTCTTCATGATTTCCCCGGCGTCTTCATACTCAATTCCGCCCACTGCCGCGCTAATGAGGGAGAACTCAAGAAGCCTCATGGACCTGTATTCAAGAGCCCACGTACCGGCGGCGCCTGCGAACACCTTTCCGAAAGCCGCGGCCGGACCGTCTTCGTCCGAAAAAGGTACGACCTCAAAGGCCAGTTCAACGCCCTCATCGGCGAGGCGCGCCACCACCGCGTCACCTTTTTGCGCCTCAAGTTCAGGCATAAGGAAGGTGGCCTTTCCATCTCGTGTAGCCACGCACAGCGTGGGCCTTTCCGACAGACCCATCCGCAGTCCGGTCATATAGAAGAGGTTAGGTCCGGGCATCAAGGCGATGCCTGAAGCACCGGATTCACCAATCTCCGCCAAGAGGCGGTCCCATCTCTCTTTGTACACGTCAATACCTCCCGTCAATCTTTCCTCGAGACGAAGTAGGCCCGGGACGTTGAAGATGTGGCGGGCCGGAAGCTGCAGGAATCGTACACCGCGAGCACGTTTAGCCCGGCGTCCTCAAGCCATTCGGCGACGCTTTCGAGAGGAAACGCGCGTTCGCGGTGAGTTTCGTCAAATCGCCTCCAGGTGCCGGCGTCCTTGATGAATCCTGTCAGCTGCACCCGCCACCACTTCCGCGACCTGTCGTAGACGTCTCTCCAGACCAAGTAGTAATCTGAACCTTCCATGATGTGGACTTCGTTGGGGATGATAGCCAACCGCTCCGGGGTGTTGACATCGAACACGAACATGCCGCCGGGCCTTAGCGCCTTCTCGACTTGGCGGAACGCTTTTTGGACATCACCCGGCTCAAGCAGATAGTTGAGGCTGTCGAATACACAGACCGCAGCATCAACAGGCTCACTCAGGGTAAAATCGCGCATGTCGCCGTATAGGAATTCGGCAAGAAGGCCATGAGACTTCAGCTTGCGGCGTGCAACCTGCAGCATCTTCAACGATGAGTCAACGCCTACCACTCTGTAGCCCCTAAGGGCAAGCTGCAAAGACATACTGCCGGTACCGCAAGCGAGGTCCAAGACCGAAGTAGGGCTGAACCCGTAGAACGACCATACGCTCATTATGTAATCGAGCCACTGGCGGTAAGGAACATCAGCCATCACTTGATCGTAGATATCGGAAAAATGGACATAGGACTTTCTAGACCCGCGAGCCAACGCCTCACCCCGCGACTGCTAGTATTCTCCAGCGGGGAGAAGCACTCCTGTCGGCGAACGGCCAAGGACGAAGGTTAGCCCTCGGGTAGGCTGGATTCTTGAGTCTCCACACTAGCCTCGCGCAGAGAGCGCATCAGCAGGTCCAGAAGAAAGTGGCGGGCGTACTGGTTTTCTCTTAACTTATTGATATACATACGTTTTTCAGCAATCTTGATGAGATCATCGATCGTGACTCGAGAATGGGTTCGGGTGGCGCAGCCGAGAGAAATGCTTACCCCGGAAGATTCACCGGAACTCTGACAACGCTCCCTGATCTCCGCACACACTCCGGCAGCCATCTGCGAATCCGCATCCGGCAAAACGATTATGAACTCGTCTCCGCCCCACCTTATGATTGTGTCGGTCTCTCTGCACGAGGCTTTCAGTATGGCCGCCGCGGCAACTAGCAGGCGATCTCCTTCATAGTGCCCCATTGTGTCGTTCACCAGCTTCAGGCCATTTAGATCGCCCATGATGACGCTTAGAGTGTCTACTCCCGCGATCTTGCCGAGAAGCTTGGCCTCGAAGTAGGTCCTATTATGAACGCGAGTGAGGGAATCATGGTAAGTTAGGTACTCGATACGCGCCTCGGTGTCCACCCGGCGATAGTACGCTGAAATCATGCCTGAGATGGTGACTAGCAGCCCAACTTCATCTGCCACCCACTCCCTGGCCCGGCTGTCTCCTACACAGAGCAGACCAACCGTATTTTGATTAGCCATTATGGGAACTGCAACTAAAGATCTGATGCGCGCCTCATCCATCAGCCGCCGTTCATCCGGCTTCAGGTTTGTCTCGGTCAGTAGGTCTCGGACTAGCACGTACCTGCCGCACCTTAGCTCAGCGTACCAAGACTCAAAACAGGCTGCGTCCAGGCCTTCAGAGAGAACGCTCCCTGACGGTGGAAGAGGCTGAACGCTCCAGTCTTGAACATCGGCAACGATTCTTCCGGAGTCTATTCGGCTAGCCGAACACCACGTTGCCTTGAGAACAAGAGCAACAGCCTTCAAGACGTCTCTCAGATCGCGTGATTCCTTTAGGATCAGGTTTTTGGCAACCTCGGCCACAGCACGGTCAAACGCCGCAGCCCTCCCGAGCGCGGACTCTGTGCAAATATGCCGGGACATATCCGTCATGAGAGTCACCCCCTTTCCTTAACACATTTGCTCCCGATAGATAGGGCCTTCTCGAGGACTGTCATGATGTGACCAGTCTACGAAAGTGCTCCAGGTGTCCACTAGCCTAACTGAATAGTGTGTGCATTTGCAAGCACTAGCTGTTAAAGTATTCTTTAAGAAGAAGGTACCTCTTAACCACATCTTTGCCGTAGCAGGAACTTTTCTGATACATGTCAAATATGCAGGCATGGAGGAGTGTTGAAATTTGTCAGGAGAAAGGGTTCTGATCGTAGACGACGAAGCCGAAATCAGCGAACTCCTAGGCCTTTACCTGACCAAGGAAGGTTACGAGGTAATCACTGCCCTTGATGGGCGCCAAGCCCTGGAACTGACCGGCAAGCAAAAGGTCGACCTAATCATCCTCGATGTGCTGCTTCCGGGATTGGACGGTATTGAGGTCTGTACCGAGCTCCGCAAAGTTACCGATGTTCCCATACTGTTCCTCAGCTGTCGGAGTGACGATATCGATAAGGTAATGGGGTTGGTGGCGGGCGGCGACGACTATATTACGAAACCGTTTAGCCCCCGCGAAATTGTAGCCAGAGTGAAAGCCCACTTACGCAGGTACAGGATGGCGGCCGAAGCCAATACCCACGGCGGCCCGGAAGTTCTCAAATACCGGGACCTGGAGATAGACCTGCAGGGTTGCACCGTGAAGGTTCGAGGCGAGAAAGTGTACCTGTCTCGCAAAGAGTATGAGGTACTCGTCCTCTTGGCACAAAACCCCGATAGAGTCTTCAGCGCGGATGAGCTGTTCGAGAGGCTTTGGCAGGCACAGAGCCTGGGAGATATCCGCACCGTGATGGTGCATATATCGAACATCCGTAAGAAGATCGAGAAAAACCCTGCGGCACCCGAGTTTATAGTCACGGTGCGAGGAGCCGGATACAAGTTTGACAGCGGTGCTGCAGACTAGACAGGAACACTATGCACAAACACGGCTGGGTCGTCGCCATATGGCTCCTATGCGGCTTGCTGCTCCTGGCAGGCGGAATTGCCGTTGCCTCCAGGTCGGGCGAAGTGCCGCCGGTCGCGATCCAGGGTGTGCTGGATCTTACGGAGTGGGATCCGAGCGATGATCCAATCGTACTCCTTAGAGGCGAGTGGGAGTTCTATTGGAAAGAGCTCCTAGAACCATCTGATCTGCCGGCTCAATCAAGAATGACGGGCTTCATTGACCTCCCAAGCTCGTGGAACGGCTACATAGTCGACGGGAAGAAGGTCGGCGCCGAAGGTTACGCCACGTATGTGCTGACGCTAAAGACGCGGGGCACAGGCGAACGCTTGGCTATCAGCACGCACGGCATCGCAACAGCATACAAGATTTGGGTTGATGGCGAGCTCAAAGCGTCCGTAGGTACGGTGGGGACCTCCGCCAGTACAATGACCGCGGGAGATGCGCGAAACCACCTAGAGTTCGACGCGGACCGGCCGGAAACAACGATAGTCATTCAAGCGTCAAACTTCCTTCATCGCAGGGGCGGCGTGTGGTCCGATCTGGAATTGGGAACCGCATCGACAATCAGCCGCCAGGATGACTGGCGCGTTCTGCTTGATGCAGGAAGCTTTGGCGCCCTAAGCATCATGGGAAATTACCACCTGTGCCTTTTCTCGCAAAGGAGGCGCGACCACACTAATCTCTACTTCGGGTGGCTCTGCATCGCGTTCTCTATAAGGGCTCTTCTCGTAGGGCAGATACTCGTGACCAGAGTCTTCCCGGAGTTTCCCTGGACGGTGGCGATCACCCTTGAATACGTCACCACATGGGCTCTTCTGCCATTGGGCGTGGCGTATGTGGAAAGCAGCTTCCCCCAAGACGTGCGGATGCGCGCGACTCGGTTCGTCACGGCAATATGCTTGGCCTTCTCGAGCCTCGCTGTCACTCTGGGCCCAAAGGTCTCCACACGAGCAGTGATCGTTTACCAGATCTTCGATATTGTTGTCATCGCCGCAGTCATTGCCCGGATTCTCATCTTGGCCATTGCGCGAAAGCGACTCGGGTCCATAGCGATGGCACTTGGAGCCTGTGTTTTCGTAATTACTTCTCTAATCGACGCGCTCTACTTCCACGAATTCTTGCGTATCGGCAACTTGTCGCAGTTGGGCCTCGTATTCCTCTGCTTCATGCAGTCCTACTCTTCGTCTCTGCGGTTCTCGAAAACCGTCAAAGAGGTAGAACAGCTTTCCGAGCAGATTGCCGTCGTGAACACAGAGCTTATCGACCTCAACCGAAACCTTGAAAGCCGGGTCGAAGAGCGGACGGCTGAGCTTGTCGAATCCAACCGTAAACTGGAGACCATCAACCGGGAGATAGCCCGCATCGAGGCAGCGCGGAAACATCTATTGGCGAACATCGCTCACGACCTTAGGACTCCGGTAACTCTGATTAGAGGATACGCAGAGGCTATTTTGGACGGGGTTGTTGAGGGCGCAGATGCAAAAGCCAGGTATCTCGACCTGATTCGTACTAAAGTGGACGGGTTGGCGGTACTCATAGACGACCTGTTCGAGCTTACGCAGTTGGAAGCAAGGCGGACCAAATACAGCCCCGAGATTCTCGATGTTGTCAGCATGGTGCGCATGATGTACGAGAAGCACGAACAAGACATTCGGGGAGCAGATCTGGAACCGCGGCTTAAGCTTCCCGAACCAGACGATTCACAGCCGCCCGTTTGCATCAATGCAGATGCAGACCACTTGGCCAGAGTTGTAGCAAATCTGGTATACAATGCTGTGAAGTTCACGCCTAAGGGCGGTTGGATAGAGATAGGATGCTCGTTTGAGTACGGATTGGGCAGCGAAGCGGACTTGCTGGCCGCCGGAGCGCCCGCGATATACCCTTCTGAGGCTGTTATCAAGGTGAGAGACAGCGGGCCGGGAATCGATGAACGCGACGTGCCGTTCGTATTTGACAGGTTCTACAAGGCGCCTAAGTCGCGCACTTCAGCCGCCGGCAGCGGCCTCGGCCTTGCGATAGCTAAAGAGATTGTGGAACTCCACGGCGGCAGGATCTGGGTTGAGAGCAAGCTGGGCCACGGCAGTTCTTTCTGTTTCAGCCTACCCACAGTGAGAGCCGAGAGCGAATCCTTCTAGATACCGTATTCGGACTAAAGCGTGCAAGTAGGGAAAACCGCCGGGCACGTGCGCGCCCGGCGGCTCGTTCTCCATGGTCTAATCCTAGTCGCTCTCCGGCACCGGAGCCACTCTCTTTGGATCCGGTGTGATCTTGGGCTTATCTTCAACCCTGTCAACCACAGGCGTGTCAGACGACTTTACCGGAGGCAACGGGTTGCCGGCCAAGAGAATATCCAGTTCGGCTCCCTTCAGGGTCTCGCGCTCCAAGAGCGTTTCCGCAACCAAGATAAGAGTGTCTTTCCTCTCCTCGAGCAAGGCCTTGGCCTTCTCGAAACACTCGTTGATGATGGCGCGCCCCTCTTGGTCAATAGCGGCGGCAACTTCTTCGGAGTAATCCCGTTCTCTGCCTAGATCCCTGCCCAGGAACACCTGTCCCTCTTTGCGCCCGAAGGTCAGGGGCCCGAGCTTATCCGACATGCCGAACTCCATGATCATCCGGCGGACCAGGTGGGTGGCAAGTTCCAGGTCGTTGGCGGCCCCGCTGTAGACATCATCAAACATGAGCTCTTCTGCCGCGCGGCCGGCCAGTGCCGAGGTAACCCTATCCAGAATCTGCGATTTCGTTACGAGGTACCTGTCTTCTTCGGGCACGGTAGACACGTGACCCAAGGACGCACCTCGCGACACAATGGTCACTTCGCGTACCGGGTCCGTGTTCGGCAGGATCTTGGCTGCCAACGCGTGGCCTGCTTCGTGGAAAGCGATTACCCGCTTCTCCTTCTCGCTGATAATCCTCGACTTCTTCCTGGGACCGGCGAGAACTCTCTGGGTAGCTTCCTCAAGTTCCTCCATACCGATGCGCCTCTTCCGCCGTCTGGCGGCCAACAAGGCGGCCTCGTTTACGAGGTTCTCCAGGTCGGCGGGAGTAAACCCTGCGGTGCTCTTGGCCAGGGCGCTCATGTCAACATCCTTGGAAATCGGCTTGCCCCTGCTGTGCACCTTCAGTATCTCTTCTCTGGCCTTCAGGTCAGGCTTGTCGAGGATGACCTGGCGGTCAAAGCGTCCGGGCCTGAGGAGTGCAGAGTCCAAAATGTCCGGCCTGTTTGTGGCGGCCATCACAATGATGCCCTGGTTAGTGCTAAAGCCGTCCATCTCGACGAGCAATTGGTTGAGGGTCTGTTCGCGCTCGTCATGCCCGCCGCCCATGCCGGCACCTCTCATACGCCCGACAGCGTCGATCTCATCGATGAAGACGATAGCGGGAGCCCTTTTCTTGGCCTGCTCAAACAGGTCACGTACTCGGGCAGCGCCAACGCCTACGAACATTTCGACAAAGTCGGACCCGCTGATAGACAGGAAAGGTACGCCGGCCTCTCCCGCTACGGCTCGGGCAATATAGGTCTTTCCCGTTCCCGGAGGTCCAAACAGGAGCACCCCCTTGGGGATCCTCGCGCCCATCTCCACATACTTCTTCGAGTGCTTCAGGAAATCGACAATCTCCTGCAGTTCCTCCTTTGCCTCTTCACAACCTGCGACGTCGGCAAAGGTCACTTTTTCGTGAATGTCAGACTGCATCCGTGCCCTAGAGCGGCCAAACTGCATGACTTGCTTTCCGCCGCCCTGGCTCTGCTGAAGCATGTAGAAAAAGAGAGCCACCATGATCAGGACGGGGATCATGTTTGAAAGAAGCGAGATCCACCACGACGGCTCAGGAGGCATCTCGAACTTAACTGTCGCTCCGGATTCGACCAGCTTCGTATAGAGATCCGGGTCTGCCGGGACAATTGTGGTGAAGTTGGTGCCGTCTTTAAGGGTGCCGGTTACACCTTGCCCGTCGACAATGGTGACCGATACGATCTTTCCTGACTCCATCTGAGCGAGAAAGCGGTTATAGTCCAGTTCTGCATACTGGTCTCTGGGCGTAAAGAAATCAGCCAGAGATATTGCTATGAATATTAGAAGCGCGTAGACCGCGAGACTTCGCCATATCCTGTTGTTCAACCTAACGCCCCCTCTCTAGTAGCAATAAACCCGACCAAAGGTCGGGCGAGACCTTCAAATCGTAGCACAATTCCTGCTAGACCGCAACTCACGCCTGACCTCAATACGCAGCACCTTCGTTACGTTTTCTTTAACTTTAAACCTTTCGTCCAACCTAAACCCCGCTACCCACACTATCTTGTCCCCTGAAGCGACGATAGGCACAAAATCCCTGTAAAATCTCGGCACATGTTTCTGTATAAAGAAATCCTGGAGCTTCTGCCGCCGCCCTTCCATCCCCAAGGGCAGAAATCTGTCGCCTTGGGATCTTTTCCTCACTACGAGCGACTCCGTGCACCTACTGTAGTCTACGAACGCAACATCTTCCTTTTCAAGCCATAGGCCCGAATTTGCAGAGGAAGACACCGCAGAACTCATGACGGATGCTCTTACATCCGGTTCCTCCACAAAGGAAGTGATCACGGTGACGCCAAGCTCCGGAATCGGAGTCTCGCCCGGTACTGCCAGGGGAACCGGCTCCAATTTGGGGGCTTCAGGATAGAATACGAGAAAATCGCGCTCACGTACCGCCGCAACCTTTCCCGGCAAGAAAACCGGAGTCTCGTCAAGAGAGAGCACTTTCAACGCACGGTCCAGCCCCAAGCTCGCATCGGCCCCGGATGCCTCGAGCCACGCTAGGCCTATCACACGGGAGCCGATAGCCGCATTCAACTGCCTAAGTCCGTTAATATTGACAGCAGTGACTCTTCCGCGGCGGCAAGTATGCTCTTGAAACGCTTTTGCGGCGAGTTCGTCCAGAAAATCGGAATCCAGCTTGAGAGCCCTGGCTACATCGCCCAAAGTGTCTACCAGGGACGGATTGTACGTCCTCGCGAGTTCGGGCAAGGTCTCGTACCGGATCCGGTTCCTCGTGTAATTGAGGTCCAGATTGTAGACATCGGTCATAACCGGAATACCGTTTTCTTCGCAGTACGCCTCTATTAGGCCACGCGGCACCTCGATAAGGGGCCGCACAACACTTCCATTAACAGGCGGAATTCCGGATAGCCCTCTCGTGCCGCTCCCGCGGAGAAGCCTCATCAATACGGTCTCGGCCTGGTCGTTGAGATTGTGTCCGAGGGCGATTTTCGAAGCGCCGGTCTTTTTTCGGAGCGACCGGAAGAAGCGGTATCTGGCGTCTCTACCGGCCTCCTCAACGCCCTTTCCTGTCTCCTTCGCCAATTCGAGCACATCCGCGTGGCCGACACGGGTCTCAATACCCTTGGAGCGTGCGTAATCGCGAACCATTCGGGCATCCTCGGGCGCCTGTTCACGCATGTGATGGTTCAGATGGACGACCAGAAGCGACATGCCGAACTCCGAACGGCAGCGGTGGAGAACGTCAAGAAGGCACATTGAATCAGGCCCGCCGGATACTGCAACAAGCACCAGCTCGCCTTCTTGGAACATGGCATAGCGCCTCACGGTATCGCGGACCTTTCTAAGGACCCTGTCGGTTGGACTCTCCCTTGACGTCGGTTACCACCCCGCAAATGCAAGGATACCAGAATTAGCCACCAGGCGCACCTCCGTGAGCTCACCTAGGCCCGTTCATGCCCGGTCGATTCTGGCTACCACGACAGTTACGTCATCGGCAATCTCATGTACCCGCATCCTCTGCCCGTAACCTATGAGAGTCTTGAGCAGGGTTTCCGGCGACTCGTCCTTAGACCTCCGGATCTTGGATACCAAGTGATGCTCAGCTCGCGCGGGGATAGGGCTGGAGCGAAATACGCCGTCTGAAACCATGAGGATGGTGTCGCCCGGCGCAATCGGCTCGCTCGTGGAAAACGAGGGCATTGACGAAAAAGCACCCGCCGGAGGCTTCTGAGCCCTAACCACGAGCACGTTGCCGTCTTTCTTGCGGATAAAGGACGGCGGCGACCCCAGCTTGTGAAAGTACGCCCTCTCTGTGTCATGGTCTATGAGCAGGCAGTCCACGGCCACAAAACCGTCGGGTCTGCAGGAAAGAAAGAGGGCCGAGTTCAGAAACGAGATGCAGGAATCATAGTCAAGCCCGCAGTCGAGCAGCGACTTGAGGATATCTATAGTGTCGCGGCTCTCTCTTGCAGCCTTCTCACCTTTACCCATGCCGTCGACCAGGATCGCCATTACCCGGTTAGGTCCCAGGTCATACTTCACCCACATGTCACCGGGTTTCGACCCACCGTCCGCTGGCAGAGTGTCTCCTTTAATGGTGACCTTGAGCCGTGGTTTATGGGGCCTTTTCGGCTCATCTTTCGGCACAGGCGTTCGGGGAGACAGCAGTTGAGCGAGACACTTGTACTGGAAAGCCAAACACTCCTTTGTTTCGCCGTCCATCACCTTCACCCGTTGCCGTAGCCGCTCCAACTCCCGGTAGTGGTTTATCTCGGCAAGCACCTCAGGGAACCGGATGCACCTGTCGGCGAGCCCGGAGTTGTCTGTGGCGGAAGAGATCTGCCCCGATATCGCTGTCTGCCGTACGAAGTCGGAAAAGGCCTCGTAAGTATCACCAAACTCGTCTTTCCAGCAGACTCCCTCCCGTTCGCACTCCCGGCACACCCTCTCAGCAACTTGCCTTAAGGGAGCGGCTGCAGAAGCTGATGACAGCGGGTTAACATCTCCCTCCTGCGGCAAGACCGCGGCGGACGATTGGGACAGCATCTCACCGATTTCGGTCAGCGCTTGGGAGACAGCTGCAGCCCTGAGCCTGGTCGGGTCGGCATCGAGGCGCGGCCTGTCAGGGCGCTTCACTTGCGAGAGAACGGGAAACCGGGCGGAAAACGCGCGAGCCATCTTGGGTGTCATAAGGAACAGGGGGAGACACGCTACCGACTGAGCAAAAAGCCGCTGGAGGGCTGCCGAGGAATCGAGCGAGTTGCTGTACAACGACATAAGGAGGCCTGCGGATATGCAGCCAAGCGCGCTTTCGGTTTTTCCAAACCAACCGCCGACGCCCGCCAACACCCCGGAAACACCCAGCATTCCGATTATCTCAGGCATTTCCATGCCGGTTAGAGTTAACACCATGCCGCCGGCCAAACCCGCAATCGCGCCCGCACCGGGGCCTGCCCCGTATCCGGCCAGGAGCGTAGAAGCCATGACGGCGACTGTCGCTAGCGGAAAACCCCATACTTCCAGGCCAACCAGTCCTCCAACCGAGAGCAGCCCCAACACCAAAACTGCTTCGGAACTCCGTTCCACCTGAGCCTGTGCTTCTTTCTCCTTCGCAAACGCGGACTTTGCCAAGATCGAGAGGATCACCGCACACAGACCCTCTAGAAGCGCAAAGATATAGGCGTAGAGCGCAGGAGCATGGATTATGTTGACAATCGCACGGGATACCGCGATGGAAGCTCCTGCAATGAGGGCGTCTAGAGCGGGTGGGTAGTTACGCCGGGCCTTAGGCTTAATCAGAAAAGTTGAGAGAGCCATCGCGAGGGCGTGATACCCCAAGATATCCCACCTGCCCAACGTTATACTCCCTGCCAGAGCACCGAGGCCGGCGAAGACGGCAGCGGACCCTCCCACTCCCCTTGCGCCGGCATAAACTGAAGGGCCAAAAGGCGAGAGGCTCTCGGCGAAAGTTGTCCTCCCGAGGAGGAATCCGAGAACCAGCGCAAGATAGGAGCCCCGGTCAACGTTGAACCCGGGAAGTTTCTTCGACGTGAGGTACGTCTTCACGTTCTTCAAAGCCAGACCTCCCTCTATGTCTCTTGGCTTCCATTTTATTCCTGCCGCTCTGCAGGTCTTGTCATGGCTTGTCCCGCCAAGGACTCGAAAGGAGGGCGTGCTGTGTCGAATTACCGGGGAAACATCAAGGCGGCAGCGTCTTTAAGACTCTGCCGCCTCTTGATAGTCGTTGTGTTGGCACCGACGTCGTTCCGCTAGAGTCAATGCCATCGCCCAACAACGCTCCGCTTCACCGTTGACATATTATGCAGAACTGTCTGCACTGTCAACCCTGAGCGACACCTACCGCCGCTCGATGGGCACTCCTGTTATTACGAAGTCGGAACCGTCTTTCATGCTCACCAGGAACACTTCGAGGAGAGTGGGGTCCCCGCCAAAGAGGGAAGTGTCTACGGACACGCCGATTGCTCCCCAGCCCATGCCCAAAGTCGATGTAGTGTAGTTCTCGTAGAGCACTTCATCGTTTGAGTCGATAAAGCGGAAGTTCACCGTACCCTCAAACGCCGACGCTGCTCCTAGTATCACAAACTGGCCGTCGTCCCACTTCGCCCCGGGCCTCGGAGAAGAGACCACAACATGGGTCCCTGCGCCCCGAACACCCATGGCCCTGGCTAATACGGTGGCTGCTTCGCCCCGGGTAAGGCCGCCCTGCGGGGCAAAAGTGCCGTCGGGGTAACCTTCTAGGAGACCCAGCTTGGCGCATTCTTCCACGCTGCCCACGTACTTCGGGTCTATCTCGTCATAATCGGTAAACACCGGCACAGCACTTGGCGCGGGGTACTGGATGGCGGGATGAGCCTCTCTGTAAGATTCACTGGCAGGCACCAACAGGTAAGCCATTTCTTCTCGAGGAATCACTTCGTCCGGCCGGAAACCGGAGGCGTAATCTGAAGCCGAAATGACTCGGGAAGCCAAAGCCTTCTGAATGTACGGCTTCGACCAGTGGGCATCCACGTCGGTGAACGGAACATCCTGGTCAGGTGCTTCGGAGAGGGTGAGAGCTTCAACAAGCATCTTCACGAACTCCGCGCGTGTCAACTTGCCGTCCGGTTCGAAGACACCTTCCGCCCGACCGTTGAGGATGTCCATGGACTGGAGAACCATGACCGCTCCTCCGGCCCAGTGCTGATAGCAGTCTTCAAAACCTCGGAATACGACGCTGTCGCTGCCCCTCTCAAGGGGTTCGGTGATATCGACATGCCCCGCCAGCGTCTCAACGGGTTCGCCGCCTACGGTGATGCTCACCTTATCAATATCGGGGAATTGAACCAAAGTCCAGACAATGGCATTAACCAGCGCGGATTCTCCACCTGACCCTACGTTTACCTTGAGAATATCTTCGCTGAAGTCAACCGTGCAAAGGCCGTCCTCAATCGTAAGGCCGAGCACTTCGGTAGTCTCCGGAATGGGTACAAATCCGAAACTTCCGTCATCGGGCAAGCCCGCTACAAGAGCCTCGATGGCCGCTCTGGGAGAATCCTCGGTCTCTGGAACGTAGTACTCGACGGGATATACATAGCTGCCGCTGGCCAGATAGAGGGGAAAATAGACTCTGAACCTGGTAATCGCCTCTGCGCCAGAGGCTTCAATAGGCTCTGCAGACGCTATCGCCGGATACCCGCCAAACTGGGCGGTCAGTATTGAAACGGCGATAACGCAGGCGATAATCGCCGCCCGGCCGGCGCCCCAACGGTCGCCTCTCTTGCCGAAAGTCACATCGATCGACCTCTTTTCAGAAAGCATACTAGGGGCGTATTCAGCTCAGCCCCCAGTCATAAAAGACGCAGCTTCCGAGAAAGTGTTTCTGCCAAGTGCATCCGTAGCAGGAAGCCATCACCTCCGGGGTGTCTTCCTGGCTTCCTGCCGGTTCTCGCATGGTCAGGCTGTGGGGCGCTCAAGCAATCTGACTACGCCGCGGTCCGCGTCCAAGAGGACTTTGGCGCCCAAGGGCAGTGTGGCTTTGTACGTCCCGTGACCTGCCGGGAACCGCATGAGGCAGGGCTTTCCAGTCCGGCCGAAGTACTGGCGGAGAATCTCACACGTTGTGAAAGAAGGTGAACTCCCCGCGGCGTCGCAGTCAGTGAAATCACCCAGCAAGATACCTGCAGCATCGGCCAGCTTTCCGGTTGACTCCAGCTGGCAAAGCATTCTGTCGACCCTGTACGGCCTCTCGCCCACTTCCTCAAGAAACAGTATCTTCCCTCGCGTATCCAATTCCCACCTGGTTCCGACGGTGGCAGCCACTAGAGACAGATTGCCGCCAACCAGCTGTCCCTCGGCCGTGCCCGCGCCAAGAGCGAAGAGCTCAGTGCCCGGCGGGAGAGGCATCTCTCCTACTACAGATGTTCCGTCCAGCGCCCGCCTTAGCCCTTCCAGGTTGTAGGGTTCTGACAGGCCGCTCTCCTCGCCCGATTCGACCATCGGGCCGTGAAAGGTTACGAGCCGCATCTCCTTCCAAAACGCCAGGTGAAGAGCTGTAATGTCCGAGTACCCGACGAAAATCTTCTTGTGTTCTTTCAGAACACTGAAGTCAAGGTACGGCAGCATGCGAGTGGCCCCGTATCCGCCGCGAGCGGCAATCACTGCCTTTATCTCGGGATCTGTCCATGCCCAAGTGAAATCGGCAGCACGGTCAACGTCCTCGCCTGCCAGATAGCCGAAGCGGTTCAGAACCGACTTGCCGAGCTTGACCTCGTAGCCAAGCTCCTCAATGATGGCAATCCCCCTGTCCAGAGCTTCTTTGTGGACCGCGCCCGACGGAGCCACTATCGCTACTGCGTCTCCCTGCACTATAGCCGGCGCCTTCTTCGTCATGCTGGACCACTCCCTAGACGTAATTGATGGATCCCCGTGTAATTCCTTTCGTCGAGGGAAGGTTCCTTTGTAGAAAGAAGGACTCAAGAGGCGAGCACCCAATGTGATCTTCGGGGGGAATCAGAGTGAAGATATTCGGCGGAAGGGCAACGCGAGAACTGACCGAGAGCATCTGTACCTACCTCTCTCTGGAGCCGGGAAAGGCCGACATCTTCAAGTTCCCGAATGACAATACCTTTGTGCAGATCAAGGAGAATGTTAGGAACACGGATGTGTTCGTGGTTCAAACCTCAGTGCCGCCGGTTGATGAAGCTCTCATGGAGCTCTTGATTATGATAGATACCCTGCGCAGAGCTTCGGTGAAGAGCATTACGGCGGTACTGCCCTACTACCCGTACGTCAGGACCGACAAGAAGGATCAGCCGCGTGTGCCCATCACCGCACGCCTGGTGGCCGACCTATTGGTGACCGCCGGAGTCAACAGAGTTGTGACGGTTGACCTCACGGCGGACCAGATCCAAGGTTTCTTCACAATACCTGCAGACAACCTGACGGCTCAACCGGTACTCGCGCGCTACTTCGGGGAAAAACGCCTGGCCAATCCGGTGATCGTGGCTCCGGACTCCGGCGCGGTGAAGAGAGCCCAGAAGTTCTCGGAACGGCTGGAGGCGCCGGTGGCTTTCATCGATAAGCGCAGGATTGGAGGCGAAGTCAAAGCCACCGCTGTTGTCGGCCATGTGAGAGGCAGGCAGGCCATTCTCTTTGACGAGGAAATCGACCGCGGGTCAACCTTCATACAGTCTGTGAGAATGCTTGAAGAGAGAGGAGCCGCCGAAATCTACGGCGCGTGCACCCATGCCGTATTGTCCGGTTCAGCTTCTGAGCACCTGTCAAAGACTGCCCTCAAGGAACTTGTAGTAACCGACACCGTGCCGGTTCCGGAAGAAAAGCGGTGGGATAGGCTCGTGATTGTCTCCATCGCCCCTCTCTTGGGCGAATGCATCAAGCGCATAGATCGAGGACAATCGGTTAGCGAGCTGTTTGAATAAGCTTCCGTTCGCAGACTCCGCAGCGTCAGAGGCACTTCTGCCGCGACCTATCCCCCAAACGCGAGAGGGTATAGCCATATGAGGTAAAATGGCGTGGGAAATATCCGAATGACCTTGGCAGGTGTAGGCCGCTCTGCCACTACACCGGAGCGCATTGGAGTTGGTGAGCTTGCAGATAGGGATGGATGCCGGAGGCTCTCTCACAAAGGTAGTGACCATCGAGGGTAACCGGAGAGATTTCTGCATGATGGACCTAGACTCGGCAGTAGAGATGGCGAAGTCTCTGAATGAGTGCGAGGGAGTCTACCTCACGGGGTGCAGAGCAGATATCTTGGAATCCCATCTGCCTGAAGCCGTCCGCAAGAAGGTGCACCGGGCCGACGAATTGACGGCATTTTGGACAGGCGCCCGGCACTTGCTGGCTGACGAAGGAAAATCAGTCGATGCCTTTGTTCTGGTCGGGTTCGGCACCGGCACCTCCGTATTTGCCGTAGAAGAAGGAAATGGCGTGCGGGCTGCAGGTACCGCCGTCGGAGGGGGAACCATCACCGGCCTTTCAAGCCTCCTGCTCAGGACGGATAGTTTTGAGGGGATCATGGAAAAGGCGCAGAGAGGAAACAGACACCGGGTCGATCTCATGGTATCGGATCTGTATCCGGACGCCAAAGCGTCTCCCGTGCTAAATGAGCTCACGGCCTCAAACTTCGGCGCAAAGACTGCTAGCCTGGCATCGGAAGAAGACATAGCGTCGGCCATACTTCAGCTGGTAATTGAGACAATCGCGGTGATAGCCATCCAGGTGGCCAGGACTCACCGTCTGGATACCGTAGTCGTGGCAGGTTCACCCACAAGGCACCCGCTGGTAAGAAGTCGGTTCCACGAGTTGGGCACTCTTCTTGGCCACGATTTCTTCACATTCCTCGAGCACGGCCCCTATTGCGGAGCGCTCGGGGCAGTCATGCTGAGCCATAGTTGCCGGAGCTGAACCGGCACACGGCGTGCCCGGTGTGCCCGGCAGCAACGGAACTTTGCGAAAATCATAACGCGAATGGTGTCGACTTTGCGTTTTTGCAGCGGCCCGCTGCAAAAACGCAATGATCCTACGAAAAGCGTTGCGAAAATCGCAAACTTAGTGTCGCGAAACACCGGCCAGGGGACACGCGCCCCTTGAGTAGCATCCTAGTAACATCTCAATTAGCATCTCTCAGCCCCTTATGGGCAAACTTTTCCTCGATCGGGCGGCGAATGGAAACCCGCATCCGGGAACCATTCCACGGGAACATCGTCTTGGGGGATATGGGAGGAATGAACAAGTGAAACTCACCAACAGCATTAAGTCGTGGGCTTCAAGAGCGGTACTGCTGTTGTCGGTTATTGTCCTTGCCGCCGCCGTGTCGGCCTGCGGAGGAAAAAACCTGGTGTCTCTGGCTAAGCTGGACAAAGGGGATCTATATGTAGGCGACAAGTACGGAAATGCAGTTATGGTAGGCAACCCGACAGAGTTCTTGAACGCGCTCAAGGAAGCGAAGAAGGTCGGCGATAAGGATGTTGTCGGCTCTGCCGACCCGGCTGAGGCAAGCCACACGCTGTGGTCCGGCCAAGAGAAAGTGTATTACGACTGGGACAACAAACAGGCAATTCTCGTGGATTCGAAGGGCAACAAGACGGTCTTCTCGGTGGACCTGCACAGCCTTCTCCTGGGCATTCCGGGACTCCCTCCGCGCATCGCAGAGGGGCCGAGCGGCGATCCCGCAATCAGTGAATCTGTCGGGGAGATCTCGAAGGTAGACACGCCGTCTGCCGCAGTCTTCCAAAGCGGCGACAAGTCACTAATCATGATTGCAGCCGGGAAAAGACCCACCGGCGGGTATACCATGACGCTTGAGGACGCCAAGGTAGGACCGGGCGGGGTGATCCAGCTGACAGTGAGGCTGACCGCGCCCTCGGGGCCGGCAGATACGGCGATATCCTATCCGTATCTCGAGCTCTCCCTCGCCAAGAAGGTGGATGTGGAAGTCACGTTGATAAGCACCGTGAACGGCAGGGACGTCATTGAGCCAGTAAATCTGGCAGTCGTCGAACCCGGCCAGCAAATCATCGTGTTCAAACCGGACCGCGGCTCACTTCTAACGGAGAGAGTCAGGATGTACGGGTTCGCCAAGTGGGATCTAGGCTCTTTCACGGTCACCGTTGAGGACGGCCACAATGTCCTGGGTTCCATTAACATCAAGGTTACACACTCGTTGCCGGCGGGAGCCCCGAAGCCCAGCTGGACAGCCTTCGACTTCGCGATGGATCTGGATCGGGCCACGAGCCCGAGCGGAACCGTTGAGTTCTCCAAAGGCACAGAGACTTTGGCCAGGGTGCCCGTCTCGTTTGGCGGAAAGTAAGGGGCGTAATAGGGCGTAAGAAACGCTAACAAGCCTCGCGGAAGCGCAGTCTGCCGCGAGGCTTGTTCTATTGATCTCTCTGAACCTCTAGGTTCGCCCACGCTCCCCGCATCGCAGGCTTAGGTCAATCAAAGCATTTACATATTCCGACACCGCCCAGATAGGGCATAATTGGCTTGACAGGAGACACCGCAAACAAACAAAAATCCATGCGGCACTGGAGGCGACACAACATGGCAGAAAAGGCAACGCTGGAACTCGAGGGCATGACTTGCGCCGGTTGCGCCAACGCCATTGAGTCCGCCCTCAAGAAGGCGGAAGGTGTGAAGACTGCGCAAGTCAACTTCGCTGCCGAAAAAGCCTATGTGGAATATGACCCCGGGACCACAAACAAAGAGAAACTCGCCAAGGTGGTCCGGGATACCGGATATGACGTTAAGCAGGAAAAGGAACGCATTACCCTCAAAATCGGAGGGATGAGCTGCGCCGGCTGTGCGGCTGCAGTTGAGTCGGCTCTCGCCGGGTCCGACGGCGTCCTCTCAGCCCACGTGAATATCGCCACTGAGAAAGCCTCGATCGAATACGATCCGTCCGTAGTCAGCAGAGAGACGTTTGATCGCATCGTGGCCGAGGTCGGATTCGAAGTCCTGGCTGTTGAAGGCGAGGAATCAATCGCCTCTCACGAGGACGATGATGTTCGGAAAATGCGGGAAGCCAGAAGGCGCATGTGGGGCACGTGGGCTTTCACGATCCCCATCATGCTGTGGATGATCCCTGAGATGTTCTTCGGTATTATGTGGCCGAATCACCTTGTAATGAACCTCGGTATGATCCTGCTTGCCATACCTCCTCTGTTTGTGTTCGGCCGCCGTACCTTTGTGACAGCTTATAGGGCCGTTACCCACAGAAGCGCCAACATGGACGTCCTCATCGCGATGGGGACGGGCGCCGCGTTCATAACAGGTCCGGCAATGTTCTTCTTCCCCGTTGCCAACTACGCAGGCGTGTCGGCGATGATCATGGCATTCCACCTGACCGGACGCTACATCGAGGAGACGGCAAAGGGCAGAGCCTCGCAAGCCATCAAGAAGCTTCTTGAGTTGGGAGCGAAGACGGCGCGTGTTGTCCGGGGCGACGAAGAAGTCGAGGTTCCAATCGAGAATGTTGTGCCCGGCGACATCATGGTGATAAGGCCCGGCGACAAGATACCGACAGACGGCGAGGTAGTGGAAGGCCAGACCGCGGTTGACGAGTCGATGGCGACGGGTGAATCCATGCCTATCCAGAAAGGCCCCGGTGACCAAGTCATCGGCGCCACAGTCAACCAGAACGGCTTTATCAAGGTAAGAGCGACCAAGGTCGGGAAAGACACTTTCCTGGCTCAGGTCGTGAAACTGGTTGAGGAGGCGCAGGGCACCAAGGTGCCCATCCAGGAGTTCGCCGACAAGATAACCGGGGTGTTCGTCCCCACGGTTCTGGTAATAGCTCTGGCAACACTGACGGTGTGGCTTGCGTTCCCTGCTCCCCTAAAGAGCCTGCTTGAGAAAGCCGCAGCCATCGTCCCATGGGCCGATCCCACCTTAAGCACTGTTACCCTCGCTCTATCAGCGACGATCGCGGTGCTAGTCATAGCTTGCCCGTGCGCGCTGGGCCTCGCTACACCCACTGCGCTGATGGTAGGAAGCGGGATCGGTGCTGAAAACGGAGTCCTCATCCGTAACGGGGCTGCTATTCAGACGATGAAAGAGGTCAAAGTAGTCGTATTCGACAAGACCGGCACAATCACAAAAGGAAAACCCGAGGTCACAGATGTGGTGCCCGCAGGCGGAAACAGGCCAAGCACGGTAGATGAGATTCTCGCATTGGCAGCGAGCGTCGAGAGCGCCTCAGAGCACCCCCTCGGGGCAGCGATAGTAAGGGGTGCAAAGGACCGGGGATTACAGGTTGAAGAACCGCGAAACTTCACCTCCGTTACGGGCAAAGGGGTGGCAGCGGACGTCTCCGGAAAACGGGTCTTGGCGGGCAGCAGGCGCCTCATGAAAGACGAGGGTATTGATGTCGCGGAGATAGAGGAGAGCCTGCGCAGGCTAGAAGAGGAAGCCAAGACAGCCATTATCATCGCTGTGGACGGTGAGATAGCCGGCCTTATCGCAGTGGCGGACCCGCTCAAGGAAGACTCGGTGGCGGCCATTAAGGAGCTTAAGGATCTCGGATTGGATACAGCCATGATCACCGGCGACAACAAGAGGACGGCAGCTGCCATAGCCAGCCAAGTGGGCATTACGCACGTCTTGGCAGAAGTACTGCCGGACGGCAAGGTCGACGAAGTGGTGAGGCTCCAGAGAGAGTTCGGCACTATCGCGATGGTGGGAGACGGTATAAACGACGCACCGGCTCTCGCCCAAGCCAACGTTGGCATCGCGATCGGGACCGGCACGGACATCGCCATAGAATCGTCGGATATCACGCTGGTCCGCGGCGACCTCTCCGGTGTAGTCACGGCAGTCAAACTGTCGCGCGCAACGTTCAGAAAGATCCGGCAGAACCTGTTCTGGGCATTCTTCTACAACATCATCGCGATTCCAGTTGCCATACTGGGCTTCCTACACCCGGTCATCGCAGAGATATCGATGGCCACAAGCTCAATCACGGTAGTGACCAATGCCAATCTGCTCCGGAGGGCAAAGGTGACGCCTGGCCGGTAGGGAGCAAACACCCACCTGATGCTGCGCGGAAAGCCGAACCGGCCCCCGCGCAGCATCGTTCTCTCTTATCCCGCCACTTCTCCCAGGTAAATCTTCCTTACGTCGTCGTTGTCCAGAAGCTCGTCGCCAGTACCTTCCATAGCTATCCTGCCGGTTTCAATAACATAAGCATAATCGCAGATACTGAGAGCGGCGCGGGCGTTCTGCTCGATCAAGAGGAGCGTCTTCCCCTGGCGGTGTATACTGCCGATCAGCGCGAATATCTCCTGGACCAGCACGGGGGCAAGGCCCAAGGAAGGTTCGTCCATGAGCAACACGCGCGGGTCAGCCATTAGCGCTCGACCGAGAGCCAACATCTGCTGCTCGCCGCCTGAGAGTGTCCCTGCCAACTGGCGCTCGCGTTCCTTGAGTCTGGGAAAAAGCTCGTAGACCCTGCGAAGCTCCTCGCGAACCGCCGCTTGGTCGGTGCGGAGGTAAGCACCCAACATGAGATTCTCGTACACGGTTAGGTCCGAGAACACGTGCCGCCCTTCAGGTACCATGCTTATCCCCCGCTTGACGATGTCCTGGGGCGGAAACCTGGATATATCCTCACCATCCAGAAGCACCTTTCCGGATTCGGGCCTTAAGAGCCCGCAGATCGTCTTGAGAGTCGTGCTCTTCCCCGCGCCGTTAGTGCCGATGAGGGCGACTATCTGGCCGTCAGGCACGTTTAGGTTAATGCCCTGTACGGCTTTGATGGCACCGTAGGATACGTGAAGGTCAGAAATCTCAAGCATGCCTTTCCACCCCCAGATAAGCCTCAATGACACGTGGGTCGCGCGAGACCTCTTCAGGAGTGCCGCGGGAAATCACAAAACCGTGGTCAAGCACCACTATTCTCTCGGATACTCCCATTACCACCCTCATCTGGTGCTCAATCAGCAGTATTGTGAGGTCGAAGTCTTCATGGATCTGTTTTATGAAACGCATGAGCTCAATGGATTCCGCCGGATTCATACCCGCGGCCGGTTCATCCAGGAGAAGCACTCGCGGCTCAGTCGCCAGGGCGCGGCAAATCTCCAGCCTGCGCTGGGAGCCGTATGGAAGGCTGCCAGCTTGATGGTCCGCCAGATCATCCAAGTTTACACGGGCAAGCAGTTCCATCGCCCGGTGTCTCATAAGAGCTTCCTCAACCCGATACTTCCGGTTCAGGAAGAAGGCGTCGAAGATATTCGCCCTAAGCCGCCAGTGCAGCGAGACCAAGATGTTCTCAATGACGGACATCCTCGAGAACAAGCGGATATTCTGAAAGGTACGGCCGATCCCGAGCCTCGTGACTAAGTCCGGCCGCATCCCGGTGATATCGCGGCCGTCCAGCGTTACGGTACCCCGGGTAGGCGCGTACACGCCGGTCACCACGTTGAACACGGTGGTCTTCCCCGCTCCGTTCGGCCCGATAAGGCCAACAAGCTCGCCCTGCTCAAGAGACAGAGAAAAGTCGTCTACGGCCACCAGCCCGCCGAACTGCATTCTTACCCCTTTGATATCCAGGATCATGCGGCATCTCCCCTCTTGAGCCTAAGCCGCTTCCAAAACCGTGACGCTATGCGACCGACCTCGGCGTAAGTCAACTCGCGATCTCCCATGAGCCCTTTTGGATACCAGACAACCACCACAACCAGAGCCAGCGAGAAAATTACCATCCTGAGGCCGGGAATCCCGGTTATCGTGAAAGACCCAAAGTAATGCGTCTCTTCGACCACCCTCAAATACTCCATTAGATAGGTAACGATCCCGGCAGCCAGGACTGAACCTGACAGCGAGCCCATCCCTCCTAACACAACCATCAAAAGCACCTGGAACGTAAGGGTGAACTTGAACTGCACCGGGTCTATCGTGGTAAGCAGCGAAGCCAAGAGGCCGCCGCCCACTCCTGCCCAGAAAGAAGAAATGAAGAATGACAAGAGCTTATGCTTGAAGAGGTCGACGCCCATAGCCTGCGCTGCGGTCTCGTTTTCTCTAATTGACTTGAAGGCGCGCCCGTAACTGGACGACAAGAGATTTCTCAGGCCAAGATAGCAGACTATGGCTGAGCCCAGGGTCCACCACAGGTTGGTCACGGGTGGGATTCCCTTCAATCCTAGAGCACCGTTGGTCACTTTACGCACGTTCTGGATGATAAGGCGGATTATCTCGGCGAACCCTAACGTGGCGATTCCAAGATAATCTCCTCTCAGGCGAAGGGCAGGCACGCCAACCAGAAGCGACGACACCCCTGAGAGCAGCCCCGCAAACACCAAGGCGGGGAGAAACGGAATGGTAAGGTTCCGGAGAGGCTCGACTATGGGGGTCATGAAGAACACTCTCTCCTTGGCGGCAGCATTCATGGTAAGAAGGGCCGTTGTATAGGCGCCAACCGCCATGAAGCCGGCGTGGCCCAGCGAAAACTGGCCCGTGAAACCGTTAACCAGGTTGAGGCTCATCGCCAGTACGGCGTTTATGGCGCACAGGTTAATGATTCGCACGCCGTATGACTGCCATCCGGATACCCCGATAGTCTCAAGGTCACCGTTGGCCCACGCAACAACCGCAAGGGCGCACACGAAAACGATGAGTCTTGTTCTTGTGGCACGTATCAAGCGCATCACACCTTCTCCGCCACTTTCTCACCTACAAGCCCGGTCGGCCTGAAGAGTAGAGTGCCTATGAGGATGACAAACGCGAATGCATCTCTGTACCCGGATATGGATGGCAGAAACGCGACGATCATTATCTCAGCCACTCCGAGGAGAAAGCCCCCGGCGACTGCCCCTTGGATGTTGCCTATCCCCCCAAAAACCGCGGCGATGAAACACTTCATGCCCGGCATCATCCCCATCAGCGGGTTGATCTGGGGGAACTTCATGCCCCACATGATCCCGCCAACCGCAGCAAGCCCCGACCCAAGCGCGAATGTGATGGCGACGATCTTATTCACGTCAATACCCATCAGGCGCGCAGTATCGAAATCTTTGGCCACTGCTCTCATAGCCATGCCGGTCTTGGTCTTGTGGACGATGTAGGTGAGCCCGTACAAGAGGAGCAGCGTCACGACGGGAATGGCAAAGGTAATGTTCTCGATGGTAATGCCCGCTATCTCTGCGGCACTGCCCGAGTCCAGAAAACCTGGAAGCGGAAACGGCTGCGGGCGCCCGCCGAATACAACCAGCCCTACGTTCTCGATTAGAAATGACACGCCGATGGCGGATATGAGGATTGTTGTTCGCGGCGAATCCCTTAAGGGACGGTAGGCCGCCCGCTCGACTGCTATACCGATCCCGATCGTGACCGCAACGGAAAGCACAATCGACACCGGCCACGGCAACCCGAACATACCTCGCCCATAGTAGACAACATAGGCGGCCAGCATGAGTAGGTCGCCGTGGGCGAAGTTGATAAGCCTCAGAATGCCGTACACCATGGTGTACCCGATGGCCACCAGAGCATAGAGGCTCCCAAGCGAAATCGCGTTCGCTAGGTGCTGGAAGAACATGCTCACCTGCATACCGGCGCCCCCAAGACAGCCCTCCCGCCGCGACAAAGCGGGAGGGCCTTCAGAATTCGGTTATCGTCCTAGAACGGCTCCACGGTGGTGAGGTACTGGAACTGGCCGTCCTTGACCTGGAGGATCACGGCGCTCTTGTTGGCGTCGCGGTTTTCATCCATGGTGATGGTGCCGGTTACGCCCCTAAAGTCTTTCGTCTCCGCAAGGGCGTCTCTTACGGCAGCCGGCTCAGCCGAACCGGCTCTCTTGATGGCGTCCAGGATCATAAGGTAGGCGTCGTACCCGAGGGCGGCGAACGCGTTTGGCTCCTTGTTGTACTTCGCCTTATAGGCCTCGACAAATGCCTTGCTGGCGTCGGTCGGCGCAGCCTGCACCGAATAGTGGGTTGACAGGGCGGCGCCCTCCACGTCGACTCCTCCTATGGAAATGAACTCGGGCGCTTCCCAGGTGTCGCCTCCAAGGAAGGGGGCAGTGATCTTTAGAGTCCTAGCCTGGCGGATCATGAGCGCTGAATCGCCGTAGTTTCCTGGAGCAAACACAACGTCAGGATTCAGGCTGGCAGTCTGCGTGAGTTGAGCGGTAAAGTCCTGATCGCCGGTGTTGTATTCGAGTTCTGCTAAGACACAGTTGGAGTCTCCGGTCAGATTTATGAGGGCCTCCTTGAAGTAGTTGGCAAGTCCAACGGCGTAGTCGTCCTGAACGTTCCGGATAATCGCCGCCGTCTTGGCGCCCAGCTCCTCCACCGCATATTTTGCCATTACCCGGCCCTGGAACGGATCGATGAAGCAAACTCTGAAATAGTAATCATTGTCCTGAGTAACCAACGGATTTGTGGGCGAGCACCCTACAACCGGGATCTTCTTGTTCTTGGCAACTTCTCCGCCCGCGATGGAGAGACTCGAGCCGTAACTGCCGATAATCGCCACAACTTCTTTCTGGTCGATTAGGCGAGTAACCGCGTTGGCAGCCTCGGTCTTGTCGGTCTTGTTGTCCTCTAGATGAAGCCTTATCGCCTGGCCCAGAACTTCGGGATGCATCTCATTCGCCAGTTGAATGCCTTCCCAAGTCATCTGCCCGCCCGATGCCGACGCGCCTGTCATAGGCTCGTATACTCCGATATTGATCTCAGTCGGAACCGCTGCCGGCTCCTTTTCGCCGCCCGCACACCCCGAAACCAGCGGCATGAGGAGGGCGAGAAAGAGCAAGAGCGAGATAACCTTGATTCTCCGCATGCTAATCCCCCTATAAGGTATTTTCCAACCGTACCGTCGCCGGAAAGTGTCGCTATGCCCTGATGTTTTCGCCTCCTCTCCAAAGGAAAAACAAAGGGATTGCGTAAGGGGGATGGACCGGTAGGTGTATAGGGCGCGAGTGTTGCGTGACACTTGCTCGTGTAGGGGCAGATTTTCCCAGAGATATGGATATTCCTGCCAAACGCTCGTTCGATTTCTTATTGTGCCCTACATGAAATGATGAGGAGGCTGCCTACGCAGCCTCCATTTGCGATGGCACAAAGGCGTACTTTATGTTAATCGGTCTTGCAGGCGACCGTAGGACGGTCCGGCAGCCTACCGACTTTCTATGACGTCCTTCATACTGAACAGGCCGGATTTCCGTCCGGCAAGGAATGACGCGGCCTTGACGGCCCCGTACGCGAAAACATCCCTCGACAGAGCGGTGTGGTTCACCTCAACAACCTCGCCCTGGCCGGCGAAGATAACGGAGTGCTCGCCGACTATCGCTCCGCCTCGAACGGCGTGAATCCCAATATCCTGCTTCTTTCGCCTCTCAGTCTTGGAGTGCCGGCCGAACACGTACTCCTTTTGGCCCTCCAAGGCTTCGTTGATCGCATCGGCAATCATGAGAGCGGTCCCGCTCGGCGCGTCCACCTTCTGATTGTGGTGCTTCTCTACTATCTCGATATCGAAAGTATCCGAAAGGAGAGCCGCTGCCTGCTTGACAAGTGACAGAAGGAGGTTCACGCCCAACGACATGTTAGCGGAGTTCAAAATGGCCGTCTGCGCGGACGCAGCCTGCATCCGCGCTTTTTGTTCGGGACTGAAGCCCGTGGTGCAAATGACGAGAGGTACCCGCCACTCCGTGCCGAAGGCAAGGACATCGTCGAGCGCTGAGTGGTGCGAGAAGTCGATTAGGACGTCAACGGAACCGGCTAGAGATGGCGGAACATCCGACAAAGAGGCGTAGACGGGATAGTCACCCGCGGGCAGGCTCACATCAGCTGGCCTCAACGCGCCCGGAGCCTTGCCTGGCGCTGCAGTATCGATGCCGGACTGCACGGCCCTGTCAACGCCGCAGACAATCACCGTATCCGGCGTCTCGCCAATCACCCGCGCCATTACCCTGCCCATCTTTCCGTAACATCCATGCAGCAATACTTTCACCGCTCGCACCCCCGTAAACAGTAGACGATCACAGCGTCACCAGTACTCTACGACAACAAAGGAGCTCGCGCCAGCGGCAAGTGAGCGGAGAAGCGTATGCGGCGATGAACCTAGAGTGTATCAGGACAACGCATACGGGTAACCGACAGAAGGCGAATCGGATGCTCAATGGAGAATACTCAGCCAATGCGCAAAACCCGGAAAGCAAAGGAGTAGAGGCTCATGGGCATTCTCAGCGCCATCGGGAACACATCGATGATTCAGCTCCGCAAGGTCCCGCCGCCCGGTTCGGCAAGCATTTTCGTGAAGTTGGAGTGGGAGAACCCCACGGGCAGCATGAAGGACCGAATGGCTCACGCCGTAATCTCAAGGCCCGAGAGTGACGGCAGGCTCAAACCTGGTGACACAGTGGTGGAATACACCGGGGGCAGCACGGGAGCTTCGCTCGCCCTCATATGCGCAGCAAAGGGCTACAAGCTGAAGATAGTCACGTCCGATGCGTTCAGCCCGGAAAAACTGAATCAGATGGCGGCGCTGGGCGCCGAACTGACCGTGGTTCCAAGCGAAGGAGGGCGCACAACCAAAAAGCTAATCCTAGAGATGATTGAAACCGCCCGCAGACTGAGCCGGGAGCCCAATACGTACTGGACCGACCAGCTCAACAACCATGACAGCATAGCCGGCTACTACTCGCTGGGTGAGGAGATATGGAACCAGACTGGGGGACAGATAGACGCCTTCGTGCATTCTGTCGGCACCGCGGCATCGCTGCGGGGGATCGCTGTTGTCCTGAAACGGCACAATCCGAAAATCAAGATCGTCGCAGTCGAACCCGCGGAGTCATCAGTGCTGCTGGGAGGACAACCTGGACCTCATAACATCGAAGGAGTCGGAATAGGATACACTCCTCCACTCTGGGAACCCGCACTCGTGGATGAGATCATCGCTGTCGGTAGTGAGGACGCCAAGGAAATGGCAAGGCGCCTGGCACGAGAAGAGGCGATCTTCTCGGGAACGTCTTCCGGTGCAAATGTAATCGCCGCGCTCCAGGTAGCGGAGCGGCTAGGGCCGGACGCAAAGGTTGTCACACTGATGGTAGACTCCGGCCTGAAGTACCTGAATACGGATGTGTACGGGAGCCGCGCAACTCCTTGAGAGCGTACTGGCAAACAGCAAATAAGCACCAAATCCCCTAAGAAACAAAAAACCCAATCTTGGGATTGGGCGGTTTAGCTGGTGGACCATAAAGGACTCGAACCTTTAACCCCCCGATTAAGAGTCGGATGCTCTACCGATTGAGCTAATGGTCCACCGTATGGTAGCGGCGACTGGATTTGAACCAGTGACAGTACGGGTATGAACCGTATGCTCTACCAGGCTGAGCTACGCCGCCATCGCAAGCAGTCTCCATTATACCAAAGTCGCCCTCATAGTCAACACGTGATTTCTGGCATACCTCCTGCTAGCGACTAGTACCCGATGACGGGCTCGGCTGATCGCCTAAGGCAGCCTTAAGACAAGATGTCCGCACCGTCCAGGCGCGGAATACGTTACTTCCCTACCCAGCGCCTTATCTCGCCTTCAGAAGGAACCTTGCCTTCTACCTTCTTGACCCCGTCGACTACTACTGCGGGAGTCACCAGTATCCCGCGCGATACAATCTCGTTCAAATCGGTCACGTGAACCACTTCCGCTTCGACGCCTACCTTGGCGAGCACCCTGCGGATGATCTCCTCGGCTTTTCTGCACTTGGCACACCCTGATCCGAATACCTCGATCTTCATGCCGTGCAACCCTCCAAACCCCTGCCTATATGCCCATATTGACATATAGGGTTACCGGGGTCAACGGGCGCCTCATAACTGGTATCAAGTCGATCACCGTCGGTTACGGTCGATTGTGGTCGATGTGAGGAAGGAATATCCGACTCCGCCTCGAATCTACGGGCAGGCGAAACATAGAGAAACCACAAGCCATCGGCTAGAGAGAGCGTAATTCATGGGCTACTAATTCGGGGCTTCACTTAGGTATTTGCGCAGCCTTAGTCTTGCCTTCTTTTCGACGAAGCCGCCGGTACGCTTTCGGAGGTGCATGATGGCTTTCATTTTCTCGATTTCCGGCAGCACTGTTCTTTCAGAGTCCCAACGGCTCAAAGAGATGTACAGGTGGCATCCTCAAGCCATCGAAATTGGCGACATCAAGGCTCCCGGCGACTTCGATTCCGTAGTGCACAACTGCCGGCGGCTGGGCATCAGGTTAGGCATACATTCGCCCCTCTATGCAGTGGACGATAGATACGGACTCTTAAGGGGCGAGCGCCGGGCGTGGGATGAGCTTCAGCGAAATCTGGAATTCGCCCGGGCCGAAGGGCTTTCGTACGTCTTGGTTCACTTTCCTTACGTGTGGGACCAGTCCGGCAATAACCTGGGCGTGGATCAGGTTCGAGAGACCATTCCGAGAATCAAGCGGCTTGAGCGTGCTTACGGGATTCCCGTAGTTTGCGAGCCGAAACTCGGCCCGAAAAGGGACCCGGCAGCCTTTCTGATGCTCTGGTCGATAAGCAGGCAAGAGCTCATGCAGTGGGATCTCTCATTTTGCCTTGACACCGGTGACATTTACCTGGCTTCCCGCAGCCTTAGGGCCTCTTATGAGGAAATGACATCGCACTTCGCGCCCTGGTGCCACGTAGTGCACCTCCACAACGTGTGGACAGGCGGCACCCGCTACTACTGGACCCCTGTAGGGGAAGGCGGAAACGTGCCCATACTACGCACTCTGGAAATCCTGGGTGGCACGGGGTCCGACATATTCGCGGTTCTCGAGCACACTCCGCATCGCGTGATAGATAACGAGCAGGTGGAGAGAGGAATCAACTGGCTTCTTCAGAACTCCGGTCCCTGGAAGTACCGTGAAGGGCTAAGTACCTTCGACGCCAAGTACCGGTGCGTAAAGTAACGGCCGGACCCCTCTTGGTGAGTCCTGCCTGGTAAGTGTACAGGCACCGATTCTTGGAGAGTAAGTAGCGAGGACCTAACCGAACAGCGCTCGCCGCCGTCTCTATTAGTGAGAGGAAGATGAAGCCTGCGAAAGGGGCTCCGAGATGATCGCGATGAGAGCCCGGCGGATACGGTGAGCACCGAAGCCGTGAATGCCCCTGCTCTGGATGAGATGCCGGACGAGTCACTCGTCAACCTGGCTCTAGGGCAGAAACAGAGTCTGGACAGCGTTAGCGATGCCGAGCGACGTGTACAAGGGTATGGAGGCTCAGTGTATATCCACATACAGGAAGTGCGTAGCCATATTGAAGTCCGTAAAAGACTACGAAGAAATCGAGACCATCGCTCCCGAACTCTCCGATTCGGCGAGCATGAAGGAAATCGGATTCGCTGTGGAATTACTGCTCAGCATCGTGAGATCTGAGGAAAGCTTTCCCGGTTTTCCGTTCGGCATGCGTCGCCAGGATCTGCAAGACAAGATGGACGAGGCCAGGGAACGCTTGGAAGAGCGCCTTGAGGAGATCCGGGAAAAATACGAAGAGAAGCTGGAACAGTTGGAAGAAGAGGATTACGATAACGATGATGAGTGTGATGACGAGCCGAAAGTCTGAACCGGACATAGGCTAGCCCACGGAGGCACTAGCCTGTAGTAGCCGCAGCAGCTGAAGCCCAAGGTTTTCTTGAAAGTTCCGTCGCCGGACGGACGCCCGGGGTAACCCCCCGGGCACTACTATTAGTGCTGCCAATCGGAGTCCGGCTGATACCATCGAAGCCACGGCCCCAAGATGGGGTCGAACCGCCAGCAGCCGCGCCGTACGGGTATCAGCCGCGCCTGGCATTCGGTAAGCATGAGAGCTTCTTTCACCAGCTCTCTTAGCATTTCTCGCTCAGAAATCGAGCGCGCGTAGAACACGAGGAGATCATCGGTAACTAGGTCCGGGTAACCTGCCTGTGGTACCCCTGTCCTTACTACCTGAATAGGCGCCCGCGATGCCTTGGCCACTGGCGGCGCTCCGGCCGCGATCACGGAAACTTGGTCCATCAGCCCGTCGAAATTCAGTTCTTCGCGGCCGGTAAAAGCAGCGCTGTGCCTCCAAATCTCAAGCTTCCAGCAGTCTACGCATTCCTGAACCGGCACCCGTAATCGGTTAACCTTCTCCCTACAATCGCGGCACTTTGACGACCAGTGCGGGTCTGGGCAGTTGTAGTAGCGCCATACCGTATCTTCGGTAATCCGCAAGAGCATCACCGCAAAAGAATATGACGCACCGGCCGGAAAGATAATGACGGCTCGACCGAGAGATCTGTAGACGTTTTCTGAGTGGCGGTGCTATACTGCCTCCGTATCCATACATCTACGAAAGGAAGTGGCGGACGTGGCACGTATCATCAAAATTGCCGGAAACGAGTCAGGAATAGGGGTGGACCCGCAGTAACACGGGGTTGTCAAGAATCACGGTTGCATTAGAGCCCCGCGATACGTTTGCAGATTCCAAGCTTCCTCCATCTCCCCTGCTCCCTCCGGTCAATTGCATTGCTTCACTACAGATTTCTCACTTATGGCTTTGCTTTGTCTTATCGAAGGGAGAATGTTCTTGTACAAGAGAGACGCAACAATCACTTCTCCGACAGCAAAAGAGCCCATTATCGTTGTTGAGAACTTAAGGCGTGAGTTCCGCATACGGCTCGACGGAGAAGGGTTTTCGGAACGCGTGAAGCGTTTTTTCAGACCGGAGTACCGCACGGTAAGGGCACTGGATAGCGTCAGCTTCTCGATTGGAGCCGGCGAATCAGTAGGATACATCGGATTGAACGGCGCCGGAAAATCGACCACGATCAAACTGCTCTGCGGCGTTCTGGTACCGACATCCGGCAAAGTAACCGTAGCAGGCGTTGAACCGCACCGCCACCGCACCGCGAACGCCAAGAAGATCGGCCTGATGATGGGTCAACGGACGCAGCTTCTTTGGGACTTGCCCGTGAGAGAGAGTTTCTTTCTCCTCGGAAAGATCTATGACCTTGAGCCGTCTACGTACAAAGCCAACATGGCCAGGCTCATTGACGCCCTGGACATCGGGTCACTCATGGATACTCCCGCGAGAATGCTGTCGCTGGGACAGAAAACCCGGTGCGATTTAGCGCTTACTTTCCTGCACAACCCGGCTATCGTCTATCTTGACGAACCTACCATCGGCTTGGATGTGCTCGCACGGGAACGGATCCGCGACTTCATCAAGGGCGAGAAGGAGCGCGGCGTGACCATCTTCTTAGCCAGCCACGACTTGGATGATCTTGAGATCGTCACTGAACGCGTGCTGCTCATCCATCAAGGAAGGATCTTGTTTGACGGTTCCCAACAGGCACTTCACGACTTTACCGGGGGCAGGCTGGAATCGCTTGAGGAAACCGTGAAACGGTTCTACAAGGAGGCTGCTCTCGGATGAAGTACCTGCTCTACACGAGAGCTGAGTTCTTGCGAGGCCTGCGCTATCGTGCAAACTACTGGGCTACTTTGGCCAGCAGCCTCATAATTACCGCCATACAGTGGTCGCTCTGGACGGCCGTCTACCGCAATACGGATGCAATTGCCGGCGTTAGCCTTGCCACCATGATGTCCTATACGTTGATGGGAAGAGTCACGGCAGGCTTCTTAGGCGAGCCCTCGAACCTCAGGCTGGGACCGAGGGTGAGACAGGGCACAATAGTACATGACCTTGTGAAACCTGCCGATCTCCACGTCCAACTGTTATTCCAGAGTCTCGGCTCTGCGCTGTTCAGATTGGTCTCGACCGGATTGCCGCTGTTCCTCGTGCTCCTTGCCACGGGAACGGTCCGCTTCCCCGGGCTTGGACCCTCGCTTGTATTCTTAGTATCTCTCTTCATGGGCTATGTGACGGTTTTCTCGACGTCGTTCGCCTCAGGCATTCTGACGTTCTACACAAAGAGCGGCGTGGGAATTGACCACCTGTATACACTGGTCGAGTTCCTATCGGGGATGTACTTGCCGCTGCAGTTTTTCCCTGGATGGCTTAGGACCGTCGCCGATTGGCTGCCGTTCAAGACGATTCACTACATCCCTATGGCCATATGGAGCGGTATGACCGGCCCCGGAGAAATCCTTTCGTCCATGATCTCGCAGTTCACGTGGACTCTTCTTATGGTTCTCTTGGCGCGTTCAATCTGGGCCGGCGCCGTGAAACACCTAACGGTGCAGGGAGGTTGATGAGATGAATGCTGAAATACAGCCTAACGAGGAGAAACGAGGCACCATGCAGACTATCTGGTTCTATTTCCGGCTGTATCTATGGTGCTTCCGGGCCAACTGGCTCGCGCTGATGGCGTATCCGGTTGAATTCATCATCACCAACCTGTCCGGAGTGGCCTACTCGCTGGGATCGGTAGCTTCGGTGTGGGTTCTGTTCACTCAGGTCAAATCCATAGGAGACTGGAACTATCCTCAGGTACTGCTGATATACGGCATGAGTATATTCTCCCGGTCACTCTTCCACTTGTTTTGGGTGAACTTCATGACACTATCGGGAATGATCCGCATGGGGGAGATCGACCGGCTTCTGGTTAGGCCGCTGAACGCCATGTTTCAGGTGCTGTCAGGCTATCTGGACAATGACGACTGGGGCGAACTTGCCACCGCCATCATCCTGGTGTGGACATCGTTGGGCATGCTGGGCCAGAGAACCGCCGGAAACATCCTTTGGGTTCTCTTATCCGTTATCTCCGGCTCGCTCATATTCGCGTCCATGCACATTGTCGGCAACTCTATGGCTTTCTTCACCGTGGAAAGCAGCGGGTTCTCAAGGCTTGCCTGGACCGTTGATGAGTTCACAAGGTACCCTGCCGATATCTACGGCAAGGGCATAAGAACTCTTATCACATGGGTGATTCCGGTTGCATTCGCGAGCTTCTATCCCGCTCAGCTCATTTTCGGGAACGGGCGCCTAGTGAGATTTGCTCTCGCAACGCCCTTTGTCGCGGCGCTGACTTTCATGGCGGCATATGCTTTCTGGACAAGAGCTATGAATCGTTACCAGGGAGTGGGCAACTGATCAGACTAAGCCGCAGTGCAGGCGTACCAACACGTGGATTGTGCAGAAAGGGACGGATCAGCATGGACGATAAGCGTAGAGGGATATCTACGGGCATATTGCTCATTGCCGTAGGTGCGATAGCCCTGTTGGGCCAACTTGGGCTGGGAAACCTTTTCGGTGAAGCGCTGGTGGCCGGCATAGGTGTGATCTTCCTGGCCATGCACTTCATAGGGAAGATCGAGTGGGCGATTTACCCCGGAGCATTCACAGCCACAGTTGGAACGGTCATCTTCCTGGCTGCCCGAGGTCTGAACATGGACATGTTTTGGCCGCTGTTTGTGATAGCTCCCGGAATGAGCTTCTGGATCATTCGGGCGTCCTCGCCCGCAAATCAATGGGCGGCGTACCCCGCAGCCATTGTGACAGGCATCGGACTTGTGATGTTTCTCTTCTCGTCAGGTCTGGTGTCATGGTTCTATCTGGATATTGTGGGTAAGTTCTGGCCGGTGGTGCTCATTGTGATCGGGCTCTTCCTCATCTTCAGGAGCCACAAACCCGGTCATACTGCTGACAGATAGCTCTTAGCAGATTCGAACAAGGATAGTCTCACGGAGCCTGGCGCAACTCCCGCCAGGCTCCGTGCTTCGCACCGCCTGCTCCCCGAATCTATCTTTACTCACAGGCCGCTGATGCCAATCTATCCGGTCGCCATCTTTCACCACATTTCGATCACTCAATCGCCTGTCGGCTGGCAGGAATTCCCATTTTATGGTCGAACCCTGTTATCAGGAGGTGTTGCTTGTGACTACCAGTCGACATCCGTATGCCGGAGAACCTCGCTTCATCAAGGCACGGGACTACAAACCGAAAGACGGTTCGGAACCGGGACCCAGAATCAGGGTTACCTATGGTGAGATGCCTGAGATCCATCGCATGCTGGGCGCCGGATGGGCAAGGCATCTGCCCATCGAGCTCGCCGCAATGTACCTTGTTGTGTCTACCCAGTCGCACAGCAAGATTACCGGAGACCTCATGTGGTTCAACATCAAAGACCTCTATCCAAAGACTCTGAGAGAGGGCTTCCCGAATTTCCCCGAGCATAAGAAGGTGGAAGTCGCCAACCGGTTCAGAGAGGAATACGGAAAACCCTACAAGACCACCGTAAAGGGCCTTATCAAGGTCCTCATAGAACTAGGTTTGGTTGAACGCTACTGGGACGGTCGCGGAGAAGGCCTGCGCATTCCGGAAGTACTGCCTTCCCCGGCAGATAAGCTGAATCTCAGCGGTGCCGAACTTGAGATCCTTGCCTGGCGCAAAGAGTTCACCCACACTCGGTGCTCCTGGGCGGATCCTGAATTGCAGGCGCGAGGGTATTTCTAAAGCCATTCTCACAACTTCCGGCCAGTCTACATAATATGTTGACGAAATGGCCGGATATGTCCCCGTTTCTCGTCCGGCCGCCTGTGAAATCCGGAGGTGAGGAAAGTGAATGATGTCCCGGTAGATGCCCGGAAGTTAGGCTCGGATCGTAGAGAACTGGCGACGGAGGTGCGGTTCTGGGTCAGGATCTTGAAAGAACACGCGCTTTTCATCCAGTTGGGCCTACCGGCAGCAAGGCCGGACTTGATTGCTGAAGCGAAGCGGTTCTATGACCGCTTCCAGAGACTGCAGGGTCAGGCGGAATCAGCCGCCGTGTGCGACCCGGAGCTGCTGGGCAGGATAAGGGACGCAGTAGAGGATCTGATCGATTTCAAACACGCCCTTATCAGGCTTTCAGTTGAATGCCAACTGCCAGGGTCAAGCCTATATCCCTTGCTGCTTGCCCATATCACACGCGAAGCAGTTCACTTCTTAAGATTCCTGGAAAGCTGCATTGCTTCGGATGACCCGTTCATCAGCATCCTTGCTCGACAAACCTTCTGGCTGCGGCAGATGAAGGAACACGTTGAGTTCATTATCGCGCTGCTAGACCCTTCAGAGCGGGAGTTACTGGCTCAGGCCCAGAGCGTACGCGTGGTGTTCTCCAACCTCCTGGAAACCGCGCGAGACCTGAAGTCAATGGCCAAAGCCCGGCCGCAATCCTTCAACACGGTCATCCGATTTACGGAAACAGTCATAGAGAGAGTGACAGAGCTTAGGGATTTCAAGGCTGCAGCCTATGAACTGGCTGTTCTATGCCGGCTGTTGAGCATCGTGTCCACACCTTTGTTACTCGACCATATCCGGAGGGAAGCAGACAAGTTTCTCGACGAACTAAACGGTATGAGGAACATCCTGCGGCGATTGGACAGTTGCCCGGGGCGGAAGTGATCTGTTCCTGGGGAGAGTTGCACCGCCGCGGCACGTGAAGGCTAAGGTCGCGGCGCCTCCCGGGCTCTCGAACGAAGTACCTCGTCGGACAGAAGGCTCCAAACTTGCTTGTAGAGGGCAATAAACCGGGAGTCGCCGCGTAAGGTGATGAGGTCTCTGGGCCTGGGAATGTCGATATCGATGATCTCCTTGATCCTTCCGGGTTGAGCGGTCATGACCAAAATCCGGTCTCCAAGCAGAATCGCCTCGTCCACGCTGTGGGTTATGAAAAGGGTGGTCTTTTGGCTGCCCTTCCATATCTCCATTAGTTCCCTTTGAAGGATCATGCGGTTCTGCTCATCCAGAAGCCCGAACGGCTCATCCATCAAGAGGATCTCGGGGTCAGCAGCGAACGCACGGGCTACGTTTACTCTTTGGCGCATGCCTCCGGAAAGCTGGTGCGGATAGCTCTTGGCGAACTTCTCCAGGCCGGTCAATCTCAGAAGCGACTTAACCTTGGCCTCCCGCTCAGGTTTGGCCACACCCTGCATCCGTAGCCCATAGCCAACGTTATCCTCAACGGTCATCCACGGGAAAATCGAATCGGTCTGGAAGACCATCGCGGTGAGCGGCCGCCCGTTCAGCGGGGGCTTAACCCAGATCGTCCCTGCAGTCTGAGTCTCCAATCCCGCCACGGTTCTGATGAGGGTCGTCTTGCCGCAGCCGGAAGGGCCAACTATGCAGAGGAACTCCCCGTCTCTGACGGACAGATCCAGGTCAAGAACGGCGACAACGCTCTCATCGCCAATGGCGAACTCTTTAGTCAACCCGGCGATTCTCACCGCAATACCGTCAGGAAGGAATGCGGCGGCGCCCTGAACTGCGGAAGCGATCGTGCTGCGAAAAGCGGCATCTACTTTTCCTTCCATGGAATGACCTTCCTTTCGATCGTGTCAAGTAGAATGGAGAGCAAATACCCTAGCACAGCGAGAGTGAGCAGAGCAGAGAACATGCGCTCTATATCGAACATGTCGTACGCTCGCCAGATCATCCACCCCACACCTGATTGGGCCGCGGACATTTCAGCCGCGACTATGAGCAGAAGGGCCGTCCCCATGCCGAGCTTCAGCCCCGCAAAGATCATAGGCAAAGAGCCCGGGATGGCCACTGTCAAGTAGAAATCCTTCTTTGATGCACCGAATGTCTTCGCAACGTCCAAGAAAATGGGGTCAATGCTGAGCACGCCGGTCATCGAATTGATGAGGACCAGATAGAAAACTCCGATACCGATGGTGAATACTTTGGAGGCCTCGCCAAGCCCGAACACGATAAGAATGAGCGGCATTATGGCCAGTTTCGGAATGGGAAACGTGCTGGAAACAAGAGGCATGAGCCACGCGCGAAGCGGCGAGAAGAGGCCCATGGAAAGTCCTATTAGGGCTCCGGGGACAGCGCCGGCCAGGAACCCCAGAGTGATTCTCTGGAGGCTTACGGCGATGTGCCCGATTAGTTCGCCGCTTCGCAGCAGCGGAAGAAGCGTGGCGAGAATGAGAGACGGACGCGAGAATAACCTCGTGTCAATGATGTCCCACCGGGCAAGCAGTTCCCAAACCACGAGTATCAAAGACGGTGATAGGAATGCCGCAGCACGCCCGAAGAATCTCCTCGTCCGGTGCCCTTGGTCGGGGTTGACCGGCGGCCTTATCACAATGGGTTCTCTCTCATCGTACGTGTCTCTCATAACCGGACGGCCTCCTGCTAGAGTCGCTGGTACTTCGGCTGAAAAGCCGAGATTAAGCTGTTACTTCGTGTACTTACCGAGCAAGTTGACTGCGAAATCAACATAGGAATTGTCCACTGCTTGCTCGGCGGTGAGTTCCCCTCCCTTGAGGAGGTTGTGGGCTTTGTACCAGTCAAGGTCCAGCTGGATGCCCTTCATCCTGGCGTAACCGTCCGGGTTGAGTCCGGTGGGGTACATTTTCTCGTAGAGAACTCTGTCCTTCACGGTGGAATACTCAACCAGGATGTCGATTATCTCATCCTTGCCCTTATCGCCGAAAAACGCGTCGTTGTAGTCTCTGAGCGACTGCACGTAAGCCACCATGAATCGATTGGCCACTTCAGGTCTTTCGATTATGCTCTTGCCGTATACGAGGAGAGCGGTTTGAGCGTCGGGATCATACTCCTTGGGATCTTTCCAGGGGTCGGCTATTCCCTTCTCAACAGCCTGGGTCACAAAGGGCTCGATGACCATGCCTCCGTCAATGCTCTTGTTTGCCATGGCCGCGATAATATCCGGGAACGCCCTTATGACCTGTACATCAACGTCTTGCAGGGTGAGCCCGCCTGCAGCGAGACAGCGATCAAGAGCGATCTCATCCAGCGACGCGGTACCCACGATAGCAAGTTTCCTGCCCTTGAGGTCCTCGAAATCTCTTATCTCGTCTTTCAGATCCGGCCGGATCACAAGGCGGTAGTACCCCTGGTCGGGGACATTAACGCCCTTGTCGGCAACAACCTTCACCGGTAAATCCCTCAGCATGGCGTTGAACAAGCCGGATGCAGTGACCGTGCAGCCCACATCCAACTGGCCTGCAGCAAGTGCGTTCACCATATCCTGCCCTGTGGCGAACTGCGCCATCTCAATCTCGATGCCGAGCTCTTCGTAGTAGCCCTTTGCCACGCCGATCAGAACACCCGAGTCTGATGTAACCTGCTTAAGCCCTACAGTCACTTTGACCGGCGGAGACAAAGGCTGAATCAGGTCCGACAGCTTTGCCTGAACTGATCCGGGCGACTGCGTATCAGGCCCGGAAACCTCAGGAGGCTTAATAATCTCTCTCTCCTTGCAGGCCGAAAGAGAGCACACGGTCACGGCGGCAATGAGAATCACGGACAATAGCAGGAACACTCGTCTCAAGAAGGACCCTCCCCCACGTGAATGCTGAGGCATTTTACGTAGACCAACGGCAGGGTGTGATTAGTGGTGATTAGTGGTAATTAGGTGATGAGGAAGAGGCAGGCCCGGTTTTCCGGCGGATCCGGCGAGCAACCCGCAGCAAAACGGTGAGGCAAGCGATCCACATGGCCGGTTTGGCAAGTTTGTCAAGCAACGAAGGAGACGAGAGTGGAATCAGAATGCGCAGGTTCTTGGCGGGCAGTTCGGCAAACTGCGCAACATACGCGCTTCCTTGGCGAGCAAAGCCTTCGAGCGACGTCTCGAGATGATACCCTTCAGGAAGGCAGACTGTGACTGTGAGGTTCGAGAAATCCTTCCAGTACCGGGCAGGTTCAAGGAAGTAGTAGAACTCTGCCTTGGGATTCACGTACTTGTACCCTTTGCGCTCATAAATGACGGCAGCATCTTCGACGTATGACACGCTGAGCGTATGTGAGGCGCCGGGGTCAAGAGTTACCTGAAACGTGGAAAGCTCCAGGTCATATCCAGCGTTCATATCCCCTGTCCTGTGACCCGTTCCGGCAAAGCGCAGAATCTCCTCAAAAGTAGGCTCCCAGGCACCGTACTCGATCCACGACCCTACATTCGACCACACGCGCTTTAGAAGATCACCTGTGTAATGAGATTGGCCGGTGACGTTCCACGGCATGCTTATAGACTCCTGTAGGGCGATAGGCTGTCCGTCGAAGGTAATCTCGACCGGCGTATCCGGATTATTGGCCACAAAGGCTACGAGAACACGAGCCGGGTCCTGAGCGGCATTGCGCATCTCATAACTAGCCCGGATATGCGCGTATGCCGCACTCTCATCTTCAACGGTGATGTCGTATGTCAGGTCCTCGGAGAGTATTTCGATTGAGTCGTGCTTCACGGGCACGAAAAAGGTCGCGTCTCCATCCTCGACCTTCGTTGGAGGGCCGGCGTTCGCGTATGCAGACTGCGCGAAAAGGCCCTCGGAAAGAACAACGATGGCGACCAACAAGACCGCAGCTCCCATCCTCTTCACCCTTAAGGACTCCTTTCGCGTGTGAGTTCTCTCCCGCCCTGCGGTACCTCCCCTGACACCTTTGATCATACACTACCGGGAGATGTTCCCTGCGGAAGTTAGCTGTGTCAAAGTTTTCGGCCGCCTCATAAAATGCTTCAGCAAGCCAGACAACATAATGTGGAGGGGCAGTCGATGAGAAGCACAGCCGACGACTCGGTTTCTCTTATTGGATGCCTGCCGGTACAGAGGGCCCAACGCTTTTCCGCCAAAGAAAGCGTCCGTGGAAAGGTATCTGACTCGCCTCAACCGCTACCGGATATCCCGATTGGATGCAGGGTTCGCCTCGCCGCCAACGGCCTGTCGGGCCTCCTCAAACAGAGGCTCGTCGACCTAGGATTCACTCCGGGCGCGCCTTTGCACTTGGTGAGGCGAGGTCCTAAAGGTAATCTCATCGCAGTATCCATCAGAGACACGATGATCGCTCTCAGGAGCGAAGAGGCCCGCTCCCTGCTCGTGACCCATGAGAAACACATGGGAGAATAGACCTTCTATGAGCACAGCCACGTACCTCGTCGCTCTCGCCGGAAATCCCAACGTCGGCAAGAGCACTGTCTTCAACGCTTTGACGGGCCTCAACCAGCACACCGGCAACTGGCCGGGCAAGACTGTCGGGCTTTTTGAGGGAACGGTGAGCTACAAAGACGCGTACCTCCGCTTCGTGGACCTGCCTGGTACATACTCGCTTCGTGCCAACTCGCCGGAGGAAGAGGTAGCGAGGGACTTCATTGTGTCCGAGAAGCCTGATGTCACGGTCTGCATCATCGATGCCACATGCCTTGAAAGAAACCTCAACTTGGTGCTGCAAGTCATGCCGCTAGCCAAGCGCTGCGTGGTATGCCTGAATCTCATGGACGAGGCAGCCTCCAACGGGATAGAAGTAGACGTCTGCCGGCTTCAATCAGAGCTGGGAGTGCCGGTCATCGCGACATCCGCCCGCAAGGGGGAAGGCATGGACAGGTTGTTGGAGTCGGTGTATCTCGCGGCGCGTGACTCCGCGGGAACAGACACAGCCGCACATGCTCACCGGCCGCTTTCAGATGAAGCAGTTGAGGAAGTGTTTCGCCGAGCGGAAGCGATAGCTTCAGGAGTCGTGGTAAGGAACAGGACGGGCAAGCCCACGTTCACCGATCGACTCGACAGTATCGTAACGTCCCGGCTCTTCGGCATCCCCATCATGTTGCTGATGCTCGGCACAGTTTTTGCCATCACGATATCGCTAGCCAACTATCCTTCAATGGCCCTTTCCTGGGTGCTGTTCTCACTTGAGGACAAAATCACGTCTCTCATGTTGGACATCGGAACGCCCGGTTGGCTGCACGGCCTCCTCATCTACGGTTGTTACCGGACGGTCGCGTGGGTAGTCTCGGTCATGCTCCCGCCTATGGCGATATTCTTCCCTCTGTTCACCCTGCTGGAGGACTTTGGATATCTGCCGCGGGTAGCCTTCAATCTGGATCACCTGTTCCGCAAGAGCGGAGGCCACGGCAAACAGGCGCTCACGATGAGCATGGGGTTCGGGTGTAACGCGGCTGGAGTAGTGGCGGCGCGCATCATCGAATCCCCGAGAGAACGGCTCATCGCTATCCTTACAAACTGTTTTGTTCCCTGCAACGGCCGGTTCCCCACGTTAATCATGATTTCGGCCATCTTCTTCAGAGGTCCGGGACTGCTAGGGTCGCTGGGTCCCAGCATCGCGGTTATGGGCATCATCATTATCGGCATAGTGATCACGCTTGCAACCTCGAAAATCCTCACGGCAACGGCGCTGAAGGGGGTATCCTCCTCATTCGTCCTCGAACTCCCGCCGTACCGGAAGCCGGACGTCTTGAGGGTGCTCGCGCGGTCATGGAAAGACCGCACGGTCTGGGTGTTGAGACGAGCGGTTGTTGTAGCCATCCCTTGCGGAATGCTTACGTGGCTTGTAGCGAACGTCAACGTAGGCGGAGTGTCAATCCTGGCGCATGCGGCAGGGCTGCTGAACCCTTTTGCCAGGCTTTTGGGCATGGACGGTACGATCCTTACGGCGTTTATACTGGGGTTTCCCGCCAATGAAATCGTGTTGCCCATCGCCCTAATGGGATACCTCTCGCAGGGAACCATGATCGAAGTCGAATCGATCGACGTCATGGGTTCAATCCTACGTTCCAACGGATGGGGGTGGACAACCGGCCTATCCGTCCTCCTCTTCTCACTCCTTCATTTCCCATGCGGGACTACCGTGTATAGCGTGTACAAGGAGACAGGCAGCGCCAAGTGGACCCTGATGTCGTTCCTTATCCCGACTGCGGCGGCATGCCTGGTTCTCTTGGTGCTGAATGCCGCACTTAGGCTGGTCGGGATAAGGTAGGCCGCGGCAACGGGGCGGTTAGCTGGAAGGGATTCGGGACGATGCCCGGAAAATACCTTCTCGTCCTGATCGGCCTACCGCACGATTAGGAACTCGAGCCCGAGAAGGAGCGATTCCTATGCGGATACGCGAGGATCTCGCTATGGCTGTTACTGAAGCACACCGGTTGGCTTCGTCTCTAACCCTGTGGCCCGGATGGGACTTCGCGGCGACTCCGCTTGTGCTTCACAGCCCCGAAGTCGCTTACACTATAGGACACCTGTCGCCGCCGGCCGGATACAGAGAGCTCGATCCGCTGGCCGGCAGAAGCGTTCACGCCGGGCCGCGCCTGCCCGATATGGCCGCCAACACCGCGCGAGACATTGCGGGCACAAGGTGCGCTCTGGTGATGTTCCCCGCTGAGCCGCTCGCGGATATCCACGAGTATGCCCGGTTGATCCTCCACGAAAGCTTCCACGCCTTTCAACTTGAGGGTCTATCAGGCGTACCCCTCTCCGATTACTGCGTTATGCAGCGATATCCGGAGAGCGATCCCGAAAACAACACTGCTTGCATAGTAGAAAACCGCATCCTCTGCGCAGCGCTGAACGCTTTGAGCTCGCCTGGCGAGGCTGCAGACTGCATGTCGATCGCAGGCAAGTTCATCTCCGTAAGGCAAGCTCGCCACGCTCGCCTGGAAAGTGAGGACCGCCGGGATATCGCGACCTACGAGCAGCGCGCGGAGTTCACCGAAGGAACACCGACATATGTCGAGGTCGTGGCCGGAAAACCGGTTGCGGAGATCATAAGCACCCTGGAGCAGTGCAACATAGCCGGGAAGTGGGCGGCCTCCAAGCGATTCTATGCTACGGGAGCGGCGATAGCGCTCCTCCTCGACAGACTGATGCCAATATGGCACAAGCGGTTGGCTGAAGGCGGCCACACGCTTCAGTCCCTACTCACCGAAGCGGTAGGTCGATATGTACCTGACGTCGAGCAGGTCCTGCATGAAAGTGATTACCCTGAGATCCTGGCAGCTGAAACGGCACGCGAGAGAGAACGCAAGGCAAAGATAGACGGTATGCTTGAGGAATTGGAGTCCGGTCCAGGCGTGAAAGTCGATATAGAAGTACCTGCTGGAGCCTTCACGATGTACGATCCCACCAACGTCATAAACATTGAACTCGGGATGCGACTGCATACGACAATTTCAGGGTTCAGAGGTGCCAACGGTATCGTCGTGGATATATCGAGGCTTTGCCTTGAGAACTCCAAGTCACGCGTGCTGACCTTGCGTTTGCCTGTGCAGCCACATCCGGAAAAAGCAGCCGATGGCACCTGCACGTTCTCTGCCGAGGGCTTATCCATATCCGCCCCCAAAGGTTTTGAGTGTCTCTGCACAGGTCATACATACCGGGTTAGGTTCGAAATCGTAGACTACATCGGCTTTTTGTTCTCGTTGAGCCGCCCGATTATCCGCTCAAGGCGCTTAGCCCTGGTAGCTTCAGATTTCGCATCCAGATAAAAGGCGGTATAGGTTCGCCGGACTGAGGGCGACATCTTCTGGAAATTGGACAATGCAGGTTCATGTCCTTCCAGCGCACGGACAAGGATGTCAATCTGCTCTTCCGTAATTGGTGCAGGCTTTGGGGCTTCCCAAGTTCCATCGCGCTTTGCCCGCTCTATTGCCTCAAAACCAGGTGCAGCCATCTTCCCCTGACCGACCAGTCTCTCTGCTAAAGCCCTGTTTTTTGAAGACCACTTACTTCCTTTGCGCCTTGGCGAAAACCACTTTAGGTATTTGGTCTCGTCGATGCTCCGTATCTGACCGTCAATCCACCCGAAGCACAGCGCTTCTTCCAACGCTTCATCAGGCTTGACGCTCTTCTCAGCTCCGGCCTTCATGAAAACCAACCATGTTCCGCGGCTGCTAGAGTGATTTGCGGTGAGCCATTCCCTGAACTCGTCGCGGTCGGAAAACAGTATTTGGTCGTTCAACACCGATGCACCTGCCTTCCATTTCTCCTTCTCGGCGGGTTCGGCAGAACCTCCAGGGGAAGTCGCCTCTACTCACAGCGCCGGCTTCTTCGCTACAATAACCGCCCACTCCATCTCCATGGTCACGCCGTGCTTCTGCGCAAGCCGGCCCATGTCGCCATCTTCAGGCGAGACCGACCTTCGCACCAAAGAGACTTCTTTGATGATCGAGAATCCTACGCTTTCCGCTAATGAAACCCACCCGAGACCAGGTATGAGCATCCAGGGATCGGTTACTGATGTTCGAAAAACATCCGTGGGATGAAACGCAATCCGCAGAGTCGGCAGTAATAGGCATGACACACGCGTCGAAGCAGGCAAGAGACACAGCCGGACCAAGACCCCTCGAGTTGAAGAATACTCTCCAGTCATCCAGCATGCCGAACTCGAAATCATTCACCAGGATACTCGCATCGGGTAGGCGCTCAAGCACCATCGGCATATGACCGCCTCCGGGACCTGCTCCAAGTTCAAGAATCAGCGGACCCGCGTCAATGATGGCCGAAATAACATCGGGGAACGGCTCCTCATGCGCCAAAGCGATCTGCCGCCCCCATCCTTGGGTAATCCAGTGATCCCGATTCTTCGCCTTCGTGGCTTCGAATGTAGCCCAAGTATTGGACTGCACAAAATCCGGAATCCCATTCTTGACCGCTGCTACGCTGAACCCTCTGGGAGTGATGAGCCGACCACCATCCCAGTCACTCTCACTCTGACCAACATAGCTGCCTTCGAACCTCAACGGCTCTCCGCTGAGCGGTGCCCTCAGAAGCCTCTGCCATTCGAGCCTCATCACCGGTACGCCTCCCATGACGGAATAAGGTTGCAGCGCTTGACGCAGCTTCTTTCGCGGTGTAGACAGATCCTGCTTTCGAAGTCACATGGAATCAGATAGTCTAGTGTCGCAATCAATCTCCCGAAGCTCTTGCACATGTCAAGAGAAGTCAAGAACGTCCGTTACGGCCCACGATATCCTCCTGGGTGAAGTGAGGTGGCACGGTGCGCGAACAAGCCGAAGCGGTGCAGCGGATGCAGAGCTACATCGAATCGCACTTGCGCGAAGAGATCACTCTCGATGATCTGGCGAATGCGGCGGGTTACGTACCCGAGCACGCCTGCAGGCTGTTCAAACGATTGGTCGGCCTTAGCCCGTTTGAATACATCCGCGCTCGAAAGCTGTCCCGGGCAGCGCTTGAATTGCGCGATGCCAGAAAACGGGTACTGGATGTGGCGCTGGAGTACGCCTTTGGTTCGCACGAGGGATTCACCCGCGCGTTCTCAAGTGAGTTCGGCATATCTCCGAGCCGCTACCGGCAGACGACCCCGCCGCTTAAGCTGTTTCAGCCACGAAGTGCCTACCTCGTATACCTACACGAGAAGAAAGGAGTCGAATCCGTGGACAACATCCATACGGTCTTTACACAGGTAATAAACAGACCGGCTCGCAAGTTCATCCTTAAGCGAGGACGCAAGGCCGAAAACTACTTTGAGTACTGCGGCGAGGTCGGGTGCGATGTTTGGGGAGTCCTGGAGAGCCTAAAGGGCGCTCTGTACGAGCCCATCGGCGCCTGGCTGCCTAAGAAACTCCGCAAGCCGGGAACCTCCCAATACGTTCAGGGAGTTGAGGTGCCGCTGGACTACTCCGGGACGGTGCCGGACGGCATGGAGATCATCGAGCTCGAACCCTGCCAGGTGATGGTTTTTCAAGGTCCCCCCTACCCGGAAGAGAAAATGGGTGAAGCGATTAACGCCGTCTGGAAAGCAATAGACCGCTTTGATCCCACTCTCTACGGCTGGCAGTGGGCCGATGAGGACGCGCCACGCTACCAACTGGCTCCGATCGGGGAAAGAGGGTACATCGAAGCCCGGCCGGTAAGAGCGATTCAGAGATAGTGGCTGTGGGCCGTCGTCGGCAGGCGGCCCACCCTCCCGCCCCATAGTCACTCATTCCCAAATGCACCATTGTTCCGGGCCCCCCAGCGGAAAATCCCTCTCCGTACGAATCGAGACACTCTACAGGCCAACTATCTCCGCATTCGACCTCCCGTTCAATCCAGCGGACGGGACAGCCTGCCGATTAGCACGGCTACACCTCGGAGAGACTCTCCTTATGATTGCTGTTCGCACTCAGTGTGCGTTTCGGCGGCGCCGGCAGTCCACTCTGCGGCCGCCGGGTGAAGTCTACAGGGAGGCGGCATCCCTTGATACCGCATTACGACGATTTGGCGGACATCCTTGGTGACCTGCGGGTTGATGCAGATCGAGGGCTGAGCCCGGAGGAGGCTTTGAGCCGCATATCCGAGTACGGAGAGAACCGCCTTCAAGAAAGAGCCCGCAAAACCATCATTCAACGCTTCTTCGAGCAGTTCAAAGATGTCATGATCCTTATCCTGATTGCTGCAGCCCTCATCTCCTTCGTTGTGGCCTTCTACGAGCGCGAGGGCTTTTTCGAGCCTGTGTTGATACTCTTGATCGTGGTTGCCAATGCTGTGATGGGAGTGCTGCAGGAGAGTAGGGCTGAAAATGCGCTGGAAGCTCTGAAGACCCTTTCGGCCCCGCACGCGCGAGTCATCCGGGACGGTAAGGAGAGCATCATCGAGGCCGCGCAGTTGGTCCCTGGCGACATAATACTCCTGGAAGCCGGCGATTTTGTCCCTGCAGACGCGCGGATAATCCATGCTACGAGCCTCAAAGTCGAGGAATCTGCACTAACCGGCGAGTCGGTTCCATCTGAGAAGGACGCCGGAGCCGCGGTTGAAAAGGATGCGGCCCTTGGCGACCGCCACAACATGCTCTACTCCGGTACCGGAGTCTCGTACGGGCACGCCAAGGCCGTAGTAACCGACACAGGCATGAACACCGAGATGGGCCGGATCGCGAACCTCCTGTCCGACGAGCCGGAAGGTGACACTCCGCTACAGCGCAGACTTGCTGCGCTCGGGAAGTATTTAGGGATTGCCGCACTGGCTGCATCGGCTGTCGTATTTGTGATTGGAATTATCGACCGCATGCCGGTCATGGCCATCTTCATGACCTCCGTCTCGCTGGCAGTCTCCGCCATCCCCGAAGGTCTGCCTGCCATTGTAACCATAGTGCTTGCTATAGGAGTTCAGAGAATGGTGAGGCGCAACGCTATCATCCGCCGCCTGCCGGCTGTTGAAACACTCGGAAGCGCGTCAGTCATCTGCTCGGACAAGACGGGCACCCTCACACAAAACCGAATGACGCTGACGAAGGCATTTCGCGCCGGCGCCTCTTCGGTGGAGGACGTTGGAGAGAACAACTCCCCTCCCGTTAAAGAACTGCTCCGTTATGCCGCGCTATGCTGCGAAGGCAGGGTTGAGTTTGATGACGGCAAGGAGCAGCATATCGGAGACCCGACCGAGACTGCGATTGTCCTGGCCGCTCACAAGAACGGAATGCCTAAGGATGAGCTTGAGAAGGAGCATCCCCGCCTGGCAGACATCCCTTTCGATTCCGACAGGAAACTGATGACGACAGTCAACCGCATCGACGGCAAGAATGTCGTCATTGTCAAAGGTGCATTCGACGTGCTGGCTCGAAGGTGTGTCTCCGGGAACGTTGACGAGGGCAGGAGGTATGCGGAAGACCTGGGCAAACAGGCTCTCCGCGTCCTTGCGGTGGCATACAAGGAAGTTGACGAGGTTCCTCAGGAAATCGCGCCGGAATCTCTTGAGACTGGCCTCACCTTTATGGGCCTGGTAGGGATGATCGATCCCCCCCGCTCCGAGGCCAGAGACGCGGTTGCCGTCTGCCGGCGTGCGGGCATCAAACCTGTCATGATCACAGGCGACCACGTGCTGACGGCATCCGCCATCGCGAAGGAGCTCGGCATCCTGCGAGAGGGCGGCGAAGCCGTAAGCGGCAGCCAATTATCGCAGATGTCGGACATGGAACTGAGGAATCGCGTCCGCGACATTTCAGTCTACGCTCGAGTCTCCCCGTCAGACAAGATTCGCATAGTGAGGGCATGGCAACAACAGGGCGAGGTAGTCGCAATGACGGGCGACGGGGTGAACGACGCGCCTGCCCTTAAGGCCGCGGATATCGGGTGTGCCATGGGCGTCACGGGTACCGACGTAGCCAAGAACGCTGCTGATATGACGCTCACCGATGACAACTTCGCCACTATAGTAGCGGCGATCCGCGAGGGCCGGGGGATCTACGACAACATCAGAAAGGTAGTCGGATTTCTGCTCGGCACTAATATCGGTGAGGTGCTGACCGTCTTCTTGGCGATGGTCCTATGGAAAGAAGCACCCCTTCTGCCCGTGCAACTTCTATGGATTAACCTGGTCACCGACAGTCTCCCCGCCATATCGCTGGGCATGGAGCCAATCGGGGGCGACGTCATGGAACGAAAGCCCACCCCCAAGAACGAAGACATCTTCGCGGGCGGCCTAGGCATACAGGTTCTGTTCCAAGGAGCGATGTTTGCCGCACTGACACTCATTGGGTTCTGGCAGGGATGGGTAACCTCAGGCGATATCGCCGTCGGTCGCACGATGGCATTCCTCATACTCTCGCTTACGCAGGTAATCCACTCTTTCAACATGCGGTCCACCCACTCGCTGTTCCACATAGGCGTCTTCACAAACAAGACTCTCACTCGAGCAGCCGCAATTTCGCTGGTCCTTATCGCCGCGGTTGCCTTCATCCCACAGGTATCAACCGCTTTCGGGCTTTCGAGGCTGGCCACTCACATGTACCTCCGCGCAGCCGGCCTAGCCTTGGTCCCCCTACCCGTACTGGAGTTCTCCAAGAAGGCGGGCGTTGTGCGGCACCGGCAGTGATGCCCGCTGCCGCAAGAACTGCCGCTGAGGAGAACTAAGTTTACATAACTGCATATGATGTGGGGGCTTTCCAGGATAGGAGGTGATATCGTGGAAGAGAAACCCGAGGCGATGCAGGGATTCTTCGGTCGCGGACCTGGAATGGGGTCGGGACCGGACGCCTATCAGGACCCGTTTGGGCGTCGATTCCCCCTCCCGTTTTTGCCGTTCTTCCCCATCTTCGTGTTCCGGATCCCGCCCAGGCGCTTCATCTTCGTGCCTATACCCCGGCGGCGCCGGCGCCGCTTCGATGTGGACGCGGCGGACATGGACTGCGACATGTGCATTCACTGCATCTCAGATGCCGAATGGGATTGCATGATGAGACTCGGCATTCCAGAATGCAATGTTGCCATGGACAGGTAGATTCTCATCACACTCAGTCCCATAAAACGCTCGACCCTGGCGAATGTCCTTTGAAAAGACGGTCCAGGGTCGTCGTTGTGTGGATGGGACTCTAGCGCCTCAGCGCTCGCTCAAGGCTCATTACCGCTCTTTCATCGCAGGTCCGAGCCTCGCGGATAACAGCCGCTATCCGGCGGCGAGTCTCAGGTTCGGCCAACTTGAGGTGAGCGTGCGGGTTCCCGTTGCCGCCTACTAGCCCCCACACGCGCCACATTAGGGTATGTTCTTGGTCATACTCTCGGGCTGCGGCCTGGAGGTCCCCTGCTATCGCCGGTTCCGCCCTCGCCATCTCGTTCAGGAACATGCTGGCGTACCAGCGGCATTCGGCTACATTGCCTACAGCGACGTCGTGCACCTGCTGACGCTGCTTCAGCACGTCGACGTCGTCTGATTCGAAATCCTCGTCGCAAAGCAGCTGGTCCGCCCAAGCGCCGTAAGCCGAAAACCCGCTGCAGCGCCCATAGACTTCCGGCGTCGTGGCTATCTCTATCCCCCACCTGAGCGTCTCGCGGTTCCTCTCATGGGTGTCTTGGCGCGCGACTTTCTCTCCGATGGTAATGGCACTGATTGTACGTGAGAACCAATCTCGCTTTCGAAAATAACCGCAGGGCTCGGTCTCTACATCGGCAGCAAGTGCCTTATCGTTCTGGAAGTAGTTCCAGCCCAGGAGGGTCTCTCCGCCGTCATCATATCCGGTGATGAGGCAGCACTCGGGAGGGCCGATGACCCCGAACGCCAGGACTGGTCGACCATCATCGAGAGCAGCGCAGATCCTGGCCCGCATGATCGCCTCATCATCTGCTCGACCGCGTTTTTGAATGATCCGGTACCGGTACCCTGCATACTGGAAGGCCCTCCGGATAACCTCGCGTGGATCGGCAATGAACATCAGAGCAGCATTGTCTTGATGCCAGCCTTCTCTCCAGAGCAGTCCAAAGGCCATGCCCGAAGCGGCCATCATCTCGACGAAGGCTCCGTTCAGCCGCCAGTCGGTCCTATGTTGGTGAACTGGTGCCCACCAATAGTCTTCGCCCAGGTAACGGAGCGCTGCCGCGAGACAACTCGGGAAGGCGATATCCTCCGGGCACTCGCTACGCCCATCGTAAAACCCTACCCGAGGGACATTGGGAAGCACTCTGCGGCCAGCTGCCGACAAAGGCGGCTGAGTGACAGACCTTGCCGACTCATCCTGAGAGTTACCGAAGACTCGCTTATGGACCTCGGCCATCGTCCGGTGGATTCCAACGCGAGTCACAATGCCCGCATATTCCGGCCTACGCCTGAACACTCCCGGAGTTACGCCGTAGACTCGCCTGAACGCCCGTGTGAAGGCTTCCTGGGAATCGAAGCGGTACTCAAAGGCAATGTCGATAATCTGTTTTTGCGATAAGGCCAGGTCAAGCGCCGCGCAGGCAAGCCGGCGGCCCCGAACGTAGTCAGCTACCGTGCGCCCAGTCACCTTTGTGAAAAGGGCATGGAAATGCGAGGTAGAGAAGTGGACGGCATCTGCAATGTTGTCCACTGTAATCTCGCGGCGCAAGTTGCTCTCGATGAAGTTAAGTGCCTTCGTAACGCTGGCGACATGTGACACAGGACCCACCTCCGGAACCCTGTCACCTGACCAAATCAGTAACCTGACTCTAGAACAGCCACTCGCAGCTACCGTGAGGCGTCATCTACTCAACGCCCGCTCGATAAGGTCTGCTGCCTTCGCGTCGAAGTCACGAGCCTGGAGTATGATAGGCGCAAGTCCATGCCTCACCTCAGGCCGGGCAAACGCTTCAAACGCCTTCGGGTTACCATTCCCGCCTACAGCTCCCCATACCTGCCACATCAGGTCATGCTCCTTCCGGTAGCATTCGGCAGCTGCCAAGAGCTCAGGCGCCATTGATACTTCGGTCTCGGCCACGATCTTGAGGAACTCACTCGCTGCCCACCGGCACTCCGCAACGATACCTACAGCCGAGTTGTGGACCTCATGGCGGCTTTGGAGGACACGCTCGTCATCGGTCATGAAGCAAGCATCGCTCTGCACTTGCTTGGCCCATGCGTCGTAGGCATTGAGACCGGTGGGTCGCCCGAACACTTCAGGCATTCGCGCTACAGACACCGCCCAGCGAAGGGCCTCGCGATTCCGGGCGCTCAGGTCCGCACGGCCGGTCTTCTCGCCGATTACTATGAGACTCCAGGTATCACGCAGCCAATCCCGCTTGCGGTACTGCCCGTCCGGCTCGAAGTCGAGGCCGCGATTAAACGGCGGCATGCCCTGAAAGAAGCTCCAGCCGATTAGGATGCGCCCACCTTCATCGTAGCCGGTAATGAGGCCGCACTCGGGTGGCCCTACGACCCCGAAGCCCAGAACCGGTTTGCCTTCATTGAGGCTCGCCCGGATCTCGTCGAAAAGCTGGGCCTCCTCTGCCAGGCCTTCCTTCTTCTCAACAGCCCGAAACGCGTAACCGGCATGAGCGAAGGCACGGCGGATTACCTCCTCAGGATTCGCCACGAACATCATGTCAGCGTTGTCCTGATACCAGCCCTCCTTCCATCGAAGGCTGAAGGCCATACCCGATGCGGCGAGGAGTTCGATGTAGGCATCGTTCCGGCGCCAAGTCTTGCCGTTCTCGACGAAGGTTGTCCAAGGGTAATCCTCGCCAATGAAACGTAATGCCGAAGCCAGGCAGCTGGGGAACGGAATGTCCTCCGGAGCTATGTCGGAACCATCGTAGAACCCGACCTTCGGGACTCCTTCGAGCACCATTCTTTCTTTCACCTGATCAGCCATTGGATATCGACTCCTTTCGCGGAGCTGCTTCGCTCCGCCCTGCGACGAAAGTCTATCAAGGCTTGGCGTGGTGATTTTGATTGTTTCTCTGATGTCGAGATTGACCTTCAGAGGTCCCGAGCGGAAGAAGGAGCGAGAAGTCCTGCTAGACCATCAGTTGTCAGCTAACTCCCAGCACAAGGGGCTTGTTAGTGAGGGACGTGTGCACCGGTGCATATTTCCGGAGAAATCTCCCCACGGGCGCATATTTCCCAGGAAACATCCCCACGGATGCATAGGACCTGTGACAACCTCCCCACCGGTGCATAGGTCCCGGGACAACGTCCCCACCGGTGCATAGCTCCCGGGGAACCTCCCTTCCGGCGCATATCTCGAGCCCGGATGCATGCAAAGGAGAAGGCGGGCACTGGTCACCCTCTGGTAGAATGGCTGTGTTCAGAACCGTCAATGCTGATGCGACTACTGGAAGAAAGGTGACGTGATGCGATTGTTCACATTGATCAGGCATGTTCATGTCTACCGGCCGGAAGACCTCGGTGTAAAGGACATCCTCACCTGCAATGACAAGATTGTCGAGATCGGCGATAACCTTGATTACGCTCTGCCTAACCTCAGTTGCATCGACGGCACCGGAATGCTGGCGTTCCCGGGCTACATAGACCAGCATGTCCACGTCACAGGCGGGGGCGGCGAAGGCAGCTTCAAGACCAGAGTACCTGAACTCAAGTTATCTGACTGCATCAAGGCAGGGGTTACGACGGTCGTGGGCCTCTTGGGCACCGATGGCATTACCCGCAGCGTGGAGAACCTGGTGGCGAAGACCAAGGGGCTGAATGAGGAAGGGATCACTGCTTATTGCCTAACGGGTTCCTATGAGTACCCTACCAAGACCCTCACGGGAGACGTAAAGAAGGACATAGCCTTCATCCAGGAAGTCCTGGGCGTCAAGATCGCCATATCCGATCACCGCTCTTCCCACATAACAAAACAGGAACTGACCAGATTGGCAAGCGACGTAAGGCAAGCCAGTCTGATTAGCGGAAAACCCGGGATAATCGTGTTCCACCTGGGCCGCGAAAAAGAGCAGCTAAACCTCATATTCGAGGTGCTTAAGGATACGGAGATACCCATCAAGCACTTCAGGCCCACTCACGCCCAGAAGGTATTTGACCAGGCATTAGAGTTTGCGGAACTCGGCGGCTATGTGGACTTCACCGCCGGCGACGGTCCTAAATCGGCGGACCCGATCCTGAAAGCGCTCCGATCCGGCGCTGACCCGAGTCGCTTTACGATAAGCACTGACTCCAACGGAAGCATGCCTCGCTGGAACGAGAAGAACGAAATGATCGGACTCACGGCTGCCGTAATGACCACCCTGCACGGGACGATCAGGTCAATGATCACGGAGCACGGAGTGGACATCCCGACGGCGATATCCTTCGGGACGAAGAACGTGGCGAAAGCTTTGGAGATAGACGATCGGAAAGGATCGCTCGACGCCGGAAGAGATGCTGACATCTTGCTTTTGGACGAACAACTGAACATCCGCACCGTGATGGCCAAAGGCAAGCTCATGATGCATCAAAGCGAGATAAAGGTAAAGGGCACTTTCGAAGACTAGACTGCCAGCAAAACCTGAGAGGAGGGCTGCCTGCGAAGGCAGCCCTACCTACCATGGGCAAATCACGAAACTACCGAGAATGAACAGGCCTCCTGCCAACAGGTACTCGTAGGGGCTGCGCGGCTTGCCTTTGGCCTGCTTGTATTCTAAAAGGCTGTTCAACTCCGGAGGGATAGGCTCCAAGTCGTCACTCCTCTCCCTTCTGAGAACTGCCCGGAGCCGCTTAAAGCTGTACGCGATCACATCGAAAGCGCCGAGGCCGCCTGCGAGAAGCGACAACCCATAGAGAAAGACCGGCATGCCGGATATGAACAGAGCGTCAACCACAGGATAGGCCCGGCCGCTCACGACCATCCATATGGCCAGAACCGCACCAAGCGCTCCCTGCGCCAACATGACCTTTCCAACAAGCTTCCAGTCTATCCGAAATCCGCGCGTTTGCCTCACCGCTTCATAAGGAATTGTCCGTTGCGGACATCCGTCTGCTCGCCATCCCGAAGGGCGAACTGCCCTCCGATGATCACGTGCTCAATGCCGACATTCTTACGGATGGGTTCATCAAACGTACCTAGGTCCGTTACAGTTTCAGGGTTGAATACGGTAATATCGGCTACATATCCTTCTTTCAGCAGGCCGCGATTGGGCAGGGCCATGATCTGCTTGCCCAGGCCCGTGATGCGGTGCACAACGGTTTCCAGTGAACAGAAGCTGTTCTCACGAACAAGGCGCAAGAAGCGCGGGAATGTGCCGTAGTTGCGGGGATGAGGTTTGCCCTCACACTCTTCGGGGTTCAATGAGAATCCGCGGCCATCGGTGCCAATGCAGAAATCATTCTGTGAAAGCATAGTCAGAACGTCGCTCTCACACATAGAGAAGGAAATGCACGTTGCGCTAGCACGAGAATGGCGCGTAACTTCGAGAACGGCCTCGGGCATGGAAATGCCCAACTCACGCGCGATCTGTCCGATGGTCTTTCCGTCGGCTACAGGATATGTCCCGTTTGTCGTGACAACATACAGGCTGTCTCCGTCCTCTGGAGTCCGGAACCGCTTGCCAAGTGCCTCCAACAAGGCGGGCCGTTCCTCGTTCATCGTGCGCTGAACTGCCGCTTCTCTGCCGCCCTGGATGGCCCACTGAGGCCAGCAGTTGGTGATGCCGGACGAGGAAGCGCGGTAGGGATACACGTCTACCGAGACCTTGATTCCGTCCCGCTTGGCTTTATGAACGATCTCGATGAACTCTGCAGCGCGGCCCCAGTTGGCCTTGCCCGATGCTTTGAAGTGGGCGATGTGTACTTGCACGCCGGAATGGCGGTGGATGGAGAACATCTCCTCCAACGACTCGGGGGTACCCGCACCTTGATTACGCATGTGTGAGGTCACGATTCCATCGTACTTCGCCACCACGGCGCCCAGTTCGTTCAACTCATGCTGGTCAGACGACACGCCCGGAGCATAACCGAGTCCCAGAGACAGTCCCCAGGCACCCGCCCGCATGTCTTCTTCCAGCAGCTTCCCCATTGCGGCTATGTCATCGTCAGTGGCTTTGCGGTTTTCGCTGCCCATGACTGCGTTCCGCAAGGTGCCGTGTCCGACCAGGAGCATGAGATTCGTCGCCATCCTGCGATTTTGGTCCTGACACTTTTGGACGAAGTCTGCCATAGACGCGTATTCGCGGCCGGGGAACGGGGAAGAACCGCACTGGCCCGCGACTTCAGTGGTGATCCCCTGGTACAGCTTGCTTTGGCAGCGATCATCGCGGAGGAAACTGCTATCGGAGTGAGAGTGCATGTCTATGAAACCCGGAGATACGACTAATCCGTCAACAGATAGCACCTGGGCGGCAGGCTCCGTTATCTCGCGAGCGATCCGCGCGATTTTACCGTCCCGAATCGCCAGGTCGCCTGTGTACCTCGGCGCACCGCTTCCATCAACAATAGTTCCGCCTTTGATGAGAATGTCGTACATGAGTTGTCGCCCTCCTGTTTTCAGATAGGGTCGCTTATATTGCGTATACTTCTACTTCTCCTATCAATGCCTGTATCCCTATGGAGGCAGCGATACTAACTGTGAGGATTACTGGAGGGAGACCACGGATACTACCACCTCATAACACCGCCGGTGTAGTCAACAAATCTACCGGACGCAGTCTTTTCTCTGGTGGCGAGGGCAATGATACCTGCGGCGGCCTCCTGCACCGGCACTATGGCGTTGGGACCGCCCATATCAGTTTTCATCCAGCCGGGGTGAATCAAGAGGAGTTGGGCACCTTTGCGCCTTATCTCGCCGTCTACCAGGCACCCTGCCATATTGGCAGCTGCCTTTGATACCTCCGATGGCGTATCCTAGCGACCACGCCTCGCCGCGAAATCATCTATCCGCTCGAGAAGTCTGTCGACAGCAGCAACATCGGTCTCTCGCGACGTGCCTTCCGTTAGGCCTTGCACAAACGACTCCCTCAATTCTTCAACCACTCGGCGAAATACGGTCAGATCTCGGTAGCTCGCGTTGTACGCCAGCTGGTCACAGACCCGTTCGGCCTGGACTTCCGGAGCGACACCCAGAGCCCGAATGAATCCCGCCGGATCCGCGGTGAACCGCTTCATCAAGAAGTGCGCCCCCTGTTCAGCCAAGGACGCATCATTTCTCATTTGCTCAGCAAACAAGTCTGCGTAACGAGCGTTCGCCCAGATCGCTTCGTAACTATGCATGTACTTGAGGGCTCGATCGCCCCCGTAGAGATCCTGAGCCTCCTTTAGAGTCTCGGGAAAGACTAACACACAATGAGAATCCCACGGCATGGCTGTCTCGGATGTCTCCTGGCCATCCTGTCCAAAGGCCGCGATCCAGCCGCCTGTGTACTCCAGGCGGCCAAGCAGTTCGCTGCCGCGAAACGCGAAGACCTGGTTGACCCAGGTATACTCGTGGCCTCTGGGATAGCTAGCCATGATTATGCAGAGATCCCTGTAGCCATAGCACGTATCTTGGACTTGACCGGGGTTGACGAAGGCAGGATCGGCTTCCCGAAGTGCTCTTTCCAGGCCGGGAAACTGACTGACTTCGCCCGTCGCTATATCGAGTAAGTCCGAAAAATGGTGCTCGCTGCTTAGCACAAACCCATCCCGGATCTGAGAATAGCTGGTTCCCGAGCCTGCAATATACGAGGGAACATCGGGATTAATGACTCGCCATTTGACCTGGTGGTGTATTGCTTTTGGCCAATAGGTGCCCACAAGGACACCCTGCACGTATTCGGTCTGCCCGGAGCTTAGGTTCGTGTCTGGGCGCGAGGTCTCGAAGTATACGTTTATCCGGTCATCACTGACCTCTATTCCGATCGCCCGGACAATAGTCGTCTCATTAGGCAGCTCGGGCAAATCCATAACTATTGTGCCTTCCAATGGATGTTTGCGAATATCTAGAACCGGCCTACCGCCGTCACCTGAGTAGACTGCAAATATGGCACCGGACCCCGAAGGTGCAACCAGCAATGGAGGCGTCCACCACTGGCTGTCAGTATGCCAGACAAGAATGGTTTCCAGCCGAATCCGCGGATCAATCTTGGTGACGCGGCGGTCATCGAAGGCAAAACGGTTACCCCCATCCCACGACCGGGCCCAGCGACCTTCAACCTCAAAAAGGGGATCTTGGTGAAAAGATACGGTGCCATTCGCCAGATTCCAGAGCCCCAAGAAAGCTTGATGGCCCCGGCTCTCGCCGCCGCCTGCGACGTAGCAGAGAAACGGAATTGTGGCCTCCCGATCCCAAGTCACAAACGGGGCCGGCGACTCGCTGTCAGATAGTTCTGCAAGGACAAGGTTGCTTGAAGGTTCATTGGGAGGAGGCACACCCGGGGTTGACGTGCTTGGATTAGAAGCAGTCGGGGGATCCGCGCCGGTCTCAGTGCCGCTTGATGGCGAAACCGCCGGCGCGCAACTGGATATCAGGATCAGGGCAGACATGAGAACACCCACACATAATCGTAGATGCGAGAGCACCGCGATCCGCATTCCCGCCGGTCTCACAAGCGTCCCTCCCAAACATCACAAGGTGCGGCATCACCGTACCTCTGCAGCGACGTAGTACTGGGCTTGCGCGTTCCACAACTCGGCATACTTGCCGTCCTTATCGGCAAGCAACTGCTGATGGCTGCCTCGCTGCACAAGCCTACCCTCATGAAAAACGGCGATATCATCGCAGAAACGGCAGGACGATAGGCGGTGCGAGATGAACACGGTCGTCTTGTCCTCGATTATCTCGTTGAACCGGGAATAGACCTCAAACTCGGCGATAGGATCCAGAGCCGCTGTGGGCTCGTCAAGCACGATGAACGGGGCGTCTTTATAGAGCGCTCTCGCGAGCGCGATCTTCTGGGCTTCGCCTCCGGATATTGACACTCCGTCAGCATCAAAGTCCTTGTACAGGCAGGTGTCCAATCCGAGCGGCAACTCGCGCAGGCGCTCGGAGAATCCGGACTTGACGAGGCATTCTTCTGCTCGATCTGCGTCCACCTCGGTTGATGCCGCTACATTCTGCCCCAGCGGGAGCGCGAACAGCTTAAAGTCCTGAAATACAACTGAGAAGAGCCTCATGTACTCCTGATAATCATACTTGCGGATATCGATGCCGTTCAGCGTGATCTCACCCTCCGTTGGATCATAAAGCCGGCAGAGAAGCTTGATCATCGTCGTCTTGCCGCTCCCGTTCATCCCAACAACAGCCAGGCGCCGGCCAACGGTGAACTTCAGAGACAAATTCCGTAAGGCATAGGTGTCGGTGTCAGGATACATGAACGATACGTTGCGGAACTCAATCTCATATTCATTGTCCGAACGCTTCTCCGTAGTAAGGGTGCCCCTGTGCCTGTCGTCGGGCAGATCAAGGTACTGATAGGCCAATTCGAGATACTGGCTGTTGGCCAGCAGGCTGGCACATTCGTTGATAAGCGCCGTAAGGTGCTCCACGATGTTGCTCACAGCCCCTATATACTGTAGAACGCTGCCGATGCCGTACATCCCGGCAAGGGCTCTCAGGCCTATGAAGAGATAGACGCCTCCCGCAGCCAAGGCATTAGCTGCGGCAGTGGCGGCACCGAATTTCCCCTCATAGTGGAAGAATTCGTGCCACATAGAGGCATTGACCCACTCATCTATGATGGCTCGGATCGCGGGCTGCTGTCCGTAAAGGCGGATGTCTTTGGCAGCCTCTATTACGTACTTGTAGTAGTAGCTGAAGACCGTGTTCGCTTTGGGGTTCTTCTCAAACGCTTCCTTCAACACGACTTGTTCCTTCTGCCGCAGGCGGAAGGCAAGTACCATCGTGAGCAGCACCAAGGCTATCAGAGCGACTGTGGCAGCCGGTGAAGTGACAAAGCTCTCGGTGTACCTGGCAGCGGTGTTAAATAAGCCGGTTAGCAGAACACAGGAGGCAAGCAGTCCGACGAGTCGCTGCACCAGCCCGGGAAATCTGTAGTAGATCTCCGGAATGCCTAATCCGTTTCCGTTGATCTTGGCCTCAATGTCCGCCAGCATCTCATTGGTCCTGCTCTTATCAACGTGGCCGAAATCCAGCCTCATGTACTTCTCACTGTGGAAAAAGTACATTTTCTGCAAGAAGGTGCTTCGAATAACCGACAACCTCCGCTCAATAGCAGAACGACAGACGGACAAGAGGAACGTGAGAGTGACGGAGATGCTGACGTAGAGGGCAATCGTCCGCACGTCTCTCTGACCTGCCAGCTCGTTCAGGATCCTCGCGGACAGATAGAGGACACTAAGTGGCTGAATTGCCCGAATCGACGAGCCCAGGCCGGAGAGCAAGAGGTAGCCCGGATACCGTTCGCGCACGATACCGAAGGCCCGCAGTGTGTACGCCCACGCTTTCCTCAAATCGATCCGGCCGGCTTCTCTTGCGCTCATTCCTGCCCCTCCTCCCCATCCCGCTTGTAGTACTGGGACTGAACATCGAACATCCTCGCGTACTTGCCGCCCAAGTCCATCAGTTCGTCGTGGGTTCCGGTCTCCTCGACGGTATGATTGTCCAGGAAGAGGATGCGGTCGCAGAACCGGGTGCTCGCCAAGCGATGAGAGATGTATATCGACGTTCTCCCCCTAGTCAGTTCAGCGTACTTCCGGTAGATCTCGCTTTCAGCGATCGGGTCGAGAGCGGCAGTCGGCTCATCGAGGACGATGACGGGTGCATCCTTGTACAAGGCGCGAGCAAGAGCAAGCTTTTGGAGTTCGCCGCCGGACAGCTCAACCGCGTCATCATTGATTTGCCTAACAAGCATGGTTTTTTCTGCAAGCGGCATAGTCTGGACCTTCTCGTAGAGCCCCGCCAGTTTCAGGCAAGCGAAAACTCTCTCAAGGTCTGTTGCTTCAGGCACTGCCTGTGAGACGTTGCCCGCGATATCGGTGGAAAGGAGATGGATATCCTGAAAGACAGTTGAGAACAGGGTAAAGTACTCATCCCGGTTGTATTCACTGATGTCGATCCCGGCCAGTGAGATGCTTCCGGTTTGCGGCCTGTATAGGCCGCAAATCAGCTTCACCAAGGTAGTCTTGCCGGCTCCGTTCGCTCCCACGATCGCGATCCGCTCGCCGGGCTTGATATCGATGTTTATGTCTTTCAGAGCCGGAGCATCGGCTTTCGGATAGGTGTAGCTTACGTTCCTCAAAGAAATGGCGGGCGGAAGCATGTTACCGGTAGGGAGGGGTGCACCCGGTCCGAGGTTGCACTTACTGGGGATATCCAGGAATGCACGGATATCACCCTGCTCTGCGGAAGCCCGCAGTAGTTCGCTTGACTCTAGGATGATGCCTGATACCCATCCCGCGAACGCTCCAATGGCAGAGAATATCAGTACAAAGTCGCCCAGCCCGATTCTGCCCTGCAATAGGAGATAGGTCAGATAAGCGTACGCTGAGCCGTCTCTGACAAGGATCAGGGCAGCGTCGACCAATCCCGCTACCATGTGGCGAGTAGCGACCGTGCCTTCGGCAGCTTCGCGGCTGTGCGCGACGTGGGAGAAGAGGTCCTTCATCCACTGCGACATGGAATAAAGCCGCACGTCCTTAGCTCGTTCGGGGGTCTTGGTACTCTCCTGAATATACCGCAGCTTCTTCTGAAGCACGGAGCGTTCCTCTCTTGTCTCATTCTCGTACTTGCGAGCGGACGAAAGCGAAAGCCAGCTGATCGCGGCGGAAGCTATGAGCAGGACTAGGATCAGCGGGTGTATGGCGGCTATGACTGTACCGTAGAGGGCGAATCCAAGAAGGTTTGATGCCAGCCTCGTCAGAGTTCGGGGAATGTTGTTCGCCGGGGTATGATTGGACTCTGAGGCACGTAGTGCCTTATCTTCGATTGCCTTGGAGGCAGGATCCTCGAGAACCTCATAATCCGCAGTCATGCGCTTGACACCTGCTGCCGTAGCAGACCGCAGAACCGAGATGGTTCCGACGGAATGTGTGGCAATAACGTCCGTGTACCCCTTGACGTAGCCGAGAGCGATGAGTAACGCCGCAGCACCGCCGACAACTGCCAAAAAGTGCGCCGGGGTTGCCCCTGCCGTGAGTTCATCAATGACGAGCTTCGGCAGGAGGATCCGCACAAATGGCAAGATCACGCTCATGACGGTGTCGAGCGCGCAGAAAATCAGCGTGGACTTTTTAGCGCTCCAATGCGTCCGGAGTGAGTACTTGATGTTCGAGCCCAGCGAATAAGCGGGCGAGTTCTTCATCCGAGCATCCCCCCGCGTAATTATCGCAGCCGCCGCTCACCTCGGGGGCAGTTCTGCGTGAATTGAGCGGTTTTTGACGCGGAATGCATTTGATTCTAGGCCGGAAGCATGATCTCCGTGGAAAAAGCGCCTTCCTCATCCCGGCGCTTTATATAGCCTCCGTATTTGTCAACAAGCCTGTCCACCCGCATGAGCCCGAAGCCGTGGTAGCCGCCTTTACTGCTCACGTAACGCCCATCCTGCTTCCGCGCCTTCTCACCCGAGGTATTGGTCACCGAAATGTAGAGGTGATCGCGCTTAACATCGATGTACACGCGGATGTTCCTTGCACCTTCATCCTCAAGCTTCATCGTGGCCTCTATGGCGTTGTCCAGCAGGTTCCCCAGGATAACGCACAAATCGATCTCCGATATCGACAAACCGGGCGGAACGATTGCCTTGACGTTAACCCTGACACCCCTGTCTTTCGCGAGAGACAGTTTGGAGTTGAGAATAGCATCGACCTTCACGTTGCCTGACTTGACCAATGTGTCAACCGCGGCGAGATCAGCCTCAAGCCCTGCAAGATACTCGTCGAGCTTCTCGTTCTCCCCCAGCTTCCGGTAAGCTTTCATTGTCTGGATGTGATTGTGATAGTCGTGCCGCCAGCCCCGCATCTCACGGTATATGTTCTGAACCTCTTCGCAGTGCTTCGCCACAAGATCGTCCTGATAGGAAGCGATGCGCCTATCGACAAAGCGATAGAGCAAGATCCTTATGCCAAGCCCTGCAGCATAGAGCAAAACAAGTGCGGCAAACCCTGCCAAGACCCAAACCCACGGCGACATCCTTCGCCCCCTCCTAGAAATTGCTCTTTATGAAGGCTTGGTTCGCCTCTTCGTACAGACTGCGCGAGAGCGGGATCTCAGTCCCGTCGTCAAGAATCATGGCGGCTCTCGTTACACGCCTGACGTGCTTCATCGATACGATATACGACCTGTGGCATCGGAAGAATCCGTCACCCAGAAGCGCCTCCATATCACTCAAGCGCATGTTGAAGGTCTCCCGCCCCTCCTTTGTGACCAGGACGACGCTGTGGGAAAATGCTTCAGCATAGTAGATGTCGTCGGCTAGAATCCGGAGGTAGCCGCTGCCTTTCCTGAAGAGGATCGCTCTAGGGGTAGTTCGCAACCGGGCGACAGCCTTGTCCAGCACCTCAAAGAGTTTCTCTTCATCAACCGGTTTCAGCAGGTAATGCAGCGCGGAGACATCGTAGCCTTCGGCGATGAAGTCAGGAAAACCGGTGATGAATATGATCTGAAGCCCTTCGTTGTCCTCCCTGATCCGCTTGGCAAGAGCCACGCCGTCCATCTTTTTCATCTGGATGTCGAGGAGGAGAACATCAAAACCCTTATCCTCAACGTACTCGAACAAGAATGCTTCGGCGCTATCGAAGACGCAGACAGATACGGCAACTCCTCGCTTGCGGGCCCATTCGTCTACCAACGTGTGAAGATGTCTTTGCTCTACAGCTTCATCATCGCAGATGGCAATGCGCATATCTCGGCCCCCCGCACAGGTCGTCACAATAGTGAATTCACCGAGTAGCGCCTCAACACCTCGCCGCGCTTAAGCGGGTTTGCCTCCTGAACTGCCTCCTGCCGCTTCCGATCCTGACTTCCTGCGCCGCCTTACGCATTCAGTGAGGAGATACTCAATCTGCCCGTTTATCGAGCGGAAATCATCCTCGGCCCAAGCCGCGAGATCCCGCCACAGCGCCGGCGATAAACGGAGCAGAACCTGCTTTTTCTCCTTGTCGCTCTTGGTTCCCATCGTCCTCTAGTACAGGGTCCCGCTGTTGACTACGGGCTGGGCGTCTCGATTTCCGCAAAGCACGACAAGCAGGTTGCTGACCATGGCAGCTTTTCTCTCGTCGTCGAGGGTCACTACATCGTTCTCACTCAGCTTGTTGAGAGCCATCTCAACCATGCCGACGGCGCCGTCAACTATCATCTTCCTCGCAGCCACGATGGCCGACGCCTGCTGCCTTTGGAGCATAGCGGCGGCTATCTCGGGAGCGTACGCGAGGTGAGTAATCCGCGCATCCACTATCTCAAGGCCTGCTATATCCACTCGAGACTGCAGCTCTGCCTTAAGTTGTTCCGCGACCTTCGTGCTGCTTCCGCGAAGGCTCATTTCCCCATCCTCTTCAACGTCGTAGGGGTATTGCTTGGCGATATCCCGCAGGGCTGAATCGCATTGTATGGAGAGAAAAGCCTTATAGTTGTCAACGTTGAACACTGCCTTGGCAGTGTTAACTACCCGCCAAATCACCACGATCCCGATCTCTACAGGATTCCCAAGTTCGTCATTAACCTTCTGCTTGTTGTTGTTCAAAGTCATGGCTTTCAAAGATATGACCTTACGCGGAAGACTCACTGACCGTTTGCCTGACTGAACGGTGGGGTTCTCATCTTCGGTCGCAGTTGCAGCGCCAGATCCGGCAGCTGGGTTTACCGCTGAAACAAACGGGTTGACAAAGAAGAACCCTTCTCCCTTGAGCGTGCCGATGTACTTGCCGAACAGGGTGAGAACCAACGCTTCCTGCGGCTTTAAGATCTTGAGTCCCATGAACGGTATCCAGGACACGCAGAAGTAGAGAATCCCTGAGGCGAGTAGGACCCCGCCCGAAGCCCGGTGAACTCCGCGTTCGATTAAAACCGCGCCGCCAATGATAGCGGCTATGGCGGCCAACAGCAGAGCAATGCTGAGTATGAGCATCCCCATTCCGTTTCTAGCCTGAAGCTGGATCTCTTCCGTGTAGGTTCCCTTCATCGCCAGATCCCTCCACGCAGACATTTTTCGATATCATAATGATATCTCCATAATATCGCGTCCCAGGATGCAGTCAACTTCATTTCAATCACGGGCCGGGAAAAAGCATACCGCGCACCCAGGATTCCGGCAATCGTCGCGTAGAACTTAGATGCAATGGAGGTGTGACGGTGAAGAACCGGGTAGAGAGCTTCTATAACCGAACCGCGCAAGAGGAATGGGAGCGCATGGACCGGCATCCCATGGAGTTCCGGACTACGCTGCGCGCCATGCGTGAGTTCATCCCACCGGGTTCGAAGGTCCTGGATATTGGCGGCGGGCCGGGGCGCTACACCATTGAGCTAGCCAGGAATGGCCATACAGTCACCCTTTTGGACCTGTCGCTAGGCAATGTTAACCTGGCTCGCCTCAAAGCCGAAGAAGCAGGCGTTCAGGTAGCGGATTTCGTTCACGGAAACGCGATGGACCTGACGAGATTCGAAGATGCGTCGTTTGACGTGGTACTGCTGATGGGGCCGATGTATCATCTCACCGATCCGTCTGACCGCCGCAGGGCCCTAGCCGAAGCATTGCGAGTCTTGAAACCTGCGGGCGCGATCTTTGTCTCGTTCATTACCAAATACGGGCTGTACATCGATCTGCTCAAGTTCGATCCTGCCGTCATAGGAAAGCAGGGGGACACCTATGAGCGCCTCATGGAGACCGGCGTCCATATCCCGACCGAGAAAAATCCGGGTTTCACCGATGCCTACTTCGCTCATCCCATGGAAATTGAGCCTCTAATGTTCGAGTATGGACTGACAACGCTCAGATTGGCGGTGGCGGAAGGATTAATCGCTGCTGTAGAGCCGGCCGTAAACAAACTGCCGCCCGAGCTGTTCGATGCCTGGGTAGATGTCTGCTACCGACTGGGAACCGACCCTATAACGTGGGGCTGCGGCGAGCATATGCTGTACGTAGGCAAAAAGTAGCAGCGATAGGGCTAGTCAGCCTGCACCCAAACCTCCAAAAAGGATATAGTCATCATCTCCGCTCTTGTGGTAGAATCGCCGAAAGCCATGACGGAGAGAAAGATATCCCGATTCGGCATTACCTTTAGATATGATTCGAGGGTAAGCCAGAGAGTCTGCGGGTGGTGCGAGCAGACGCCGATAAGGATATGCAAATACACTCCTGAGCAGATTTCCTGAAAAGCTTGGGCCAAGTAGGGGAATACGGCCGCCCCCGTTAGAGGGCTAGAGTTGTCGGACTCGAAGAGGCGGTGAAAACTCACCGCAACTAGGGTGGTACCGCGGAAGTTAGCCATCTTTCGTCCCTAGGCAAGATGCCTTGCCTAGGGACTTAGTTTTTCCCTGCCCAATAGGCAAAGCGTCTTCACCTCCGACACGAGAGCAAATCCAGAGTACATGAGGAGGAAGAAGCCACAATGGAGACGATAAGGTTTTGGGTCGGTGAACAGGTACCGCTAGAGATGCACAAAGCACGTATGGTTCAGAAGGTCAGGCTGCTGGCGGTCGAGCAAAGGCAGAAGGCAATGCGCGATGCAGGTCACAATACGTTCCTGCTCAAGAACAAGGACGTGTTCCTGGACATGCTAACCGACAGCGGCGTAAACGCCATGAGCGAGAGGCAGTACGCGGCAATGATGTTGGCCGATGACAGCTATGCAGGATCTGAATCCTTTTTTAGGCTTGAGAAAGCCGTGGGCGATATGTTCGGCACAAAGCACTTTCTACCGGCGCATCAGGGGCGCGCCTGTGAGAACATAATAGCTCGCACACTTGTGGCTCCGGGGTCCACAGCCCTCATGAACTACCACTTCACCACTACAAAAGCCCTGATAACGAGCGTGGGAGGTACAGTTGAGGAACTGGTGTCCAATGAGGGGCGCAAGGTACAGAGTACCTGTGACTTCAAAGGCGACATCGATATCGAGAAGCTCGAAGAGTCGATCACCCGTCTGGGAAGGGCCAAGATCTCCTTCGTCCGGATCGAGGCAGGCACTAACCTGATAGGAGGCCAGCCGGTCTCCATGGGCAACATGAGGGAAGTCTCGCGTATATGTCGGGAGTCCGGTATCCCGCTTGTCTTTGATGCCAGCCTTCTGGCCGACAACCTGTACTTTATCAAGACTCGCGACAGGGAGTTCCAAGACACCGATATCCGCGATATAACCCTTGAGATGGGGCGGCTCTTTGATGTCATCTACTTCTCGGCGCGGAAACTGGGGTGTGCCAGAGGCGGAGGTATATGCACGTCGGATGATGAGCTGTTCGCGAAAATGCGAGCGTTGATACCGCTGTTCGAGGGTTTCATCACGTACGGCGGAATGTCAGTGAGAGAGATGGAAGCAATCGCCGTCGGCCTTGAAGAGACAATGGACCTAGACGTGATTTCGCAGACTCCCATATTCGTCGAGGCGCTATCCAACGAACTGCAAAAGCACGGGGTTCCGGTGGTCCTGCCCCCGGGAGGGCTAGGATGCCACATAGATGCCTCGCGGTTCTGCTCGCATATCCCCCAGGATATGTACCCGGCAGGTGCACTCGCCTCGGCGATATTCATCGCGAGCGGAATCCGAAGCATGGAACGCGGGACGATGTCGGAACAGCGCAATCCCGACGGCAGCGAGCATCTGGCAGAAATGGAACTCGTGAGACTAGCAGTCCCCAAGCGCGTGTTCACGCTCTCGCATATGAGGTACGCCGCTGATAGGATCGCGTGGCTCTACGAGAACCGCGATGCCATAGGAGGGCTTAGGTTTACAGACGAGCCGCCCGTACTGCGCTTCTTCTTTGGACGTCTAGAGGAGGACGGAAGCTGGACAGAAGAACTCGTGAAGCGTTTCCGCCACGACTTCGGCGACAGCTTGTAGGCGCCGCGCAGTCCGACAGCAGAAACACAGGACAGCCGCCATACAAAGGCGGCTGTCCTTCTTCGAGTAGCGCTCTCGTAACGCATCAAGCCTCAATACCGTATGTGCAGCAGTGTCGGATCTCAGCCGTTAGTCCCTGTAATGTCTCGACGGAGGGCAACCCTTACATCGTTTTTCATGCTACCTCCTCTCAGCGATCACTATCGTACAATAGTTCGCTCTAGATTGCAGCTTGAGATGACAGAAGCCGGGCACGTGGTGTGAGTCTCAGCGCTGCATAGACGGAACGTTTCCATGAGCAGGACGTCATACAAGATGTAGCTCTAGTTCGGAGGTGTTATTGTTTGCGGAGACTGCTCACGAAGGCAATCCCTCTATGCCTGGTCATCTTTAGCCTGGCCTTGGCTGCATGTTCAAGCTCGGGCGGCTTCGAGACATATGCGGCACTCATCGGGATGACCAAAACGGAAATCGCCGACAGGCTGAAAGATGAACCAACGTCCATAGATGAGGGAGGTCTCGCCTTCTCCAAGTCCGGCATCAGGGCCTGGTTTGACGAGAACGGCAAGGCCGTGGATATTTACATCGATAGCAAGAGTGTGGATTTCCAGGGTGCTAAGGTCGGCGGTACATTCGAGTCCTTCAAGAAGGCATTTGGCGCGCCGGTCAAAGAGGATACTGAATCGGCCTATGCCGTTTTCGCCCACGAGGGACTGTTTCTAGACGTCAACTACGACTCCAAGACCTCAACGGTAGTAGCCGTGCATATCCTAAAGGAGTTCCATTAAGAACAGCACTCGGCTCCCTTATGTGTCAGCAGGTACCGCCCAGATGGCTATCTGGGCGGTTTTGTTGCCCTTACAGTTGATGCCTCGGCTTCGCACAGTGATTCTCAACTTCAGGCAGGACTTCCCAAACCGCGCCAAAAATCCTTGATGTGCTTGATGCATGGTTCGGCTCCTGAGACTTCTACAATCGCTACGGCGAGAGAGAATGGCAGAGGCTAGATGTCGATGCTTACAGCCGGATAGCGTTTACACTGCACATGGACTTCATCAAACCTCACCTTCATGAGAACATCAGGATACTTGACGCCGGGTGCGGCGCCGGCCGCTATTCGGTCGAGTTCGCTCGTATGGGATCCAATGTCACTCTGCTCGATATATCAGACGAGCAGCTGAGGATAGCCAAGAGCAAACTGGCTGAAAGGAACCTGGAGAGGCAGGTGTCCGGCTACATCCAGGGCGACATCAGGGATCTGTCCATGTTCCCTGATCAGCATTTCGATGTTGTCGTCTGCTACGGTGCGCCACTGTCTTATGTCCTAGAAGGCCGTGAAACAGCAGTTTCCGAGTTCCATCGGGTGCTAAAGCAGGGCGGCGTCCTCGCGGTGAGCGTCAGCAGCAGGTGGGGCGTGTTTAGGAGCTTCCTCGGGTGGAACATACAAGGCTTTTTCAATAGACCGGAGTACTGGTACATAGATAGCATCATCACTACCGGCGACTTGCCGAAACATGAACAGGTTGAGCACCCGCCCAGGCACTTCTTCGAGGCAGCCGAGTTGAGAGAACTGATAGAGTCGGCTTCGTTTAGAGATGTCAGCCTTGGCTCAGGTCCCTGCATACTTTTCGGATGCCGCCAGCAAGCGAACGAAATCTGCAAAGACGAGACGGCTTACAGAACGCTCTTGGACATTGAGCTTCGCGCTTACCAGAAGCCAGGCATGGCTGATAGCGGGGAGTTCCTGATGGCGAAGGGCAGGACATAGAGCCGCCCCTTACAGTTGCTGCCTTGGCTTCGCGCCCCGTAGGTGTGACTCGTCATTCAGAAATTGTCCGATCGTAGTATCAACGTTCCCTGCCATAATACGGAGCCCAAGCCACGCAACCAGCCAGGTCATTGCATCCCTTGCAGTCCGTTTCGTAAGCTCTGCAATCCTTTAAGCAGCAGACACCGCACCTTGCGAGCATGATACACTCCCGCGTTTTGTACAACATCTGGTGCCGGAGGCGGGATTTGAACCCGCACGGGCCTTCCGACCCAAGGGATTTTAAGTCCCCATTGTCTGCCATTCCAACACTCCGGCACTAACTGCGGTGGCACAAAACATTATACCAGGCGTAACCGCCTGGTAGTAGTGTCGCGGTGTTACGTGGTCTACTGCGGGAACCGCATACTTGCTGGCCACCAAAACAAAACAGAGCGCTTGCCGCGCCTCGTCACGAACCTCTGGGTGATCCCCGTCCGCCCCGCTTGGAGTCGGTATTCTTCTTGAGGTCCGCCAGTCTCTCGTCGCTTTCCTTCATGAAACGAGCGAGCCTATCTTCAAAGTTGGCTCTGCTCCTTCGGAAGTCGCTGGCGCTTCTGGGTCGATAGGTGGGGCTCGCCTGCTTGATTGAAAGCCCTATCTTGCCCGATGGGTCAACCGACAGCACTTTGACTTTGACTGTGTCGTTCTTCTTGACGTAATCGTTGATGTCCTTAACGTAAGCGTCTGCGATCTCTGAGATGTGTACCAGACCGGTCTTGCCATCCGGGAGGCTCACAAAAGCACCGAAATTCGTTATCCCAGTTACAACTCCCTCAATGATCGCTCCGACCTCGAGCGCCATACCTCCGACATTCCTCCTGCGTTTTGTTTACATGCCAGGCAAAGCTCATTATAGGTTATGCCGATTTTGGGTGTCAAGAAACAACAATTGCCCAGAAAAGGCATATCTACTGGGTTTTCGCATATCTATCCTCTGTGATCTCGCTACAGGGGGGATTCCACAGTGGACGAGTTTGATATGGGTGAACGAGCTCACCGGATCGAGATCCTCCAACGGGAGCAGGTCAGGATTCAGGGGATCATCCACGTCGAGAGTTTTGACGAGCGCCAAGTCGTGATCGAAACCGATCTAGGCATGATCACCATGATCGGCGAGGAATTCCACATAACCAGTCTCGACCTGGATAAAGGAATCATGGTGCTGGAAGGCGCCTTCACCGGTCTTGAGTACTCCGGCTTGGATAGGGCGAGGAACAGGCAGAAAGACAAAGGGCTGCTGCAGAGGCTCTTCCGCTAGGCATGCGCACTCCCGTAGACGTGCAGGTGTGGCGACTCTCGGTCCTCTTCTTGGTCGGGGCCGTGAGCGATACCCTATTTCAGTCCTATCGAGCCTTCCGGGCGATCTTCCGCCCAAAGAGTTTTGGTTATCACCTGCTTGATGCCCTGGTAGCCCTCATTCTGCTGACCGGCCTTGGCGTCGTTGTTTTCATTGTAAACTGGGGTGAACTGCGCATTTACATTCCCATCTCAATGGCATTCGGCGCCTTGTCTACCCACGGCCTAGTTGGCAACATTGTGTATCGCAGGTCGCTCCGCATCTTCGCCGGAACGAAGAGGGGCCTTGACTGGAGCCACAGGAAGGTAGTCGTCCCTACAAAAGAGGCCGTGGGACGATCTGCCAAGTGGGTAAAAGCCACTCTCTTCCCGCCCATTCCACCTCTCCCTCCGGCTCCGCCGGACTCGGATGAACCTCGATTGTGATTGACCAAGCCAGGTTCTTACGAATCCGGCTCTTCAAAGAAGGACTTTTCAGATCGATGTAGAAAGGGGTTGTACTAATTCTGTCCACAGATTGTGCATATTTTGTGGATAACTCAGGGGAAAACCTGTGCAAATCGAAATCAGAGGCGCCGAGCGGCTGAGTTTCCGCGAGCGGCAGGTCGTTGTGCTTAAGGAGACCGGTTACTCGGCTGAAGATATAGCGAAGAAGCTTGGCGTGAGTCAGGCAACAGTGGCCACCTTGTATAACCGGGCTAAGAACAAGGGTTACCAGGTGGTTATCGTGATTTCCGGAGATCCGCTGAACATCTTCGGCGGCGAGGAACCGGAGGAGGAGTCCCTATGAGAGACGCAGAGTTCGATCAGACGGATCGGAACAGCCGGCCTAGACGGCGCCTGGTTCCTTGGATAATGGGAGTCATGCTGTTTCTGGCAGTGGCCATCTCATTCTGCATCAGACAGGCAGAGGTGATGGCGGCAGAAAGGCGCCTTGCGGAGTTGGAGAAAGAGATCCAATACTACGAAGCCATGAACGAGGCTCTGCTCGAGCAGGCGGAGACTCTGAGAAGCGATGAGTATATTGAGAAGACCGCGCGTGAAAAGCTCGGCCTCGTAAAGCCGGGTGAAGTACAATACATGCTCGTCATCAACGAAGAAGACACCGGAGAATAACCTCTACCAATAAGAACGACTGCCGTGCCTTTAGGCGCGGCAGCCGTCTTCTCCCTCTTCAGCGCCTGCGATGATTTCGTACATCTCGCCGGCGCTTTTTTTGTCGGCCGAATCGGCGGTCTTTAGGACCCTGAAAGAGATGACCCTCGAACCGAAGGTTACTTCAATGAGGTCGCCCACTTGAACATCGGCGGACGGCTTTGCGGTGCGCCCGTTTTTCTTCACATGGCCTCCCAAGCAAAGCTCCTGAGCCAGCGTTCTTCGTTTGATAACACGACTCACCTTCAGGTACTTATCCAACCGCACTCTGCTCACGCCTCTCCCTTTGGTACCGTAGAGAGCGCCCCTGTCTATGTATAAGGGCTCTTTGTTACTGCTTCTCTTCGCCCGTTACCGAACCACGAAGCCCGCGCCCTGGCCTGAACACCGGAACCTTGGAGGCAGGGATCTGAATCGGCTCGCCCGTCCTGGGGTTTCTACCCTCTCTGGCAGGCCTTTCTCTAGCCAGGAACGTTCCGAATCCAAGGATGGCTACTGTGTCACCCGTCCCCAGCGCTTCCTGAACCACATCGATAAAGGTGTTGACGAATCTCTCCGTATCCTTCTTGGTCATGTTGGCACGTTCGGCTACCTTCGAAATGAGTTCTGTCTTGTTCAAATGTGACCCTCCTGATCGGTTGTCGGAAACCATCGGCCTCCTGATCCTCCGGTCATAGGGCTTCTCACTGCTCCCTTTCCTTAGCCTGCTCCCATAGGCTGTCGAGATATTCCAGACTCTGCTGGCTCATATCGATGCCCCTTCTCTGGACCTCGCCTTCTATCTGCCGAAATCTCCGAGAAAACTTCTCGATGGTCATTATGAGGGATGTCTCGGCATCAACCCCCAGTTTACGGGCCAGATTGGTGACGGCGTAGAGGAGATCGCCGAGTTCCGCCTTTACCTCGCCTTCATCCCCCGACTTTCGTGCCTCCTGCAGTTCCTTCAGTTCCTCTTCTATCTTCCGGAATACCGGGTCAGGTGAATCCCAATCGAATCCTACTTCGGCAGCGAGGGCCTGCTGCTTCTGCGCCCTCATTAGCGCGGGAAGGCTCTTTTGGACTTCATCCATGAGAGAGTGGCCCTTGGCGTACCTGCCCGGCTCCTCTCTCTTTATCTGCTCCCAGCGCTCCCGAACTTCATCCGGAGTCTTCAAAGACTCATCGCCAAAAACGTGGGGATGGCGCCTTACCAGCTTAGCGGTTATCCCCGCCAGCACATCCTCAGGCTCAAAGTCTCCTCTCTCCTTGGCGATCTGGCAGTAAAGCCCGATTTCTAGAAGCAAGTCTCCCAATTCTTCTCTAAGTTTATTCGCATCTTTTTCCAGGACGGCGCCTACGACCTCATTGGCCTCTTCAAGGACGTAGGGAGTCAGGCTCTCATAGGTCTGCTCTTTGTCCCACGGGCAGCCGCCGTCTCCCCTAAGCGCCTCAATGACGGAGAGAAATCTCGACCATGCACTCTCGTTTCTGTCTTTGTCCGGCAAGTAGAAGTCCTCCCTACGCTTAAGTCTGTTCACCTCTTGCGGCGGGAAAACCTGCCCAAGATGCGCCCCACAAAAGGTAGCGAGGCAAGGTCCTCGGGAGAAAAGACCCTGAAGACGATTGCGAGGATGAAATACGCGAGAGCACCGGTGCCAATGGCGGCTACTGTTGCCATCTTGAGTCCGAGGAACGGATCCAGCACCCTATAACTCAACCCGGCTACGACGGCCATCCCTGCACCCGCCGCAGATACTCGGATGAGGGCTCCTCCCTCTCCCACCGTACCGAGATACCTTCTGACAGCCAGCAGGTTCAGAACAGCGGCCACGGTAAAGTGGAGCGACGTCGCTATGCCGGCTCCGACTATGTTGACGCCGGGGATGCCAACTAGGGCATACGTAACCGCAGCCTTTACGGCGGCGGCCCACATCAGGTTCTTAAGCGGGATACTCACCTTCCCCAAACCCTGAAGGACGCCCGAGCTCACTTGCTGAAGCGACAGGAACAGAACCGCAGGTGCGGATGCCATCAGGGACGGTCCTACCCCCAGTTCGTCGTACAAGAGGACAGGTATCTGCCGCGCAAGCACAAAGATGCCCAGAGCTGCGGGCAAACCCAAAGCGTAAGTCAGCGCGAAGGCTTTGCCTACCCTCCGCTTGATCGCCGCTCTATCCCTGAGAGCGATTGCTGCTGAAACGGAGGGCACGATGGACATCTGAAGGGCACCGGTAAACACCGTCGGGATATTCACCAGCGGCATCGCTCCTGCCGTGAGTTGGCCGAAGAGTGATGTGGCCTCTTCTACGGAGAAACCGGCTGCCTGAAGCCTGCCGGGAACCAAGCTCAAGTCGATAATCTCTGTAATGCCGAAAACCGCCGACGCGAGCGATATGGGGACGGCTATGGACGCTATGGCCTTCGCAGTGTCTCCCCACGTATAGCCATCCGAGCGGTCGACAGACTCCAGAGCCGACTTCCGTGCCCGGCTCATCATATACGCGGTAGCGGTAAACAGCACACCCACACCTGCACCGACGGCGGCTCCGAAGGTAGCTCCGGCCGCAGCCTGCTCGATGCCTCTGACCATGAGTGCGCTTGCCAAGAGGAGCATCGTCACAAGTCTGCCCAGCGCTTCAAGCACTTGAGATACCGCGGGAACGGTCATCTCCTCAATCCCTTGGAACCACCCGCGGAAGGCCGACAGAACCGATGCCAGGAACAAAGCCGGCGATATGGCCCTTATCGACGCCGTTGCTCTGGGGTCATGGCCCATGTTGGCGGCAATCCAAGGCGCCCCCTTGTACAGCGCTGCAGTGCCCAGAGCGCCCAACACAACCATCATGACGAGGGATACCCGGAACGCCCCTGCGGCTCCCGCCTTCTTACCCCTCGCCCAGCGTTCCGCTACCACTTTTGAGATGGCCACGTTCAGCCCCGATGACGAGACAGTGAGCAAAATGGCGTAAATCGGATACCCCATCTGATAGAGGCCTATTCCTTCGCTCCCCAGGATTGAGTAGAGAGGGATCCGGTAGAACGCCCCTATCAGTTTGACGACGAGGCCGGCCGCAGTAAGGATGAAAGCGCCCTTTACGAACTTGGTGTCTTGACTAGCCATTCAGTTGCTCCCCAAATGTGAATGAAGGTGGCAAACTGCGCCACCTTCCTTTCGCACGTGCTTCAAGGAATGTTGCACTTTCACATACTACACTATGGACCGCCGCTCTTCCAGTTGGGAGTAAGCTACTCCTCCATCTGTTTTGCCAAGAATCCTGCCGCCGTCTCTGCGAGCTTCAGTTCGAGCTCGCCCACGGTCTCTCCCGGCTCTCTGGTACATATGATAACGGCACCAATGGGATCCCCTTCAGCAATGATGGGGGCTATTACTTCCGAGGTGAATTTGCACCCGGTTTCGTCGTCGGTGATGCATTCCTTACAATAACGGTCGTCGCCCGGACGAGTGATCAAGACAGGCTTGCGATCCTCCATGATCCTTTCAACAGCGGGCGAAATGCGCTTGTTCAAGAACTCCTTCTTGGGCGCTCCGGATACGGCGATGATCGAATCGCGGTCAGCTATCATAGCAATGTGGCCTGTAGCCTCTGCTAGAGAATCCGTATACTCCTTGGCGAAATCCCCCAGCTCACCAATGGGAGAGTACTTCTTCAGGATGACTTCACCGTCACGGTCAACGAAAATCTCCAGGGGATCTCCTTCTCTGATCCTGAGGGTCCGCCTGATTTCCTTTGGGATAACAACCCTTCCAAGGTCGTCGATGCGCCTGACTATTCCAGTTGCCTTCACGTGTCTACCACCCCCTCGCAGGTCGTATACCTGACGTTGCTAGTATATAGGCGTTTTGGGATGGTTATTCACCACGGGAAAGGTATAGAGCCAGTGTAAGACCTTGTTCCAGAGGGGTTCCGGAGCCCTTGAAAAGGGGCACCGACAGCGTCTGTGCCCTCTTGTCGAACTCGGCACCGGGGAATTTCCTGTCAATGTCAGCCAGCTTTTGGATGGGAAAAAGATGTGGAACTTCGATCTTAAAACTCAGCCTCTCGCGCCCGAGGACTACATCCTCATTGCTCACGCTAACCTGAGTCACGCCTAAGGAGCCGGCGAGAAGCCTCAGCCGGGCCACATCCAAGAGGTTCAAGACCTCTGGCGCAGCCTGGCCATAGCGATCCTCGATCTCGCTCTCAATATCCTCCAGGGCCTCCTCATCTTCAGCGGCAGCAATGCGCTTGTAGAAGGCAAATCGTGCTCTGGGATCGCTAACGTAAGATTCCGGGATGAAGGCGTCAACCGGGACATCCACGGCCGTCAGGATACGCTCCACCCTCTCTACTTTTTGGCCTTTAAGGCTGCGAACCGCCTTTTCAAGCAGACTCACGTACATCTCGTATCCGACCTGAGTCATGAAGCCGTGTTGTTCCGCCCCCAAGAGGTTGCCCGCGCCCCTTATCTCCATATCGCGCATAGCCAGCTTGTAGCCGGAGCCCATGGTCGTGAAATCGCGAAGGGCGTTTAACCTCTGCTCGGCTACATAGGTCATGGAACGATCGTGCCTGTAGGTGAAGTAAGCATAGGCGATGCGGTTGGATCGCCCCACACGCCCCCTCAACTGGTACAGCTGCGCCAGACCCAGTTTGTCGGCCTCTTCGACAATGAGAGTGTTAACGTTCGGCAGATCCAGTCCTGACTCAATGATGGTCGTGGATATGAGGATATCGTACCTCCCCTGCAGGAAGTCCTGCATTGTACGGGAGAGCTCGTGCTCGTGCATCCTGCCGTGAGCTACGGTGATGCGGGCTTCGGGCACCATAGCTTGCACTCTCTGGAGCACCCGGCCAATGGAGTAGATCCGGTTGTACACGTAAAAGACCTGCCCGCCGCGCCGCATCTCTCTCCTGATTGCCTGAGCCAAGAGAGACGGATTGAGGGGGACGACATAGGTCTCGACCGGAAACCTCCCCTCAGGCGGTGTCTCTATGACGCTGATATCCCGGATACCCGACAACGCCATGTTCAATGTCCGCGGGATGGGCGTGGCGGTGAGTGTCAGAACGTCGCAGTTCTCTGCCATCTCCTTGAGCCGCTCTTTCTGTGCCACGCCGAAGCGGTGTTCCTCGTCGATGATAAGGAGACCCAAGTTCTTGAACTTCACGTCCTTGCTGAGGAGCCTGTGCGTGCCTATCACGATATCGGCCGCGCCGCTTTCGGCGTCAGATTTGATCTTCCGGGTATCCGCCGGCGTCCTGAACCTGGATAAGCAATGTATTGTCACGGGATGGTCGGCGAAACGCCTGAGGAAGGTGGCGTGATGCTGCTCAGCCAAAATGGTCGTTGGGACAAGCACTGCTACCTGCTTGCCGTCCATGACCGCCTTGAAGGCGCAGCGCATGGCTACCTCGGTCTTGCCGAAACCTACGTCGCCGCAGAGCAGCCTGTCCATGGGAACAACCTGCTCCATGTCACGCTTAATCTCTTCCGTAGCTCTAGCCTGGTCTTCGGTGTCTTCGTACTCAAAAGAATCCTCAAATTGCTTCTGCCAGGGCGTATCCGGTCCGAACGCATAGCCGGTCCGTGACTTCCGCTTAGCCTCGAGAATAAGGAGCTTCCGCGCCATGTCCTCAACCGATGCCTTGACCTTGGCTTTGATGCGGGCCCACTCTCCGGTTCCCAGCCGTTGAAGCTGCGGCGGCTTGCCTTCGGGACCCACATAACGTTCCACAAGGTCAACTTGGTCTATGGGAACATACAAAGCGTCGCTGCCGGAATATCTGAGATGGAGGTAATCCCTGGTGACTCCGTTGACGGTCATGGTCTTCATGCCCATGAACTGCCCGATGCCGTGGGTAGCGTGAACAACATAGTCTCCGGCCGACAGCTCGCGCCAATCAAGCCTGGATGCCTTCTTCCTGGACTTCCTCTGGCGCACTTGCGTTCTACCGTAGACTTCGGTCTCGGTGAAGAGAGCAAGCCCTAAGGATTCGACATTGAACCCGTTCTCGCCGCTGCCAAGTGCCAGAGTTACTAACCCCGCCTTGGGCTCCTCAAGGACAGAATCAGCCGCCGCGGCCCACACTTCCTGCCGCTCCAGAAACCGCTGAAGGAGCGACATACGGTCCGGGCTGCCCGCAAGGACCATAACCCTCTTGCCTCGGGCCAAGAGGTCCTTGAGCTCAGCCAAGAAGTCGGCCCAGCGGCCGGCAAACCCCACCTGCGATTGAGTGTCTGATTCAACGATATCTCGGTAGAGCACGCCTTCGGTAGCTCGCGCCACCAGAGAGAACATGATATGGCCTTTGGAGAGGAGTCCGTGAATGAGGTCTGCGGGAAGGTACACGGAAGCTTCGGACTTGCCCATAGTTCCGGCAATCATCCTGGCAGAGGCTATCTCGGCGCCAATCTTCTCGAATTCAAGGAGGGCATCTCTGCACCTATCGATATTGTCCACCATGATAATGCCGTCCGGCCCGATGTAATCGAGAATCGTATAGGCGCCGGATTCACCTTGGCCCTTATGCGCTAGGACGTGCCTATCGGGAGCATCGGTCGCGGGAGTTACATAGACTTCGGCCACGGAATCAACTGAAACTTGAGTCTCCAGGTCGAAGGTCCTTATCGACTCTATCTCATCAAACGCGAACTCGAGTCTGAAGGGTGATTCCGCTGAGGGAGGGAAAATGTCCAGAATCCCGCCGCGGAGCGCCAGCTGGCCTTTCCGCTCAACGGAGAAGTCCCTCTCATATCCCGCTTCCACTAAGTCCTTCACGATTTCCAGAGGGCTTATCGCGTCGCCCTTAGCATATTTCCTGCACCCCGCTCGAAAGGCTTCAGGGCGCATGAGATTACGCACCAAGGCCGTCGCAGGCGTCACCACCACCGGAGGTGGGCCGTCTGCATCGATTAGCCGCGATAGGCACTGGATGCGCATCCACAGCGATTCCCTGTTGGTTTCGGTCTCAAAGGGCATGACTTCTCTAGCGGGGAAAAGGAATACCCGGTCGGCACCCAGGAGGTCGCCCAAGTCCCGCTTGGCGGTTACGGCTTCCTCAGGGTTTGAGAACACGAAAAGCGCGGGGCGATCTACCTTGCGGATAACGGACGCTGCCACAGCCAGGCGCGCGTAACCTTCCGCGCCGACGAACTGAACGGGTGCTATGCCGTCCAGAGCCGACTTTACCGCTCTCCTGACGCCGGCGCCCCGGGCTAAGAGGTCAAGAAGCCCCGGATGCGCCATTAACGGCCACCGCCCTCTTCTCCAACATCCAGGCCGTTGTAATATGCCATTGCCCAATCCATGCCTTGCGCCAGCGCGCCGAGAACGCCCTCGGCCGCGAGGCTCACTACCTCTCTGAGAGTAGGCTCATCGCCCTTTGTGAACTCTTTGAGCACGAACTCCACAGGATCCACTCCGTCGGGCGGCCTGCCTACACCTATCTTCAAGCGGCCGAATTCAGAAGAGCCGGTTTCGGAGATGATTGACTCTACCCCTCTATGCCCCCCCGAACTACCTCTGCGGCGAAATCTGATCTTTCCGAAGGGGAGGTCCATGTCGTCATGGATGACCAGTATGTCGGAAGGCTCCAGGCAATAGTCCTTCATGACCTCTAAAGCCGCGAGCCCGCTGGCGTTCATGTAGGTAAGCGGGCGTACGAGCAGTATGTTGAGTCCGTCCCCCACAGGCACGGTGCCAACGGCTGTTTCCGAGAACCCTGTCTCCCTGAAAGGTAAACGAAACCGCCCGGCAATCTCGTCGAGTACCATGTACCCCACGTTATGCCGGGTGTTTCTGTACTTCTTGCCGGGGTTCCCCAGACCAATAACACACTTCATGCTGTCGGTCTCACCGATTCCCTGCTAAGGAGATTAGTTCTCGGGTTTTTCGGCTGCCTCGGCTTCGGCTTCCTCACCTTCAGGCGTCTCTTCCGCCTTCTCCGCAGTTACCTTGGGCGACACGACAACTACGATGATCTCCGCTTCCTCAGTGATCAACTTCACTGTGTCAGGAAGGGTGATCTGGCCGGCCGTGATCGATTCGCCGTGATTGAGCTCTGATACGTCCACCGTGACGTTGGTTGGAATATCGGTTGGCAAGCTCTCCACGGTGATCTCCCGAAGCTGCCTCTGAAGAATGAGGTTGCGTTTCTCCATTACATCCTCGCCGATAACGACTACAGGCACCTCAGCCTTGACCTTCTCCGTAAGAGAGATACGGTGCAGGTCGATGTGAACGGCTTTCCCGGTCAAAGGATCATACACGACTTCCTGGACCATGACATTACCCTCAAAGGAGCTTCCTTCTACCGCAACACGGTGGACGTGAGACCCCGTGCCGCGGGTCAGGCTCCTCATAGCCGAAGCGTCCAGCGCAACTGCTACAGGTTCTATGGATTTTCCGTAGACGATGCCGGGTACCAGACCCTGTCTGCGACAAGCCCTGGCGGCAGTGCTCCCGACTTCTCTCGGCTTAAGTACGACGGTTTCAGCCAAGTTGCTTCACCCTTTCAAAATGCTCACTTGAACATCTCCGACACGGAGTGCCCTTCGTGAATCCTAATGATAGCGTCTCCTAGTAGCGGTGCCACAGATAATACTTTTACCAGAGGACGCAACTCCTCTTCAATGGGAATCGTGTTTGTGACTACAAGCTCCGTGAATCCGGCCTCCTCAATGTTCTCCCTCGCTTTGCCTGAAAACACAGCGTGCGTTGCACAAGCCATTACCGACTTGGCACCCATTCTGCGAAGGGCTTTGGCGGCCTCCTTGATGCTGCCGCCGGTATCGATCATGTCATCGAGGAGGATCGCGTGGTGGCCGGCTACCCTTCCAACGATGTTCATTACCTCGACCATGTTGGGCTCGGGACGCCTCTTGTCGATGAAGGCCACCGGCAGTCCCAGACGTTCGGCCATGTCGCGCGCCCTCGGTATGCTGCCTGCGTCAGGAGACACCACCACGTAGTCCTTAAGGTCTTTGTCCTTGAGGCTGTCCGACAAAATCCCTATGGCGGTGAGGTGATCGACGGGGATATCAAAGAACCCCTGGATCTGACCGGAATGGAGGTCTACCGCCAGCACGCGGTTGGCGCCGGCATTGGTGAGAAGGTTGGCTACCAATTTGGCCGTGATGGGCTCGCGGCCTCTGGTCTTCCTGTCCTGCCTGGCATAGCCGTAGTAAGGAATAACGGCGGTGATGCGGTCGGCAGACGCCCTCTTGAGAGCGTCAATCAGAATGAGGAGTTCCATGATGCTGTCATTCACGGGGGTACAAGTAGACTGCACCACGAAAGCGTCTGATCCGCGGACGTTCTCGTTGATGATTACCTTGATCTCTCCGTCCGAGAATCTGCCAATGCTGGTCGCGGCGAGCTCAACTCCGATATGCTTGCAGATCTCTTCGCCGAGAGCCTTATTGGTGTTTCCCGAAAACACCTGCAACCTCTTATCACCGTAAGGCGACAATTGCTGCTACCTCCTCTGTTGTTTTCTGCGTTCGACCCATCCTTCTTTGACCGTCTGCCTCTCTCTGGCGATAGCGAGCGAAAGGGGCGGGACATCGTCGGTGATCGTGGATCCGGCCGCGACATACGAACCTTTTCCAACGGTAACCGGAGCGATCAGGTTGGCGTTGCATCCGATGAATGAGCCGTCTTCGATGATGGTTCTGTGTTTCTGGGCTCCGTCATAGTTCACCGTAACGGTGCCCGCTCCTATGTTAACTCCCGGGCCGATGGTAGTATCTCCCAGGTAGCAGTGGTGATGCGCCTTGGTGCCTTTGCCTACTACGGTGTTCTTCACTTCGGCGAAGTTGCCTACCAAGGCTCCGTCTTCGAGAGCGGCCCGCGGTCGGAGGTGTGAGTACGGACCGACCTGCACATCTTTGCCTACAGATGACTCTTCCACCACGGAAAGCCACACTGTCGAGCCGTCTCCTACAACAGAATCTACTATCTCAGTGCCCGGTCCGATCACGCACCCCTCGCCGATCACTGTCGAACCTCGTAGGTACGTCTGGGGCTCAATGACTGTGTCGGCCCCAACCTTGACACCGAAATCGACGTAAGTTGAAGACGGATCCCGCACGGTCACTCCTGAAAAGCACAGAGCCCTCAGGACACTCTCCCGGAGGGTCTTTTCTGCAACCGACAGAGCGTAGCGGTCATTGATACCCTGAACGGTCTCTGCGTCAGGAGCGACAAAGCCCGAGACCCGCATACCCCTTCTCACGGCAATGTCCACAATATCGGTAAGGTAGTACTCACCCTTAACGTTGTCGTTCTTTACTTCGCTCAAGAGGTCGAACAGCGTGGATCTGTCCGCAAGATACATCCCGGCGTTTGCCTCGTCGATGCCTGCCTCAGCCTCCGTTATATCCCTGGCCTCGACGATGCGCACTACATTGCCCGATGAATCCCTGACCACGCGGCCGTACGCTCCCATATCGCCCGGTTTGAACGAGATAAGCGATACACCGGCCCCTTTGGAGACGTGGTCGTCGCGAAAACCCTTCAGAAGCTTGGCGGTAATAAGAGGGGTATCCCCGTATAGTACAAGCGTGTCGCCGGTGAAATCGCTTAAGTTGTCTCCCGCGCACATGACCGCGTGCCCGGTTCCCTTCTGCTCCCTCTGCCAGGCGAATTCAAGCTTCCCGGCCCACAGGTTGTCCGGCTTCCAGGTGTGCTGAACAGCCTCGATGACTTCATCGCCCTTGTGGCCGACAACAACCACGATACGTTCAGGCATAAGGGAAACGGCGGCATCCAATACGTAGTTCACCATAGGCCGCCCACATATGGGGAAAAGCACTTTGGCGGCCTTAGATCTCATGCGAGTCCCCTCGCCGGCCGCCAATATGACTACTGAAAGTTTGTTTGACAATGACATCTCACTCGCTCCCCAGGCATTATATCACTTTGCGAGGATACGTCGGCAAAGCTCAAGATCCGACGGCTTGTCGACATCAACTCCAATCTCGGGGTCAGCCCCTAGGATAGCCTTGGGCTTTAAGTCGAGAAGCTCCGCGACTCTCTCCTCAAGCTCGGCGACCGACGCCATCTTCAAAGCAAACTTCAGGAGGAGCCCGGGCCCGAGCACGGACGCCATCTTCAAGGGGGATTTGCGGTAGCCGATCATTTTCTCGACCATCGGCCACGCCCTGCCTATTGCCGGCTTATGTACAAAGAAGATGTTGCCGCCGGTGAAAGTCCCTTCGCGCAAGGCAACGTAGGTCCTCTTAACGCCCGGGAAAAGCCTGTCACAGTCCTCTTGCGATGATACGGGATAGCAGAAGTCGGCCCCCGAAGCTTCGCACGCATCGAGGAATCGCTTCATGATGTCACGAGTCACGAGGGGGACGTCGGATGCGCAGATAACGACGTATTCGGTCTTGGCTGCCTCAAGCCCTATCCTCACGTTATCGAAAAGGTCGGCTCCCGGTTCCACTACCTCGACCTTGCCACCTGCGTATCTGCCTAGGCCGTCGCTCGGCCCGACAAGGTAAACTCGGCCGATCTCGGGCATCGCGTCCAGAACATCGAGTATGAAGGTGACCATGGGCTTTCCGGCGATCTCGATATTGGCCTCGTAGCGTTCGGAGCTCACTTCGCGAAGTCTCCCCGTGTTCTCACGCCCGGCCAACACCACGGCATCAACAAGCATCTCGGTCAACTCCTGTTCTAGTAACGAATATCTCCTTAATGTCGGAACCTCCTGCCGCAAGGCGGACGCGGTCGGCGAGTTTCTTTGCAGCGACCTCCGAACGGACAAGGCCGAACACTGCCGAACCGCTTCCGGTCATCGCAGCACCTAACGAACCGTATTCAAGCAATCGCCGCTTCGTTTCGGATATGACATCATTCATTTCCGTAACCGCATCTTCCAGATCGTTGTACAGGGCTTTGCCTACCTGTGCAATATCACCGGAGGCGGCGGAATCCAGAAATACCTTCATGCGGGGATCTGCGAATTCGGCGGCACCAAGAGAGATGTCATCCCACCGCTTGTATGCCTCTCTGGTATCAACGCCGCGCTGCGGGACAACTATAACCATCCACATTTCAGGCACTGCCAGAGGAAGCACTTTCTCGCCGATACCGGTACAAAGGGCGCCTTCCCACAAGGGAGGTCGTGAATTGCATCCCAAGAAAAACGGCACATCGGCGCCAATTCTCGCCGCCAAGTGAACGAGCCTGTCCGGAGAGAGAACGCGGCTCCGCAGAACTCCTGAGTTTAAAGCCAACAAGACTGCGGCAGCATCAGAGCTGCCGCCACCCATCCCTGCTCCGGCCGGTATCGCCTTCTCGACTGATATTGAGATAGCAGCCGATGTCCTCGTCTCCTCGAGAAACGCGGACGCAGCTTTGTACACAAGGTTCTTCTCAGGAGGAAGGTGTACGCAGGGGCAAGTGACGGAGATGCGAGGGCTTTCCTCTGACGATGGAATCGGCGACCAGTGAGATGAAGAAACGGAAACAAGGTCATATACCCGCACCGGCACCATCACAGTCCATATATCGTGATAGTTATCCGGCCTTTTCGCTCCAACGCCGAGCGCGAGATTGACCTTAGAATAAGCTCTGTATACGGCGAGGTTTTTCTCTTGATCCACGCGGGTTATTTCGGCACCCGCGATCACATTCCCTCCGCGAGTGCCGAACCATACCCCGCCTGCGGCTAAAACCTGATCTGGAGAGCGTCCAGTACGTTCTGAATACGGGCGAAGATGGAGACGGTGTCAGAGCCTGCGGAAAGAAGGCCAACCACCTGGCCCTTGCTGTTCAGAACGACCGACCCGCTGTCGCCCGGTTCCGCCATGTGGGTTGTTACAACCTGGTCGCTGAAAACGGCATCGCCCGTGTCGCCCATGCTGATCTTGATTGTGGCTTGCACAACCTTGACTTCGCCGTGGTTCGTCCCTGAGGTGCGTCCGCTCTTGGAGACCCTATCACCCACCGATACCTCCGCTATCCCTTTCGGCGTCCCCAGGTCAATGATGTCCCCGGTGACGATGTTCGGAGAAACCGGTTTTGCGACAGCAGCATCCACCAAGTTCTGAGTGGCGTAGGCCTTCACGAACTTGACCGAGTAATTGCGCCGGAACCATTTTACGACCTTGTTGAGAGCGCTCTCGGCTGCTGAAGCGATCTTGCAGTCGGACGACCCTACTTCCATAGTGATGGGCACAAAACGGTAAAGGTGCCCGATCACGTCATCGGGGTTGCGGCCGTCATCGTGCCGCCCCGGTTGAAGAATTGGATCACCGATCTTGCAGCGCCCGTCTTTTCCGTTGCTCGAATTGGCCAACACGTGATTATTGGAGAGGATCAGCGGCTCTCCGGTCTTCACATCGTAGACCAATGCACCGAAGGTACCCGCAGTGATCTTGTAGTGTCCAAGGCTGCTTCCAGGCCGAGCAGGCCTCAGCTTCTCGGTCCGAGCTAGCGCGGAGATGTCTCCAACCTCGATGACGTCGGTATCGGCATCTGCGATACTGCGCGGGACAATTCCGGACGACCCCAATTCTCTCTTAGGCACTTTCCTTGTCACTAACACCGTGACCGTGGGCTTTCCGGTGCAATGTCCGGAAACGTGCTTCTGACCCCGTCCAACTCCGACAACATTGGGAAGCCCCAAGAGCCTCGGGGTCGACACCCGGAGAGCCTGCAATACCGCGTCCATAGCCCTCCCTCCATTCTCCTGCATAAGGCATGTGTAAACACCTTATGTCGCGTGGATTCAGGAGGTTACGCTGGACAAACAGTAAGGAGCCGCGGTATCCCGCGGCTCCCCTTGGAAGGCTTCCGGCACGCTTCGGAGCTGTGCCGGCTATCTACTCGAAATCACCTGTCTGAAGCAGCAAACTCCAGTTCAACGGAATCGGTCAAGACATCGATGTAGCTCCAGGAAACACACCTGGAATCATCATCCTCGAACCTGACAACGAAGATCGAGGGGTAGGTCTTCTCCAAGATGCCTTCTCGCTCAAAGACTCTCCGCCGCCCCTCACTCGCTCTAACCTTGACCTTCTCGCCGAGGTGGCTATCCAGTTTTTCTCGGATAGCCTCAATTTGGTTTCTTTTCGCCACCGGCTATCCCCCGCTTAACCTGTTATTTGGAATGCTTGTCAGCAACCTGGGACGCACCATAGGCATCCGGCTTGATCTTGGCGGAAAAGCCGCTGCCCACTATCTCCTGCACCAATTCGCGGATCATGGAACGGGTTTCGCCGTTCCGGCCGACGTCAAGATGGATCTCAACGTTGAGGTCGGAATGTCCGTTACTTGAGATCTCAGCCGCAAGCCTCGATGCTACATCGAGGCTCAGGTGAGCTTCGTAGAATATCCGCTGCCTAAGGCTGGGCATTTTCTTCACGTGACTTCGGGTAAAGAAGTACCTGCCGCCTTTGCCCAGTCTGTGGATAACAACTGCAGTGACGAAGCAAATGTCGTCTCTGGATTGTGAGTCGCTTCCCACGATGAGTTTGTAGCTGGCGTGAGGGTCTTCGGTCATGTAAAGGCAGATGTCTTCGTACATCGCGTCGAAAGACATCGGTCCCTTAGTGGGACTTACGAAGTACATCCTCATCCCCTCCTTCGCCACCATGACTAATTTTAGCACTTATCGAGGCTTGAGGCAAATTTGCTGACAATTTAATTCCAGCAAGAGGAGGCTCTTCCGACAAGTCTGGCAGCAGGCTGAAAGGGGGCTTTCGGCTAACCGCTGAGCGCTCTATGCACAGGCCAGAGGGCTAGAGCCATCTGTACGAACGAGCCAACGCCCAAGTCTTCGGGTCTGTTCGCGGGATCAATGCCCGCTTTCGTGAGGGTATCGATGAGGAGAGCCCTGTCCGGAACAACCTCTAGGAGTCCGTTGGTCACCGTCTTCCTCCTCTTGGAGAACACAGCGCGTGAGATCACGTCGAGAAACCGCTCCTGATCCTCTGAAAGGGGAAACCTGTCCTTCATGCGTAGTGAGACTACACAAGAGGCAACATCGGGCTTAGGCATGAACGACCCCTTCGACAGGCGCTTCTCTATCGCCACTTCTGCACGGTATTGGCACCAAAGAGAGAGCCTTCCGAAGTTCCTGGTTCCTGCAGACCCGGCCATTCTCTCGCCAACCTCCTGTTGAACGACGAATGAGAGGCGCGCCCAGGGTGTTCTCGGAACAAGAGCTCTGTAGAGCAGTTCGGATGTTATGTAATACGGGAGATTGCCGCACAAGGCCAGGTCGCAGTCTGGATGGCGCTCGCGAAGAGCGGATGCGGTAAGATCCTGGTCCAGAGCGTCTCCCCAGATCCACGTAAGGTTGGAGATTTCGCCGGTCATGCGCAGGCGGGGCTCTTCAAGGTCATGGTCCATTTCCACAGCGTAAACCCACTCGGCTCTCGGGGCGAGTTCACGAGTCAGCGTACCGATCCCGGAACCGAGTTCAAGGGCGACCCAGCGGCCGCCTTCAGGGAGCATCAGATTGGCTACGGCCTGCAAGAGGCTTGGGTCTATCATAAAGTGTTGGCCAAGCCGCTTCTTCGGGCTAACCCCGAATTCCCGCAAGACTTGGCCATAACCTTGTCCGGTCCGGTTCATTACTCGATCACATACACCTTTACCGTCCTCATACCCCATGCCAGTGCTTCTTCATGGGTGGCAAAGCAGACATCGAGCCTGTTGCCTTTGATGGCACTCCCGGTATCTGCCGCCACGGCGTAACCGTAACCATCCACATACAGTTTGGAACCCATGGGTATGACTCTGGGATCGACTGCCACCACGCCCTTCTCGGCAGCCAGCCCGCTGCTGGTAACGCCCCTGGCAGTGGGCCCGCAGCACTTCGTGCAGGGGCAGTAGGCTGTGGAGCGCATCTCAAGGGCCCTCTCAAAACGGATGTCGATGCCGCCGCGGCTTACCTCTTGCAGCGTGCCTCGGAGCAGAACTTGTGAGGCTGGCTCCCTAACCGTTTTCCTCGATATCTCTTGCCTCGAGACCTCAACTCCGTCTTCATACTTAACCCTAAAGGCAACTTCGGCGAGGCCCTCGACGCCGTTCTTGTACACTCGAACAAACCCTGCTTCGAGAGAGCTGTCGTCCCGCTGCTCGATAGTGAAAGGAATAGCTTCTTCCTCCACAATGTCCGCATACGTGACGCGGACGACCCTTATCTCTCTGGTATCCGGGAGCGTTTCGGTTATGCCCGGCATTACCGAATCATCTGCTCCAACAGCGATAGAAGCCTGAGAGAGGACTTCTCCGACGGTGTTTCTGGAGGTCTCTACAGCCTGAACCTTACCTCCGTTGTGGATGAAAACCAAGGATGCCCTTACCACCTCAACGTTCATTCCCTGGATTAAGGCTGTATCAGGGGCGGGTTTACAATAGTCGTTGGAGCCGAGGATGATGTTGGCCTCTGCCAACACTTCTTGCACTGTGCGCGCCGACGTAACGAGGCTAACCTGGCGGTCCCACGCCGTTACGGTAACAGCATGACTCCCCATGCGGGCAACCACTGCGCAAGAAGCAGCAAGCAGTGAAAAGACGGCGAAGGTGAGAAGCAGGAGGGACAGGTGCCGCTTTCTATCTCTCACGTTGCTGCTATCGCTAGTTCTAGCCCATGGCCGCATTTCATCCCTCCTTTGCCAAGATTCGGCTTGCCAACTGGATGTTCCTGCTCTTGGGCCTTCCAATAACTGTCAAGTCCGCTCGTTACCATATTGTACGCAAAGGTGGCCTTCTTATGCGACAAGCCTAGAGTCCCAAGAGCCTCACGGCGTTGTCTCTGGTTGCGGTTCCGGCCCGCGAGGGCTCCACATCCAGTTGCGAGGCCACCGTATCGCGAACTTCCAAGACGTACGCCGGCTCGTTCCTCCGGCCACGCCGGCTCTGTGGAGCGAGGTAGGGCGCGTCTGTCTCAAGGAGTATACGGGTAAGGGGGATGAACCTCAATAGGTCTCGAAGCTCAGTGTTCCTCGGATAGGTAACGGTGCCTCCAATGCCCAGGTACCCTCCAAGATCGAGTGCCCGGCGAGCGGAATCCTTGTTTCCGCTGAAACAATGGAATATGACCGGAAGGTCCAATCCGGAGTTCTTCAAAATCGCGAGAACATCTTCCTCTGCATCGCGTTGATGGATTATCACGGGCAAGCTAAGTTTCTTGGCGAGCTCGAGGCCTAGAGCAAAGCAGTCCGCCTGAAGGCTTCTAGGCGATAGATCGCGATAGTAATCGAGGCCTATCTCGCCTATCGCGACTACCCGCCTTCTGCCTGTGCGCGCAAGACTCTCAGCGCTTTCTCCGGCTAGAGCCCGAATCTCCTTCCACGCTCCGTCGAGGTCTTTGGCATAGTCTGCTGCGTTGTGGGGGTGAATGCCCACAGCCGCCGCTAGAGCCTCGGTACCGGCAATATCTACTGCACGCCTGGATGACTCGATATCGAACCCGACTTCCACGAACCCGACACCGGACTTGCGCGCCCGGTCAAGTACCTCGCCCCTGTCCCGGTCGAACTCAGGAGAGGTTATGTGAGCGTGAGTGTCAATCAGATCGGGATACCGCTCAGCGGTGCCTGAACGGCGGGCGGCCGGATCCCTGTTCCCGGATGGTGTGTCAGGATATCCTGCTACCATTCTTCACCTTTCGGTCAACGGTCAGCACGCCCAACGTCTCCTTGTCCTTGGCAGCAAGGAGCATTCCCCTGGACTCAACGCCCCTTATGACGGCGGGCTTCAGATTGTAGGCTATAATTATCTGCTTACCCACGAGCTCATCCGGGGAGTAGTATTGTGCGATTCCCGCCACAATCTGCCTTTCTTCTCCTCCCAGGTTGAGCCTGAGTTTCAAGAGCTTGTCGGCGCCTTCAACCTTCTCAGCGGCTACCACTTCAGCTACGCGCAAGTCCAGCTGCTTGAACTGGTCGATTGTGATCTCAGCGTTCTCGCGCGAAGGCTCGACTGCCTTAGGCTTATCGTCCTTAACCTCTGTCACGGCACTTACCTCCTTCGTCGCCTTACCCTTTGCGGAGGCATCTTTGCCCGCGCCGTCCCCATCAACCTCTTCATCCTCGATGCGGGGGAACAGGGGCTTCCCGCGCCTTGTCATCTGCCCGGCCGTAACCTCTCCCCAGTTGCCGGCGCTGTCCCATGAACATTCGTCCACCGGTTGGACCATCCCCAGGGCGCTCCAGATGAGAGCGGGGGTGTGTACAAGGAACGGCCTTAGGACCGATGCGGTTATCCGTAGACTCTCACAAAGGTAGTTGAGCGTTGTCCCTAACCGCGGATCACCGTTCTTGGATAGATCCCACGGACTGACTTCGTCAATGTACTTATTGGCCTTTTTCACGACATCCATCACGCGCTCCAACGCAGATGACAGGCGCAGGTGATCCATTTCCTCCTCAACCAGGCCTTTTAAGCTGAGGCAGCTTTCCTTGAACGCTCTGTCAACGGCATCTTCGCGGCCGGCATCGGGCACCTTGCCCCCACAGAATCTCTTAACCATGGTAAGGGTCCGGTACACCAGGTTACCGAGGTCGTTTGCCAAGTCGGAGTTGATCCTGGCCACCAAAGACTCTTCCGTGTAGTCGCCGTCGGCCCCAAAAGGCACTTCGCGAAGGACAAAGTATCTCACGGCATCCAATCCGTACTTCCTGACCAGTTCCACGGGGTCAACAACATTGCCCATGCTCTTTGACATTTTCTTGCCGCCCAGATTGAGCCAACCGTGAGCGAAAACCTGCTTGGGAAGAGGAAGGTCCAGCGCCATCAGCAGGATTGGCCATATCACGGCGTGAAACCTCAGTATCTCTTTCCCGATGAGGTGTACGTCCGCAGGCCACCACTTCTGAAACCGCTCAGGCTCGAAAGGATAACCCATCGCGGAGATGTAGTTGGCCAGAGCGTCGATCCATACGTAGACTACGCTGCCCGGATCGAAGGGAACGGGTATCCCCCACTTGAAGCTGGTCCTCGAAATGCAGAGGTCTTCCAGGCCCATCTTGACGAACTGAGTGACCTCATTCCGCCTCGAAACCGGCTGTATGAAATCAGGATGATCCTCAATGTGCTGAAGAAGCCTGTCAGCGTACTTCGAGAGGCGGAAAAAGTAGCTTTCTTCCTGTACCCTCTCAAGGGGCTTCCCGTGGTGAGGGCAGACCATGCCCGGGAAAGACCTGGCCTGCGTTTCGGTGTAGAAGGATTCACAACCCACGCAGTACCAACTCTCATAGTTCTTCTTGTATATGTCCTGGTTGTCGTGGAGCTTCTTGAAGATCCACTGTACTGTCCGCTCATGATCGTCATCGGTTGTGCGGATGAACCCGTCGTAGGAGATGTCCAACACGCGCCAGAGGGCCTTGATCTTTTCCACAATCATGTCGACAAATTGCTTGGGCTCCATACCAAGCGATTCCGCCTTACGCTGGATCTTCAGGCCGTGCTCGTCGGTTCCGGTCAGAAAGAAGACATCGTAACCCCTGAGCCGCTTGTACCTGGAAATGGCGTCAGCCGCCAGCGTAGTATAGGAATGGCCAATGTGAAGATCACCCGATGCGTAATATATGGGAGTTGTAATATAATAGTTCTCGCTCAACGATAGTGCCTCCTGACAGTTGCTTTGTGACATTCTAACACTCAGTCCCTTAATAAGAAAGTTTGCCCTCTACATCCAGAATTCACGAATCCTTCCTGGAATCTCTTGACGGTTTCTGGTACTTTTGGTATCTGTTAAACGATACCTGTTGTCGAAATGTGGAGAAACCGGCGGGAGGTGTTTCTGGGCGATGATGAAGTCAACGGGCGTCGTGAGAAAAGTCGACGAGCTCGGCAGGGTGGTAATACCGATTGAACTCCGGAGGACTCTGGACATCGGTGAAAAGGACTCCCTCGAGATCTATGTAGACGGCGAGAGCATAATCTTGAAAAAGTACGAACCTGCCTGTGTCTTCTGTGGTAACGCGGCCAATGTCGAAATCTACAAGGGCCGGCGCGTCTGCAAGATGTGCCTGGAAGAACTATCGAGGATAGCGAAGTAGGTCGCACCTAAGCAGTAAGAACTGATAACCAGATATAGAGCGAAGAGCAGGTATCGTCTTAATAGGAGGCCGGTCACCCCGCCTCCTCTTGGTTTTTCTGGAGGTATACCACTACAACCCATTCGCCCAAGACCCTCTCGCCCGATAAGCGTTCGGCGATCTCGGAAGCATTCCCTGTGAGTACGCTCTCGTGAACCTTGGTCATCTCGTGGCACAAGCATACGCTGGCATTCGGATGGATCGCGGCCAAGTCGGCCATAGACTTGGCCAGTCTGTGCGGTGACTCGAAGAACGCGGCTGTGACTTCAGGTTTTACCCATTCTGAGTAAAACGTTCGACGTTGACTGCCCTTCCTTGGAACGAACCCTCCGAACACGAACTTGTCGGCGGGAAAGCCGCTTAATGTAAGCGCTGCGGAGACCGAGGAAGGGCCGGGGATCACGACCACGCTGAACCCCGCCTGGCGGACCTCCCGGACTAAGTAGGCGCCAGGATCGGATATGCACGGCATGCCGGCATCTGAAACGTATACGACCGATTTTCCTTGCGACAATGCCTCCAAAATCCGCTCCAGGCGGCTGCGCTCAACATGCTTGTAGATAGAAATGACGGTCTTATGCAGGTTGAAGTGGGATAGGAGCTTGAGAGTTCTGCGAGTATCCTCACACGCGACAAGGTCAGCGGCGGTTAAAGTCTCGACCAAGCGAAAGGTCGCGTCTTTCAGGTTGCCTATGGGCGTGCCGCAAACATAAAAGGTGCCGCGATCGTTTCCTTCGGTCAAGCCTTTTTCTCCTCCACCTCTTCTGAAGGGAACTCCTGAACCTTGCCGCCTTCAAGCTCTATGGACAAGGTCCCCTTTAGTGCATTCTGAGCCACTACTTTGCCTTCGCCTTCCGGGGTTATGACTCGGGAGCCAACCGGCGGCAGCGAGCTCTTTGCGTCCTCGTAGTGGTCGCACTCAAACCGTAAACAGCACAAGAGCCTGCCGCATGTCCCGGAAATCTTAGTGGGGTTAAGAGATAGGTTTTGATCTTTCGCCATCTTGATTGACACCGGCAGGAACTCGTTCAAGAAACTGGCGCAGCAGAGGGGCCTCCCGCACGGGCCAATACCGCCTGTGAGCTTGGCCTGGTCACGCACGCCTATCTGGCGCAGTTCGACTCTTGTCCGTAAGGTAGAGGCCAAGTCCTTGACCAATTCCCGGAAATCCACCCGCCCGTCCGCGGTGAAATACAAGACGACCCGCGACCCGTCAAAAGTGTACTCGGCATCAACCAAGTGCATCTCCAGCCCGTGGTCTGCAATCTTGGCTTTAGCCGTTTCCATCGCGTCGAGGGCCTTCTTGCGATTGGCTTCGTGCGTCACCAGGTCTTCAGGCGTAGCTACCCGCAGCACTTTCTTTAGGGGAAGGACAAGTTTCTCTGTAGCGACTTCTTTCGGGCCCAACGCGACGTAACCCAACTCGACCCCTCTCACCGTTTCTACAAGGACTTGGTCGCCCTCTCTGACAACGATGTCTCCGGGGTCGAAGTAATAGATCTTGCCCCTTTCCTTAAACCGAACTCCGACAACAACCTGCATATATGAACTCTCCTCTTAGTTCGCTTTGATCCGCTTGAGCGCCCGGCCTAGATCGATGAATAAGACCGCGAACGTGAGAAACGCGTTTGTGCTGCTCTCAAGCCTATCTTTGGCAGCCATCACAGATTTTAAAGCCTGCAGTACGAGGGGTGACTCGCGCTCCCCTTGCCTTAGTCTCTTGACTAATTCTATCTCTAGGTCGTCGAGAAGATCCAGGCGCTCCCTGGGCTCAGTCTTGGCGTACTTCTGAGCTATGTCTACAACAGGCGCAGACAATACCTCCGCCAGAACCTCCTCACCCCTGGGTACCCCTCCCGCCGCCCGTTCTATCACCCGCCTGGCCCTGTCAAGATTCCCGCCCGACAGACGCGCTGCCTCTCTAGCCAAGATGGGGTCTCTGCCTTCCCCGACAAGGATCTCTTCCAGAATGGCGGGACTAAGTGCCCTCACAGGGACGATCTGGCACCTTGAAAGAATAGTCTCGGGAATGGCGCTCGGGTTTCCGGTGGTAAGGATAAAGGTTACATAAGCCGGTGGCTCCTCGAGTATCTTCAAGAGGGCATTAGACGCCTCTATGGTCATATCTTCAGCGTCTTTCACGATGAACACTTTCCTCGCCGAATGATATGGCTTGAGGAGAGCCTCCTTCAGCATCTCGTGGGATTTCTTGATCTTGATGTTTGCGCCCTCTCTCTCCGTTCGAAAGAGATCAGGGTGCTGCGATGCGGCTGCACTGCGGCAAGACCAACAGGAACCGCAGGAACGCCCTTCATTATCAGGGGAATCGCAGAGGAGGTCTTCCGCAAAAAGATCGGCTATGAGATCTTTGGGTGAACCTTTCGGCCCTTTCAGCAAATAGGCATTAGCAACCCGCCCGGTCGAAACAGCCCTACCGATTATCCTGAGAGCAACTTCGTTTCCAGGCAGCAGTTCAATCTTTTGGCTCCGTCCGGACAAATCACCTATCAAATCTTAAGGAATCTCTCCACAGGCACAATGAACACAGTGGCTCCTCCAACCGTTACGCCAACGGGGTACGGCACATAGGATTCACCAGGACCCACAGGGGTGACGGGAGTGACCAACTGCTCTCTGGCCCGGCACGTTTTCTTGATGACGTCTAGCACCTTGTCGGTATCTTCGTCCTCAACCCCTATCAAGACCGTGGAGTTCCCCTCACGAAGAAAGCCGCCTGTGGAAGCCAGTTTGGTTGCGCTGTATCCCGCCTTAACCAAACTCTCTACGAGCCTCGGAGAATCTTTGTCCTGTATCACCGCGATTATTAACCTCAAAAGACTTCACCTCTCTTGCGCTGCTCCATGAGATGAGAGATGCCTGCCATGATAAGCCTCGTTACCTCTTCTACCGGCAATGACGCGTCGATTAGCCGCGTGCGTTCCGGGTATCGCGCAGCAATTTCCCTGTACCCTTGCCTTACTTTGAGATGGTACTCGTCGGCTCGCGACTCGATTTTGTCTTTCTTCTTCGGAGAAAGGCGAGCGTGAAAGACCTGAGGATCGTGAATGTCCAGCACAAACGTTAGGTCAGGGGCCAAACCGCTTGTCGATATCCTGTTAATGGCTTCTATGTCTGAGATCGGTATTCCTCCCGCATAGCCCTGATACACGGTCGTCGAGTCGTAAAACCTTTCCGCCAGCACGACCTCGCCTCGCTCAAGAGCGGGACGGATCACCTCAGCGACAATCTCCGCCCTCGCCGCCGAATACATGAAAACCTCGGCTAACGCTGTTCTGTCGGGACCGGCGGGGTCAAGAAGAACCGACCTCACGATCTCACCAAAAGGCGTGCCTCCGGGCTCTCTGGTAACGCAGACGTCCACGCCCATAGCAGTCAATTGCTTTGAGACGCGATGGATCTGCGTGGACTTGCCGGAGCCGTCACAACCCTCAAAAGTCACGAAGACGCCACGCAATATACCCTCATCTCTCCTTCGCCGCCCCGAATGCCGCGACCCAATACGTTAAGTCCGGCTTCTCGGGCGCTCAGGATGTATTCAACAACCTCAGGGTCTATCCTCTCACCCGGGGTAATAAGCGGCGAACCCGGCGGGTAGATGACTATGGTGTCGGCAGATATCCTGCCGGCTGCTTCTCTCACCGGCAGAGGTTTGGCTACAGACAAGAAAGCATCTCTAAGCGACATGGTCCTCGATGGCCTTGGCATCCCTTTAGTCAGCGCGGCGAGCGCGGAGTCTGAACCGGCACCATCCGCCGCAGCCATTTTCCCATTTGGAGCAGGGTGGCGCTCGGCTAAGCACCTGAAAGCCCTCTCGATAGCCGCCACGTCTGACTGTCCGTGAGCTCCGGAGACTAGCATGAGGATGTAGTTCGGCCCCGTCATCTCGGGCACGATGTTGCATTCTCTGACCAAATACCGCACTGCCTCCGGCCCCGTGACGGAGAGGCCGTCCAGAATCACCATGAGTTTGGATGGATCGTGTACAATGTCCGCTGATTGCGCGGCGTCCTTACCGTAGCCCGCAACCCTCAGACCGGGGATGGATGAAAGACGCCTGGCGAGCTCCAGCGCCGTTTCGGTACCCTTGTTCACCCAGCGGCCGCCATCTCTTGCCAAGATTCCAACAGCCTGCTCGATAGAAGACATGAGGATATAGGAAGGCGACGTTGTCTGCACGGCCCTCAGCGCTTCTTCAACTGCATCGCAAAGCCCCGGGAACCGGCGGTTGGCTCCCATTCCGATATGCAGGAGTGCAGTCTGCGTATAAGCCGGCGTGGTCTTGTGGAGGCCGTGGATAACCAAGTCCGCTCCAGACCGCAGCGCCGGGCGCGGGAGCCCCTTCCCTACGGCGAAGTGGGGGCCATGAGCCTCGTCAACGACAAGTGCCATGCCCCTGGCATGCACCTCTCTGGCTATTTCGGATACGTCTCGAGCGAAACCTAAATACGTCGGGTTGATAACGAAAACCGCCTTCGGAGCCGGATGACCTTGCCTATCAAGGTCATCGAGAGTCTCTTTGAGGCGAGGCCAATCTAGGGGCATGTGGACGCTGAATTCCGTGCTGTACTCGGGCCAGGCGAAAACGGGCTCCAGGCCCGCCATGACCATGGCGGAAACCAGAGACTTGTGAACGTTGCGCGGAAGCACAATCGTCCCCTCGCCCAGGGTCATCCTGACGGCCAGGAGTGAAGCTTGAATCCCCGACGTCGCCCCGTTCACGAGAAAATGCGCCCGCGCCGATCCGAAAACAGCCTCGGCTCGCCTTTCAGACTCCCTGATGCAACCTGTAGGATAATGAAGATTGTCCAGCCCGGGAGCCTCAGTCATATCTATCGCGCGAAGTTCATCCAACATATGACCTGCCCATTCGGAAGAACCCTCAACCAGAGTGTTGCTTACAGGAAGCGCCCGGCGGCCTTTGTGGCCGGGCATGTGCATGCGTACAGGATTGCGACTTGCGTAAGAGCAGGATGCTGCGATGATCCCATTGTCCATCTCTGATATCAGTTCCTCCTGAATTCTTGTTGGCCTACCAACTTTATCCACACAATCTGCCACTTATCCCCAGAGTTGTCAACAGGCGATGTCAAGAATCGACCCCGCATGACGCCCCCGGGTGAATTACCATCGCATACGGTACCACGCCGTGACGTGCGTGTCGACTAACATCATAAGGAAGGGCCCCTACAGTAGCGTTGCCGCTAACCATTGAGCTTTTTCCCATCATCGCGGCAGACCATTGAAGTTCCTGCAATCGTCAGCCGAGAAGAAACGAGAAGAAAAGAGGAAAGGAAAGCCCCGCTCTTTTACGAGCGGGGCCTTCAATATTAGATCCGGCGGCGTCCTACTCTCCCGGGAAACCCAGTACCATCGGCGCTGGAGAGCTTAACTTCCGTGTTCGGAATGGGAACGGGTGTGGCCTCTCCGCCATTACCACCGGAAACCTTTTGTCCTTTCCGCCTCTTTGGGCGGACAACTTAAGAGAATTTGCGGAACTAACTTAAGCGCAAAGGTCGAGGCCTCGACCTATTAGTACCGGTCAGCTCAACGTGTTGCCACGCTTACACTCCCGGCCTATCTACCTGGTAGTCTTCCAGGGGTCTTACCGGACTACTCCGTGGGAAACCTCATCTTGGGGTGGGCTTGGCGCTTAGATGCTTTCAGCGCTTATCCACTCCGCACGTGGCTACCCAGCTTCTGCCGTTGGCACGACAACTGGTACACCAGAGGTGCGTCCATCCAGGTCCTCTCGTATTGTGGATGGCTCCCCTCAAGTTTCCTGCGCCTGCGATGGATAGGGACCGAACTGTCTCACGACGTTCTGAACCCAGCTCACGTACCGCTTTAATCGGCGAACAGCCGAACCCTTGGAACATGCTCCTGCTCCAGGATGCGATGAGCCGACATCGAGGTGCCAAACCTTCCCGTCGATGTGGACTCTTGGGGAAGATCAGCCTGTTATCCCCAGGGTAACTTTTATCCGTTGATTGATGGCCCTTCCACTCGGTACCACCAGGTCACTAAGCCCGACTTTCGTCTCTGCTCGAGATGTCTCTCTCGCAGTCAAGCTCCCTTGTGCCTTTACACTCCGCGCGCGATTTCCAACCGCGCTGAGGGAACCTTTGGGCGCCTCCGTTACGCTTTGGGAGGCGACCGCCCCAGTCAAACTGCCCACCTGACACCGTCCCCGGACCCGGTAAGGGCCCTAGGTTAGAACTCCGTTGCTTCAAGGGTGGTATTCCAGTGGTGGCTCCCCGCCCCCTAACGAGAGCGGTTCTCTGCCTCCCACCTATGCTCTACATGAAACAACAAAATCCTATGTCAGGTTACAGTAAAGCTCCATGGGGTCTTTCTGTCCAGTCGCAGGTAACCTGCATCTTCACAGGTAATTCAATTTCACCGGGTCCCTCGTTGAGACAGCGCCCAGATCGTTACACCATTCGTGCGGGTCGGAACTTACCCGACAAGGAATTTCGCTACCTTAGGACCGTTATAGTTACGGCCGCCGTTCACCGGGGCTTCGGTTCAAAGCTTCGCTTGCGCTAACCTCTCCCCTTAACCTTCCGGCACTGGGCAGGTGTCAGCCCCTATACTTCGCCTTTCGGCTTCGCAGAGACCTGTGTTTTTGCTAAACAGTCGCCTGGGCCATTTCACTGCGGCCTCCTTTTTAGGGAGGCACCCCTTTTCCCGAAGTTACGGGGTAATTTTGCCGAGTTCCTTAACGAGGGTTATCCCGCGCGCCTTAGGATTCTCTCCCCGCCTACCTGTGTCGGTTTGCGGTACGGGCGCCGTAAAGATTAACGCTAGAGGCTTTTCTCGGCAGTTTGGGACAGACCCGGTTCGGTACTCTAATTTCCCTCCCCGTCACGCCTCAGAACTCCCCGGGGGATTTGCCTCCCAGGGCTTCCTAAACGCTTGGACCGGAACCAACACCCGGCCGGATCCTCCTACCTGCGTCACCCCATCGCTCTTTACGGCGGTACAGGAATGTCCACCTGTTGTACATCGTCTACGCCATTGGCCTCGACTTAGTCCCCGACTAACCCTGAGCGGACGAGCCTTGCCCAGGAAACCTTAGGCTTTCGGCGGGCTGGATTCTCACCAGCCTTTTCGCTACTCATACCGGCATTCTCACTTCCGCCCGCTCCACAAGTCCTTACAGTCTTGCTTCGCAGCAGACAGAACGCTCCCCTACCAATCAGCCTTGCGGCTGAGTCCGCAGCGTCGGTGTCAAGCTTGAGCCCCGTGTATTATCGGTGCAGAACCCCTCGGCCAGTGAGCTGTTACGCACTCTTTTAATGGTGGCTGCTTCTAAGCCAACATCCTGGCTGTTTTAGGAGTCCCACTTCCTTTCCCACTTAGCTTGAACTTTGGGACCTTATCTGGCGGTCTGGATTCTTTTCCTCTTGACCACGAATCTTAGCACCCGTAGTCTGACTCCCGGATATGGATAGGCGGTATTCGGAGTTTGAATGGGTTCAGTAACCTTGTAGGGCCCCTAGCCCAATCAGTGCTCTACCCCCGCCGTCCTTTACTCCGAGGCTAGCCCTAAAGCTATTTCGGGGAGAACCAGCTATCTCCGGGTTCGATTGGCATTTCACCCCTATCCACAGCTCATCCGATGTCTTTTCAACGACAAACGGTTCGGCCCTCCACGTGGCTTTACCCACGCTTCAGCCTGGCCATGGATAGCTCACCCGGCTTCGGGTCTATGCCCTGCAACTCCACGCGCTATTCGCACTCGGTTTCCCTGCGGCTCCGGGCCTTAAGCCCTTAACCTTGCTGCAGAACATAACTCGCCGGTTCATTCTTCAATAGGCACGCCCTCAGCCTGGCCTATAGCCATAGGCCTCGGACTGCTTGTAGGCACACGGTTTCAGGTACTATTTCACTCCCCTAACAGGGGTGCTTTTCACCTTTCCCTCACGGTACTGGTTCACTATCGGTCGCCAGGGAGTATTTAGCCTTAGGAGGTGGGCCTCCCAGATTCCCGCGGGGTTAGCGTGCCCCACGGTACTCGGGTGCCTCTTGGGAAGTCCCGTCGCCTTTCGCCTACAGGGCTATTACCCTCTATGGCTGGCCTTTCCAGGCCTCTTCGGCTAGACGCGGGATTTGTAACTCCCCTGCCGCACTGCCGTGCGGCCTAAGAGGTCCCTCTACCCCTGTCTGACAACGCCGGCAGGCTGTCACGTCAGACAGGTTTAGGCTCTTCCCCTTTCGCTCGCCACTACTCAGGGAATCGCTTCCTTGCTTTCTCTTCCTGAGGGTACTTGGATGTTTCGGTTCCCCTCGTTCACCACCCTGCCCTATGTGTTCAGACAGGGTTGGCACGCTCTTCGCGTGCCGGGTTTCCCCATTCGGACATCCCCGGATCAATGCCTGTTAGCGGCTCCCCGAGGCTTTTCGCAGCTGGCCACGTCCTTCATAATCTCCTGGCGCCAAGGCATCCGCCATGTGCCCTTACTACCTCGACCCTTGCGGCTTAAGTTAACTCCGCAAGGATTCTTCTTGAATCCTAAACTCGCGCTTGTTACTTCTCGCGACTTCTCTTAAGTTGTCAAGGACCAGTGATGGAGTCCTCTCCATCGAACTCGCCGCGCCGAATCAAAGATTCGCAGGCGAGCCGTTACTGCGCCGTCACCGGCAGCAGCATCTGGGATAGTTGGTGGAGACGGGCGGAATCGAACCGCCGACCTCCTGCTTGCAAAGCAGGCGCTCTCCCGACTGAGCCACGCCCCCACGTGCCGTAAGACACGATCTGAGACAAACGTGGTGGGCACAGGTGGACTCGAACCACCGACCTCACGCTTATCAGGCGTGCGCTCTAACCACCTGAGCTATGCGCCCATCTGGTGAACCCCAGGAGGATTATTATCGCCCCTGTCGACCGGATCGTCAAGGGCGATTTAGTGTCCTGCCAGGGAATCTCAGTCCCAGAAGACCGAACAGCGTATTAGAGAACCTCAAGAGGTCTCCATAGAAAGGAGGTGATCCAGCCGCACCTTCCGATACGGCTACCTTGTTACGACTTAGCCCCAGTCACTAGCCCCACCTTCGGCAGCTTCCCCTCTTGCGAGTTAGATCACCGACTTCGGGTGTTGCCAGCTCCCATGGCTTGACGGGCGGTGTGTACAAGGCCCGGGAACGTATTCACCGCGGCGTGGCTGATCCGCGATTACTAGCAATTCCATGTTCATGGGGACGAGTTTCAGCCCCCAATCCCAACTGGGACCGGCTTTTTAGGATTCGCTCCGGCTTGCGCCTTGGCTGCCCGTTGTACCGGCCATTGTAGCGCGTGTGTGGCCCAGGGCATAAGGGCCATGATGATTTGACGTCATCCCCACCTTCCTCCGGATCGTCTCCGGCAGTCTCTGGTGAGTGCCCGGCTCTACCCGGTGGCAACACCAAATAGGGGTTGCGCTCGTTGCGGGACTTAACCCAACATCTCACGACACGAGCTGACGACAACCATGCAACACCTGTCATAGCGCTGTATTGCTACAGGGAGTCTGTTTCCAGACTTTGCACTATGATGTCAAGCCCTGGTAAGGTTCTGCGCGTTGCGTCGAATTAAACCACACGCTCCACTGCTTGTGCGGGCCCCCGTCAATTCCTTTGAGTTTTAGCCTTGCGGCCGTACTCCCCAGGCGGAGTGCTTATTGCGTTAACTCCGGCACGGAAGGATTTTAACCTCCCACACCTAGCACTCATAGTTTACGGCTAGGACTACCAGGGTATCTAATCCTGTTTGCTCCCCTAGCTTTCGCGCCTCAGCGTCAGGTACAGTCCAGGAAGCCGCCTTCGCCACTGGTGTTCCTCCCGATATCTACGCATTCCACCGCTACACCGGGAATTCCACTTCCCTCTCCTGTCCTCGAGCCTGCCAGTTTCAAGCGCAGTTTCAGGGTTAAGCCCTGAAATTTCACACCTGACTTAACAAGCCGCCTACACGCCCTTTACGCCCAATAACTCCGGACAACGCTCGCCCCCTACGTATTACCGCGGCTGCTGGCACGTAGTTAGCAGGGGCTTCCTCCTCGGGTACCGTCACTTTCTTCGTCCCCGATGACAGAGGTTTACGACCCGAAGGCCTTCATCCCTCACGCGGCGTCGCTGGGTCAGGCTTTCGCCCATTGCCCAATATTCCCGACTGCTGCCTCCCGTAGGAGTCTGGGCCGTATCTCAGTCCCAGTGTGACCGATCATCCTCTCAGACCGGTTACCCGTCGTTGCCTTGGTGAGCCTTTACCTCACCAACTAGCTGATGGGTCGCGAGCTCATCCGAAAGTGGCTTTCGCCTTTCTTCGCTGCCCCATGCGAGGCTGCGATATTATCCGGTATTAGCGGCCCTTTCGGGCCGTTATCCCAGTCTTCCGGGCAGATTACCCACGTGTTACTCACCCGTTCGCCGCTAGCTAGGGCCTCCCCTTGCGGTTCGGCCTTCGCCCGCTCGACTTGCATGTCTGAAGCACGCCGCCAGCGTTCGTCCTGAGCCAGGATCAAACTCTCCGTTACACCTTTTCCTCAAGGTCCGTAGAGTCGCTCGCGATAACCGCGAGCCTTCTGGACTCAAAGGTTCTCTTACGCTGTTCAGTTTTCAAGGACCGAGGACAACAGGTCTTATTTTACTCTTCTTTTACCTGGTTGTCAACGCTTTTTCGCCATCTCTCGCGAATCGCGTCCTTGTCTTTACGCGCCCCGCTGCCCGCGAGGCGAGGTTTATCTTAGCATAGCCAAGACAGGCGGTGCAACCCCATATCGGTCTCAAATTGGACCCATCTCTTGCCGCCCGCAAGATACAGAATACTCTTCCAAACACCGCTTGGTGTCTGAACGATCACTGGTCTTAGTCGGGCGCGTCCGTCCCGGTATAGGGCCGCGTATATTAGTATAGAAGGAAATCGCCACACTCCTACCCGAATTGCCTATCCCATGACCGTGCGGCTACCATCTCAACTTCAAAGCTTGCATCATAACCTGAATGCCTTTTGAATCGAGAGCCGAGAATACCTCGTTCATGTCGGCGGGCTGCGTTGAGTCGTAGAAGTTGAGGGCGGCCCGAACCAGGGCCCGTTCCGTGGGCCCCCAGAACCGCGTAGCTCTCAGGATTCCATGGACGTCCATGGACCCCTCTTCTAGAAACTCGTCCAGGGGCTTGGGAAGGCAGGAAAGAACGTAGATGGCCGCTATGAGGTTACGTCCGCGCGCTCTGGCGATCCGCTGCATTTCCACAAATCTGGCCCTGTGTATGTAGTCAGCAAAGTACATACTCGGCTCGTCAATGAACTTGTCGAGGTCCTCTTCCCTAACACGCCACCGGTTGCCAACCTTAATACCGTTGAGTTTCCCCTCCTGCAGCCAAGCCACAACCGTCCTTCTGCTGATACCCAAGACCTCTGCAACCTGTTCCGGTGAAAGTACGGTTTTCATACAGGATCCTCCCGTCAATAAACACTTTCCTAACGCTATATAGCAGTTTCATGACATAACATACGTTTTTAAGCAGTTTAGAACATTTTCCGTCAGTTTGTCTACCATAACCTACCGTTAAGCGACATGCCTTCGTACCCCCCAGGAGGTACACGAGGGGTCTTGGAGCGAACATTACGAAGGTGAAAAAGACGAGGGACTGAGCGCTCACTGGAACCCGGCCATGGAAGATACTTCAGGCAGAAAAAGGAGTTGCACGGGGCGAGCGGCCACCGTCTGTGGCGGACGGAGGGGCGGAAATAGCGAGAAAATCCACTTCCAGAAAGTGGCTGCCAAATATACCCAAAATAAGGGTCAAAAAAACGAGGAAGTGAAACGGTGCAATCACTGACGACTGTCAAAGATGGAAAGAGAGAACTCAAAAAAGCGTAGAAGAGTCCACAGAGGAGTAATACAGACAATAGAGAACTATGTGAGAAGCAATGAAAGGCGTTCGGAGGAGGTCAAATGCGGGATACCGAGCATGTGATTCACGTTCGTGTCTACGGGAGTCACCGGCGCATGTTCCCCCAGGGTGAAGAAACCACGGTGGATTATGTCGCCAACGAGACTCTGAAAGGCCTCTTGAGCAGGCTAAATGTTCCTGACGATGAAGTCGGAGTCCTTGTGGTGAATGATGCTTTGGTCTCGCCCGAGTTCATCCTTTCCCCCGGTGACAGGGTGGCCATCATGAGCCCTGTCAGCGGCGGTTAGGCGCAATGTGGTTCGTTTTCCGGCTACTATCCACCGTTTGTGACATCTATTATGAAGGGGGACTTTGCCCACAATGAAGGGCTATGCAGGCAAAATACTTCGAGTGAACCTTACAACGGGCAGCATCGGGACTGAGGTGCCGCCCGAGAGCTTCTACAGAAAGTACTTCGGCGGAACGGGGTTCATTACCTACTACCTGCTCAAAGAGCTTCCAAAGGGTATCGATCCTCTGGGACCTGAAAACATACTCATTTTCGCCCTGGGACCGATGACCGGACACCCTCTTCCAGGATCAGGGCGTAACAGCGTTGGGGCAAAGTCGCCCCTTACCGGCGGAATCGGCTTTTCTGAGGCCGGCGGCTTCTGGGGCGCCGAGCTGAAGCGCGCGGGTTTCGATGCCATCATCGTTGAAGGCAGGTCGGAAAAGCCCTGCTACATCGTCATAAGAGATGGCCAGGCGGAGATACGCGACGGCAACGCCATCTGGGGCAAGACTACCGGCGAGGTCGAGGACATCATAAAGAAGGAACTCTCGGATGAGCATATCAGGGTAGCTCAATGCGGGATTGCGGGCGAGAACAAAGTTCGCTATGCTTGCGTGCTAAATGACCTCAGCCACGCTTACGGGCGAGGAGGCATGGGCGCCGTAATGGGTTCTAAGAACCTTAGGGCTATCGCCGTTCGAGGTACCGAAAGCGTCACCGCTGCTGAACCCGAAAAGATACGTGAGCTGGCACGTTGGTTCGCGGAGCACAAAGAACTATGGGAGGGCCTCAAAGATACCGGCACAGCCGGCGGTGTCGTATCACTTCATGCCCAGTCGGCTTTGCCGACAAAGAACTTCCAGTTCGGGCAGTTCGACGGCAACGAGAAGATCTCCGGCCAGACCCTGCGCGACACGCTCCTTGTCGACCGCGATAACTGCTATGCTTGCCCTATCCACTGCAAGAGAGTGGTCAAAACCGGGCCGCCTCATAACGTCAACCCTCTTTACGGCGGGCCTGAGTATGAGACTATCGGTTCGCTGGGCTCTACCTGCGGCGTTGATGATCTGGCCGCCATATGCAAAGGTAACGAGCTCTGTAACGCTTACGGCCTTGACACCATATCGGCCGGAGTCACGATTGCTTTTGCCATGGAGTGCTTTGAAAAAGGGCTTCTCACCCAAGACCAACTGGACGGGCTTGAGGCGCGCTTTGGAAACGCCGATGCCATGCTGACGCTTCTAGAGAAGATAGTCCGGAGAGACGGCATAGGCGATCTCCTTGCAGAAGGCTCGCAGAGAGCGGCCTGCAGCATCGGTGAAGATGCCCAGGAGCTGGCCATCCATGTCAAAAAGCAGGAAGTTCCGATGCACGAGCCGCGCTTGAAAATGGGCTTGGGAGTCGGGTATGCACTGTCGCCAACCGGAGCAGACCACTGTCACAATATCCATGATCCAGGGTTCGCTAGGGGCAGTGCTGCCGCTAAATCCTACGGCTTGCTCGAACCCATCCCGTCGAACGACCTCGGTCCCGATAAAGTCCGCCTCCTTGCTTACATGCTCTCACAAAGGCACTTCGGCAATTGCGTAGGCCTCTGCAACTTCGTTGGATGGTCGGACGACCAGGTCATTACCATGATCCGCGCCGCTACGGGATGGAATTCCAACCTATGGGAGCTGAACAAAGTCGGAGAGAGAGCAATGACCATGGCAAGGCTTTTCAACATCAGAGAAGGCTTCTCGGATAAGGACGACATCCTGCCGAAGAGGTTTTATGAGCCTTTCCTTACAGGACCTCTAACAGGGGTTGCACCTACTCCTGAACAGGTGGAGAATGCCAAACGGATGTACTACGAGATGATGGGCTGGGATCGCGCGAGCGGAGTACCGAGCCGCGCGAAAGCCCTTGAACTGGATATTGAGTGGGCACTGGATGCAGCCCTAGGCTCTTAAGAGGTTCCCAGGCCATCGCTTCCTAAAAAGTGAACAACGCCCGGCTGATGCCGGGCGTTTCCTGTTCAAACAGCCTGGATCACCGGCAGGCCACCTACTTGCCGGAAGACTCGGACTCAATAGTTATCTTTGTTACGGTATCCTCGGCCGTCAGCTGGTCAATGACCTCGATCCCCGAGGTCACCTTCCCAAACACCGCATATCCCCCATCGAGCCACTCAGCGTCAGACTTAAGCACATAGAACTGGGAAGTCGCCGAATTCGGATCGTTCGTGCGAGCCATACCCAAAGCCCCGCGGACATTCTTCAAAACGCGGCTCACCTCGAGTGGGATAGTCTCGTCAGATCCGCCGGAACCCGTAGCCGTTGGGTCGCCCGTCTGGACTACCCAGTCCTCAACTCTGTGCCACGTCAAGCCGTCGTAGAATCCGGCCTTAACCAATTTCTCGAAATTCGCCACCGTAACCGGCATAAGCTTGGGATAGACCTCGACCATAACCGTTCCTTTGCTTGTTTCCATCTTGACCGTATCGGTCACCGACAGCGCCTCCCTAATGTCTTTCTGTTGCTGAACATACGTGAGCGCCACAACCAACAGGATCACGGCCAATAAGGCGGGCGGAAGATACTTAAGCCACTGATTACTGGCTGCATCCGGCTTGGGAGGTGCTCCCGGAGCCTTCTTCTGTGCTTCTCTCTTGCTCTTCTTAGCCATAACCGGCACCTCTCTTAGGAACACGTTCTCTACCCTATCATTAGAGTGTTCGCACACTCAAAGGTTTCAACGCAGGACAGGCATTCATGCTTCTGCGCGGACTCGTCAGGCTCCTTTTCCCCTAAGTGTTAATAAAGTTTGATCCGGACGAAAGCTCGCGGAGGCTTGATTGCGCAAGAAACCTGACGAGGGAAAGAGCGTATAGAGTAATGAGTGAACTGCCTCAACTAGAAGGCCCTGTCCTATTCGGACAGGGCCTTTCGTTCCGAACTGCTTACGCCAGCTTTCGCTTGCTATCCTTGAGGCTCGATGCACCCGACTCCATATCCCATTCCTTCTGATCGGTGTGCAGCAGGTGGTGAGCCGTCTCCGAACCCGGCTTGCCAAGGTAGTCCTTGTATAGAGTCTGGACCGAGGGATTCTCGTGAGAGAACCGGATTGGAGCCGCGGCGTCCAGAGCGTACAGATTCTGCGTCCTTATAGGAGACAGATCCTGATCCTCTTGAGATATCGGCTGACCGCCGCCTCCCGCGCACCCTCCCGGGCACGCCATGACCTCAACGAAGTCATACTGCACGTTCCCATCCTTCAACGCTTCAACGAGCCTTCGCGCGTTACCCAAACCGCTAACTACGGCGCACTTAAGGGTACGGCCGGGCAGCTCAAAGGTGGCCTCTTTCCATCCCTGCTGACCCCTCACCGCCTTGAACGCATCGGGTTCGGGATTCTTCCCGGTCACCAGATAGTAGCCTGACCTCAGTGCCGCTTCCATGACGCCGCCCGTGGTCCCGAAGATCACGGCCGCACCGGTGGAATCTCCGAGTACGGAATCAAATTCCTCCTCGGCGAGGCTCTCGGCCAGCACACCTTCTTCTTTGATCATCGCGCAGAGCTCCCTGGTAGTCAGGACGACGTCAACGTCCTGCCCACTGCCTGCCGAGCGCATGGTCTCAAGGCCTGCTTCGTATTTCTTGGCCGTGCAGGGCATGATGGAGACCACGAAGAGCTTGTGCGCGGGAACGCCCAGCACTTCCGCATAATAAGTCTTCGCGATGGCCCCGAACATCTGCTGAGGTGACTTTGCCGACGACAAGTTACCCACCAACTCGGGGTACTGGCCCTTCAGGAAGCGAACCCACCCCGGGCAACAGGAAGTGAACATGGGGAACTGGGGCAGGCCCTTGACCTTCTTACCGGTCAGCCTCTCGACCAGCTCAGAGCCTTCTTCCATAATAGTCAGGTCTGCAGTGAAGCACGTATCTAGGACATAGTCGAATCCTAAGTGGCGGAGTGTAGCCACGAGGCGCTTCAGAGTGGCCGCCTCACGCGGCATACCGAGAGCCTCTCCCCACGCCGCTCTGACCGCAGGAGCAACCTGCACTACTGTGATCCGCTCAGGATCCCACAGAGCGTCCCACACCTTGTCCCGGTCACTCTTCTCGCTCAGGGCACCGACCGGGCAGTGCGTGACGCACTGGCCGCAGTAAGCGCAGTCGGTTGTGGCTAGGGGATGTCCAAAGGCCGGCTCCACTCGAGTCCTGGCTCCGGTACCGCCGATTCTCCAGACTCCCAGCGATTGAACTTTATCGCACACGCTGACGCACCGGTAGCAGAGAACGCATTTCTGCGGATCCCTCACTATAGACGGGCTGGAGTCATCCTTCCGCTGTCCGATAGTCTCCTTACTGAGCCGGACGTTCCGCACTCCCAGCCTGTTTGCCAGCGTTTGAAGCTTGCAGTTCCCGTTTCGGGTGCAAGTCGGGCAGTCGCAGTTGTGTTGGGTGAGCATCATTTCCACTGCCATCCGCCGGGCGTGCCTGACTCGCGGGCTCACGGTCAATATCTCCATGCCTTCCTGGGCAACCGTGTTGCAGGCGGTCACCAGTTTGGCCGAGCCCTTCAGCTCCACAACGCATACCCTGCACGCCCCGATCTCGTTGATGCCCTCCAAATAGCAGAGGGTCGGAATGCGGAGACCGATGGATTTTGCAGCTTCGAGAATGGTGGTCCCAGCTTTAACCTGGACGGTATGCCTATCAATCTTCAGAGACACCATTTTCCCATTTCCGTTCGCGGGCTTTTCGGCTACCATCTCGCAAGTCTGCCTCCTTCCAATGCTCCCGAACCGTGATGGTCACATCTTAAGCAGCGACTGGCCTCATGAAGAGCCTCGTTTCTGTCCATACCTATCTCTACCTGGCTCCAGTCTTTCATACGCTCTGAAGCAGGCCGTTCACGTAGGTTGACTCTTCCAATGGGGGTCGCATCACTTGGAATTGCGGGGGGAATCTCAGGCTCTCCGAGGTCGCCCATGTTCCCTCCGATATAGTGGTCGATGTTGGCCGCGGCCACCTTACCGGCGGCTACGGCGCGGATAACCGTCGCGGGGCCGCTCACGCAATCACCGCCGGCGAAAACGCCGGGCATATCCGGAACCGAGAGGTCATTGTTGGCTACAAAGGCGTTGCGCGACGTGGCAACTCCTTCTTTTCCAAAGGTTTGAGACTCAATGTCCTGGCCTATCGCTACAACCACAACATCGCAGTCAAGACAGATATCGGGTGCGCCCGACGGAACCGGCTTCGGCCGTCCCGACTCCTCAATGCTGCCAACGGTCATCCTCTGACACCACAGTGCCTTGACCTTCCCCCCATCGTCCTTCTCAACACGAAGGGGTGACAGGAGTTGCAGGATGTCTACGCCCTCATTAAGGGCTCCCTCGATCTCTAGTCGCTGGGCGGTCATATCTTCGGTCCTGCGCCTGTATGCGACTGTTACTTTTGACGCTCCGAGGCGGACAGCCGACCTCGCCGCATCCATGGCCACGTTCCCGCCGCCGACGACTACCACTCTCTTGTCTTTCAGGTGAGGAGGTTTGCCAAGGCCGACATTCCGGAGCATCTCGACTGCCGGGATAACGCCTTTCGCATCCTCACCGGGTATGCGCAGTTTCTTGTCTCCATGCGCGCCTATAGAGATATACACGGCATCAAAGGACTTCCGGAGTGAATCCAGAGTGCAATCGACTCCAACCGTGAAGTTGGTTCTCACTTTGATGCCGAGGCTGAGCATTCCGCCTATCTCACGGTCAAGAGCATCCTTCGGCAGGCGGTATTCGGGTATGCCGTATCTCAGCATTCCGCCCAGGTCGGGTTGCCTTTCAAAGATTGTCACGTGGTGCCCTGCGAGAGCGAGGTAATAGGCTGCGGTCAATCCGGAAGGTCCTCCTCCGATGACCGCCACCGACTTGCCTGAAGAGGGAGCCGGGTCGGGAACGCTCACGTCTCCGGCCGCCTCAACCGCATAGCGCTTCAATCCTCTGACGTTGACGGCGTCATCCAGCATGGAGCGCCGGCAATGGGTTTCGCAGGGATGCTCGCACACCAGAGCACAGGCAAGCACGAAGGGGTTGTCTTTGCGAATCAGGCGGACAGCGTCTTGCGGTCTGCCGTCGCTTATGAGAGCTATGTATCCAGGCACATTGACGCCCGCGGGGCAAGCCGACTGGCAGGGAACCGGAGCGGCAAAACGCCCGACACAATGCCCTTCCTCAACGTGCGAAGTGTAGTCTACTTTGAATTCGCTGATGCTCCGGAGCACCATCGCCGCGGCATCGGAACCGATAACGCAATCTGCCGTATCTTTGACAGTCTCCGAAACTTCCTTCAGCAGCCTAAGAGTCTCCTCATCCGCCCGACCGCTCAAAATGTCGTCGAGCAGGTCTCCGATCCTGCCTAAACCTATCCTGCAAGGAACGCACTTGCCGCAAGTCTGCGCATGGCACAGCCTTAAGAAAACCGAAGCCATGTCTACGGGGCAGATGCCAGGGGGCGCAGCCGCGAGCCTCCGTTCCATTTCCCGGACCATACGACCGACAACTACCTCGGCATCGTCCGGCGTATACACCGTGAGCCTACTCACATCCGTTTCCTCCCTCTGGTTCTACTTCTGCTAGGACCAGATTCTTCCCACAACATTGTAGCACAACTTAACATTGTGAAATAGCGAAATAGCGCTTGTGTGTACAATCTAAAATAAAACCTAGCGGCAGAAACCAGAAAGAGGAGCGGGTTTGAGAGTTACCCGGACATACGTAAGGCCGCACGCCTTTTCAACTCCGAGATTATACCCGTTTACTACGCAGGAGTCCAGATGATCGGGGACGCGAAGGAGCACTTCGCTTTCATACCGGGCCTGGGGATGAAGAGACATCTTCACTTGTCCGTCTTGTTCTACGGATCCGTCAACTTCGCATCCGGGGAATAGGTGACCCGTGCTGCCCAGCACTTCCCATTCACACTCACTCGCCTTGAGCAGACACTTCGAGGCAAAGGGTTCGACTGCACCGATGTCTTCCAGGTGGCGCAGGCCCGGGATATCGGGATCGAAATACACTCCCGGCTCTATCCTAAAGTCTCGTCGCTTTGGTGTTAAGTTCGCCAACAGCACGTATTCCCGGTTCTCAATCTCCAGGCGGATTGTCCACGTGCCTCGCCGAGACTCGGCAGCTAAGACCTTCTTCTCTCGAAGCGGGAAATGGGAGCGGTACAAAGCCAGTTCATCAGGAGAGTACTCTGCCGGGTTGTCCGACATGAAGGCGATGCCGCCGAGAGCAAGATTGAGCCTGAAAAGGGTAACCCTCTGTTCTTGGCTCATCTTTTGGTTCGGAGTCCTGAGAATGAAAGCATCTGGGTCGAGAGAGAACGCTCGTCCGTGCAGGTGTCGTCTTGAGATAGCGCTTATGACCGAGTTCGCGGTGGATATGCGCTCGCGGTGTCCGAAAGCCCGCTGTAGCCCATTTTCCCAAGATAAGTGCACATTGGCTCCAACCCTGCAGTAGTCGGCCCTACCGAAGGCCGGCCCGAGGGGAACGCCGCCTGCGATCAATGTCTGCCCTCGAGTGAGTTCACGCAGAAGATCCATGGCGCCGGCCATGACGCCACCTCGAGTCTCAGAGCCTGAAGGACGCATCCCCGCAGCATACAAAAAGTCTGCCTTAACCAGTTCAAACCCCCACTCGCGCACCGCCTCAAACACCCTTTTCAGGTAATCCCTGAACTCGCCGTTTCGGGTGTCCAAAGCATAGAAGGGTCCTCCCCATCGAGGATTCCAGCCCGCGCGTACCGGCCTCCCCCGACCATCCCTCAACAGCCAGTCGCGGTGCAGCCGCCACGCGGAAGACCATCTGGCGCAGACAAAGGGCGCCAGCCAGATCCCGGGGCGATAACCTGCGTCGCGAACTGCTCGGGCCAGAGTTGCCATTCCTTTCGGGAACTCCGGGCCCGGCGTAAGCCAATCGCCTACGGATCGCTGCCAACCGTCATCGATCAGGAAGTAATCAAGCGGAATGTCGCGCTTTTTTAGTTCAGCAAGATTTGCCAAGATAAGGTGTTCGGAGATGCGGTTGAAGTGATTGTGCCAGCTGGTCCAACCCGAGGCGGGGGTAGGCACATGAGCATCGTGCCCTTCCTCTGAATGCTGTGTATGTCTGCGCCGGTGTATTTCCCGGCAATAAGTGTCGAACACTTCGTTTTCGCGACCGGGCAAGACCAAAATGTCCAGCGCCGTATATGGATCGCGGAGTTCTAGCCCGGAGCAGTCCCGGCTCACGCGGAGCAGGTTCTCCGGTGTTCTGAACTCGAACAGCGTGTACCCGGAATCTTCAGAGACGGAGCCGAAAAGAGTGATGTTACCATCCGGATTCCTGATGTATGAGTAAGTCCACCCGTGAAAAACACCCGGTTTGCCCGACGAACGGTAGAAGGTGTAGTCGCCGTTCCACTTTGAGAACAAAGAGACCGGCCAGCGTGGATTACGAATTCGCTCACGCAGGTCAAACTCGCGACTTTCGGTCCAGGACTGGAATCCATTCACAAAGACCCTGCTGTGCTGGCTGACATCTGTCGAGATATCGATCGAGACGCTCTTCAGCACGATTTCCTCGCTCGGAATCAGTGTGAAGGTGAAGCGGTATCCGTCGGCTAGAGGGGTCCTATCTCCCCTTATGGACACACCGATCCTCTCAAGCGGCTGAACAGGGTAGAAATCGAAGGCCATTTCCTTGCCGCGAAAAGTATAGGTTATTTGCCCCTGTGTGATCAGCATTGAGTCCCGGACTCCTCCCCCAAGGCTCATTCAAACACTAGGCATATCGACAACTGGGGCGAAGGTTTTGAGTGTTCTCGCGAGTTCTGAGTCAATCCTCCCTTAGGGGCGGATATTACCAGGGAAACAGGCGCGGTTGTCGAAGATTGCTTATCGGAGGGAGCCGATCAGCATTGCACATAGCAACTATCGCAGACAATTCAGACTGGACTCTGAGAAGAATCACACTGGACATTCCCATAGCGGGCTTCAAAGACTTCATCACTCCTTGGCTGGTCACCGAGAAGACTACCGGGAGAGTCATTCTGATAGACCCGGGACCCGCCTGCGGGTTTTCCTCGGTGAGAGATTCATTGCATGTGCTGGGGATAAGTGAGGTCAACCTCATCTTATTGACCCACATCCATATCGACCACGCAGGCGGAGTGGGACACCTCTTGAGTGCATATCCCGACGCCAGGGTTGTTGTCCACCGGAGAGGAGTCCGCCACCTAATCGATCCGACCAGACTATGGTCAAGCACCGTCGCTACACTCGGCAAAGATGTCGCGTCTGCGTACGGAGAGATCCTGCCCGTTTCTGAATCACAGATCTTGCCCGAAAACGTGACTCCCGAAGGATTCGAGATTGTCGATACTCCCGGGCACTCGCAACACCACCAATGCTACATATACCGCGGAGGCAGAGGAGGCGATCTCGTCTTCGAGGGCGAAGCGGCAGGAGTATACCTGGGCGGCGGGTATTTGAGACCTGCAACACCTCCCCGGTTCTTCTATGACACGTCGATAAGTTCCATCGAGACCCTTAATGGTAGGAGCAGGAATGCGTGTTTGATGCTCTATGGACACCTCGGTTACACGCGAGAAGTGCCTGAGATGCTGGATGCCGCCCTTGACCAGATGGCTCTATGGAGAGAAACGGTGCAAACGATTACTGACAGAGAGCCGGAAAATTCGCTTGAGGCGCTGGTAGAAGCGGCCGTGACAACGCTGATCAGTAGTGACCCTCGTTTGGCCGGACTCAAGGATCTGCCTAAAGACATAAGGGAAAGAGAGACCTACTTCCTACACAACAGCGCAAGGGGCTTCGTGTCGGAAAGGCTGGAGCACATTCTCTAAAGATAGTCCGGGCACCCTGCTGGGGTTACCCGGACTATGCCCTACGCTCCCGGGCGAGCGATCGCACTCAGTTCCTTCAGGTGCTTCCTAATGGGTAAACGCTGCGGACAGGCCTGTTCACAGTTGCCGCAGTCCACGCAGTTGGCGGGGTCGCCCAGACTCTCCTTCATCCGCTCGAAGCTCTTGGGCAGGTCCTCGACAGTCCCAAAGATGTGAGCGCTGTTGTAGACCTCAAACAGGTCGGGGATGTGGATCCCCTGGGGGCACGGCATGCAGTACTCACACTGCGTACAAGAGACCCTTGTCCGGCTCCGGTAGGCGCTCTTCACCTGATCAAGCATGGCGAGATCTGCGCCCGTTAACGAGTTGGGGAGAGCGGTCTCAGCAGTCCGGATGTTCTCCATGACCTCCCTCATCTCCCCCATTCCGCTTAGCAGCAGAGATACCTCAGGATGATTCCACACCCACCTGAGCGCCCAGTCCGCAGGCGTCCTCTTTACGGAAGAAGAGTCGTATATAGCCTGAACATCTGCAGGAACCTTCCTCACGAGCTTGCCTCCGCGAAGCGGCTCCATGATGACAACGGCCATTCCCTTGGCGCCGGCATACTTGAGCCCTGCCAGACCCGCCTGGAAATACTCATCCACAAGATTGAATTGTATCTGACAGAAGTCCCAATCGTAGGAGTCCACGATTGTCTTAAAGGCAGGAAACTCATCGTGAAACGAGAAGCCCGCGTTCTTAATCCTGCCGTCTGCCTTGGCGGCCTCTAGGAAGTCGAATACCTTGGCCTCAAGTAGGACAGGCCACCTCTTGGAGTTCAGAGCATGCAGGAGGTACATGTCGATATGGTCGGTCCTGAGTCTCTCCAACTGAATGTCAAGGTATTTGTCGAAGTCATCCCTTGTCGTGACCAACCACGTAGGGCACTTGGTGGCCAGGTACACCTTGTCTCGAGTGCCGCCCTTCAGCACCTTGCCGACAACGACCTCGCTCTGCTCTCGATGGTAATTGTAAGCCGTATCAATGTAGTTGACACCGTGATCGATAGCGTAATTCACCATCTCAGCAGTCTTCTCTTCATCTATCTTCGCCGGGTCGCCGTCCACGACCGGCAGGCGCATCATACCGAAGCCGAGCGCAGAAACCCGGTCTGAGGTTGAGCCGAACTTCCTATACTGCATGATGTCTCCTTCCTGGCAGACGCGTGAGTCGCTAGACTTGAACTTCTGAATCGTCGCCAATCATAAGGCGAAGCGAATCGCGACCGTCTTCCACCTTTGTTACTTTCGCGTTGCGGCCGATCAAGCTATCCTCCACTCTTCCTACATCGCTCAGCGTGCAATCCTCCAGGATGACCGAGTGCTCGACACTCACATTCTTCAGGCTGCTTCTGGCGCCGATAGCAGTGAAAGGCCCAATGAAACAATCCTCAACTACCGCTCCGTCACCGATGACTACCGGGCCCCGGATGACACTGCGCGTCACCCGAGCAGTCTTCGCCACCTCTACTCTGCCGGTGATCTTGCTTTCATCGGACACTTCGCCCTGAATCGACTTAACGGCATACTCGTCCAACACCACTCGGTTGGCTTCCAAGATATCGTCCTTCTTGCCGGTATCCAGCCACCAACCCTCGAGCACCTTGGTATGGATCTGCTCGCCCATATTCAGAAGCTCCTGAATGGCGTCGGTTATCTCGAGCTCTCCCCTGAACGAGGGCTTGATCTTGGCGATGGCATCATGGACCTTGTGGGAGAACATGTAGACGCCCACTACTGCCAGATTTGTGGGCGGATCCTTAGGTTTTTCGATGAGCTTCTCCAGATCGCCTCTGTCGTCAAGAATAGCTACGCCAAACTGCCGGGGGTCTGCTACTTCTTTGAGAAGCACAGTTGCCGCAGCCCCGCCCCGCTCGAACTGCTCAACCATTGGGGCGACTCCGCCCTCGATAAGGTTATCTCCTAGGAACATGAGGAACTTGTCATGTCCGAGGAATCCTTTCGCTACAGAAACCGCGTGGGCCAAGCCCTTCGGCTGTTCCTGGATTATGTATGTGATGCGGACTCCCCAGCGAGACCCGTCTCCTACCTGCGCCTTGATGAGATCGATATTCTCGGGTGAGACTATAAGACCGATCTCCCAGATACCGGCTCTGGCTATCTGGTCGATCACAAAGAATATGATGGGCTTGTTGGCCACGGGGAGCAGATGTTTTGCTGTAGTGTAAGTGAGCGGGCGGAGCCTGGTTCCCTTGCCGGCCGCCAGAATGATTGCCTTCATGCTACGCACCTCCTGGGATATCTTTTACCTCACACAATCGGTAGAAACCTGCCTTAACATGCCTTTGCTACGCCCTCTCCCAGGTCAATGCCCCTGTAGGGCACTCATCAACTACCTCTATGATGGTGCCGGAAGGGGCGCCGCCGATTGTGACCCACGGCCTCTTTTTCGGGTCGAAAACCTCGGGCAGCCTACGCCAGCAATTTCCGTTGTGGTTACAGAGATCCGGCTTCCATATGACCGTGATTTCGCCGTTAGAGTATCGCCGCACCACAACTTCTTTGGCGGCGGCATCTTCGGCGACGGGCTCAAACTTGCTCTTGTCAACGCCGCAAACGGGGCAAACCCAGTCCTCGGGCAGATCTGCGAAACGAGTGCCGGGTTCAGCTTTGCCCGGGTCACCTTTCGCCGGATCATAGACATACCCGCAGACGGTGCAGCGGTATTTGGTCACGCTCATCCCTCCGATGGAAATCCCTGAATACGATCGGTGAATTCTACAACAGGTGATCAGTTTTCCTGTGCTGAATACTAGCCACATCGCGCACTTCCTTTAAGGAGTTGAGAACCACATGCCCGCACCGTACAAGAGCATGCGGCGGAAAGACAGGGAGATGGCCCGCAGCGAAGCTGAAGCTCTCATGAATGAGGCCGACTTTGGCTTCTTAGCTACAGTAGACACTGAGGGCCGGCCGTACTGCGTCCCGCTGAACCATGTGTTCCATGACGGCTACATAGTGTTCCACAGCGCACTAGAAGGAGCCAAGTTGGACAACATCCGGGCGAATCCTAAGGTAAGCTATGCGGTCTGCACCGAGCACGAAGTGCTGCCCGATGAAATCAGCACCAGATACAAGAGCGCGATCGCCTTCGGGACTGCTGAAATCGTAGAGGATCCCGATCTTAAGAAGGATCTCCTGGTCGCGCTTCTGAACCGCCTTGCGCCGGGAAGGGACTTTTCCTGCGGGGGAGCAACTATCGAACACACCTGCGTTGTCCGCATAAAAGTGGAGATGCTGACCGGAAAGAAGCGGGCATAGGTTTTGAGCAGAGTTGCCTTGATCTCCGGGGGAGCGCGGCACATGCGCTCCCCCGGAAATCGTCTCCGTCTCTACTTGGTTTTCACCCAGTCGGCAATGGTTTCTATCACGCTCGAGTGGACGTTCCCCGCGACATTGTACTCGTCAGGAGATGACTTCCCCTCACCCAACATGAATAGGTGATTCAGCCCGGGAAACGACCTCAAGGTCACGTTGGGGGCGTCTCTGAGTTCGGACTCCCAGATAGCAAAGTCTTCCATGGTCACTTGGTAGTCTCGCTCCCCTTGAAGAACCAACATCGGGAGATGAAGCGAGCTGGCGATAGCCACGGGATCGTAAGCCATGATGTCATCCCAGTAAGCCTTTGGTGCCCCCAGCGCCGACTCGCCGGGCTTGAGCCCGCCTTCTATCTTGGCGATCTCCGCCCTTACGGCAGCCAACTCGGCCTGTTCAGCCTCTGTCACCTGGCCGTCAAGGGATGTGATGTACTCGTACTGCTCAATCATAAGTTCAAGGAGAGGCCTGGCATTGGGAGCCAACATAACCAAGCCTGCCGGAGTGCCTTTGCCCTCTTCAGCAGCCGTGGCAGCGATCCTCGGCGCCGAGGACGCCCCGAGGCTGTGGCCCACTATGAACACCTTCTCAGGGTCGACGCCTTCGGTCCGCTTCAGGTAATCCGCAGCAGCCAAAGCGTCGTCCACCGTCTCTTCCTTAAGAGTGAAGGTGTCTATCACCGAAGCCATCTCCAACTGGTAATGCTTTGTCCGCTTCTCGTACCTCAGAACTGCGACGCCATTGCTCGCCAGGCCCCATGCCAGGTCTTTGAAGGGCTTGTTGGGGCCGATTGTCTCATCACGGTCATTGGGACCCGAGCCGTGAACCAGCACAACGGCCGGAAACGGTCCTTCTCCCTTGGGCATGGTCAGGGTGGCAGGTAGAACCCACTTCCCGCTCCCAATCTCACACTCGACCTCGCTAAAGGAATCCGTATTTACGTAAGGAGGCGTGACATACTCGCCGGTAACCGCGGAAGAAGGTACAAACCACAGACCCGAAACCAATCCGGCAGCGTCAAATACGACCTTCGTGTCCAGAATGGCGCTCTTGAACCTACACGTAACATAGACCACCTTAAAGCCGGACTCGTCGGCTATTCTGCTGGCCGCAATCCCGTCGAACGCGCCAACCTGAGATATGAGAGATTCCCAGGTAGCCTTCAATTGACTCTCAGGCAGCGCCGAAGCGACCTTCGCGTCCATCATCTTCACGGCGTCAGCATGCTTCCCGGCTGCCATGAGCTCCACAAAGGACCTCGCCTTCGAATCCAGGACGGAATCAGATATGGGCTCGGAAGGCGGAGCCGGACTCTTCCTGCAAGATGCCGATGAAAGTACGAGCAGAACGCTCATGAGGACAGTTATCAAGATGACCTGCTTCCGGCGCATACGCGATCAGCCTCTTTCATGTCGTTATTGACCAATTTGATCATATCATCTGGATTGCTCCCGCACACATGGTGAAGCAACCCACTTTCAGGCACCGGATGAATGACCGAAGCCCTTGTCCGAAGGGCAACCCCTTACGTGTGTAGAAGTCCTAATGAGTCCACAACATCAGAAATACGCAGACAGGGGGCTCCCGGAGTGTCTCTTAACAATGAACTCGGGCAGTTTCAGAGCACTGCCTTTGAAGAATACGTCGCGGAACTAATGGAGAAGACAAGAGCACCGGGCGTCGCTGTCGGGATTGCCGTCAAGGGCCAGACGGCGTACTTCCGCGGGTTCGGCATGGCAGATGTTGAGAAGAACGTGCCCGTCGGCGAGCACACGGTGTTCGGGCTGGCATCTGTAACCAAGTCCTTCACCGCTCTGGCGATAAACCAGTTAGCAGAACGCGGGCGCCTCTCTCTAAGCGAGCCCGTGCAGAGATACCTTCCGGAGTTCAACCTTCCCGTGGAAGGAGCAGCCGGGAAGATCGCCATCCACAACTTCCTCTCCCACACCTCGGGTATGCCTCCGCTCCCGTCACTACGATACGCCGGAGCGTCGAGCATTCCGGTAGACGAGGAAGGTAACCTGATGGATGTTCCTCCCCCGCCCGCCGGCGACCCCGTTATCAGGGATAACAAGGACCTACTGAGGTTCATCGCTTCTCATGAGTTCAGCCTTCTCGGAGAGCCGGGAGAGTACGTGAGTTACTCAAACGACTGCTTCTCCCTGTCGGGAGAGATTGTCGAGAGGGTAACCCGCAAGAGTTTCGAGGACTACCTCAGAGAAAACGTCTGGGAACCTCTAGATATGAAGGATACGTTCATCGGAGTGAAGGGGCTCAAGGGTCGCAAGGATATCCAAGGTCTCTACTTCCGCGATAAGGAACACAGTTTGCAGAAAGCCCCCTGGAAACACAGGGACGTCTTTGTCGCGTCCGGCTCCATCAAGTCAAGTGTCAGAGACCTCTTAAGGTACACTTCCATGTACCTGAATCACGGCAAAGTGCGCACCGGGTACAAAGATAGAGTCGCTTCCCGAGCCAGCATCGGCCGCATGACGACTCCGTACTACCGGGTAAGTAAGGGCGCCTATTACGCGTACGGCCTCGCTATAAGGCCCGAGTACCAACCCGGCATTACCGTGGTGCAGCACGGCGGCAACATTGTGGGCGTCGCATCTTACATCGGCTTTATCCCGGAAAGGAACACCGGCATAGTCGTCCTGAGCAACCAGTCGGGCTTTCCCGCAGCAAAGGTGTGGTTCGCGGCGGCAAATATGATCCTCGGCTTGCCTGCAGAGCACCAAATTCAGCGCGCACCGTCGATGGACGTGCCGGCTCGGCACCTTAAGAGGCTATCCGGCAAGTACGTATCAGGTGAAGGTGCCGTCATCGAGTTCAGCCTTCAGGGCGATAGCCTCGTCGCGCATATGGGCGGCGACACCCGACCGGTCAGGATCACAGGTTACGATTCGGCTGCTATAGAAGAAGAGGGAGACGAGACTCCCATCTACTTCTTCTTCAACGCGAAGGGCGAGGCCAGGGCGCTAAGGCACGGACTCAGGATTGTGCCTAAGGCGTCCCACACTGACTGAACGCCTCGTACAGGATAACAGCGCCCGCGACAGCGACGTTTAGGGAATCGCGGCGGCCGACCATTGGGATGCCGACTACTTGATGGCATGACTCCAACTCGTCGTCAGCAAGCCCTTTCGACTCATTGCCGAGCATGAGAACGAATGGCCGAGTGTACTGTGCTTGGCGGTAAGTGCAGGTTGCGCGAGGCGAGGTACCTATAACGGTAGCGCCCACCCGATCTGCCCATCGCCGGAGGTTACGGATATCGCACCTCACCAACCTACTGGTGAAGACGGAGCCCAAGCTTGCCCTTACGGCTACGGGTCCGTAGGGGTCGGCAGTCTCCCCCAACACGAAAACGGCCGAGCAACCGACTGCATCGGCGGTTCGCAGTATGGTTCCTACGTTTCCGGCATCCTGAACAGAGCACAGGACCACGGCAATCTCATCACGAGAGGGAACATACCGCTCGATAGCCGTCCAGGACTGCCTCACGAGAGCCCCTATCCCCTGGGGGTCCTGCTTGGACACGAAGTGCCTCGCGGCGTTCTCATATCTTCGCCTCGATACCTCGACGACCAACCCGGCATTGCCTGCCAAAAGCGATGGATCGATACCGTTTTCAAGGCACATATCCGGTACCACAACAATAGCCTCGACAGCCGCACCTGAGGAGAGCGCCTCGCTGACCATTTTCAGGCCTTCCACGAAGAACAGTCCTGTCCTGTTTCGTTCTGAACCGCGTCTCAACGAAGCAATGAGGTCTAGAAGAGCTTTTCTATCTGAACTGCCCGTGCTAACGCGGGCATTTGAAGCGTCAGCAATTCGCCTTTCCATATCGAGGTCCTCCCGGGACAAAATCTAAAGGGTCTCGCAGTGTGGCGAGACCCTTTGTTTCTGTCCTCAGGACCCTTGCCAGCACCGCGCCTAAAAAAGGGCATAGTACGCCCCAGGCCGGTGCTTAGCGAAGTAAAACGCCAGTTTGCGAGGCCTTTGTGGCAGTGGTATAGATAACGTTCATGGCCTCGTTTCCTCCTCTTGCAGATTCCATCGAAAGTATATTACGCCAATTCAGCCGGTGCAACGTGCAGATTTATTGGCGGGCCTTCCCGTCAGGCGATTTTCGTCTGCCCTTGTTCCTTCGCTTGCGCGATCGGGGCGCCTGTACGGGAAGAACCTCCACAACGCTGTCCTGCTCGGCCAACTGGGTGAGCAGAGACTGTAGATCACCGGGTCCGTTCAGCGAGAAACGTATGCCGACAAGACCTTCGCCGACCGTCCGGTGTATCTCAACAGTGTCGATGTTGAACCCTGCCTGCGCTATTAGGGTGCTGACTTGCGCCAGAAGGCCCCTCTTGTCGTGACACACGAGCTCCAGCGGTATGGTGTCGCGTTTGGACCGGAGAAGCTGCCGTTCGACCAAGTCCAAGCCGTACATCGTCGCCAGGCCGGAAGCAGTCGCCAAGCAAGCAATGGCGGTCATGCCCGATCCTGCCGCTAAACCTATCCCTGAGCTCAACCAGAGCCCGGCGGCAGTGGTGAGGCCGCGGACTACATCCTTTTTCACAAAGATAAGGCCTCCGCCGAGAAACCCTATGCCGCTCACAACCTGAGCCGCAACCCTCGCCGGGTCAAAGGTCACTCCCGAGCCCAGGTTCCTGAACCCATGCTGGCTCACTACCATGATTAGCGCAGATCCGAGCCCAACCAGGGTATGCGTTCTAAGACCCGCGTCCTTATTGCGAACCTCACGCTCCAAACCCAGGAGAGCGGTCAGGAAGCCCGAGAGGAGGATGCGTCCGGCAAGCTCCAGTGAGAAACGGGCTCCGGGAGTCACGAAAAACCACCCCTCTCGCCCGTATCTTCTGAGTGCATCTAAAGATATATGCGCGAGAATCGGGTGCATGCAGCAGGCCAAGCGTTACGCAACTGCAATAGACACAAGACCACCTTGCGCTACTTCGCAATCACCACTGTGAGGCTATCTTCATCCCAGTCCACAACTGCGCCCAGGAATTCGCTGACAAAACGGACAGGCACCATGGTCCGATCATTCCGGATGACGGCCACAGTGTCCATGAGTTCGGCCATGCCGTTCACAATGGCGGTATTGTCTCCTATTGTAAGGTTTATCGTCAGGTCATCGCTGGAGATAGTGACTACCCTTGAGACGTCATCCCAGCCAACCGTCGCCCCCAAGGCCTCGCTGATCGCGCGAACCGGTACCATGGTGCGGTTGGCACTGTCGATGTAAGGAGGAGAATCAAAGAATATGGCGACATTGTTGACGGTCACGCCGATGTGTCCGGTCTTTCCGGCATAGCCGTAAATGAGGTACTTCTCGCGTACCTGTTTGAACTCTCCCAGCTCGTCGGCCCAGCGCGCCTCCATCTCCTGGGGAGACAAGTATTGCTCAAGCCATTGGCCCACCCTGTCTGTCCCCATGATCTTGTCGAACATCACCATGCTGGCAGGGGTGGAACCGCTCTTCGGCACCTTGAATCCGCAGAGTTGGCGTGCGTATGCCAGTGCGTAGAAGCCCGATTTCGCGGGGTTGAAAGCGCAGTAGTCAGTTATCATAAGCCTTACTCCGCCAGCTGCACCGTTGTCCTCCGGGATGAAGGTTACTCCGGGCAAGCCTGCTCCGTTGAGCAGTTCGGCAAAGCGGTAGCTATCGATGCCCTTGCCGCCAATCCACTTAAACTTGTCTGCCTGGAATATGCCGGTGCCCTCGCCAAGGCCGGTGGCCATGTAGCCGAACACCGAGTCGATGTCGGGGATGTTGGGGGATGTCGGGATCCACTCCAAGCCGGTATCTTGGAAAATCATGTCCCGGGTATATCCCTCCATCGGTACTACAGTGAGGTCCGCATCTATCTCTCTATTGAAGAATCTGGCCAACTCCCCCACAGTCATTCCGTGAGCCATAGGTAGGTTGTCTACGCCGACAAATGTCTCAAAAGCATCTTCCAGGACAGGTGCTTCGACGATTTCTCCGCCCAAAGGGTTCGGCCTATCCAGAACGATGACTGATTTGCCGTACTGCTTTGCAGCCTTCATCGCGTAGTTCAGCGTTGAAATGTAAGTATAGGTGCGAGCGCCCACGTCTTGAACATCGAACAACAAGACATCGATGTCCTGCAGCATCGCTTCGGTTGGCATGCGGGTAGAGCCGTAGAGGCTGTACACGGGGATACCCAGGGTTGGGTGGATATACGACTCCACAAAGGCTCCGGCCTTTGCCTGCCCGTCTATTCCGTGCTCAGGGCCGTAAAGCGCAGTCAAGTTAACTGAAGGATCCTGAGCCAAGACATCGATGGTGCTCTCGCCGCGGCTATTAACCCCGCTCTGGTTGGTGATTAGCCCTACGCGCTTCCCCTCAATCAGATGATGGTAGCGGCTGAACAACACTTCGTTTCCGAGTCTAAATTCAGGGATTGCCGCTTGGGCATAGGACCTCATCGGAAGTACCACCGCTGCTGCAATGATTAGGACTGCCATGATTCGGCGCATCGTCTTCTCTCCCTAGAATGCATGTCGTAGTACTCTACATAACCTTACTTTATGTAGCAGCGTTATGTCTCGTATTAGGTTTGACGGTATATCCAGGGAGGGGGTTTCAAAGACTGCTCTATCGCTGACAAATCGCGCCTTCGGCGAATCCCTTTATCCTCGCCAAAGCTTCAACCAGGTTCTCATCTGATGTGCTATATGAGATGCGGATATGGCCCTCGCCGTTCTTCCCCATTCCGGCCCCGTGTACCACTGATACTCCGGCCTTTTTTCCCAGTGCAACGGCGAAATCGAAAGAAGACATGCCAAACGCTGAGATATCGGGGAAAGCGTAAAAGGCTCCTTTCGGCTTCACACACTTCACTCCGGGTATGGCGTTCAGACCTTCGAAAACGAGATCCCGGCGACGCTTATATACGCGGGCCATCTCACCAACCACGTCCTGGGGACCCGTAAGGGCTGCAACGCCGGCCCGCTGGATCATTGACGGCACACAGGACACCATGTACTCCTGAACACTCACCATGGCGTCGATGAGGGGCTTTGGACCACATGCGTATCCGAGGCGCCAACCGGTCATCGCGTAGGTCTTGGACAAGGCGTTTACGGTGAGAACGCGCTCCTTAAGCTCCGGGACCGATCCGAGGCTGAAGTGCTCCTCACCGTCAAAGATGAACTTCTCGTACACCTCGTCGCTAACGATAAGGAGGTCGTACTCCTCGGCGATTTCGCCTATCTTCAGGAGAGTATCTTTGTGAAGGATACTTCCCGTAGGATTGTTGGGGCTGTTCAATATGACCATTTTGGTTCGCGGGGTCACGCGCGACCGGAGTTCGTCCACGTCCAGAGTGAACCCGGAATCCTTCCTCAGCGGTACACACACGAGGCTGGCGCCCGGTAGCGCTACGTGCCCTTCGTAATACGGCCAATAGGGATCCGCGACAATGACCTCATCACCGGGGTTGAGCGCGGCTACACAAGCAAGAAAGAGGACGCCGGTAGCGCCTATGCCCACGATCACTTCGGTGCTCGGATCACACTTGATGCCATTTTCTCTATCGAACTTGGCCGCGATAGCCTCTCGAAGAGCTCTGATTCCCCTGATTCCGGTGTAGTGCGTATCGCCTTGAAGAGCGGCGCGGTTGGCTGCCTCGATGATGTGAGGCGGGGTCTTGAAATCGGGATCGCCCACCTCGAGGTGGATAACGTCCCTTCCGCGGCCAATCGACGCAAGCACTTTGCCCAACTGCCCTTCAGGAAGCCCGGTCGCTGCGTCTGAAGTAATCGTCCGTCTCATATCGACTCATCCCTCCAAGAGGCTCTGGGTTCAACGATACACCGTATCCAAAGTATATTCCTCCCGCGTTACTCGAAACGAGTAGCCTGCGGGAGGAACCGGCTTTCGAGGATAGCTGCCTAGAAGTGCTCCTACACTACTTGCTCATCTTAGGTAAGGCCACGAGTATTACTGCGGCAACCAGTGCGCCTCCAAGAGCCGTGAACAACTGAGTTACCGTTAAGCTGGTGTAAGCAACCGGCGGAATCTTGGCTCCGGTAGACAGGAGATACCGGATGCCCGCCGTCATCACTCCGAATTTAGCAAGGGCGGCAGCCAACATAGCGACATAACGGTTGAACCTTGACAGATAACCCGAGACCAACGCCAGCGTAACATTACCTGCAATGATAACAGGGACGGCCACCGCAAGAGCCTTGCCCGTCATGAGGCCGACCCATGGGGTTATCACGCCGACGAGTGCTCCCGCTAAGGGACCGATGTACAGACTTGCCACATACAACACTGCGTTGACGCCTGGGCCGGTAATGGGTTGCGGAAGTCCGAGAGCCTGCAGAGCCAAAGCCAACGCCACGAGAAGACCAACTCTGGACACGGTCTGAAGCGTTATCTTCATTGATGTTTCTCCTCCTTAAGTAAACGCCAACCGCACCCGGACGCCCGGGATGCCGCCAAGCTTGCCGGTGAGAGCGCCGAGAACGTCGGTGTCGCCATCCACTATCAGTGCGATGACCGACACTCCTCTGTCGCGGTACGGGATCCCCATACGGCCAACAATCACTTCGCCGTAATCACTGAGCATCTGGTTCACTTTCTGGGCAGCCTTCTGCCGGTCTTCGACTACGATGCCGACCACACCCACCCTGGGCTCGCGCCTCTGGCTGTCCTGAGACATAACGACCCCTCCCTGGCAAATATCAAAAGGCCCGTCTGCGGGGACGGGCCAATGCATAGCTAAGCTATCACGCTATATCATGAGCCCTAGAGTTCAGGGCATAGCCCCTCCCCGCAGGTCAAGATCACAGGTATCATATACCAAGATATCACCTTAGCGGAAGTAGCCGCAGTCAAAGTCACTGCCCGACTATGTCCATCAATGCTTTCTGCTCGACGATGACATTCTCACTCAGTCTGGCTGCCGCGACCGGAATCATCCACTTATCCACGCACTCGGCTTTGCCCGGTGTACCTTTGAAGTAGGCGGACAGATACTCATCTCGGAAGGTGGCTGCGAGCCGACGCACCTCATCTATCAATGGAGGATCTTTGAAATGACACCATGAGTTATTCAAGAGCAGGACGGATCTGGCTACGTCAGCCAAAGGATTGCCTCTTCTGGCGTTATCCCAATCAATCACCACCATTCCAGTCGAAGACATCATCACATTATTCAAATGGAGGTCTCCGTGGCAGATTGCATCGCCGTCAGGCAGGTCTCTAAGCAGCCTCAACGCGGTCTCTTTGGCTTCGGCAGTCAGCATTGGGGCACGCGATATACATCTCTCCAGGCTCAGTTTCTGTGAGGGAAGATCTGAGGTTCTTGCGGAATGCAGCTTGAGGTGCAGGTGGGCGAACTCGCGAGCCAGTGGAATGGCCTTATCCGGATCAGCCCGTACCACGGAACTCAGTAACGGGCCCCTTACGCGTTCATAGACAATGCCGGTCCGCCCTTTTATCTCAACAATGTCATAGACCGCCGGAACAGGAAGACCGGCCCTGTGAACCACTCTGGTTGTCTCGGCCTCTCTCTGAATCCAAGAAAGATCGGCTCCGAGCTCAAAGAGTTTCACAACCCGGGCCTTTCCCAAGGCGAAAACTTCGCACCGGTAGCCTTTGCCGATCAATTCGCCGAGTTCCATGAGGTCACCCCATCCACCTATCGATTTGCGGTCAACTAGACGCCCATCTTCCGCCTCACTAACAGCCTGACGAAGCTTATGTTCCTGCCGCCATCATCGTCGACAAGGGGATCCGCAACATTCATGATCCTTGCCCAGTCGCGCCAGATCTCGACGCCCTCGTTGCCTTCGAGGCAGTCGCTGATCAGTATATCTACGGAGCCGCTCCGCTCAAAGTGTCGCTTCCACCATTGCGGCGAATGGTAGGCAATGACATCGGTGAGCCAGTAAGGCTTAATGTGTGCCGGCAATTCGCCCTGGAGTTCCTGCTTCAGCCCCGGCATGATCAACCCGGCTGTTGCCCCAGGCTTGAGCAGCGGAGCAAAACTCCGAGACAGGTAAAAGTCATCGGTACCGAAAAGCCAGTAGGCGTTGATGCTCACCGCGGCGTCAAAGAACTCTTCAGCGAAGGGCAGCGAGCGGGCATCCGCGTGCAGCGGGAAAACGCGATCTCCCAGCCCTGCCTCATGTATCCGCCGCAAGTTGTCGGATGCAGAAATCCCATTATCGACAGCCCAAACCTGAACGCCAAACTCCTTTGCCAGGAAGATTGAGCTGATCGCCTTGCCGCATCCAAGGTCAAGGACGCGCATGCCGGGCGTCAATTCCATCACATTCGTGATGGCCTCGGCGAGCCAAATGCAGTGAGATCCCAACGCGTTTTCCATAATCCACCGGAGATCGTACTTGTCGCTGCGAGGATATCCTCTTCGGCGTGCGAGAGACAGCCATTCTTCACGGGACGAATCTCGTTTCAACACTGAACGCCTCCAATTCGCTAGCCGCCGTTTCGGCCATGAGAGATTTGATATTGATCCGGCAGCGTGAAAGCCATGCGGCACCGCATATCTCCATTGAGGACCGATTCTACTATCTCCCCCTCGACAGAGCACCCGAAGAGAGCATCCCAATAGTTCTTGCTGTAGCCAAGGCTGCAGTGGCAGAACACTGCGGGAACCTGGAGCTTGTCCGGGTGTCTGATAGCGTCTCGGGCCCACGGACAGTGGCAGAAGTGGTAGCGCTTCAGTACGGGATCTGTTTCTCGAAGATAGCGCTGGGGCATGTATGGGATCTTGGTCTCATAGATCTTGTTGCCGTACCGTACGCCGCCGCCTATCTCAGGGTTGGACCGCAGATACTCAAGCAATTCGTCATCAACGGTGATAGTCCAAAAAGGCTCGCCGCGGGTCTTGAGTTCTTCGAGTTTGGAGATCCAATTGCGATGCCTCGCCGCCAAGAAGTCGTCAACACTGTCGCTCTCGGCTAGAATCTCGCGATCTTCTCTGACATCATCGGGGGTCATGTCGGAAAGCCCGTGTTTCAGCCCGGTCAGAACTGAACGGCATGTCTCTTCCGGCAGAACCTCTATCATCCGGTTCACAATGGTTTGCATTAGAGACGACTGATCTGCCTTTGTAAGACCGATCTCGGGCATGGTCACATCAGCGAAGACCGCTGCCCGCGCTCCATCTCCACACGCGGCCTCAATCCGCTTCGCGAGCGTGTGAACCACGTTCCAGCCATCTGCAATCTCCAGGGCGGCCACATAAACATCCGTGTTTCCGGCCAAGAGGGCACATTCTGCAATCCCATCGTATGCCTTAACGGTGTTTTCACGGTTCTCTATGAGTATTTGGGAATAGGCCTCAAACTCACTCACGCTAGCGCTGCGAACCCTATCCAGACCGCCGTCCTTCGAAAGATATTCTGTAAACTTACGTGCAGAGTCTATGTATGCCGGAAGGGATTCCTCCCGGTACCCCCGCTCTAACAGGTGTTTTTTCAGCCTCGCCTCATCCAATGTCCTTACCTCCCCCAGACTCCTCATTACGTCGCAGACGCCACCGCCTAAGGGGTGGCTACCAAATCCGGTCAATTTCCTTAAGCAGCCGGACAATCGCAATACGCCCTCGCTCTTCGGCCATCATGGCCGCCCGCAAGCTTCTGACGGCATCTTCACGCAACTGATCATTGGCAATCCACTCGTCATTCCCGGGAAGGGGGAAGAGAGCCGCAAGACGATCCATACTTGCGCTAACAGTCTCGTAAGCCTCAATGGCCTCCGCAAACAGGCGCGGAAACGCATTGCCTGTGCGCTGCCTCGCCTCAATGAGGAACTCAACGGCCAATCGCCTGGCCCTGGCATAGAAGTCGGCGTTAAACGCCAGGCCGAGACTATCGGCTGTACGGGAGCTTATTGCTTCAATCCAATGCTCATAGCCCTCGGTGCCGGTCAAGTCGTCTAGGGGCCCTGACGGCCTGCGCCCTGCATGCTCTATCGCTAGGGTAAAGACATCCCGTATGGTTTTGAGGTTATCTGCAATGTGACCGGGGCGTACGATATGAACCTCAAGCACACCCCACTCCGAATCCCCAAGTTCATGCCATGGCTTGGGGCCTGTCCCACCTTCGGCTCCAGGGCCGCTGAAGTGATACCCGATGTCATCGTAGCCGTTGATGATGTACCAGTACGGACGGTCAAGTTCCCAGCCAAAACAGGGTAACCCTTTGTCAATAGCCAACCTCGTCTTCGCCCACGCCATGGCTTGAATTTCACGAAATTCACTGTCGCCACGGCACGACTGGATTCTCTCATGGATGCCGCCGTAATCCTCCGTCAACCGGTCAATCGCTCCCATGTCCGGCCAGCTTTCTGGTCCGGCCATGGTGACGTTCCTGCTAATGTTCAGGATAAAGGCATACCCACCCGACACCCACGCATCCGAAATACTAATCCCGAGGTATCGCAAGCAGGATTTCACACATCCGCCCATAAGGATACTGCCCGGAATCCAGGTGAACCCCGATAGACTGCGAACGCCTATGTGGCTCGGCGTATCAATGACCTCTCTCGATGGCGCCAGAAGCGCATCGATGGAGCTTCCGAGGGTCTGAGCAAGGGCAGGCAGGATCGCCGCGTCAGGAAGCGCGCAGCCTCTCTCCCATTTGGACACGGCCTGGCCGGTAACATGCAGCCTCTCTGCCAAACCGATCTGGGAGAGCCTCTGGGACAATCTAAGCGCGCGGATACGCTTTCCCACCTCCGCCCTATCCACTTTGACCATTGCAGATCCCCCAATCCGTCTTATAGCATTACAGGCAGCGGCAAACTAGCGACCCTTGGTTGCCGTAGGAGCCGGTGCCCTGCCTCCTCTCAACTCATGGTTGAGAAGCGATTCGATGGATAATTCAGATATCCTGTCTTCGCGTAGCGCCGCATAACATATGGGCATGGCCACGGTCGTCTGGCAGATCTCTTCTGGTGCACAAAACAAAAAACCCGCCTTCGCGGGTCTTGTTCTCACGTTTGTGCTTTTGGTAGCCCCAAGGGGATTTGAACCCCTGTCTCCGCCGTGAGAGGGCGGTGTCCTAGGCCACTAGACGATGGGGCCAGGCACTGGCTGGGGGAGAAGGATTCGAACCTCCGCAGACAGATCCAGAGTCTGTTGGCCTACCACTAGCCGATCCCCCAACGCTTTGGCAAGCATTTTTGATTATAACATCGCCTGTTCAGGCAGGCAACATATCGGAGCCAGGAATTTTGACACATGGCAAACTAACCTTGAGCCGCATCTAGCTTCGCATCAGGAGCAGTCTACTTCACCCAGACAACTTCGTCGACCGGCCGCAGATCCCTCGGACCGCGCTCCTGGTCGGGATAGCCCAACGGCATCATGGCTACAGGCTTCAAGTTCGGCGGTAATTCAAGGATTTTCCTGACTTCCGTCTCCCTGAAAGCTCCAACCCAGCAGGTGCCCAAGCCGTAGGATACCGCCGCGAGCATCATGTTCTCGATCGCGGCGGCCGTGTCCTGAAAGGCGTAGAGCGTCCGCCCTCTGTCCTCGTAGCGGGCACCGGACACCTCCAGGTCGGCGCAGGTAACTATCACGACCGGAGCCTGGGCAAGCATTGGCTGATTGCCGGCAGCCTCCACTAACTGGTTGCGGATTTCCTGCGACTTCACAACTATGAACGTCCAGGGCTGCCTATTGCCTGCGCTCGGAGCGTACCTCGCGCACTCTAGGATGGAATTCAGGACATCCTCAGGAATCGCGTCCACCTTATACTTCCTAATGCTGCGCCGCTTCTTAATCGCCTCTAAAACGTCCACGCAGTCAACCTCCTCACTGCGAGTTCTTTGACCCCTCGAGCCCTTTCTCCTCCACATGCGAAGCTGCCGCGTTGAGTCTTGCCACCGATTCATCCTTGCCCAAAATCTCAATGATCTCGAACAGGCCCGGGCCCACGGTTTTGCCTGTTAAGGCAAGTCTGGTCGGGTGGATGATTGCCCCGCCTTTGATGCCCTCGCGCTCTATAAGTCCGCGATAGGCAGCCTCGATGTTCTCGAGCGTCCAGTCCGATACCTCCTCCAAGGAGGCCGCTCCTTTTCTCATCAACGCCACTACGCCAGCCTTGGTGAACAGCTTCCTTGCGCCGGCTTCATCGTACTCGGGGGGAGCTCGGAAAAACATTGCCGACGATTCTACCATCTCATCAATCGTCCTGCTTCGCTCGCGGAGGGCAACTATTACCTTCTCCAGCCACGGGCCTCGCGCGCGCAGTTCCTCCTCAGATCCGAGCCCGAACCTCGTGGCCACAGGCACGTACAGGTCAATGAGTTGTTCGACGCTCTTCATTCGGATATACTGGCCGTTCATCCACGTCATCTTCGTGGTGTCGTAAACCGACGGGGTTGAAGAGACCCTATCTAGGTCAAAGAGCTGAATCATCTCGTCGAGAGTCATGAGTTCCTTGGTCGCATCAGGGGGTGTCCAGCCAAGCAGCACGATATAGTTGAGGAGCGCCTCGGGCAGGTAACCCTTATCCATAAACTCCTCAACGGTCTGCGCCCCATGCCGCTTGGACAGTTTGGACCGGTCCGGTGCCAAGATCATGGGGACGTGAGCAAAGTTGGGCAAGGGCCAGCCGAGAGCATCGTAGATCCACTGCTGTTTCGGCGTGTTCGATAGGTGCTCATCGGCCCTGATGATGTGCGTGAGCTCCATGCTGTGGTCGTCGATCACCGCCGCGTAGTTATAAGTCGGAAACCCGTCAGACTTCACGATAACGAAATCTGATATCTCATCGTTCTTGAAGGTGACGTCACCGTGAACCAGGTCGTGGACGACTGTCTCTCCGCCATCCGGCGTCTTGAGCCTGATGACCGGCTTGCGGCCCTCCGCCTCGAACGCGGCGATCTGCTCCTGAGAGAGGCACCTGCAACGCCCGCTATAGCGGGGCGCCTTTCTCTCCATCCGCGCCTTCTCTCTTTCGGCCGCCAACTCCTCAGGGGTACAGTAGCACTTGTACGCAGCGCCCTTCGCAATGAGTTCATCGGCGTATTTGCGGTACAGCGCCTGCCTTTGAGATTGATAGTACGGCCCTTTTGGTCCGCCTACGATGGGGCCTTCATCCCAGCTGAGGCCGAGCCACTTGAAAGCGGCCATCAGCTTCTCGGCAGAGTCCTTAATGGTACGTTCGGTATCGGTATCCTCAATTCGGAGGATGAACTTGCCACCATGGTGCCTGGCAAATAGATAGTTGAAGAGAGCGGTTCTGGCTCCGCCGATGTGTAGGTATCCGGTTGGTGAAGGGGCGAACCTTACGCGCACCTCTGACACAGAAAACACCCCGTTCCTTCTGCTTTGCCGCCGGCCGCGGCTTCCTTCTTTTGACGCTCGCCGGTGCGACGATATCTTCTCCTTACTAAGAAGAGGGCGGGATTGGCTCCCGCCCTCCGCGTTCCTTATTATACCACGGTGTCCTATCTAGCTTTGGCGGTTCGAGACTTCCTCCAATGCCAGTAGTTCCTCCCACCTACGGTCGACTTCCTTCTGGATGTCTTCGAGGACAGCCTCGTTCCCAGGCTGGAACAAGTGCCTGAACCTTCCCTGGGCTTTGAGGAACTCGACCACCGGCTTCTTCTCTCTGGGCTTGTACGTTACACGGTACTTGCCCTCGACTACCTCGTAGAGGGGCCAGAAGCAGGTGTCAACAGCCAAGCGGCAGATCGCGATGGTGTCCTCGGAATCGTGCCTCCAACCTCTGGGGCAGGGTGCCAAGGCGTTGATGAATGCTGCGCCATCTGCGGCAAAAGCCTTCTCGGCCTTCTGGTACAGATCATTCCAGTGAGCCGGAGAAACCTGAGCGGCGTAAGGAATGTTGTGAGACGCCATGATCATGGTCAGATCCTTGCGGTTCTCGCGCTTGCCGTAGCTTACCTTGCCGACCGGGCTGGTAGTGGTATCGGCGCCCTTGGGGGTAGCCGACGACCGCTGGATGCCGGTGTTCATGTACGCCCCGTTATCGTAGCAGACGTACACCATCTTGTGATTGCGCTCCATCGCTCCGGAAAGGCTCTGGAAACCGATGTCGTAAGTGCCTCCGTCGCCGCCGAAGGTCACGAACTTGATATCGTCATCGAGCTTGCCTCGACGCTTAAGCGCATGGTACGCGGCTTCAACGCCCGACGCAGTCGCAGCTGCGTTTTCGAACGCGGTGTGAATCCACGGCACGTTCCACGACGTATACGGGTAGACCGTAGTTGAAACTTCAAGGCAACCGGTCGCGTTGGCAACGACCAAGGGGCCGTTGGCGGCCCGGCAGATCTGCCTTACAACAATGGGAGCACCGCAGCCTGCACACAGCCTGTGGCCTGGAGCAAGCGCTTCCGGCTTCGCCGATAGTTCTTTCAAGCTTGCCATCTATATCTCCCCTCCTATGCTCTGACATCCAGGTGGCTAACTGGGCACTCTACCGAACCGCGCTCCTGGTCCTTCTTCAAGGCCTCAAAGACCCTGCGGATATCGGTGGTAGTGGTGTCTCGGCCACCCAGACCGAAGATGTAGTTCCTCATGAGCGGGCGGACCGGCGCATCATAGAATGCCGCGCGGATCTCGGTGAAGAGCTGTCCGCCTTGAGTGGAGAAGGTCTCAGCCCTATCCATCACTGCCACGGCCTTGGCACCCGAGAGGGCCGCGACCAGTTCCTTCGCCGGGAACGGGCGGAGAACTCTGGGCTTCAAGAGGCCGACTCTCTCGCCGGCAGCACGAAGCTCGTCTACCACTGCCTTGGTCGTCCCTGCGGCGGAGGAGAGCACTACGATGACTCTCTCGGCGTCGTCCAGTTTATATCCCTCAAAATAACCGTACTTGCGGCCGGAGATCTTCTCAAACTCCTGGGCTACCTCGAGAATGACTTCTCTGGAGGCCATCATCGCTTCGGCTTCTTGAGCCTTGATCTCTGAGAAATAGTCGGGCAGAACCAGCGGCCCGAACGTGGTGGGATTCTGTAGGTCAAGAAGCTTGTGCTTGGGCTTGTACTCGCCTACGAAGGCTTTGACATCCTCGTCGGGCACCAGCACAAGGTTCTCAACCGCGTGGCTGGTAATGAACCCGTCGTAACAGACCATGACGGGAAGCTTTACCCTCGGGTCTTCAGCGATCTTCACTGCCTGGATCATGTTGTCGTAGGCTTCCTGAGCACTCTCGCCGTACAACTGAATCCACCCGGTAGTGAGGGCAGCCATGGTATCGGTATGGTCGCAGTGGATGTTGATCGGCGCTGAAACTGCCCTGTTCACGACGGGCATGGCTATAGGAAGCCGGAATCCTGACGCTATATGCAGAAGCTCGTGCATCAGGGCGAGACCCTGTGACGAAGTTGCTGTCATCGCCCTCGAACCAGCTGCTGACGCGCCCACAGTGGCCGACATCGCTGAGTGCTCGCTCTCAACCGTGACCATCTGCGTATCGACCTCGCCGTTGGCCACAAAGCTGGAGTAGAACTGAACTATGTCGGTCTGAGGCGTGATGGGGTAAGCGGCAACGACATCGGGATTTATCTGTTTCATGGCGTTGGCTACCGCCTCGTTGCCGGTCATAGCCACTTGTCTTTTCTCAACTGCCATCCTCTTCGTGTCCTCCTTAGAAGAAAACTCCCCTATGGTCTACTCTTTGACCATTTGAAGGGCTTTTTCTTTTCTGGGACACTCACGGGCACATATCCCGCAGCCCTTGCAGTGGTCGTAATCAATGCCAACCATCTTTCCATCCTCGACCTTTATGGCTGAATCGGGGCAGAATACCCAACACATAAGACAGTGCACGCAGCCCTCGGGGATCCACTCGGGCTTCATGCTCCTCCATTCACCGGTCTTGTACTCAACCGAGTTGCCCTTTTTGGTAATGATGCCGCCTTCCGGCAGCTCCTTGTATCCCTTCATCTTCACGCCTGCTTCACCTCCTGATAGGCTCTGCGCATGGCGTTAATGTTGCCATCAACGATAGCCTTCCGACCGTGGAATTTCCTATCCAGGTCAACCCTCATCCTCTCCAAGAACGGTTCAAAGGGGAGGAATTCGTTCAGGCGCAGAAGGGCCCCGATCATGGGAGTGTTCGGTATGTCCCTTCCGATTGTGTCCACCGCGATACCGCTGGCATCCACGGTGGCCACCTTGAAATTGCCGGTTGCGCCCAGCTTGCTCTTCACGGCTTCTGGCTCCAAGTTTGTGTTGACTACGATGACGCCGCCGTCCTTGAGTCCTTCAGCTACATTCACTGGACCGATTAACGACGGGTCGAGAACCATCACGACATCGGGGTTATCGACGTTGGAGTGAATCGTGATCGGCTCGTCACCAATCCTGTTAAATGCGAGGATTGGTGCCCCCATACGCTCCGGGCCGTACTCCGGGAACCCTTGAACGTACTTCCCGGCACTTAGAGCGGATTCGGCAAGCAGGGTGGAAGCCGTCTTGGCGCCCTGTCCGCCCCTCGCGTGCCAGCGGATCTCTACCAGATTTGACACGAGCCCTTCCTCCTAAAAGAAAATGTGCCGCGCATATCTGTTTCACAGATAATCTGTTACGTGAAACAAGGTACTATCTTCGATAAAAGTAACAGACAGGCTCCTGGGAGTCAAGGTAAGTAAAGGTAGTGATCGGTTTTGCTTCAGTGAATGTTGCATCAAGTGGCAAGATTATGCGTGAAGTAGACGTCGATCTCACGGACCCGGAGCGGCCCGCCTAACCAGTAAAAGGATTCGGACACGAAGTATCGAAGAGTCTTCCTTATTATAGGACTGCCAAGGAGGTCCGGCCGATGTACGACATTGTCTTCAAGAAGGCTCGGGTTCTCGATGGAACCGGAGCACCGTGGTTCGTAGCAGACGTCGCTGTAGAGAATGGGAACATAGTCAAGATCGGCTCCGTCGAGGGAGAGGCAAAGACAGTAATCGACGCTTCCGGCAAATACCTATCTCCGGGCTTCATCGACGCCCACTCTCATTCAGACCTTCCATTAGTTGTCAACCCTACTGCCAACAGCAAAGTGATGCAAGGTGTCACAACGGAAGTCATAGGTCAGTGTGGTTCTTCCGGCGCACCGAGGAAAATGGGACTCCTGCCCGACGCCGATGAACCTGAAGAGGAAACCGAAGGAAACTCCCCCAAGTGGAACGACATGGCTTCCTATATGAAGGTGCTTGAGGATCAAGGCGTAAGCGTGAACGTTGTCCCGCTGGTCGGGCACGGAACAGTCCGCCGGCAGGTCATGGGTGTGGAGAACCGTGCTCCTGACGCTAAGGAACTCTCTATGATGAAGAAACTGGTTGACGACGCCATGGAGCAAGGCGCCTTCGGTATGTCGTCCGGACTCATCTACGTCCCCGGAAGATACTCAAAGACCGACGAAGTCATCGAACTGGCCAAGGTTGTCTCAAAACATCATGGATACTACTTCACTCACCTTCGCAACGAAGGGGTCAAACTTCTCGAGGCGCTCCAGGAAGCCATAGATATCGGGTTTAAGGCGAATTTGCCGGTTCAGGTCTCACACTTTAAGGTCATGGGCGAAGCCAATTGGGGTATGGTCGAGCACTCCATCGCCATGGTAGAGAAAGCGCGCAAAGATGGCCTGGATATCACCGCCGACCAATATCCATACATTGCATCCTCAACAGGCCTCGGGTCGCCGGTGCCCACATCGGCGTGGAGAGGCGGAAAGGGCTCTGAACTCCTGGAAGACCCGGCCGAGCGGCAGAAGATCCTCGACTCCCTGAAGGCGAGGGCCAACTGGGACAAGATTGTTGTAGCCTCCCTGGAGAACGCCGGTGACCAGAAGTACATCGGAAAGAGTATTGAGGAAGTCGGGAAAATGCAGGGGATATCGGCTGAAGAAGCGGCATTCGGCCTCTTGCAGAGAAATGGCGGCGTGGTCTCAATTGTGAACTTCGCAATGAGTGAAGACGACGTACGGATGGTTATGCGCCAGCCCTGGGTGATGGCGGGTTCCGATGGACGCGCGTACAACATCGAGACGGCTAAGGGCCAACCGCATCCAAGATCGTACGGGACCTTTGTGCGCATCCTCGGGAGGTACGTGCGAGAATACAGACTTCTTAGGCTAGAGGAAGCTATCCGGAAGATGACCTCTCTTCCCGCTTGGAGGGTCGGCCTGCAAGACAGGGGCATCATCAGAGAAGGCATGCGAGCCGATGTCGTCTTGTTCGATGCAGACACCGTGATAGATAACGCCACGTTCGTCGCGCCGCACCAATACCCGAGCGGAATCGACTGGGTAGTTGTCAACGGCGTGCCCGTAGTAAAGAACGGTGAACATACCGGCGCGAGGCCCGGAGTTGTGCTGAGACACAAGGGATAGTCTGGCTGGAACTCAGTGGATTAGTTGCAGCGAGGCCCCTGGGAGCGATCTCAGGGGCCTCGCTTCCCACGGATAGCCAGACCACCCAGTTTGCGCAATATCTGGCTTGGACCAGTCACTGAGAAGTATCGATACCCAGGAGGTCAAGCATAAGGGCAAGCATCCGCTCGATTGCTTCCTGAGAGAGACATCCTACGGGCTCCCTAGAAAGATCCACTTTCAAGAACGGCTGCGAAAGGTTCAGTTTCAGGAGACAATCACGCTCAACGCCATCTACATCCGCCTTCAGCAAGAGATCACAGGATTGCTTGACATCCACTCTCGTCGACAGCGGAGCGACTAGGATCAGGGGATAGAGAGGAGTACGATTCAGTGGGTGCTCAGACAAAATTACCACCGGCCGACTCTTGTGGTACTCCCTCTGCCCATCCGGCATGATCACCTTTTCGTCCGCGACTAAGTAGATTTCCCCTTGCTTATAGTCCCGGGTCGCCCACAGCTTGGATCGGAACTGTTCTTTGATTGACACTCCAGTGCTCTCCTCCGGAAAGGTTCGGTCTCTCTGAATATCCTCAATTCCTCTGCAGCGGCCTCCTCTATGGTGCCGCGAGAACTGAAGTCAACTCTACCTTTCGCCCTGACAATGGCACTTAGAGGCCTCTTTTTGCGTTCCGTCACCACGCTGGACATGTCTAGCGGCCTCCCGTTCAGTACTGTACCCAGCCTTTTCTCCTCTTCAGTTACTCGTCTCATTGGAGGTGTCTCATAAGCCACCAGCTTGAGACAGTTTAACGGCAAATCACCGTATCTTCTCATTACTTCATCGATCAAGTAGGTCTCTTCATTAGTTAACGTTCCATCGATTTCGGCCTGGCTTAGCCGCGAGAAATACGAGCCGCGTCGGAACCCTATCAACCCAGATGAAAGCAACTTGTCAGCCGTACGGGTCGCTTCGACTGCATATGGACCGTAGTGATATCGAATAAACTGCAGCCCCGTGACAGTTTTCCCTGTGAGTCGCATCGATTCAACGTCAATAAGGTAACAAAGCTTGACGAGTGCAGTCCGGCCAAGCCCACGTCTCGCCCCTAACATGATATGCATTAGGATTCTCTCGAGTTTGGTCATTGTCTGTCCTTTCACACTATTAGAATGTCGCGATGGCGATACAGCATTCCATAGAGTAGGCGAAAGATCCTCTGTAGTATATCCGAGTCTAAAACGAAGAGGACGGATCTTGTGTCTGTGGGATTAAATGGAGCCAGCGAAGGGATTCGAACCCATGGCCTGCGGTTTACGAAACCGCTGCTCTACCACTGAGCTACGCTGGCTCGACAAGGGTATCCACGGAAAGCATCCGAGGAAATCAATTGGAGCGGGAGACGGGGCTCGAACCCGCGACCTTCGGCTTGGGAAGCCAACGTTCTACCACTAAACTACTCCCGCTCAGTAAACACAATTATACCTGTGGATATCATCCTTCGCAAGTGAGCTAGGCCTTGGCCCTTCCCCACTTCAACTTAGCATTCATTTGCACAAGGTACTTTTGCCAACATTGAGAGCAAAGGTATACGTTCGGGATAATCTGTCGCACTCCCGACACACCGCCGCACGATTCGCATCGCTTAACATCACAGCAAAGGGTGAGGGCGACAGCGTCACCTTCGTCAACGATGACAACCTGTTTGCCTATCACCCAGCCAAGGTACTGCCTGAGGTCTGCGGGCAGAACGATCTTGCCGCCTGCCCCCAGGTAACACCGGCTCGGAGAAATCTCCCCGGCGTCCAGTTCTTTGGCGAGATTGCCGCGCAAAACCGCCTCAGAGCTGACATCCGGTTCATCCGGGTCACCCTCGGAGGTGAGTATCAGGCTCGCGCCTCTCACCCTCGCGACAAGCTGAGTACCGGTGTCCCAGCCGCGCGACCTCCGGATAGGTGTCGGCAGCGTGAACCGCCAGCCATTGGTGAGCCTTGACATATGCTGTCTGGGTTCAGTGGCCAAAGCGCTCATGCCTTACCTCCAGGTAACCTCCTTAACAGCCGCCTTCTGCAGCGATTCGCGGCACCTTCTGCAAAGGTATAGGTTCGCCACCTCTTCCTTCACGTCCATTTCGGAGCCGCACGCTTTGCAGCGAACTTGCGATGAACCTGTAGTGACTATCACTCGATCGTCCTCGACCTTCAGGGTCATGATCTGCCCTCTGTACAAATTCGCTTCGACCCGCACGCGCGGGGGCAGAACCACTTTGCCCAAAGACCCCATACGCACTATATCGGGACATTCCGGACAAGAGGTCTTCATGGTTATGGTCATCCCATCCCAACTGACACACATCGGGCTTCCGACATCCCAGTTGAAGTGTTCTCTTATGGCCTTGGGCACGGTCAAGCGCCAACCCGAATCGATGAACCGGGACTTTGGCGGAGGAAGCCTGTCCTTACCTCGACCGTCTTGACCATTGTCTTCCCTGTATCTCTCGCTCATAGTTCCTCCCGCCGCTTGCGGTTCAATGCTATTTGCCGAGAACTTTGACTCCATCCATATATGGAACCAGTGCATCCGGAACCGTTACCGTCCCATCACCATTCTGATAATACTCTACAATAGCCGCCCAAGTCCTGCCTACGGCCACTCCGGAGCCGTTGAGGGTATGTACAAACTCCGGCTTGGACTTGGCATCCCGCTTGAACCGAATGCTCATGCGGCGCGCCTGGAAGTCCTCAAAGTTTGAGCAGGAAGAGATTTCCCTGTACATACCGTAACTGGGCAGCCAAACCTCAAGGTCAAAAGTCTTCGCCGAGGAGAACCCAAGATCTCCTGTAGAGAGCGCGACTCTCCGGTAAGGCAGCTCAAGTTTCTCCAGGACCTCCTCAGCGTCGCGGGTCAACTGCTCGAGCGCCTCGTAGGAGGTCTCCGGCAGGCTAAGCCAAACCAACTCCACTTTGTTGAACTGGTGGTTACGGATAAGGCCGCGGGTGTCTTTGCCTGCAGAACCTGCTTCCAGTCTAAAGCAGGCGCTGTACGCCGCATACTTCGTAGGCAGTACCTCGCATGGAATGATCTCTTCCCGATATATGTTGGTCACCGGTACTTCCGCCGTCGGTATGAGGTACAGTTCCTGGCCTTCGATCTTGAACATGTCCTGCTTGAACTTGGGAAGCTGCCCTGTACCGAACATCGATCTGTCGTTCACGATGAACGGCGGGAAAACCTCTGTATAACCCTGATTCTTGGTATGTATATCCAACATGAAGTTCACCAGCGCCCTTTCCAGGCGGGCGCCCTGTCCTAGAAGGAGAGGAAAGCGCGACTTGGAGACCTTGGACCCGCGGTCCATATCAAGCCCGAGCCGCAAACCCAGTTCCCAATGGGGCTTAGGTTCGAAATCAAACTTCCTGACTTCCCCCCACCGCTTTATCTCCTGATTGGTGGAATCGTCGGCGCCCACGGGAACCGATGAGTGAGGGATGTTCGGGATCACAGCCAGAAGAGAGGCCAGCTTCTCCTCTATTGCCGCGAGCGAGGTTTCCAAACCTGAGATCCTGTCGGCAACACGCGTGCCTTCGGCGATATCTTCGTCTGTGGACCTTCCCTCGCGCTTTGCTTTGGCAATCCTCGCGGCAACTTCGTTCCGGCGGGCTCTCAGAGATTCCGTCTCTGCCCGCTGTTTCCTGGCTTCCTCGTCCAACTCTAGCACCGAGGAGAGGTCGAACTCATAGTTCCTGTTCTTAAGGGCTGTCCTCACGGCATCCGGGTTCTGCCGGACCAACTTGAGGTCAAGCACTAACATCATCCCCTGAAACGATTTTGGGTAGGTTCTCCCCGATCGGCGGGAGTATCACACCTTTTTCAGTGATTATAGCCGAGATCAGCGTAGAAGGCGTAAGGTCAAACGCGGGATTCAGAGCCTTCGCGCCCTTCGGTCCGACTGCCGTACCCCAGAAAGACAGCACTTCATCGCCGGAACGTTCTTCAACCGGAATCGCGGACATATCCGGGATGGAGAGGTCAAACGTAGAAGTAGGCGCCGCTACATAGAAGGGGATCTTGTGGATATCGGCCAGGCAAGCCAACGTATAGGTACCTATTTTGTTGGCGACGTCTCCGTTCTTAGCGATGCGGTCTGCGCCCACTATGATGCAGTCTACCATTCCCCTGGAGATGAGGTATCCTGCCGCGCTGTCAACGAGGATGGTGACATCGATCCCGTCCTGCAAGAGCTCCCACGCCGTGAGCCTGGCGCCTTGGAGGTAGGGGCGGGTCTCATCGGCATATACCATCGATATCTTCCCCTCTTCCCACGCCCTGCGAATAACGCCCAGGGCGGTTCCATAGCCGCCTGTCGCCAGCGCGCCCGCGTTGCAGTGGGTAAGCACTCTGGAACCCGGGCGGATAAGCTCTGCGCCGTAAGCTCCAATGCGGCGGTTCATACCTATATCCTCTGCCTCAATGAGTCGCGCCTCGCTAAGGGCCGCCGCGTATGCTCTATCAAGTGAGTTCCGTAACTCCGCCAGAGCCGTTCCGAGTACCCGGTCTACGGCCCACATTAGATTCACCGCGGTTGGCCGCGAAGCCGATATCGTCCGCGCTGCCTCTCTCAGGAAGTCTTCGCACGATTTAGGAGTGCAGCCTGAGCTGCCCCCACACAAACCTTTTCCCTTAGCCTCAAGGTCTCTGCACTCCCGCACCGCAGCTGCCACCGCATACCCGCCGGCTATGCCGATTGCGGGAGCACCCCGCACCACCATGTCTCTTATCGCCCTGGCTATTTCCCGGAAATCTCCACAATACACGTATTCTATCCGTTCAGGCAGGTAACGCTGGTCAAGTAGGGCCAACCTGCCGTTGTCCCACTTAATCGCCGGTATCATCGGCTCACCTCCCCTACGGCATAGCCTTGCGTAGATCCTCCGCGCAATCGCATGATCGTTCCTGCGGCAGGCGCTCTATAATCTTCCCAATAAGCGTCTTGAGCTTTTCGTTGTGCTCGATGAACACCTTCACAACTTCGTCCTGGGTAACGGGAGTAACGTCTTCCCTACCGTCGAGCCCTGCGTCGTAATCGGTTATCAAAGAGACGTTGAGGTAGCACATTCCCAGTTCCTTTGCGAGAATGACCTCGGGATACCCGGTCATGTTGATGACCTTCCACCCCATCCCTGAGAACCATCTCGACTCAGCCTTGGTCGAGAACCTGGGGCCCTGGATGATCACCATTGTTCCCTCGGGGTGAAACTGCAGCCCGAGAGACTCTGCCGACTCTATGGCGATCCGTCTCATTTCCCGGCAATAAGGGTCCGCCGAACTCATATGTACCGCCCTCGGACCATCGTAGAACGTATCCTTCCGGCCGGTTGTACGGTCGACGAACTGATCGCAGATGACAAAGTCGCCCGGCTTGGCTTCAGGCTGAAGGCTTCCGGCAGCACACGGGCCTATCACTCTGGTGACCCCCAATTCCTTAAGGGCCCATATATTCGCCCGGTAATTGACCATGTGGGGTGGGAACTGGTGATTCCGTCCGTGCCTCGGCAGGAATGCCACCTTACGGCCAGCAACCGTACCTATCGAGATGAGGTCGCTTGGGGCGCCGTACGGCGTATCCACCTTGACCTCACTTGCGTTATCCAGGAATTTGTAGAACCCTGTGCCTCCGATAACCGCGATTTCTGCTCTGCAATCCATGTCCGAAACCTCCTTTGGTAGGCTCTCGACTCTATCCTTTTATCACCGCTAAGGGACGCAGCTTGGCTACTGTGGTTGCCAGGCCCGCCCCTGAAGTGGCGGCGACAACCTCATCTACGTCCTTGTAGGCTGCGGGCGCCTCTTCAACCAGTCCTTTAAGCGATGCGGCCTTGACAAAGACTCCTCTTTCACGAAGGTCTCTCAGCACATCATCTGCAGCAAGAGTTCTCTTCGCTTGAGTTCGCGACCGGGCCCTGCCCGCCCCGTGGCAAGCCGAACCGAACGACAAAGCCATGCCTTGGGGGGTGCCTCGCAGAATGTAAGATGCCCTTCCCATGTCACCCGGGATGAGCACCGGTTGTCCCACGGCGCGGTATTTCGCGGGCACATGAGGATGTCCTGCGGGGAAGGCGCGCGTAGCGCCTTTGCGGTGAACCAGTACGTCCATCTCCCTGCCGCCCACTTGATGCTGCTCGATCTTTCCGATGTTGTGGGCGACGTCGTAAAGCAGGCGAAGGCTCTCGTGTCCTTTCACTTCCGGGAAAACCTCAACGACAACCTCTCTCACCAAATGGGTCAGCACCTGGCGGTTGGCCCAAGCGTAGTTGGCCGCGGCCGCCATGGCGGCGAAATACCGCTTGCCCTCGGGAGATGAGATGGGCGCTGAGTCGAGCTGCCGGTCCGGAAGTACCAGCCCGTACTTCTGGGCTGCATGCCGCATGGTGCCGATGTACTCGGTGCATACCTGGTGGCCCAACCCACGCGATCCGGAGTGAACCCAGAAGACCACCTGCCCGGGAAAAAACCCAAAGCACTTAGCCGCTTCCTCGTCGTACACGTCGCTGACACAACCCGCTTCGATAAAGTGGTTGCCTCCGCCGAGAGTGCCTACTTCGCTCCGTCCACGCCGGAAGGCTTTGTCGGATACGGCTGCCGGGTCGGCCCCCGCCATAGCGCCGTTCTCCTCGCAGTATTCCAAGTCATCGGGTAGGCCGTAGCCTTTCCTTACGGCCCATGCCGCTCCTGAAGACAATACTTCATCCATTTCGTCTCTTGAGAGGGTAAGAGCCCCTTCCCTGCCGACGCCGCTCGGAACCTTTCGGAACAGGGCTTCTGCCAAACGCGGCAGTCGGTCTCGCGCTCTATCGAGCTCAAGAGGGGAAAGGAGGACTCGTACGCCGCAATTGATGTCGTAGCCGATTCCTCCTGGGGTTATTACTCCGTCCTTAGCCGAAAACGCGGCAACGCCGCCAATGGGAAATCCGTACCCCTCGTGGATATCCGGCATTGCCAGAGAAGCCGAGAGAATCCCGGGCATGCATGCGACATTGCGGACCTGATCCAAGGCTTTGGTACCCGCAAGGTCTCTCACAATGTCGGCGGTGCCGAAAACGACGCCGGGTACTTGCATGCCGCCCTCACGGGGAATAAGCCATCGATACTCGCACCCTTCATCACGCAGCATGCGGACCATCGGTTCTGCACTCCTTATGTGTCATACATCGAGGGTAATCTCAATGAGGTTGGGCTTGACCGATATCCTGTGGTAGGTAGCCGCCTTTAGGTATTTTTGGGGAGCGCCCTTAACCTCGGCGGCAAGACAGCCGTGAAACAAGGCGCGCACGCTAATCTTGCCGCGGTCTTCCCGAATACAGGTTTCCGTCTGCGAAGCCGGAACCAAACCTGAACTGTCATAGAGGTAGATTTGTTCGTTAAGGAAATTGACCAGCATTTCTTCAAGATCAGCGCCCTCGGCGCTGACTTCCCAAGAGCGGGTCAGGGGCAGGGCTTCGTCGCCGTAGACACACTGCCATACCGCGGTGGTCGCGGCTGCCATTGTCTCTTGGAGACTGGTCCCCCATGCCCTGACCCTCACATCCGCCGCGTGGTCTTCAAATTCAAAGCCCGACGCACGGCAACTCATGCCTAGAGTGCTAAGCTCCCTCGAACACGGTGCAGGCTGCCAACCTGTCTCCGGGTTCAATCTTCATAAGCCTGACTCCCAAGGAAGCCCTATGGACCATCCTTATTTGCGACACGGGAGTCCGGATTGCCACGCCTTCCGCAGTGAGAAGCAGGATCTCGTCTTCCGGCGAGAAGACCATCCTCATCACCGCAAGAGGTCCGCTCTTCTCGCTGACCTTTAGGGCCACAACTCCCGAACCGCCTCTTTTCTGCAGCGGAAACTCCGAGTGGTCGGTCAGGAAACCGTAACCTAAGAGGCTTACGAGAAGCACCTTGCCGCCGGTTCCTACAGCGTCGGCTGCGACGACGACATCGTTCTTGAGCAGCCTGATGCCTTTCACGCCGGCAGCCACTCTGCCCATGGGCCTGACATCACTGACTCTGAACCGTATCGCTTTGCCTCTCGAAGTTGCCATCAAGATCTCCTCGTCGTCACTGGCCACCATGCGTACCAGGATGAGCGAATCGTTTTCCCTGAGATTCAAGGCTCTGAGGCCCGACTTACGGTACGAGGCAAACTCGGATATGGGCGTACGCTTGCAGATACCTCTTTCAGTGACGAAGAAGAGGTCGCCTTCGGAGTCCGCCTTGACGGGTATCATCGCCGTTACGCGCTCGTCTTCGGCAAGTTGAACCAGCCTCGATACGAGATACCCTTTGGCTTGCTTTGACGCCTCCGGAATATCGTATACCTTCAGCCAATACGCTTTGCCTTGAGTCGTGAAGAGCAAGAGCGACTCTCTGGTGGTAGCAACAACGACCTTCTCAACCCAGTCCTCATCGCGGGTCTGAATCGCGGTTGCTCCCAGACCCCCTCTCCGCTGGCTGCGGTACACCGATGTAGGCATCCTCTTGATGAAGCCCAGGTTTGTAAGGAGGACGGTAACTTCCTCCTCAATGATGAGTTCCTCTTCTTTGATCTCATCAACCTGCTCTACTATCCTGGTGCGGCGCTCATCCGCGTATGACTTACGGACATCGGCGAGTTCCTTCTTGACGATGCCCATCACCATACGCTCCGACGACAGAACCGCCCGCAGATACTCGATCTCTTTCAGGAGCCTCTGCCTCTCCTCAACGATCTTGTCCCTCTCCAGCCTGGTTAAACGCTCGAGGCGCATCTCAAGGATGGCGTTTGCCTGAATCTGATCAAGCCCGAAGTTTGCCATGAGGCCTTTCTGAGCCACGTCGCGGTTTTCCGACGCCCGTATGAGCGCGATCACTTCGTCGAGATTGTCAAGGGCCTTTACCAGGCCTGCCAAGATATGAGCCCGCTCTTCGGCCTTCCGGAGCTCGTATCTTGTCCTTCTTGTCACAACATCCTTTCTATGGAGCACGTAGTTCCATAGAAGCGACTTCAGAGTGAGTACTTCCGGCCGCCCGTCTACCAGAGCCAGCATTATGCCGCCAAAACTGGTTTGCAGGTTGGTGTGTTTGAACAACTGGTTGAGCACAACCTCAGGTTCGACATCGCGTTTAACCTCAATCACAACTCTGAGGCCTTCATTCTTGTCGCTTTCATCGCGAAGGTCGGTAACGCCCTGAACCTTCTTGTCTCTCACGAGATTAGCAATGCTCTCGATGAGCTTTGCTTTGTTGACCTGGTACGGAAGTTCGTCGACTATGATGGCCTGCTTCCCGTTTTTCTCTTTCTCGATCCGGGTGCGGGCGCGAAGGGTGAGGATCCCCCGTCCGGTGGCGTATAGCGACCGCAGGGCATCGGTGCCCACAATGAGGGCTCCGGTTGGGAAATCGGGGCCCTTTACATACTCCATGAGTTCGTCAACCGACATGTCCGGCCGGTCGATCAGGGCGTGCAGCGCATCGATGACCTCGCCCATGTTGTGGGGAGGAATGTTCGTGGCCATGCCCACCGCGATACCGACGGAACCGTTAACGAGGAGGTTAGGGATCTTGGAGGGTAGAACCGCAGGCTCCTTCAGGCTTTCGTCGAAGTTTGGCTGCCAGTCTACCGTCTCCTTGTCGATATCGGCCAAAAGCTCTTGAGCGATCGCCGCCAGGCGTGCCTCGGTATAGCGTTGGGCTGCCGGCGGGTCGCCGTCGACAGATCCGAAGTTGCCGTGTCCGTCCACCAAGGGATACCGCATGTTGAACGGCTGTGCCATCCTGACAAGGGCATCGTATATGGATGCATCGCCGTGAGGATGGTACTTACCCATGGTCTCGCCGACAATTCTGGCCGATTTCTTGTGCGGCTTGTCGTGACGAAGCGCCAGGTCGTCCATGGCGTAGATGATGCGCCGTTGGACCGGTTTCAGTCCGTCACGGACGTCCGGCAGGGCTCTCGAGACAATGACGCTCATTGAATAGTCAATGAAGGAGCGCCGCATCTCTTCTTCTATTGGTGTGATTACCACTCGATCTTTATCGTCTGCCATTGGCGGCCTCCTACCCTATGGTGTCAAGGTTCTTAACAAGGTGAGCGTTTTGCTCAATAAACTCGCGCCTGGGCTCCACTTTGCTGCCCATAAGCACGGTGAAAATGTCATCTGCATCGAGGGCGTCATTTATCGTAACCCGCCTCATGGTCCGGCGCTCAGGGTCCATGGTGGTGTCCCACAGCTGGTGATAGTCCATTTCTCCGAGACCTTTGTAACGCTGTACGGATGCGCCTTCCCTTCCGTGTTTCTTAAAGTACTGCTCCAGCTCCTCGTCGGAATGCAGGTACCTTTCCGACCTGCCTCTCTTGACCATGTACAAAGGCGGCTCCGCGATGTACAGGTGCCCTTCTTCAATCAGCTGGGGCATGAACCGGTAGAAGAACGTCAACAAGAGGGTGCGGATATGGCTGCCGTCAACGTCGGCGTCAGTCATGATGATGATCTTGTGGTACCGGAGCTTCGAAATGTCAAACTCATCTCCGATCCCGGCGCCTACCGCCGTGATGAGAGAACGGATCTCTTCCTGAGCCAGTGCCCTGTCCAGCCTCGCTTTTTCAACGTTCAGGATCTTGCCGCGAAGGGGTAGAATCGCCTGAAAATGCCTGTCTCTCCCTTGCTTGGCTGAGCCTCCCGCAGAGTCACCCTCAACTAGGAAGAGTTCTGCCTCCTTCGGGTCTCTTGTCGAGCAATCGGTCAGTTTACCGGGAAGCGAAGTCACCTCAAGAGCGCTCTTGCGCTTGGTCAGTTCCCTGGCCTGCCTCGCCGCTTCTCGGGCGCGAGCCGCGACGATTCCTTTCATGGCCAATGTCCTGGCAAGACCTATGTTCAGCTCAAAGTAGGAATTCAGGACTTCGCTGACCGCTGCGGCGACAATACCGGTGACTTCGGAATTCCCGAGCTTCGTCTTGGTCTGCCCCTCAAACTGAGGGTCCTTGACTTTGACACTGATGACGGCAACTATTCCTTCGCGAACATCCTCGCCCGACAGGTTGCTGTCAGACGCCTTCAAAGCGCCCGCTTTCCGGCCGTAATCATTGACAACCCTCGTGAGGGCAGACTTGAAGCCCGCCTCATGGGTTCCTCCCTCAGTTGTCCTGATAGTGTTGGCAAAAGAGAGGAGGTTTTCGGAATACCCATCGTTATACTGGAACGCGAACTCGATATCCACGCCGTCTTTTGAGACTGACCCGTATATGGGTTCCTTGTGCAGCGTGTCCTTGTTCTTGTTGAGGATCCTTACATATTCCTCAATACCGCCGTCGAACCTGTAGGTCACTGTTCGCTCGGTCTTTTCCTCGAAGAGAGTGATCTCCAGGCCCCTGTTCAAGAAAGCCAATTCCCTAAGCCTGGCCGCTACCGTCTCGAACGAGAACTTTGTTTCCTCAAAAATGGTGTCGTCGGGCTTGAAGCGCACCAGGGTACCGTGCTCCTCGGTGTCGCCCAGCCTCTTCAGGGGCTCTACCGTCTCGCCGCGCGAGAACTTGATGTAGTAGATACCGCCGTTAGTCTTGACCGTTATCTCAAGGTATGAAGACAGGGCGTTTACGGCTGAGACTCCAACACCGTGGAGACCTCCGGAGACTTTGTAGGCTCCATTCTCAAACTTCGACCCTGCGTGAAGCCTGGTAAGGGCAACTTCAACGGCGGGGATGCCGAGCTGAGGGTGGATATCGACCGGTATTCCGCGGCCGTTGTCTTCGACTGAAGCGGAGCCGTCGCTCCACAAATCCACTCGAATTTTGTCACAGTATCCGTTCAGGGCTTCGTCGACTGCATTGTCGACGACCTCGTAAAGGCAGTGGTGAAGTCCGTGCGCAGACGTCGATCCGATGTACATGCCGGGGCGGCGCCTGACGGCCTGCATGCCCTCTAATACTCTGATCTGTTCCGCACCGTACTCCTCGCGGATTTCCTCGTTCTCCTTCAAAATGGGACCACCTCGCCAATCATCTTAGCACAAAGATTGGTAACGAATCTATGTTCGATCCAGTTTCTTCCGGATGCTCTTGGATGATGCCCTTAGCAGGAGAATTCGGTCTTTCGCTATCACAAGAGTGGCCTTATCTCCTTCCCCTTCCTCAAACAGCAAACCGTGAGCCCTGGCATATCCTACCAATTCTCTGTTGTACTGCGAATTCCTGCCTGATACCCAGTCAACGATCGCCACAATATCTGAAATGAAGATCACATTTTCCGAACCGGTGTCGATCCACGGCGCCATGGTCTACCCTTCTTCACTGCGAGGGCGAGCCGCTTGCCAATAGCCTTCTCCAACTCTTCCCGGGAAAGCTCTTCCACGGGCTTACCCGCGCGGAGAGATGCCAGCTTTCCCACTATTTGGGCCAATTCAGAGTCGTCAAGGCCCGTTCGTCCTTCACGGAGAGCGGCGTTCCTCACTAAGTTAAGGCATCTCGACTCCATTTCCAGCCTGGCTCGTTTCACGAATGTCGCGTCTGAAGCTCCGGTAAGGGCGAGGATCTCTTCATCAGCCAGGTATGGAGCCTTGTCTAGGATAGCTATGGCTCTCTCTCTCGATAGTAATTCTCTCTTCACTCTGCAGTAAGGGCACTCTTTCTTTTTCGACGGATAGAGGCAGCCGCAGGTCCCGCAGGCGACGTACCCCTTCCTCAGGAGGTAGTACCGCCGGCGAGCCATAGTTGAGGAGAAGCGCCGTGCGCTGTCCTTTAACCGGGAGTCGCTGATTCCGGCCAACGGCAACGCTCCTTCGCCGGCCGCCATAGCCGGAAACATGCCGCTTCCATCCAGAGTTCTCTCCTCTACAGGATCCCATGCGTTCTCCGAAAAGCGTATTTCCCGGACATAGGTCCCGCCTAGAACCGTGTTCAGCTTATCGATGATCGACTGGCGCATAAAGGTGAGCTCCTGTGACCAAGCGGACGACGCCGTAGCCACAAAAAGGGTGTCCCCGGATAGATAGCGCGGTTTTGCATGCCGGTCTAGGTCTCCAACGACTTTCCGCCAAACTGAGAAGACCTGATACTTCTTAGCTTTTGTCATGAGCCCGAGGTTGTCCAGGGCGTTACCCAGTACATCTGAAAGGGCCGCGAATCCGCCGCCCCTTGATGAGTTGCTCCTCACAGGCGGGCCTCTCCCTTCACAGCCTCGACAGCTCCGCCGCCAACCCGGTACGCTTGAGATCCCACTCGCATGCCTTCAAGTCTGTCGGTCGAGGTTATGAGGATTTGATGGCCGAAATCGCAGAGTGACAAAACCTTTCTCCTCCGGTCTTCATCTAATTCCGAAAAAACGTCATCCAGGAGGAGTACCGGCTTCTTCTCGAAGACCTGTTCGAGCATGCGCGCCTCCGCCATTTTAAGGGCCAGCGCTGAACTCCGCTGTTCACCCTGAGACCCGAAGTAGCGAACGGGCCTTCCCGAGAGCGACAGCACGATATCGTCTCTATGGGGACCTACGAGGGTAATCCCCCTTTCGCTTTCTTCTCGGTGGAGCTCACTGAGTCTGCGCCTATATGTCCCGGAAATAACGTCTGCGGACATCTCTTCTCTCAGGTCAGCAACGGATGGCTCATATGCAACCTCGCACTCGTCACCGGAGACAAATCTATAGGTCTCAAGAATCTCTCGCCTCAAGTCTGCCATGCCTTGTAGACGCCGCCACAAGACCGCCGTCCCGGTTTGTACCAAGACTTCGTCCAGAGTCTCGAGGGTCTTCCTCCAACTTGGATCGCCTTTCATCTTCTTGAGCGTGACGTTCCGCCGCGACAGGACATCCTGATATCTTGTTAGCTGCCTTCCGTAGTCAGGATCCAACCTGGAAAAGAGGGAGTCGAGAAATTTCCTCCTGAGCTGGGAGCCTCGCTTAACCATGTAGAGGTCATCGGGCGAAAAGTACACGCATGGGAAGACGGATGTCAGTTGCGCTCGTTTCACAGGCACGTTGTTCACGGTAACCTTCCTCTTCAGGGAAGGAGCCACAATTACGTCCGCCTTGATGGTTTGCTGCGTGTCTTCATGCTCAACGCGACAGCCGACAGAGAACGATTCTGAACCCCACCGGGCCAGATCGTGGTCGCGTTCTGCCCTGGGAGACGTCAGCGTCGAAAGGTAATAGCAGGCGTCAAGAAGGTTTGTCTTTCCCGCGGCATTGTAACCGAAAAACAGAGATACGCCGGGAGAAAGCGGCAGTTCCAGATATGGGTAGTTCCGAAAATCCCGAAGGAGCAGGAACGATATGTTCACCGCGTTAGAAAGCTCCTCTTGGGCTGGACATCGGCATAATCACGAATTCCGCTGCGACCTTCTCGCTCTTCGATTCTTCTTCCGAGATGGGCTCTACTTTCATCGCGCTCACTTGGCCCGACATGCCGAGCATAGTTTCACTGGAGCTGATCTTGCCAAGAGCCTGCAGTATGTACTTGTGCTGCACCCAGATCTCTATCGAATCGCCCTCGACTACCGCCGGCAGATTCTCTTCCATGCGGCCGCGGTCAGGAGAACCGGCCTTAACCGTAATCGTACCGGTGTCTTTGTCCACTATGACCCTCATAGCTCTATCTTCTTCAGACGCAACTATGGCGGCGCGTGACGCGGCTCTTAAGAGATCCTCGCTGGGCACCTTCACCGTAGATACGAACTTCCTGGGGATAACCTGTTCATAAGCATAGTACTGCCCGTCTATCAAGCGCGAAAAACACGAGACATCCTTTGTGGAGAAGTAGATGTGGTTGTCGGAAATCTTGACCTTCACGACGGACCCGCCTTCTGTATCGGTGAGCCTCGAAATGTCCTGAAGGATGTTGGCCGACATTATGGCCTTGCATTCTTCAGAGGTGATATCTGCTCTCGCCCGAGATAACGCGAACTGGTCCGTACTTACTACAACAATCTTTCCTTCCTTGAACTCGATAAGGCACGCGCCCCAAAGAGGCCTCGCCGGATTGGAGACAGCACAGGTAGCTCCTACCCGTACCAGCTCCCGGAATACTTCGCCGTTGATCTCGACCTCGTGGCCATTAGGGCTCTCGGGCCACCTCGGGAAGTCGTCTGCCGGTATAGCGTTCAAGACCATCTCCGATGATCCTGACTTGACGGTCAAAGCCCAAGCCGATTCGTCAAGCGACAAGTTGACTTCAGGAGTCGAGATGGTTCGAACCACGTCTTCAAGGATCTTTGATGACACTACAAGCGATCCTGATGATTTCACATCTGCTTCGGAGGACACCCTGACGCCCCAATCCAAGTTGGTCCCCGACAACACCAGACTGTCGGAAGTAGCTTCGATAAGGCAGCCTTTGATGGACGGCAGCGTGGTTCTAGCCGGTATCGGCCTTGAAGCGGTCTGAACCAACCGCTGAAGGCGGTCCTTAGAGATTGTGACGTTCATGAAAGGTTCCCCTTTCTTGCTCGAATTACGCTGTGTATATATCTAAAACAGCAGTAGCAGTAGAGCCTGTGAACTTGTTGATAACTGTTATTCGTCCAGGTAAAGACAATTTCCTCCATCAACGCGTCTGTGGACTCATTGTGGACGCCTGTGGGTAACTAGGCGGCGAGTGACGCCTTTCCTTAGATTTGCACAGGTTGTCAACATACAGCTAAGTGAGTGTCCACAGGGTTCCCCACAGGGACTTTCGCACTAACCTTCCTTAATCTTGGAGATGAGGGCCTTGAGTGTTTCATCCAAGGCTGAATTCTCTTTCCTTTCGGCATCGACTTTGTCGCAGGCGTGTAGTACGGTGGTGTGGTCGCGCCCGCCAAACTGCTCGCCAATCCTTGGGAGAGATGCGTCGGTAAGGGTGCGGCAGAGATACATCGCCACCTGGCGCGGAAAAGCCACATTCCGCGTACGGCGTTTCGCCGTGAAATCTGCCAAGTCGAGGCCGTAATGATCGGCAACCACCTTCTTAATGCTGTCGATGGTTATTGGAAGCGGCTTCTTGTCGGGCAAGAGGTCGTGAAGGACTTCCTTGGTTACCTCCACGGTGACCGGTCTTTTCTGCAGTCCCGTGAATGCCAGGACGCGGATGAGTGCGCCTTCCAGTTCCCTTATGTTTGTGGGTATGCGCTCAGCTATGTACTGGCACACTTCGATAGGCACTTCTCTGCCTTCTATCTCGGCTTTCTTCCGCAGAATCGCCATCCTGGTCTCGATGTCGGGAGCTTGAATGTCGCAGATGAGACCCCACTCAAATCTGGTCCTCAGGCGTTCCTCGAGGGTGGCGATTTCTTTCGGAGGCCTGTCCGACGAAATGACGATCTGCTTGGTTGCCTGGTGGAGCGCATCGAAGGTGTGGAAGAACTCTTCCTGGGTAGCGTCCTTTCCGGCCACAAATTGAATGTCGTCTATTAGAAGAAGGTCTACGCCCCGGTACCGGTTGCGGAACTCGGCCGTGGTTCCTTCCTGAATGGCGTAAATTAGCTCGTTGGTGAACGTTTCCGATGACACGTAACACACCTTGAAGCTGGGGTGATGAGCTATGACGTAGTGAGCGATAGCCTGCATCAAGTGGGTTTTGCCCAATCCCACTCCTCCATATATGAAGAGAGGGTTGTAAACTTTGGAGGGCGTCTCAGAGACCGCAAGAGCTGCGGCGTGAGCAAAGCGATTTCCTGCGCCAACAATGAAGTTCTCAAATACGTACCTGGGATTCAGTCCTTTGAGGTACTGCGAAATATCTTCTGAACTCCTGCGCTTCCTCTCTCTGGGCATGATCGCGTCTGCAGGGAAGAGAGCGCTGGCGATCATCTTCTCCTGTGCCACTACGGTGAACTTGAGATCGCAGGAGCTGCCCCACGATTCCTTCCAAGCCCTGCTTAGCTCCTCGCGGTAATGCGATTCAATCCAATTCTTGGCGAATTCCGAAGGTACAGTTACCGTAAGAGTATTTGCTTTGAGTGACGCAGGTCTGGTGTCCCTCAGCCAGTTAAAGCTGGGAGTGGAGAGCCTGGCCGCTGCTCTAGACAGCGTGTCAGTCCAGGCTTCTTCGAGGTTTCGTGCCATACCGATACCACCGTTTCCTTCTTGTCTGTCTACATCGTGATTCCGCTTTACTTGTGGCATTTCCTCTGCCGGAGGCGCTGAACTCGGTATTATGCAGTTGTGTATAGGCATCCTTTTCGACTGAAAACGCAAGACGCTTGGATGCAACTCCGGCTTTCCGAAAATCCCGTGGTATTTCGCTTGCGTATATGAAACCCACAGGTTATGCACAAAGTTATCAACAGGTGTGGATAAAGTCTGAGAAATCCGCAGGGTCAAGGGTGTTTTCTAGCCAGAATCCCCGCCTTCAGACTATACCAAGCCGGGGGAGGCGGTGGCAATTGGAACGATTGTACGGGCGAGTGGAGCGCCGTGAAGTTTAGGCTTTCAAGCAGCGGTGCTGAAGGCCGGAAGGGGCATTGATTCATTGACACCCCGTCTTTTGGCAAGATATAATCTCGTGTACTATTGCTGTTTAGCGTACGAACCCTAGGAGGATTTCTTTTATGAAGCGCACATATCAGCCCAAGAAGCGCAAGAGGGCGCGCACACACGGTTTTCTCTCCAGAATGAGCTCAGCGGGGGGTAGGAAGGTAATAGCTCGCCGGCGCACGAAAGGCAGGAAAAGACTGTCAGCTTAGGTGAAGTGAGGCTTTTGTGTGTCGCAAGGAAGGATACCTGCTCCATCGTATCGTAAAGTATACGACGAGGGCCGCTCGATCTCGAACAAGTTCCTCGTGATGTACTACTTGCCTGATGACGCCGTAAAGATGGGAGTAAGCGTTTCGGCGCGATTGGGCAAAGCTACGGTGAGGAACAAGCTCCGCCGTCGAGTGAAGGAAGCGTTTCGGCTTCTCTTGCCTTCCGTTCAGGGCGGAGGGCAGTTTGCGTTTATAGTCCGAAGGAGAGCGGTCAATGCGACATACCAGGACATTGAGAGCGCCGTTAGAGACCTGGTGAAGAGGATGGAACCCTTGAGATGATCAGGAAAGCTCTAGCCTCTCTCGTACGCTTGTATCAAGTGTACTTATCGCCCCTCAAAGGGCCCGCATGCCGGTATTATCCTACATGCTCTGAATACGCGCGGCAGGCCATCCTCATCCATGGGCCTCTCAAAGGGGTGCTCATGGCCTCCTGGCGCCTATTGCGGTGCAATCCATTCTCGGCCGGCGGTTACGACCCGGTTCCCCCGGCACCTCGGCGAGTCCTTGAAGCCAAGGAGGTCAATCAATGCAATACATAGTGCAGTTCCTCAGCAGTGTAATCGATTACATTGGGAACGCGACCGGCAACTATGGCCTGGCCGTCATGGGGCTTACCGTAGCGGTGAGGCTTGTGATGCTTCCCTTCACCATTATGCAGGCCCGCTCAACACAGGCTCTGAACGTGATGAAGCCGGAGATGGACAAAATCAACAAGAAGTACAAAGACGACCCTGAGCGGCTGAACATGGAGCTCATGGAGCTCTATCGAAAACACAAGGTCAACCCGGCCTCAAGCTGCATAATGATCGCGATCCAGTTTCCCATACTTATGGCGATGATCCAGGCGCTTGGGTTCAACGAAGCTCTTAAGGGGGCATCCTTTCTGGGGCTTAAGCTTGGGGAGTCCGGGGGGCTGCCTGTAGCAGCGGTAGCGGCCATTACTACATACGTAAGCGTGAAATTGTCTCCTACGATGGGCGGTGGGCAGGCCGGACAGAGCCAGAACGTGATGCTTATCGTAATGGTAGGCCTCATGCTCTTCTTCGCTTGGAAATACGACGTGGCAGTTTCACTCTACATAGTAACGGCTAACCTATTGGGGCTGGTAGAAAGGTATCTGGTACCGCGCCCCGAGATAACTCCAGAAGGAGCAGGTCGTCGTGAAAAGCGTTGAGAAGACCGGGCGCACGGTCGACGAGGCAATCGACAGTGCGCTGGCTGAACTGGGAGTCGCAAGAGAGGATTGCATAATTGAAGTGCTCTTGGAGCCGTCCCGAGGGTTTTTAGGATTGCTCGGCGGAAAGGACGCCAAGGTCAGGGTCACGGCCAAAGAGAGCCGGGCTGACCTAGCTAAGGACTTTGTGGCAGGGCTCTTGGAGAGAATGGGCATGGAGGCGGCCATCGAGATAAGGCCTAGAGGTGACACTCTGAATTTGGATATCGTGGGCAGAGATATGGGGCTGCTCATTGGCCGCAGGGGAGATACGCTGAAAGCACTAGAGTTCGTGACCAATTTGGCCGCGTCCAAGGGCGGAGGAGAAGTTGAGAGAATCGTAGTGGACGTATCGGGCTACCGGAAGAGGCGCGAGAGAGACTTGGAGCAAATGGCGCGAACACTGGCGCGGCGTGTTGTGAGAACTCAGAAGAGCGTTATGACGGAGCCGCTTGACGCGAGGGACAGGAGAGTTGTCCACCTCGCGCTCCAGAACGACCCGGATGTGTCGACGCACAGCGAAGGCGAGGAGCCCTTCAGGCGAGTCGTGGTTTCTTTGAAGGAAGGTTCCGGCCAAGCGGAAGGGGTCGAGTAGGGCAAGGCGGTTTGAAAAGTAAAGCCCCGGGAACGGGGCTTTTGTTTTCGAAAGGGGAATGGGCATTGTGTGAGGACACCATCGCCGCGATCTCGACGCCGAGAGGCACAGGCGGGATCTCCATAGTCCGCCTAAGCGGTCCTGACGCTGTTTCGATTGCCGACAGAGTCGTCAATCTGAAGACATCGCAGCCCATTAAGGCAATGCAGTCTTGGTCAGCCCGGTTGGGCACGGTTCGCGCTGCGGATGGAACTGCTATAGACGAAGCCGTAGTCATCCTCATGCGAAAGCCTCGCTCTTACACCGGGGAAGACATGGTGGAACTACAGTGTCATGGAGGTCCCGTGGCGAGCCAGAAGGTCCTTTTCGCTCTGCTTGAAGCGGGCGCCCGGCACGCCGGTCCGGGCGAGTTCACAAAGCGAGCTTTCTTAAGCGGGCGAATTACCCTTGATGAAGCCGAGGCTGTCCTCGACGTTGTAACGGCGTCCACCGAGGCTGCCCTGAAAGAGGCGGGTAGGCGCCTTGGGGGCGAGCTGGGGGCCAAAGTGAAAAAGTGGGAGGAGCGGCTCTACGGCGCGCTTGCCGGACTTTTGGCATTGGCTGATTTTCCGGAGGAAGTCGAGGAGATGTCCGAGAGCGCGTTTGAAGAGATCGCGGTTATCCGGAAGGAGATAGCTGACGTTCTGCGGCGAGCACCTTTAGGTTTAGCCCTCTCCGGCGGGATTGAGGTTTGCCTGGTGGGCGCGCCCAATTCGGGCAAGTCCTCGCTGTTCAACGCACTCTTGTCCCAGGACAGAGCCATTGTCACGGAAGTCCCCGGCACGACGCGGGATGTCCTGCGGGAGCGCGCGGAGTGGAACGGGCTTCCCGTAATACTGCTTGATACAGCCGGATTGAGGCGCACTGAAGATGTAGTCGAGTTAATCGGCGTCGCGCGAGCAGAGGAGGCGGCGCGAGAGTCCGAGGTAATCCTGTATGTGATTGATGGTACAAGGGGCGTCACCTGCGAAGACAGGAAGTGGGTCTCAAAATGGAGAGAAGAAGGGCGCCACGTGATAGCGGTCGTGAGCAAAGCTGATGCAGGAATCGATCCCACAGACTTTTTCGAACTGGGAGAGATAACGGGAGGGGCATATGTCGTTTCCTCGAGCAAGACGGGCCAGGGCGTTGAAGAGATCAAGGCAAGGGTGGCCCGCATGTTTGACGGCGGCGACGGGCTTGAGGTTGTAGCGCCAGGGTCAGCGCGCCAAGTGGACTGCCTCCGCAGAGCGGAAGCGCTGCTTGGGGAGGCTTTGTCCGGGAGAAGCAGCGGATGGAGTGAGGACGTGCTGGTGCTTTCTGTAGAGGAAGCGGCGCGGGCGCTCTCGGAGTTAACGGGGAAGAATGTCAGTGAGGAAGCCCTGGAACAGGTGTTCTCCAGGTTCTGCGTAGGTAAGTGAGAAGGAACTGGTGTATGACTGAAACTAAGGTCTCTGGCACCTACGACATCATAGTGGTCGGCAGCGGGCACGCGGCGGTTGAGGCCTCTCTCGCGGCGTCCAGACTTGGCAGCCGAGTCTGCCTCATAACGTTGGACGCGAGTAATATCGCCGGGATGCCCTGCAATCCGGCTCTGGGCGGGCCGGGAAAGGCCCAGATCATAAGCGAGATCGATGCTCTCGGAGGCGAGATGGCTCTTGCCGTAGACGACTCGGCCATCGAACTCAGAGTGTTGAATGCTTCTAAGGGGCCGGCGGTGCAATCCCTCCGTGCCCAGGTAGACAAGGCTGCATATGGGGCTCACATGTCCCGCGCTCTTGAGGCAAGCGGCATAACCGTGCTCTCAGGAATGGTTACGGAGGTTCTGGTCAAAGAGGGAGCGGTCAGAGGGGTTAGATTCGGGCGGGACGAGATCCTGGAGTGCTCTAGAGTCATCCTTTGCACCGGCGTGTATCTTGAGAGCCGCATCGTCATGGGCGATGTGGTCCGGGAGTCAGGTCCCCTCGGGGAGCCCAATGCCAAGGGATTGTCAGATTCCTTGCGGAAGCTGGGAATTACCCTTGGGCGGTTCAAGACGGGGACTTCGCCGCGAATAGCTAAGGATTCTATCCATTGGGACAAACTAAGGCGCGAACCGAGCACAGACAAACCTTATGCATTCTCGTTCATGTCCCGGCCCCGCCTCTGGGGGAGCGATGCCTGTTACTCCACCTACACCAACGAGCGTACACACATGATTATCTGCCGGAACAAAGACAGGGCGCCCCTTTTCAACGGGACCATTGAGGGAGCCGGGCCCAGATACTGTCCATCCATTGAGGACAAGGTGCTCAGGTTTCCGGAGCGCCCAAGGCATCAGGTGTATCTCGAGCTGGAGTCTCGCGACTCCCCCGATGTCTATATACTCGGCCTCTCAACGAGTCTCCCGGTAGACGTGCAGTGGGAGATGGTCCGGACTCTGCCCGGCCTGGAAGAAGCACGGATAACCAAGCCCGGCTATGCCATTGAATATGACTATATGCTGCCCAGCCAGCTGAAGCCTTCGCTAGAGACAACGCGCGTCTCGGGGCTGTTCGCGGCCGGGCAGATTAACGGCACTTCAGGATATGAAGAGGCAGCCGCCCAAGGCATAATAGCGGGCATCAATGCATCGCTGTCACTAAAGGGCATGCCGCCTCTCATCTTGTCGAGAGACGAGGCTTACATCGGCGTACTCATAGACGACCTTGTGGGAACTGCGATTGTGGAGCCGTACAGGATGCTCACTTCGCGGTGTGAATACCGCCTTCTGCTTCGTCAAAGCAATGCTGACCAGCGATTAACTCCTATCGGGAGAAGGATCGGACTTGTGGCCGACGATCGGTGGCAAAGATTTAAGGAAAAGATGGCTCTCATGGAAAAGGGCAGAGCCGCTTTGAGGGCGAAGGTGAATGGGCAGGAAATAGCGGAGCGCCTCAGAACACCCGAGGCACGATTGTGCCATTATGCCGCGCATTTGCCGGAGCTTGACGGCATTCCTGAGGATGTACTGGTGGAAATAGAGCTTGAGGCCAAGTACAAAGGCTTTATTGACCGCCAAGCTAGGGAGGCCGCCCGGCTGCGGCGCTACTCGGGGAAGAGGATCCCGCCTACCCTAAACCCGGCTGACATTCCGGGATTGTCGAGTGAGGCCAGAGACAAGTTGTCAAAGTACGCCCCGGCTACCATAGGCGGTGCATTGAGGGCGGGGGTATCTCCTACCGATGCTCTCATTCTTATCGCGTACATGAAAAGCTGCCCGGGGTGAGAGGGGGAGCCTTGCCTGAGTGCTGAAGAGGACAGCGGGTTTGTAGAAGCCGGCATCTCTGAGTATGCGAGGGCGGCCGAAGAGATGGGGCTGCCTCAGACTGAGTCTGCCTTGTCACTGGTAGAATCCTGGTTCCGATTCTACCGGACGTGGCAGGGGCGGAGGGTGGTCGGGTTCACCGACCCTGAAGACATTGCAGTAAAGCTGATTGCCGACTCCTTCGCCATACTACATGCTGTCCCGGACATCACCGGTACTTCGCCGCTTCGTGTGGTGGATCTCGGAAGCGGAAATGGGTGGCCCGGTCTCGCTGCTGTCGCTCTGTGGCCAGACAGTCTCCTCACTCTAATCGACTCGCGATTGGGAGCATGTGACTTCATTCTGGAGTACCTTACGTCGGCTTCAATCGAGAGGGCGCTTGTAGTGCCCCAAAGGGCGGAGGAGGCATCGAAGTCCGCCGATTTTCGCGGGCAATTCGATCTAGTCACCAGCCGTGCTATGGCGCAACCTGGTGTCTCGCTGGAGTTGTCCGTGCCTTTTGGATGCCCGGGCAGTCTCGTGGCACTATGGCTTGGACCGGAGTATGCGGCCAAAGTAGCCGGGCGCCCCGATATACCCGAGTTGGGGGTGAGACTACTTCGAACTCATGAGTACGTTTTGGCGCGAGGTCGAGGGCGGCGGGTTTTGGCGGTGTACCGTTGTGAGGCCGCTCCCCGGAAGGGGTATCCCAGAAACCTCTCCAGCATTAAAGCCAAGCCTCTCCTCTAGCTTAGAGGAAATAGTATCCTAAAACTAGAACCTTCTCCCAGGGGGTGGGCCTTATGTCTCAGACGTTGGTATTGGACAAGTTCCAACCCGCTGAAGTGCCGGTTGAGAGGTTGACCATGCGTCCGGGTTCAGGGGTTCCGGGAGGTGCTGACACTATCTCAAGGAAGCTTCTCCAGAACCTAGTGAGGGGTGCTTCGGAACCGATCCTGGTTCGTGAAGTCGGGCAGCGCATGGAAATTGTGGCCGGAGATATGGAGTATCTGGCCGCAGTGAAGCGCGGGACGGCTGTCCTTAAGGTTTTTGTTGGTGAACCGGATGAGAAGGATGCTCTTCTCTTAAGATTGGCGGAGGGTTCCCGGAGGGGAGAGCTAAATCCCTTGGAAGAAGCGGAGATTCTGAGGGCGCTCAACCACGACTATGGAATGACGCAGCAAGAAATCGCTATGCGGACAGGCCGGGTGCAGTCTACCGTTGCCAATAAGATGAGGCTTCTGAAGCTTCCACCCGAGGTCCTGAAAGCGCTTCGCGAGGGACAGATAGGAGAGAGGCACGCAAGGGCGCTCTTGAAGATAGGGGATCCGGCAAAACAGATGAGTGTATTTCGGCGAGCAGTACGCACTCGAGCTTCAGCCCAGGAGACTGAAGCCATGTGCGATGTGGCGGCTCCCAGCACTGAAAAGAGCAATAGAGGCCGCCGGAAGGGAGGGCGAGGAGTAGTCAAGGACATCCGGATATACCAAAACGGCCTACGCAGCGTAGTGAGGGAGATGCAGAAAGCAGGACTCAACGTGACCTGCGAAGAAGAAAATGTCGAAACCGGTTGGAAGTTCACCGTTTCGGTTAGGCCGGAGGGAGAGTCGAAGAGATAGGGATGTCCAAAGTGATCGCCGTCGCTAATCAAAAGGGCGGAGTGGGTAAGACAACTACGGCAGTCAACCTCGGAGCGTGCCTGGGAGACCTGGGACGCTCTGTGTTAGTTGTCGACCTTGATCCTCAGGGAAACGCGACAAGCGGGCTGGGGGTCGATCGCAGGAAGATGGAGGCATCTGTCTATGATTGCCTCGTGAACGATCTTGAGCCCGTGAAGGCGTTAAGGGCGACAGAATTTCGCGGTCTATGGCTGCTTCCATCGTCCTTGGGATTGGCGGGAGCCGAAATCGAACTGGTCCCTCTGCCTGAGAGAGAGAACCGGCTTAGGAAGTGTATCGGGAAGGTCAGAGAGAATTACGATTTCATCCTCATTGACTGCCCGCCATCGCTCGGACTCTTAACGATCAACGCGCTGGCGGCGGCCGACTCAGTCCTCATCCCCATTCAATGCGAGTACTACGCGTTGGAGGGTTTGTCACAACTCCTCAGCATCGTCAAGCTCGTAAGGAACAGGTTGAACTCGACGTTGGACTTGGAGGGAGTTCTACTGACAATGTTTGATGGCCGGACGAATCTCTCCCTTCAGGTTGCCGAGGATGTGAAGAAGTACTTTCGGGACAAGGTCTACCGGACCATAATTCCCCGGAATGTCCGTCTATCCGAGGCACCGTCGCACGGTAAGCCGATAACCATATACGATTCAAAATCAAAGGGTGCTGAAGTTTACAGAGAGCTAGCCGAGGAGGTAGTGAGGCGTGGCGAAGAAGGGATTGGGTAGAGGGATAGAGGCCCTCATTCCGGTTAGCGCTGAGTCGCAGGATACTCCCATCGTTGAACTTGACCCCACCGAGATCAAGCCAGACCCTCTCCAGCCGAGACAAATCTTTGATGATCAGAAGATAAGGGAGCTTGCTGATTCCCTGAAGGAACACGGAGTCATCCAACCGCTGATCGTGAGAAGGGTTGGGCAGACTTACCGGCTGGTTGCAGGCGAGAGGCGTTTGAGAGCTGCTCTTGAGGCCGGCATTGAGAGAGTCCCGGTTGTTGTGCGGACGATGGATGATCGCGAGGCTATGGAGGTGTCTCTTGTCGAGAACCTTCAGCGCGAAGAGCTGGGACCGCTTGAGCAGGCGGCCGCCTTCCAGCGTCTCATGGATGAATTCAACATGACTCAGGAAGAAGTGGCGGCAAGGGTCGGGAAGAGCCGGCCGGAGGTTGCCAACACAGTGAGGCTGCTGAAACTTGAGCCTGAAGTGAAGAAGCTCATCACCGAAGGGAAACTGACCGGCGGACACGGTAGGGCCCTGGTGGGGCTTAACCGGGAGAGGCAGATCAAGTCCGCCAAAACCGTGATAGCCAAGGGATTGTCGGTACGCAAGACAGAGGAACTGGTTGCCGGCCAAGCGCGGCAGCAAGCGAAGAAGACTGGACTGCTGCCTCCAAGTCGCCGCAGAGACGCAGAGGAGATATTGGCTCAGGCTCTAGGGACTCCGGTTCAGGTGAAGGTTCAGGGACCTCGCGGGAGCATAACCATTTCCTTTTTCGGCGAGGAAGACCTGGAGCGCATAGTGGACGTGATACAACGGGGAACAAAGTGAGTGGAATGTTTCACGTGGAACAACGCCGTTAGCCCAGCATATGGGCTGTTAGCGATAACTGCCAGTCCTTGGGAGGCGCGTATTCATGAACGAGAGGCAGCTGTTGAGACCCGCATGGGCGGAGGTCGATTTGGCCGCCTTTAGGACCAATGTCGAGACTGTAGCCAATATCGTTCCCGATACTACAAAGGTAATGCCGGTGATTAAGGCCAACGGCTATGGGATTGGGGCTACAATGGCTGCAAGGGCTGTTCAAAACCTACGTAAAGTGGCCGGCTTTGCCGTTGCCACTCCCGAGGAGGCGCTGGCGCTGAGAGACGATGGGATCGACGGGACAATACTGGTCCTGGGCCCATGTACCCACCGCGCTATGGCACTCTTAGCCTATAGAAACATATCGGTGGCGGTTGCCTCGGTTCACGGGCTGAAAGATGCGCGGTCGGCCGCGCGGGATGTCGGCGTGAACCTCAAGATACACCTGAAGATCGAGACCGGCATGGGTAGGGTGGGAATCCAGCCAGGACACGACCTCAACTCCGTCATACGCGAGCTGAAGGAAGGATCGGAAGTCGAAGTCGAAGGAGTGTTCACCCACTTTTCGGCGGCCGATGTAGACAAGGCATACACAGAGAAGCAGTTCGCCGCGTTCACAGAGGCGTTATCACAGCTTGAGCAATCCGGCATCCGACCTCGTTACCGGCACGCCTCAAACTCTGCCGCGATTCTGGACTTCCCTGAGTCCCACCTAGATATGGTGCGTCCGGGAATCGTCATATACGGTTCGTTCCCAGACGAATCTCTGGAGGGCAGAGCCGAAATCCGTCCCGTATTATCCCTGTATGCCCAGGTGACTCACGTAAAGACCGTACCTGAAGGCTCTACCATCGGATACGGCCGAACGTACACGGTGGAGAGCCCGACCACCATTGCCACGATCCCAATAGGTTACGCCGACGGCTATCCAAGGCTCCTCTCAGGCAAAGGCGAGGTTCTGTTAAACGGCAAGCGGTACCCGATTGCAGGACGGGTCTGCATGGACCAGACCATGATTGACGTTGGTTCAGATCCGGTGAAACCCGGCGACAAGGTCACACTGATAGGTACCGACGGGAGCGAGACGATTACCGTCGACGACGTTGCCCGGCTCTCGCAGACTATCGCCCACGAGGTGCTTACCGGCTTGACATCGAGAGTCCCAAGAGTATATATATCGTAACCTCCACTGAAATCTTGTCCTTGGCAGGATTTTTCCTACAGGCGTCGAAGGAGAAACTGACTTTGGGTAAATTTGCCTTGCGTCAACTTATGCAGCCAATATGGAGGTACTGTGTTCGGATCTCTGGAGGAGTCCTTACTAAAGAATCGATTGCGCCCTAGACGGGGGAAGAGCTCGCAGGAAAGGCGCTTCACCCTATTTCTTGTTTCCTCTCACGGCAGGAGCCGTTCAATCAGTTTCGGGATTAAGTTCGCCAAGATCGCTATCGGTGTTCTCCTCGCCGCTGCAGCCGCGTTCACTCTGTTTACTGTGAGCTACCGCCTACGCTCAAGAGAACTAACCGAGCTCCGTTACATGCGGGATGTGGCTGAGTCGCAGAAGACACAGATACGCGAACTCGAGGAACAATACTCAATCCTTAATGAACGGCTGCGCCAAGCAGAGCTATTGGAAGCCCAGATTCGCGAAATGCTTGACCGTGAAGGCGTCAGCAAACAGTCGTTTTCGCCTGCCGCCGGGGCTTCATCTCCGTCACGCACGGTAAGAACGGCTTCCAGGGACTCCAGCCAAGCTCCCCATGACATATCTGCCGCGGATATGGGCCGGTTGCTCTATGCACTCAAAGTTAACGCGGACAAGCTTGATATCGAGACCTCAGAGATAGAGACCAAGGCCAAAGACCTTCACAAACAAGCGATGGAAGTAGTCGCGAGGCTCCGAGCAACCCCGAGTATCTGGCCCGTGAGTGGCAAGATAACGTCCGAGTTCGGATGGAGGCGCCATCCGGTGACCTACTCCAGGGAGTTTCACGATGGAGTGGATATCGCTGCTACCTGGTGGACGCCCATTCGTGCTGCGGCCGATGGGGTCGTTACTTTTGCCGGCTACAAGTACGGATACGGATGGGTAGTCATTGTCGAACATGGTTACGGATATGAAACCCTGTACGCTCACTGCATCAGCCTCGAGGCCAAGAGCGGTGACAAGGTTGCTCGTGGTGATGTCATCGCCTACGTTGGCGAATCCGGAACCGCGACAGGACCTCACCTGCATTATGAAGTGCACCTGTGGGGGGCTGTGATTAACCCAATGGGATATTTGCCCGATGATTCACTGGAGGTGAGCTATAGTGTTCGCTAAGACTGAAACTCCGCTCAAGCCCGGGACTTTCGAGAGTCTCCTCGGCAAAGGAATTGAGATTAAGGGTACGGTAAGGTCCAAAGGCAGCCTGCGAATTGAAGGTTCTGCTGAAGGGAATGTTGAGTGCGAAGGTGACGTCACCGTAGGCGAAACCGCAGTGTTGAACGCTGATGTGACTGCTCAGAACGTAACAATAGGAGGTACCCTCTCGGGTACGGTCACCTGCTCCGGCAGGCTTGAGCTTCTTCCTACCGCGAGGGTTAAAGGCGACATCAAAGTAGGTACTTTGGTGGTTTCCGAAGGAGCGGTCTTTTCCGGTACCACGCAGATGGGCGACCCGGTCACGGTCACCAAAGATCAGCGAGCGTTCGGGGAGACTAAGACCGAAGAAGCTGACCGGTAAGGCAGGTTCTCCATATGTTCCAGGATAGGGTCGAGGCGGGCAGGATACTTGCCTCCGCCATAGAGGGCTATGACCTGACGGCTCCTCTTGTTCTTGCCATTCCAAGGGGAGGGTTGGTTGTCGCCCGCGAGGTTGCTACAGCCCTTAATGCCGATCTAGACGTAGTCATGGCGAAGAAGATCGGCGCTCCGTTCAACCCCGAATTTGCCGTCGCCGCATCCGACCCTGACGGAAAGGTGGTCTTTCCTCCTGAGCCTTCCAGCCGGGTCTCGCGCTCATATATCCTTGAGCAGTCGGCTGAAGTGGCACGGGATATCCAGCGTAATCTGGCATCGCTTAGGGAAGGCCGGCCCGAGAAGACGGTAGAAGGCCGCTCGGTCATCGTCGTCGACGATGGACTGGCGACGGGGCTGACCGCAAAGGCCGCCTTTCAGTACGTTCGAAGGCGTAATCCTCTCCACCTCTACCTGGCCGTTCCCGTGGCGCCCCAGGATACCATCGAAGCTATCCGGCCTTTCGTGGATGATGTGATATGCCCGCTGCGCCCTCCCGTGTTTTACGCGGTGGGGGAGTGGTATGTGTCTTTTGACCAGGTGACAGACCAAGAGGCGCGAGAGATACTCTCCCAGTTTCCGTGAAACCGAGTGTGAACAGGTATTATCTCTGGCTCAAATGCGCATATTCTTGAACCAGGGGTAGTTTCAAGCGACTTCTCACGTTCACTCCACGGCGCCGGATGCGCCCGCCAGAATCGCTCTTTCCATAATCCAGATCGCTTGCGACTTGGGCAAGAAGTCGCCGCTGACCGTTGTCTGCGTCGGCACCGACAGGTCCACCGGAGATTCCCTCGGCCCTTTGGTCGGCAGTATCCTCAGGTGGACCGGCTTTTCCGGCCGCATTATAGGCGACCTTGACAATCCCGTACACGCCGAAAACCTCGACTCCACCCTTGCTATGCTGAGAGGGCACCGAGGCACGGTGTTAGGGGTAGACGCCTGCCTCGGGACAAAATCGGAAGTGGGTTCGGTCATGGTGCGCCCAGGTCCTCTCCGCCCCGGGCTTGGGGTCAAGAAGAAGCTGGCTCCCGTTGGCGATCTCTACATTGCAGGGGTCGTCAACGTAGGCGGTTTTATGGAATACATGGTACTTCAAAACACACGCCTGAGCCTGGTTATGAAAATGGCCCAGGCCATTTCATCAGGCATCCACCGAGCAGAGGCGATTCTGCAGAGGGCCGGATGTGGAGAAGAGCCCGGGCCAAGCGAAGATAGAGCGGCTATTCCCGCGGACCTAGTGAGCGACGGACATCATGAACTACTTCTTCGGGCGTTCGCCCGGCAGCGCTGACAACCGGAATACCGCCGGCATCGGTCATGCCCAGAAAATCATTATCCATGCCTGACACTACTACGGCGTGAGGATTCAGACCTGAGATCTCGCCGGGGGCACGCATCTCGACTACCACGAATCCTGCGTTCTTAAGGGCCTCCTGGAAAGGCCGGAGCCCATCTTCTACGGCTACCTTGGTCACCCCAACACCTCCCTCTTAGGACTTGAGTTCTAGAGTAATGTCTCTCTTCAGGAAAAGAGGTATTCAGAAGGACATTGCAGGTCGTTCCTAGAATTATCCAGATGCTCGTGTGGAGGTGCTCTTGCCGTGGCCTGGGGTTTCGACGCGACTGTGAGGAAGCTTATTGCCGGAGGAAGAAATCTAGAGGCTGCGGCTCTCCTACGCGACAAAACGCGCCGTGACCCAAGGCCAAAGCCACACCACCTTAACTTCCTCGGTGTCTGCGAGGCGCAGCTCGGCCACCCGGAACTAGCCAAAGAGTTATTCAGGCAGGTGCTTCTCCTGGCACCGCGGGATGCAAAGGCGCTGAATAACCTGGGCAACCTCGCGTACATCGCAGAAGACAGTGAAACCGCTCGCGACTATTACCTGAAGTCACTTCGCGAAAGTGTCTGGGCAACTGAGCCCAGGTACAATCTTACAGCGCTATACCAGGACATCGGCCATTCAGAGAAAGCCTTGTCTTCGTACGAGGACTACGTGTTTGTCCGCCGCGCCATCCTCTGGGCGCGTATTGCCGCTGCCGGCATAGCAGTTCTTCTCCTGGGCCTTGCGCTAAGTCTCTAAGTAGCCCACACCACGTGACGGCGAGAAGGGGATATTCATGAGTGTACTCCTTCCCTGGCAAAGACATCCTAAATTGGTAGGGCCGACCCAATCATATAGGCAGAAGAACCGGCCTCGGCATCGACGGCGAAGCACCGCTGCGTTTCTGTCGAGGATTCTTACTTACCTCGGGCTCGCACTTGCCGTCTACACACTCGTTCACGCGGTAAGCGACTACCGCGTGCGGTTTATTTCCGCTGAATTCCCGACTCTATGGCAAGCTGAGTCCATTCTAGCTTACAGCGGACCTTACGCTGTGGTTGAGACTAGCGATCGCACCGTGCTCATGGGACCGTCGGGTGTTATCTGTGAACTGCCGAGAGAGGTGAGGCAGGCAGTCTTTTCGCGAGACAGAGTCTATGCGGTGGACGAGAGCCGCCTCCTAACGTGCGATGCCCGCGCCCGCGTGTATCATATATGTGACATCCATAAAGATGAAAAGCTGGTCGCGTGTTCCGGATATGAAAATGCCCTTCTCGTCCGTCCCGAGAAGTCAGGTCAATTCGGAGAACCTTGGGTTCTCAGAGCTGTAACAGCAGGCGGCGCTACACTCTGGGCTGTGAATCTGCCCGGTATACCTGCCGTCGAAGCGACTACCTCCAATGCCATCACGTTAGGCCTCCGCGACATCTCCGCCGGAGGGCAGCTCTACCTAGCAAACCTTGACGCACTCGCAGGCACGGTTCTATGGGTGCGGCGTGCAGGAACTGGTGCTTGGAGGGGGTTAGCCGTCGACGCGGACGGCAGTGTGGTTTACGCTACCTCGACCGAGGTGGCCCTAGTCGACTCCTACGGAAATGAGAACTGGTCCTATACTCCCGGCGGAGAGGTCACCGCCGTTTCGGTAGCAGAGGACAGCGTAATAGTAGCCTACAATTCGCCGGGTTATCCGCTTGTGGAAGCCCTTTCCTCCGCCGGAGAGCCTATCTGGAAGGCTAGGGTACCCACTGCCCCTCACTCTATCCACACCGACGGAATGCGCGCTGTTGCTCTCTGTCAAAGCCATGTGATAGGGTTTTCCTTGGAGGACGGAACGCGCGAGCGATACCTCGCGACACGCGATTTGCCTTTGTCACTGGCAGACGGGGCTCTCTTAATGTGTGGGGAAAGCGGAGCGTATCTCCTCAAGACAGAAGAGAACGAGGGGAACTGAATGTTCCGGAGAGGAGCCGGTAGGTTACTGGCGCTGTTTCTGATCGCCCTTGCGGCCGAGCAGGTCACCCGGGGGCTGCCGCGCCCGGTTTGGTTCGCATCAGTATTTGCGCTCGTGTTTATCGTCGACAACCTGAAGCGTTTCTCCGGCGGTTCGGACCGGCCGCTGTTCCTGGAAGACATCGTGCTGGGTCTCGCGCTCTATACGGGCCTCGGTTACCTCTCATTCCATCTCGACGTCATGCTCTCGTCGTATACGCAGAGGCATGCCTCCCCCGCCTTTCCCGCCGTGGTTTTGGCTATCCTTGATAAATCCTGGCCATCTGAGACTTACTCCACGAAACGGAGGTAATAGCGACGAATTACGTAGACCTAGTGATCGGCGTTTTCCTGGTCCTGGCGTTCATACGCGGGTTTTCAGTAGGCCTTTGGCGGTCGGTGTTCAATCTTGTCGGAACCGGTGCCGCCTTTCTCGGTGCTTACTTCCTTTCAGGACCGGCCGTCGACCTCGCCAACAGCCGTCTCCAATTACTCGAGAAGGTGTCCGGATGGTGGCGTGGGGTTTTCGCCGCTCTGCCCCCGCTCGCGGTTCCTTACGATCCATCTACTTTTGACCAGGCGTTTTCGAGCATAGGCGGTTCTACGTGGGGCTCCCTTTTGCAGGGCGCGATCAAGCAAAATCTTTTGGCCGTGGGTGTCCTCGCAGGCCCGAATCCGACGTGGGCGGAGATGCTCAGCCTAGCCCTAGCCAGGCTGCTTCTATCCAGCGTCGCGTTCTTGCTGCTGTTGTCAATACTGAGGATGGTAGCCGAGCTCTTGGTGAAGAGCCTGGGCTTCTCGGCTCCCGATTCTTTCACCGTGAGGCTTCTAGGTGCCATTGTCGAGACCGGTATCTCGTTTGTCTGGCTGTCGATACTGGCAGGTGTGTTCTACCCGCTTCTCACGGCAGGCTTCCTCGGAGGCGCCCGCGAGCAAGCGTCAGCCTCATACCTGATGGCAATCCTTTTGGCAGTCTATCAAGCACTCTGGCCTGCTATCATCGCCAGGGTCAAACTCTAGCATACCGGGTGATATTGACGTGCTCATACTCGACCCGCCCCTGCGAGCTGGCGATGTAGTGAAAATGAAGAAACCGCACGCGTGCGGCTGTGACACTTGGCAGGTCCTTATGGCCGGCGCGGACGTGCGCATGAAGTGCCTTACGTGCGGCCGGGTTGTCCTCCTTGACAGGGTCAAGTTCAACTCGCGTTTGAAGAAGAGGATTTCCAGCACTTGTGACCCGGGCGGACTATAGTCTATAATTGGCTGGCGCCGGTTGAGCGAAGGGGCGATGCCCCGTCAACTCCCGCCCCCATGCGATGCGGGGCCACAAGTCCAAGGGAGGAGGATATTGTCTTGCGTAAATACGAGTTGTTGTTCATTACCCACCCCGAGTACGACGACGAAAAGATCGCCGCAGTCATCTCCAGGTATCAAGACGTCATAACCAACGGCAAGGGCGCGGTCACCTCAGCCGAGAAGTGGGGAAAGCGTCGCCTCGCTTATGAGATAAATGATCTGCGGGAAGGCACCTACGTTCTCGTTATATTCGAAGCGGAACGCGAAGTCGCTGCCGAACTCGACCGCCTTATGAAGATCGACCAGGAGATCCTTCGCCATATGATCTCCAGGCTCGATAACGTAAAGCACAAGCAGAGAACTCCGAGGCAGCCTCAAAGGAAGCCGGTCGAGCCCAGGATCGAGTCTGCTGCAGCGCCCGCGGTGAGGGTAGTCAAGGAAGCCCCCGCTGAGACAGCGCCTGAGGGCGCAGGTCAGGAAGAACCGTCAGAGGGAGAACCGGTAGAACCCAAATAGCATTGTTTTGGAGGGAAGAGCTTGCTCAACCGCGTTGTTTTGATTGGGAGACTGACAAAGCAGCCCGAGCTCAGGATCACTCCTAACAGCGTATCAGTGACCACTGTGACTTTGGCTGTAGATAGAAGGCCTAACCAAGCCGGACAGAGAGAAGCAGACTTTATCGACGTCGTCCTCTTTAACAGACTTGCCGAGATCACCTGCAAGTATATGGACAAGGGGCGGTTGGTGGCTGTTGAAGGCCGTATCCAGACTCGTTCCTTCGAGACCAAAGACGGTCAGAAGAGGAAGGTTTTTGAGGTCGTAGCCGACAACATCCAGTTCTTGACCCCGAGGCCGAAGAGGGAAGGATCTGAAGAGACGTTCATAGATGATGAGGAACTGAGCTCCGGCGAACCGCAGTAAGAACCTTGCATTGACTGAAGGAGGTCTTTTCGTTGAGGCGAGAAGGCGGTCGTAAAGCTAAGAAGCGCGTCTGCGCGTTTTGCGTTGACGGTATGTCGGATGTCGATTATAAGGACGTCCCGCGCCTCCGCAGGTATATCACTGAAAGAGGCAAGATACTCCCTAGGAGGATCACGGGGAACTGTGCCAAGCACCAACGTCTTCTGACTCAAGCTGTCAAGAAGGCCAGGGTCATGGCACTGATGCCCTTTACCATAGAGTAACGGGCCGTTTTCTGGTTTTGGAAGGACAAGGTTAGCGGGGCTCCTCAAGGCGAGCCCCGCTTTGACCATATGAAAGCACAATCGAGGTGGCATACTGTGAACAGAACGGCGAGACCGCTGGTTGAAAGCGCGTTATTGGCGGCGCTCGGAGCGGTGTTCATCCTCATATCTTTCTATGTGCCCCTGCTCGGCGTTTTTGCCACCATCGTGTCACCGTTGCCCGCTGGCTTCATAGTGATCCGGCACAACTTGCGGTGGGGTTTTCTCTCGTCAATCGTAACTCTGCTGGTCCTCCTCCCATTCATCAGTCCTTTCACGGCCATCGGCCTCTGGGCTGTATACGGGGCAATGGGAATGGCCTTGGGGTACAGTGTGACTAAGGAGTTGTCGCCTGAACGCTCTATCACGTTGATGGCGGCAGCCACATTAGTGGGCACTATCGTGAGTTTCGCGGGAGGGTATCTCGCTACAGGTTTCACGCTGGGACAATTGGCCGATGAGACGGTCAAAGCTCTGCAATTGGCATTGGCGGCAAACGAGAAACTGCTGGGGCCAAACCCCATTATGGACGAGATGGCAAAGACCTTGACACGCGAGTTCTTCTTTAGGGTACTGCCCGCGAGCCTCATCTTGGGAGCGTTTGTTACGGCCTGGATGAACTTTGAGATCTTCCGGCGCATACTCCCGCGATTCGGACACAGCATGAAACCCCTTTCTCCTTTTTCGAGGTGGATCATGCCTGAAGTATTCGGACACCTCTGGCTCCTATCCACCATCGCTCTGTGGACGCAGCAATTGTACTCCGCCAGGTTTCCTGCGCTTGTCGTCATTGTCGAGAACGTCTACGCGCCCGTATCCTTGCTCATGTTTGCCGACGCATTGGCGGCCTTATCGTTCTACCTGCAGCGATCGGGGATCTCGAAAGGCCTATCGGGACTCATGGTCTTCATGGCAGCGTCCATGGCATTTAGTTCCCAGGCTCTCCTTCTGTTGGCACAGCTTTTTGGTATGATAGATGTACTTTTCGACCTGCGGCGCCTCCGGTATCCGGAGCTGCAAGATAGACTGTAATAGTTAGGCTTAAGAAGACGCGTTTTTACCTATCGAGAGGAGGTCCCACAGTGGAAGTCATCCTTACACAAGACGTTCCGGGCATCGGAAGGAAGGGCGACAAAGTTAACGTTAAGGATGGGTATGCTCGAAACTACCTCTATCCAAGGAAACTGGCGATCCCGGTGACCAAGGGGACCCTCAAGGCGCACCAGAACTTACAGACGGCAAAGAAAGAGAAGGAAGACAGGTTGTTCACCGAGGCCTCCAAGAATGCGGAGAAGATCAACGACAAGACACTTGTGTTTTACGCCAAAGCGGGGCAGGGGCGCATATTTGGCTCGGTGACCCCGCAGGAGATCGCGGACAAGATTAGAAAGGCGTACAAGGTTCAGGTGGACAAGCGCAAGGTACTTATCAGCGAAAACCTCAAGGAACTCGGCACGCACCGAATTGAGGTACAACTCCACCCGCGCGTGCGAGCTGCCGTAAATGTTGAGATTAGAGCGGAGGAATCCAGGTAGGTTGGATCAAAACTCGAATTTCCCGCGAAGCTTGGAGACCGAGGAACTTCTGAAAAGGCAAGTCGGGGCAATGTTTGCGTTCCTCGCCTCAGTATATGGAGCTGAAAAACTGGTGCTCAAGGCCGGCAGGCTTGATGCTCTGGCCGGCATGCGCTCGAAAGACTTGCCCCAACAGGTTATGGCTTTGCAGAAGGTGGTTTTTGAAGACCCGACTATCAGACCGCCGGAAGCTCTGGAGGCTATCCCCGCGATCCTGGAAGAGTGTCAGGAAGCGATCGCCGACAAGATAGCCCGCCAAGGCGTCGAGCAGGATATCGAAGAGCGGGTATCACGCCGCATGCAGGAAAAGCATGAGGAGTACATTCGCGACATCCGGCGTGAGGTACTCACCGAAGACGGCAGCCCCGAGACGGAAGAGACCCAGAAGAAGCTGAAGCGCATATTGAAGCTGGAAGAGCGGTCTATCGCCCGTTCCGCGCTCTACTTCTTGAGGCCCAGAAGCCTTTCGGACATCATCGGGCAAGATAGGGCCATTCAGGCGCTTCTATCCAAGCTCGCAACGCCCTATCCTCAGCACGTCATCTTGTACGGTCCCCCGGGGGTCGGCAAGACGTCTGCAGCGCGCCTCGTGCTGGAAGAAGCCAAGCGGCTCAGTTTTTCGCCGTTCTCCAAAGACGCCCCTTTTGTGGAGACCGACGGAGCAACTATGAGATGGGATCCCAGGGAGATCACCAATCCGCTCTTGGGGTCGGTTCACGATCCTATCTATCAGGGTGCCAGGCGTGACTTGGCAGAGGGCGGCATCCCTGAACCCAAGCTGGGACTCGTCACTGAGGCCAGCGGAGGGATCTTGTTTATCGACGAGATAGGCGAGATGGACCCGCTTCTCCAGAACAAGCTGCTTAAGGTGCTTGAAGACAAGCGAGTTTTCTTTGACTCGTCGTATTACGACCCGGCAGACAAGCGGATACCCCAGTACGTGAGGCGCCTGTTCGAAAAGGGCGCTCCGGCTGACTTCATACTGGTAGGAGCTACTACCAGAGATCCTGAGGAGATAAGCCCTGCTCTACGATCGAGGGCGGCCGAAGTCTTTTTCGATGCGCTCACGCCCGCGCACATCGCGGCAATCGTAAAGGCTGCCGCGCGGCGGCTCAAGGCAAAACTGACCCGCGAAGCCGTGGACGTGATTGCGGACTACACCATAGAAGGCCGAAAGGCAGTTGGGCTTCTGGCTGACGCTTACGCGATGGCTCTCCACAAAGCCGGCGCCATGCCCGAACGGGGTTTTCTCCCTGTCGATGCCGGTGACGTTAGAGACGCAATAGGTGCGGCTCGCCTTATACCCAATGTCACAGGCAAGGCAAGTGACCGTAAAGAGGTCGGAAAGGTATTTGGCTTGGGAGTAGTCAGTTACCTCGGGTCTACTCTCGAGATTGAGGCTGTGGCTTTCGACGCGCGCGAGGCAGGCAAAGGCGCCGTGCGAATGAACGATACGGCCGGCTCCATGGTGAAGGACTCCCTTTTCAACGCAGCGGTTTCTCTGCGAAAGGAGTTCGGCATAGATCTCAGTCAGAAGGATGTTCACGTCAACATCGTTGGCGGCGCCAAGGTCGACGGCCCGTCTGCAGGCCTGGCCATTACGCTGGCCGTGTTTTCGGCGGTAACAGGTGTTCCGGCGAGACAAGATGTGGCTGTGACCGGAGAGATCTCTCTAGGCGGCCAGGTTAAGGCTATTGGCGGTGTTTACGAGAAGATCTACGGAGCCAAGCAAGCCGGTATGAAAGCCATTCTCGTGCCTTCCGAGAACTCAGCAGGAATCAAAGAAGTGCGCGGCGTCGAGGTTGTGTTTGTATCCAACCTTCGAGAAGCTCTGGACTTCGTGTGCCCTGATTGGCAGATCGCTTTGAGCTGCGCTTGAAAGAAGGGAGATGCAGTATGTTCGACTCTTCGGATCGAGTCCCTCCGCAGAATATTGAGGCCGAGGAGTCTGTCCTTGGTTCGATGCTCATTGAGAAAGAAGCCGTTATGACGGCTCTGGAAATGCTGACGCCTGAGGATTTCTACAGAGAGAGCAGCCGGATCATTTTCGGGAGAATGGCCGAAATGGCTGAGGTGCCCGAGGCCATAGACGTTATAACCCTGTCGGACAAACTCCGGGCGACCGGCGAGCTAGAGAGGATAGGCGGGACGGCAGAACTTGCCCGGCTTGCCAACTTCGTTCCTACTGCAGCCAACGTTGAATACTATGCCCGCATAGTAGCTGAGAAGGCCTTGGTCAGGCGACTTATCGCGGCTGCCACGGAGATTGCCGCTTCGGCCTATCGAGGAACCGAAGAGGTGGATGAGCTCCTCGACAAAGCCGAGGAACAGATTTTCCAGGTGGCCAGACGGCGCGCTCACCAGACGTATGTACCGCTGAAGGACGTGCTTGTCGAGACCCTGGAGAAACTCGAGTATATGGCTTCGCACGGCGGAGAGACAGTAGGCCTCCCAAGCGGACTCGGCGACCTCGACAGGCTTACTTCCGGGTTCCAGCCGTCAGACCTCATCATCCTTGCGGCGAGGCCCTCGGTGGGAAAGACGTCATTTGCCCTAAATGTGGCGCGTAACGTCGCGCTTAAGGCTGACTTGCCGGTTGTCGTGTTCAGCCTCGAGATGTCAAAGGAGCAGGTTGCCCAGAGGCTACTGTGCTCCGAGGCCGCTATTCCCAGCCAGAAGCTGAGAAACGGTTTCCTGGACGAAGAAGAGTGGCGCAGGCTTTCCTCCGCCTTAGGTCGGCTGGGAGAAGCCAAGGTGTTTATCGACGACACGCCCTCTATATCTGTGATGGAGCTCCGGACCAAGTGCCGCCGTCTTCAGGCTGAGCACGGACTCGGAATGGTGATCATAGACTATATGCAGCTTATGCGTCCCTCCAGGCGGTCAGAGAACCGGCAGCAGGAGATATCCGAGATCTCGCGCTCTCTGAAGGGGCTTGCCCGCGAGCTCAGCGTCCCGGTGATCGCCCTATCGCAGCTGTCCAGAGCCGTGGAGCAGCGGCAGAAGCAGATCCCTCAGCTTTCGGACTTGCGGGAATCTGGCGCCATAGAGCAGGATGCGGACATCGTCATGTTCTTATATGTGGATCCTGAATTTGACCAGCAGAACACAATAGAGCTTATTGTCGCCAAACAGAGGAACGGCCCAACCGGCTCGGTTAAGTTGTTTTTCTCTAGGGAAATATGCAGATTTGAGGATTTGGATGTTGTCCATAGCCCGTAGGCACTTCACCGATTGATGGAGGTATGGAAGTGGCCAATTGGGACGTCATCATTGTGGGTGCGGGTCCGGCCGGCATATTTGCCGCGATTGAGCTGGTTCGGAGTTCGCAGGGGTTGTCTGTGCTTGTCCTGGATAAGGGCCGGTCTCTGGATGCGCGGAGCTGCCCGCGGGAAGAAGCGGTGGGCGGATGTGTCAACTGTTCGCCCTGCTCTGTGACTTGCGGATGGGGCGGAGCCGGAGCTTTCAGTGACGGCAAACTCACCTTGACCTCCAAATTCGGAGGCTTTCTCGATGAGTACCTCTCCGAAGCCGAGTTGAACTCACTAATCGGCTACGTCGATCGGACCTGGACCGAATTTGGCGCGTCCTCCGAGCTTTACGGCACCGACGATGAGGCTAACGCCCGGCTTGTGGCTGCGTCCGCCAGGGCGGGGCTCGAGTTTATTCCGGCGAAGATAAGGCACCTCGGCACCGAGCATTGCCCGGAAATACTCCGTAATATGCACTCATACTTGGCACCGAAAGTCGAGATACGGACCTCCTCACCTGTTGAGAGGTTCCTGTGCGATAAAGGTAAGATTGCCGGAGTTGTGTTGAAAGACGGAAGTGAAGAGAGGGCGCCGTTTGTTATCGCGGCTCCGGGGCGTGAGGGCTCGGAGTGGTTCTCAGGCGAGGCCAAGAGGCTTGGGCTAGAGACTGAGAACAACCCGGTTGACATCGGAGTGCGCGTGGAAGTGCCGGCAGTGGTCGCCGATCCAGTTACCGAGAAGGTGTGGGAGCCGAAGATCCATTACTACTCGAAGTCCTTCGACGATCTCGTGCGCACCTTTTGCGTCTGCCCCCACGGAGAAGTGGTTACCGAGAACACGGGTGGAGTGGTAACGGTGAACGGCCACTCCTGGAGTGACAAGCGCACCGAGAACTCGAACTTCGCGATCCTCGTATCGAAGACGTTCACCGAGCCGTTCAGAGAACCCATTACCTACGGGAAATACATCGCGAGCCTAGCGAACATGTTGGGTGGCGGAGTGCTGGTCCAGCGGTTGGGCGATCTCTGGGAAGGAAGGCGCTCGACTGCGAAGCGGCTGTCCAAGAGCATGGTGCGGCCTACACTTAAGGGCGCGACTCCCGGCGACCTGACTCTGGTGCTGCCGTACCGTCACATCCGGAATTTACTTGAGATGCTTGAGGCTCTGGACAAGATAATGCCAGGCGTCTGGTCCAGGAATACCCTGCTCTACGGAGTTGAGGTGAAATTCTACTCTTCCAGAGTCAAAGTCGATTCACATATGGAGACAGGTATCAGCGGCCTGTTTGCAGTAGGAGACGGAGCGGGTGTTACGAGGAGCCTCGCTCAGGCTTCTGCTGCAGGAGTAAAGGCCGCCCGGTCCGTGTTGGAGCGTGCGCGCAAATTGATATAGGCGTTCAGTTATGCTAGTATGGTCTCTTGGAGAGTCGGTCGCTTACGCAGCACAGACGCAGTAAGAGCTCTAGAGTTCAAACGCAGCAGGTGTTGCACTCCTCTCACGTGTACGTGGCCGACTCGCCAAGCACCCGGAGGGGTGGCAGAGCGGTTGAATGCGGCAGTCTTGAAAACTGTTGAGGGTGCAAGCCCTCCGTGGGTTCGAATCCCACCCCCTCCGCCACTGGAACTCTTGAGTTGTACGTGGTAATATAGGTGGTGCGCTCGTAAGTAGCGTTTTGATGCGGAGAGGTCGCCTAGCCGGCCGAGGGCGACGGTTTGCTAAACCGTTAAGGGGGGAAACCTCCTTCGAGGGTTCGAATCCCTCCCTCTCCGCCACATGCAAAGGATTGCGCCGGTGGCTCAATTGGATAGAGCGACAGACTACGGATCTGTAGGTTGTGGGTTCGAGTCCCGCCCGGCGCGCCAAGGTTTGTGCGCCCGTAGCTCAGGCGGATAGAGCGGCGGATTCCTAATCCGCGTCTGCCGGAGGTTCGAGTCCTCCCGGGCGCACCATCGATTTCTCAAGGGGATTTGGGGAATTAGAGCGCATGGAGGGACACGAGCGGCACTTTAAGGGCATGAGAGTCGCCATTGAGGAAGCAATGAAAGCTTACTCCTTGGGCGAAGTGCCGGTCGGGGCGGCGATTGTCAAGAGCGGAAAGGTCATCGGCAGAGGCCATAACCTTAAGGAGACTCTCCAAGACCCTACCGCCCATGCTGAAATGATGGCTATTCGCCAAGCGGCGGTTCACGAAGGCAGTTGGCGGATACTCGACGCCACCATGTACTCGACGCTTGAGCCCTGTCCCATGTGTGCGGGCGCCATAGTTATGGCGCGAATACCCGAACTGGTCATAGGGACCTGTGATCCCCGGACCGGCGCGTGCGGATCGGTCATGGATCTCGTTCGCGACGAACGGTTCAACCACCGGGTCAGCGTCGTGACCGGTGTGATGGAAGAAGAGTGCGCCTCTATGCTGGAGGCGTTCTTTAGGCAACTCCGGGGCAGAACCTAGAGCCTTAAGAGAGTGCCCGGAGGGGTGTCGGAGCGGTTGAACGAGCTCGCCTCGAAAGCGAGTAGGCGTTAACGCGCCTCGTGGGTTCGAATCCCACCCCCTCCGCCACATTTGATAATCGATTGGCTGACAAGTTTGTGTGTAGGCACGGAGGGGTGTCCGAGCGGCCGAAGGAGCACGCCTGGAGAGCGTGTAGACGGGTAACCGTCTCGTGGGTTCAAATCCCACCCCCTCCGCCACCGAAGTTTGGCCGTGCTAAACGGGGAGGTAGCGGTGCCCTGTAACCCGCAACCCGCTATAGCGGGGTTGATGCCTGTCCGAGGCTGCTTCTCTTTAGGGTCTGGCCGACGCGAGCGGCGTTGAAGGCTGGGTCCTGCGCAATGGGAAATCGTGAACCCCGCCAGGTCCGGGAGGAAGCAACGGTAAGCGAAGCTTTTCATGTGCCGCAGGGGTTCCTGGCTGGAGCAAGCTACGGCGATACCGCTTGGGGAGGACGGTCAGAGGCAGGTGCACGGCCTTTACTTGTTGTATCTACCGCGAGGGGGGATTTGACGGATGTCCTACGTCGCCCTGTATCGCGTGTGGCGCCCTTCCAGGTGGGAGGATGTTGTCGATCAGAAATCCGTGATCCGCATACTTAAAAACGCGCTCACCTCAAACAAAGTCTCTCACGCCTATCTATTCTCCGGTCCACGCGGAACAGGAAAGACCACTGTCGCCCGCCTCTTGGCCAAAGCTGTGAATTGCCGGTCAAGATCGGGAGCCGAGCCGTGCAACGAATGCCCGTCCTGCAAATCGATACTTGAGGGCAGCTCGGTGGACGTGATTGAAATTGACGCGGCTTCGAACCGCGGGATCGATGAAATGCGCAGTCTGCGGGAAGCTGTCCGGTACGTGCCTGTTATGGGCGGGTACAAGGTCTACATAGTTGACGAAGTCCATATGCTTACCCAAGAAGCCTTCAATGCTCTCCTGAAGACCCTGGAGGAACCGCCCGAGCACGTCATTTTCATTATGGCTACCACTGCGCCGCACAAGATACCGGTTACTATCACCTCCCGGTGTCAGAGGCTCGATTTCAGGAGACTTTCCGTGCCGGATATTGAAGCTCAAATGGAGAAGATCCTCCAAGCGCAATCCATTGACGGCAATCCTGTCTCTTGGGAGAGAGGCGCCCTCAGGCTCATTGCCAGAGCAGGGCAGGGCTCTATGCGAGACGCGCTGTCCATTCTGGACCTATGTCTGACGTACGGCGGAACGGCCGTCAGAGAAGAAGATGTCCGGGAAATACTAGGCGAGACTTCATCCGAAAGCATGCGGCGGCTTTTTAGAGCCATAGCGCAGAGAGACATCCAATCCATCCTAGACATCACTCGCGACGCTTCAGATAGAGGCAAGGATATGGGCGAACTCTGCCAAGAGATCGGGCAGTATTCCCGGGACATGATCCTTCTCCGTTCAGGTGCAAAAGCATCTGACATCGGCCGTCCGCAGGACGAAGTGGACAGTATGTTGTCCATAGCCCGGACCTTCCCTACGCCTCTCCTGATCGCCGTCCTGGACGCCGTATCAAAGGCGGCCGTCACGGTGAAAAACCAGGACGACCCGAGGCTTGTATTGGAGGTCAGCCTTCTGGGGTTGTTTATGGGAGAGGATGCTCTCCCAAAGGGCATATTCCCCGGAAATACACCCGCGCGAGCCGATGTCTCCCAGCCGAGTCAGCCCGCGCCTGAAAAGGACGAGCCTCGACCGGCTCTACCGGAGACGCGCCCGGCACAAGCTCCTTCCGGCGCGGCGCCGCCTGAGGCGCCCGCACTTATGGCAGACCCCGTGGATAGTCTTTCCGATGAGGAGCTGTCGGAGGCAGTTAAGGCTGCCTGGCCCCGCCTACTGGAGGCACTCTTCAAGAGCCGCAGGGTCAAGGTTCACGCCTATCTCGTTCAGGCTAGCCCGAGCAGGGTTGAGGGAGGCAAGACGCTTGTCTTGACTTATCCCAAAGGCTACGCGACTCACATGGAGCAGATTATGGTGCCTGCCAACAAGAAGGTTGTCGAGGCGGCGCTCTTGAAGGTAACGGGCAAGCGCCTGTCTATAAGCGCGCAAGCGAGCGATCTCGGCGGCGCAGGCGGAAACGGCGGGGGAGGAGATGGTTCCGAGGCCGAGAAGGAATTGCATCCCCTGGTCAAAGCTGCAATAACTATAGTGGACGGAAGGGTAGTATCCGAAAAGTAGCCTCTAGGAGGAGAAGGACATGCCGAGATTTCCCGGTGCCGGCGGATTTGACATGCAGAAGCTAATGAAAGAAGCTCAGAAACTGCAGTCTGAGATGGCAAAAGCCCAGGAAGAGCTAGCTTCCAAGACTGTGGAGGGAACCTCCGGAGGCGGCATGGTCAAGGCGGTTGTGACGTGCGGCATGGAAGTCAAGTCCATCGAGATACAGAAAGAAGTAGTTGACCCGGACGACGTCGAGATGCTCCAGGATCTCGTTGTTGCCGCCGTGAACGCGGCCATATCGAAGGCCCGTGAAACTGCCGATCAAGAGATGGCTCGGGTCACCGGCACAGCGAACCTTCCCTTCAAGATGTAGCTATGCCCCTACTGCCTGAGGCGATTTCTCAACTGGTCGAAGAACTCCGGAAGCTCCCCGGCATTGGGCCCAAGACAGCCCAACGTCTGGCCTTTCACCTTGTGGTTTCAGGAAGAGAAACCATCAACAAACTCATCGGTTCTCTGGAGGAAGCCAGAGACAGGGTAGGATACTGCTCTGTGTGCGGTAACCTAACAGACACAGACCCCTGCGGAGTATGCGCCGATACACGCCGCGACCCATCGATTATCTGCGTTGTCGCTTACCCCAAAGACCTTATCGCCATAGAACGCGCGGGCGGCTACCGGGGCCTTTACCACGTGCTCCACGGATATATCGAACCTCTGCGGGGCATAGGTCCCGAGGACATCCGGACCAAGGAACTCCTTGATAGGCTATCGGCGCCGGATAGCAAGGTCAAAGAGGTCATACTGGCCACCAACCCTGACGTAGATGGCGAAACTACGGCTTTGTACTTGGCCAAAGTATTAAGAGCTAAGGGTGTTAAGGTGACCAGGCTGGCTCGAGGTCTGCCCTTTGGAGCCGACCTTGACTATGCCGATGAGGTGACACTATCCAAGTCATTGGAAGCCAGGAGAGAGATCACGTCCTGACCGAATGAAAACCCCAGCCTCTGCATTAATTTCCCATTTGCTGTCTATACTTTGTTTGTAGCACTTGACGGCTGCTTTGAGTAAACATGTGATGTGGGGGCGAGGTTCCGGTATGCTCTTCGGTAAGGCTCGCGCATCAAGCGGGTATGAAGACAGCGATAGAGATAAGTTTCTGTTTGCGCTGAATCAGGCGCAAAATGAGTACGAGGTTGCCCTTTCGTGTTTTAGAGAGGCCACCGACCCTGAGATCATTGATGAAGCCATCTACCTCATGCAAGCCGCAAGAAAGAAGTACTCATACTTCCTCAAGAAGGTCCGCAGTTATACGGCATAGACCAGTAATATCCCTCGGCTTTTCCTCATACGCATTTGCCGGAGGGATAAGCATGGACCTAAATGTGGTGCTGGGTGCGGGCGTAGCGCTGATTGTCATCTACTACCTCTTGAAGGCACTATCAAGACCTCTGGCCGGGCTTGGCAAGGTTGCCCTTCGTTCCGCGGTGGCGTTCGCGGTCATCTGGGCAGTCAACGTGATAGGGCACTACTTTGGGTTCCATATGGGGCTGAACCTTCTGTCGGCGCTGACTGTGGGCGTGTTCGGCATTCCGGGAGCGGCGCTCCTACTGGCGGTTAAATACCTCATCTAGGGAAGATAATCACGCGGGTTGACGGTTCGCCCGCTTTTTCTTATCTCGAAGTGAACGTGGGGGCCAGTAGCGTCGCCGCTTTGCCCTACGTATCCTACGGTGTCTCCAGCTGCTACCCAATCTCCCTCCGACACTGCGAAACCCGACATATGGGCATAGCGCGTCTCAACTCCATCGCCGTGGTCAACGATCACCAGGCGTCCGTACCCGCCCAGCCAGCCTGCGAATTCAACTCTTCCGCTGGCCGAAGCGGCTATTGCTGTACCCGATGCGGCAGCGATGTCAAGGCCGTCATGGAATGAATTCACTCCGGAGATGGGGTGTACGCGCCAGCCGTAACTGCTGGTCAAAGACCCGCGTATCGGCCAGCTGAAAGAAGATGAGCGCGATACCAAAGGGAGAGGCCTCGCTGACGTGGATGCGCCCGGAAGGAGGAGGGTCATCCCCGGCGAAATCACGTCTCCGTCGCTAAGCTTATTCGCTTGAACGATATCGCTTACAGACACTCCATACCGCCTTGAAATGTCCCATAGGGTGTCGCCCTGGGAGACTTTCACGACTACCCCACTGGCATTCTGCATAATAGACAGCTCTTTACCCACGGTTATTAGGTCCGGAGACGCGAGGTTGTTCAAGTACGATATAGAGGAAGGTGTAGTGTTGTATTTTGCGGCAATCGCCGAGAGAGTGTCACCCGGGCGAACGGTGTACTTGACCAGTCTAACTTCAGGGAGTGAGTAACCCGGCACCGTGCCGTCCGGCATCATCCGCGCCGTGGAAATGTCGGGCTTATCCGGGATTAGTACTTGAGCAGGCACAAGTTTGCCGAGGCTGGGACTTGCCAGAAACGTACCCGGAACTCTAGCAGGAGGAGGGGTACGGTGAAGGCCGATAAGTATCCCCAGAGCCACGCAAGCCAAACACGCGATCCAAAGCTTAACCGGAGACGAGCGGACTTCCGTATTGCGGTGAGAACCTGTCCGGAGGGAAATCACGCTCACGCGTTTCGGCACTTCTGGATCCACCTGCCTCCGGAAGAATGTATTAGGATGAGCAGGTGAATTATACCGCTTGAGCATAGGAAATGCAATCGTCGCCCGCGCGGATTCTCCAGTATCCGTCCGGCCCTCAAGCCTGTCTAATTCCTTCCTGAGAGGCGAATTTGGTGTTGCCAAGACCTTCCCTCGCCATATAATCATAACTGTACAACCACCTTTAGACATATTATGTAAACGCAGTGGCGTTTGAGAGGGGAATTCGCATGAAATCCAAACACATCGTGACCGTTGTAGTGCCAAACTGGAAGAAAGAACGTCCCGACTGCGAGTCATGCCAGTCCTCATGCCAGTCAGCCTGCAAGACCTCCTGCACGGTGTCCAACCAGCCGTGTCCCGAGAAGTGACGCGAGACCCGAACTCACCGGTACACGTCTTTTCGAGTAAGGGTTTGGACTTCGCCTACGATGCCGCTTCGGGTTCGCTGCACGTTCTTGACGCCTTAGGCAGAGATTTGCTCCTTTGGGCCGCGGACAACCCCGGAGAGTGGAAGCACCCGACCGGTGTTTTGCCTTCACCTCCCGCCGGGCTAATTGAGTCTCTTCGAGGGAAGTACGGCGAAGCCGAAATCGCGGACGCCTGGAGCGAGTTCAGATCTTCAGTGGGATACACCCTCTTTTGTGCCGATGAAGCGCTTGAGACCCCTGAGCGTCCTGAAGATGTGCTGCAGGCAGTTGGGGCCGGCCTCAAATCCATGTGTATGGACGTGGCTCACGACTGCAATCTTGGTTGTTGCTATTGCTTCGCATCTACGGGAGATTTCGGCGGGGTCCGGTGCGTGATGACGCCTGAGGTAGGCAGAGAGGCGGTAGACTTCCTCATCCGGAACTCCAGAAACCGCCGCTACCTTGATGTGGACTTCTTCGGCGGCGAGCCGCTATTGGCTTTCGACACGGTCGAGGCGGTGCTTCAGTATGCTCGCGAAGAAGGGGCAAGACGAGGGAAGGAGTTCCGTTTTACCCTGACCACTAACTGCACTCTTCTCGATTCCGCCAAGGCCCGGTTTCTCAATGACAACGATGTGAGCCTGATCTTAAGCTTGGACGGTCGGCCGGAGGTTCACGATCGCATGCGACCGTTCAGCACGGGCCGGCCCAGTCACGAAGTGGCGATGGAAAGGGCCGTAGCAGCGGCAAAGTCGAGGACGGCAAAAGGATACTGCATTGTTCGCGGCACCTACACTAAGTACAATTTGGATTTTGATCAAGACATTAAGTATCTGTACGAGAACGGGTTCCGCCACATCTCACTGGAGCCGGCCGTGGGAGAGACTGCCGCCCCATGGGCCATAGGCGTTGAGGACCTTCCTGAAGTTAGAGAGGCCTACAGTAGGACTGTCGACTTCTGGGTTGACTGCGCTCGAAAAGGCGATCCGTTCGAGTTCTACCATTTTGAGCTGGGGTTGGACCGGGGCCTTTGCCGCGAGCGCAGGGTGACCGGCTGCGGAGCCGGGTACGAATATGTCGCCGTGACGCCCGAAGGCCACATCTATCCCTGCCACCAGCTGGTGGGTAAGTCTGAATACCTGATGGGAGATATCCGCACCGGGATACGGCGTGAAGACCTAATGCACAAGTTTTGCCGCTCCCGAGTTCCGCACAAGCCTGAATGCATCTCTTGTTGGGCCCGGTACCTCTGCGGAGGAGGCTGCCATGCCCGCGCAGTGGAGTCAACAAGCGATCTCCTAAAGCCGGATCCCCTATCATGCGCCGTCATGAAGGTTCGCCTAGAGTGTGCTCTATCAGGTCAATTTCTGCTCCGAAAAGTACGAGAAAAGTAGAAGGAAATCGAAGTAAGTGGATCGAATATCATGATCTGGTTGTAACCCTCTTCACTTGGTAAGACTATGCAGAGTGTTTCCGATAGTTACTTTGATACTGCCATCGGGGTGCGGACAGGCAATGGGCATAAAGATCGATAAAGCAAGAGAACGGCTGAACAAATCCTCTTATCGACTGCTTAGTTTGGGCCTTAAAGGGCCAAATGCGGGCAGGCGCCGTCCGAGAGTGAACTATGCCCTAAATATCTTCCTAATGTTGGTCCTCGTAACAGCCGTTACGGTTTCCGTGAAGGTAGCTAACGCTAAGACCGTCTATGCGGTGAAGGTAGACGGCTCGGTAATCGGCTACACCGAAGACGAAACGGTCCATCAGGACATCGTGGGCCGCCTGCTTGAGTCGGAAAGCTTCATCGTCGGTGCTGAGGTTGTATTGGATTGCGAAGTTACCTGCGAAAAGGTCGATAAGCCGCCGAAGGGTATCGTGTTGTCCACCGGAGATGAGCTTGCGGAGGCGATTGAAGACAGTGTCTCTTATCTTGCCAAGGGCTATGTGATCTCGGTAAACGGAGTAGACATTGTAGCTTTGTCTACCGAGGAAGAGGCTCGAGGCGTCATCTCAGACCTTCGCAGCAACTATATCGCGCAGATCTCAGATTCTAATCAGCGTATCGTTGAGGAAGTGCTGATTAAGGAAAATGTGGATGTGAATCCGAAGGAAGTACCTTCCGCCATGTTTCGGAACCGCGAGGAAGCGGTAGCCATCCTGACTCGCGGTACCGACAAAGTGATGAACTATGTGGTTAAGCGCGGCGACTCCCTATGGGCTATTGCAGAAGCCAACGACATGACCCTATCAGACATTCTGAAGGCTAATCCCACTGTCAATCCTGACTTCATTCAGATTGGCCAGAACCTGAGCTTGGTTGTTCCCGACCCTTACGTCACCTTGGCTTCTAGAGAGGTACTTACATACACGGTAGGGATTCCCTACGACGTCAGCGTGAGCTACGACGACAGCCTTTGGCCTTGGCAAGAGACCGTTATACAGGCAGGCAAGAGCGGTGCCAAGGAAGTAGTGCAGGAGATCACGAGAGAGAACGGCAAGGAAGTTTCAAGGGTGACTTTGAGCGAGAAAGTCATCTCTTACCCGGTTACGAAGAAGATATCCCGCGGCTCCAAACAGGTACCGCCAATGGGTTCTGATGATATGGTTTGGCCGACCCAGGGCTCAATCACATCGAATTTCGGGTGGCGCTGGGGTAGGATGCACGAAGGCCTCGACATTGGCGCGAGTACCGGTACTGAAATCCTCGCCGCAGACTCTGGCATGGTTAGTTTTGCCGGATGGAACGGCGGATACGGATATCTCGTCAAGATCGATCATGGCGGCGGCAAAGAGACTAGGTACGGCCACATGAGCAAGATCGCGTGCAAGGTAGGGCAGACGGTCACCAAGGGCGACGTCATTGGGTACGTCGGGTCGACCGGGGTATCAACCGGCCCGCACCTGCACTTCGAGGTCCGTATCAATGGCGTGGCAAAGAACCCGCTTGACTACTACAAGTAGCCAAATCCCGCGTATGGCAGTATCTTCTTGCCGCATGCTTGTCGAAATACGCAGGAATGCGGAAGATGATACCGTATTTTAGGACTAGGTCTTTGATGATTGTTCTAGGGGATTGGCATTCATGGCGAAGCTTGTCATACGGGGAAGGCACGCTCTAAAAGGAGAAGTCACCATTGGGGGGTCCAAGAACTCCTCCGTAGCTCTCATACCCGCGGCCCTTTTGGGTGAAGGGGCAAGCGTTATTGACAACATACCCCGCATTAACGACGTCAGTGTGTTTGCCCAGATACTGAAAGACCTGGGCGCGATAGTCTCCTATGATGGCTCGAGTATGAGCATCGCCCCTAACGGCTTCTCATCGTACATCGCTCCGTATGACCTTGTCAGGAAGCTCCGTGCTTCTTATTACTTAATGGGCGTGCTCCTGGCCAAGTTTGGAAGGGCAGAAGTGGGGCTCCCAGGAGGGTGCGATATTGGACCTCGTCCCGTCGACCAGCACCTCAAAGGCTTCAGAGCGCTGGGGGCGGAAGTAAGCGTGGAAGGCGGAGTAGTGAGGCTCAAGGCGTCCAAGTTGGTCGGCGCCCCGGTGTACCTTGACCTCCCCAGCGTAGGAGCCACCATCAACATAATGTTGGCTGCTTCTCGCGCCGAGGGAGTCACGGTCATTGAGAACGCCGCGAAAGAACCTCACATTGTTGACCTGGCGAACTACCTGAACGCGATGGGCGCGAGAGTGTTGGGCGCCGGAACGGACGTAGTCCGGATAAGAGGCGTAAAGCAGATGAAGGGAGTCAGCTACTCGGTCATCCCCGATGACATCGAAGCCGACACTTACATGATGGCGGCCGCGGCCACCGGCGGCGACGTGACTGTGAGGAATGTCATTACGAAGCACCTAGAGCCCGTCAGCGCGAAGCTCCGCGAGGCAGGTTCAATCGTGGAAGAGAACGGGGATTACGTGAGAGTCGTAGGACCGGAGCGCCCCAAGAGCCTCAACGTCAAGACTCTGCCGTACCCGGGCTTCCCAACCGATGCACAGCAGCCGTTGGTTTCGGTCCTATCTCGGGCAGACGGAGTCTCTGTAGTGCAGGAGTCCATGTACGACAACCGCTTGGGGTACGTGAGCGAGCTTGTCAAGATGGGAGCCAACATCAAGGTTGAGGGCAAGACCGCCATCGTCGAGGGAGTCCCTAAGCTCGTGGGAGCCCCTGTGAAAGCCAACGACCTGCGGGCGGGAGCCAGTCTTGTGATCGCGGGTCTCTCGGCTCACGGAACCACGGAAGTGTACGGCCTTGAAGTAATCCAAAGAGGGTACGAGATCATCGACCAGAAGCTCAAGGCTCTTGGAGCTGATGTAGAGGTCGTCCCGGACTAGACCCGAAAGCGCGACGGAAAATACCTGATCCCCTTTATTACCGCTATCCTCAGCGCGAAGAATGTTATCCCCTCTTTAAAAGAATGTTCAAACCCTGCTTGCCTACTGTTTGGTACATTTAGGGTAGACCATGATACTACACGGCGACTCATGATCGCTGAAGGAGGGCACTTTCATGGACTACGAAACACCGGCGCGTGAGAAAAGGCCGTCTTTGTGGTCATACTTGCTGGTCGGACTAGTTGGAGCGGTCATTGGGGGATTCCTCGTTGTAGGCATAACGCCTCAAATCCTATTCCACCGGGCCGGCAATCTTCAGCTTTCCGGTCCTGCTTCAGGCGATACGGGGCTTGTGGCTCCGAACCCCGTCTACCTTAACGCCACCGACCTTGAAGACCCTTACGCGGCCATAATGCTTGTTGCCCAGCAGGTGAGCCCCGCTGTTGTGGGGATCACCAATCAAGCGACGATGGGCTATGACTTTTTCGGTCGCGAGTACCTGCGCGATACCGGCGGAACCGGTGTGATAATCTCCTCTGACGGGTACATTGTCACGAACGAGCACGTGGTTGCCAACACCAAGTCGTTGACGGTGTCTTTGGCCGACGGGCGCAGTTTTCCGGCTAAGGTAGTCGGGTCTGAGAAGTCCACCGACTTAGCCGTGATCAAAATAGAAGCTACAGGGCTTCCAACCGTGACGTTTGGTGACTCTGACAACGTTAAGCCGGGGCAGCTGGCTGTGGCTATCGGGAATCCCCTGGGTATGGAATTTAGCCGTACCGTGACGGCCGGCATCGTCTCGGGCATAGACCGGATCCTGAACATCACTCAGGATTCCGCTATCAGGCTGATTCAGACGGATGCCGTCATCAATCCCGGAAACAGCGGCGGACCGCTAGTCAACGCGAAGGGAGAGGTCATCGGCCTCAATTCCATGAAGCTGGCTTCGAACGACGTTGAGGGCATGGGGTTCGCGATCCCGTCGAACCAGGTGCAGCGCGTGGCTTCAGAGATCATCGAGACGGGACGAGTCCGTAGGGCTATCCTAGGGGTCCGGCTTGTAGACAAGGAGATCGTCGCAAGGAACAACCCGGAGATCCGCATCGAAAGGGGCGTCTACGTCTACGAGGCTATTGTGGGAGGCCCCGCGCACAAAGCCGGGATGAAAGATGGAGACATAATCCTTGAGATAGCAGGTACTCAGGTCAACAAAGTGTCGGCCGTTCAGGCCTATCTTGCGGAGAAGTCTCCCGGCGAAGTGCTGGCGGTAAAGGTGCTCCGGGGAAATCAGGAGACAGTTTTGGAGATAACTTTGGCGGAGGCAACGTAGGATGGCGAGATGAGCGTTAGGTGCCCGAACCTGTGAAAAGGCACAGTGGTCGTGCCGGGCGGTTAAGGCGGAGGGGCGAACGGGTTAGGTAAGGCAGCTGACCTTGGATGAGGAGCCTCCACCGGATACACGACCGGCACTTCCACATCCCGCACCGAGTCGTCCAGTGCGTAGTCTCGCTGAGGTTCACCAAGAGTATCCGGGAACAAGAGTCCTCTCCACCAAGAAGGATCAATGTAGTGATTGGTGGTGTCAACCGGCGGTAGAGCGTCTTTCAGAAACACCTCGTAATGCTGCCTGAAACACATGGGTCCGGCCAGTAGTCCTGTGTCGCTGCATACGGCGGCCCAGGTGACGTTAGAGGGCACCGTCCAGTCGCGCACGGGTAAACCTTTGTGGGCCTTGCCCATGAAGTCGCCCCACACCGGGCCCGCGACGGCAGCGCCCGTACCGGGAAGCGACCTTTCTCTGTGGTCCCAGCCTACATAAACCGCGCAAGCCAAGTCTCTCGTGTACCCCACAAACCATCCTTCAAGCTCGTCGTCTGTGGTTCCGGTCTTCCCGGCTACCGGCCTTGTGCCGAGGTAGGCCTCGAGCCCCGCGGCGGTGCCGGAGGGGGCGAACACTGAGCGCAAGAGGCTGGTAACCACATAGGCGGTGCCCGCATCCAATACGGGAGTGCGCCTCACTCTATTCTCCTCAATCACTCTGCCGCTCGGGTCAACAAGCTTGAGTACAGCCAGGGGATCCGGCCTTATTCCGCCTGCGGCCAAAGTAGCGGCCGCAACCGTCATCTCAAGGGGAGTCACCTCAGACGCACCCAAAGCCAAGGGGATGCTGGGCTCAAGGTAGCTCTTGATGCCCATGCGCTCTGCATATTCAACCACGCGTGCAGGACCTATCTCCTGTGCCCACCTGGTAGCGATGACGTTATCCGAAATAGCCACCGCAGTACGCATGGTTAAGGGGGCGTAGTGATAAGGGGTCCTTCCGTAATCCACCGGTTTGTACCGCTGTCCTGTCGAGGCCCCGGCGTAATCCACGGGCTCGCACACTTTGGTCTCGGTGACCGGATGCTTTTGGTCTACTGCAGCGGTGTAGAGGATGATCTTAAACGCTGACCCAGGCTGCCGTTTCACTTGGTACGCCCGGTTCAGCTGCGTTTCATTCCAACTCCGTCCCCCGACCATGGCTTTGATGTGCCCCGTCTCCGGCTCTATGGCCACGAGGGCGCCTTGAGGCTGCGTGATTCCCTGAGAGTCCTTCTGTCCTTCCGGCATGCTCCGGGCGAACGCTTCTTCCGCAGCCTCTTGCATATCAAGATCCAGTGTAGTGTAGACCTGGTAGCCTCCTCGATAGATACTCCGGGCGACTTCCGGGTGGCGCGTACCGATGTCGGCTATCACGTAGCTTACGAAGTAAGAGGCAACGCTCTTCGGCAGTCCGGGAAGCTCCACCGGTTTTGCGTTGGCGGCAGTTCGCTCTTCATCGCTGATGTATCCCTGGTCAACCATGAGCGCCAACGTGGTCGCCCGCCGCGAAAGCGCTGCTTCCATGTCGTGATAGGGAGAGTAGTATTCGGGGCTCCTTATGATGCCGGCCAGAAGAGCGCACTCTGCCAGGTCAAGGTCCTTAACGCTCTTGCCGAAGTAAGTCTTGGATGCCACCTCGCAGCCCCATGTTCCGTGTCCCCAGTAAATCTGGTTTATGTACCCGGCTAGGATTTCGTCCTTGGTGTACCGCATCTCCAGCTTTAGAGTATAGACGAGTTCGATGAACTTGCGTTGTAGGGTGCGTTCATGTGACAGGAATAGGTTCTTGGCCAACTGCTGACTTATGGTGCTGCCGCCCTCTCGCACCTCTCCCGCCTTTATGTTTCGCAAGAGAGCCCTGCCGATTGCTTCCAGGTCGAATCCGTGGTGGGAGTAAAAGCGCATATCCTCGACTGCTACCACGGCCTCTTTCAGCGACTTTGGAATATCGGCCGAAGGCACGACGATCCTGTTCTCCACGAAGAGCGACGACACTTGCCGCCCCTTCACGTCATAAATGGTAGTTGCCTGAGGTATGCGCGCTTCCGGCAAAGGAAGGAAGATTACAAGTGCAAGGAAGACAGTAAAGAGCACCAAGCCCGCGAAGACGCCGGCCTTGATCAGCAAGACCACGGCTTCTCTCAGATTCACGGGCCGCCTTAAGCCCTCGCGTTTCCGCTTTGATTCTACCTGTTTACTCCGGCCCAAGAATGACCTCCGCATCAAAATACCAGCATTTCCTCTCTATGTTTTGTCCAATACCCATATCTGATATAATGCGTTCGACGTTTCCAGGCTTTCTCTGTCCAAGAAATCGCAGGTTAAGGCTAATAGGGGGGCTGCATTTTGGAACTCTGGTTCACTGAGGAGTGGATACCCGGGCTGAAGCTTTCCGTTCAAGTGAAGTCTGTGGTTCACAAGGCCAAGACCAAGTTTCAGGAACTCGCGGTATACGATACCGAGAGTCTAGGTCGTATATTGGTGCTGGACGATGTAGTCCAGACCACCGAGTTGGACGAGTACCTATACCACGAGTGTCTCGCTCACGTGCCGATGTTCGCTCACCCCAACCCTGAAGAAGTGCTGATAGTCGGCGGCGGCGACGGGGGCACGTTGAGGGAAGTGCTTAAACACCCTTCGGTGAAACGCGCTACGCTGGTGGACATCGATGAGGGCGTGATCGACGCATCGAAGAGATTCCTGCCCCAGTGGAACGTGGGTTTCAGCAATCCCAGGGCAAGAGTGGTGATTTCGGACGGGCTCGAGTTTGTCGCCAAATCCAAGGGCGAATATGATGTGGTCATTGTCGACTCCACCGATCCCATAGGTCCGGGTGAAGTGCTGTTCAGCGAAGAGTTCTACCGTTCGATCAAGAGGGCCCTGCGTCCCGGCGGTTTGATGGCGGCGCAGACCGAGAACCCTATTGTCATGCCGGACCTTGTTAAGACAGTATTCGGGCGCCTGTCGGCCGTGTTCCCTGTGGCCAAGCTCTACACCGGACCTATGCCGACCTATCCGGGAGGGTTTTGGAGCTATACATGCGCAACACTGGGGCTCGACCCGTCAGTGCCGGCGCGAAAGCCTGACGACAGTCTGGAATTCCGTTACTATTCGCCTGAGATTCACGAGAGGGCATTCGTGCTTAGCCCCGGAGTTGCGCAAACTGTTCTAGACCGCTAAGGAGCTACGGTGGAGGGATTCCTGATTGGCAGAGCACTCTAGTTTCGCGTGGATGAGGCCCGACAAGTTCATGTGGACCACAATGGACGCCTCGGCACCTATCGCCGTATTTGGAGCACCGCTGGATGAAACCACGTCATTTCGACCCGGCGCCAGGTTTGGTCCATCCGCAACTCGAGAGGCATCACACGCTCTAGAGACGTACTCACTCCGTCAGAAGCGCTCCTTAAACAGTGATAACTATGTTGATATCGGCGACCTTGTGGTTCCTTTCGGATCGGTGAAGGACGCTGTGGAAGTCATTCGCTCGGCATCTAGGGATCTGATTTCTCAGGGGAAGCGGTTCATGGCAATCGGCGGTGAACACCTTATCACCTACCCGCTGGTCCAGTCGATGATTGAGAAGTATCCGGATCTGGTTGTCATCCACATGGATGCCCACGCCGACATCAGGCAGGAGTTCACCGGGACGTCTCTGTCCCACGCCACTGTCATCCGCAGAGTCATCGATGTGTTGGGACCCGGGCGAGTGTTCCAACTGGGAATTCGATCGGCCGAGCTTCGAGAGCTGGAAGAGGCCAAAGGACTGTCGGAAATTCACTTCTACAGGGTTTTGGAGCCTCTCCGTACAATACTCCCGAAGATACACGGGGTGCCGATCTACCTCACGGTAGACATCGACGTGGTAGACCCCGCTTTCGCTCCGGGAACCGGAGTGCCCGAACCAGGCGGCATTACATCGCAGGAGCTCCTTGACGCCTTGAGTCTTTTGAGCGGCGAGAATGTTGTAGGTGCAGACCTGGTTGAAGTGGCGCCTGCCTATGACAGTACAGGGAAGACAGGACTTCTGGCTGCGGCTATCGTGAGAGAGTGTCTCCTGCTGTTGGCGCCGGAGGAGATCCGGGTATAAACTCGGCGGGCGCGCGTTTGAAGGGAGAAATGCTGTGGTGGATGTAAGCTCGAGCGTGCTAAGTGAGGTAAAGAGAGACATTGTCCGGCGCATTGACGCCGCGATTTCGAAGGCCAAAAACAAGGGAGAGTTTCCTTCTGATCTAGATGTCACGGTCAAGCTTGAGACCCCGTCTCGTCCCGACCAGGGAGATTTCGCTACCGGAGTGGCAATGGCTATTGGGCGCGCGATCAAATCTGACGGCCGTTCCGCCGCAGGAGCCATCGTCAAGTATCTGGAGCTCGATGACTCGCCAATCCGTCAGGTCGACATAGCAGGTCCGGGCTTCCTGAACTTCTTTCTGGACAGAGGTTGGCTTGAACCGGCCATGGCGCGCATCTGGGCGGAAGGTCCTTCGTACGGAAGGACCAACTACGGCGGGGGAAAGCGCGTCCTTATAGAATTCGTCAGTGCCAATCCGACCGGGCCGCTTAACGTGGTCAACGCGCGGGCCGCTGCTGTAGGCGACTGCCTTGCCTCGCTCATGCAGATGGCCGGTTATGAGGTGAGCAGGGAGTTTTACATCAACGATGCAGGTAATCAGGTCAACATGTTGGCCAGCTCGCTAGAGGCCCGTCTGCGGCAAGTACAGGGAGAAGCTGCCGAGATACCGGAAGGCGGCTATAAGGGCGAGTATCTCTTTGACATGGCCAAGGAACTTTACCTGACTCAAGGCGAGACTCTGATGAAGATGAGTCCCGCGGAGCTTCACGATTTCCTCGGAAAATACGCCGTGGAGCGCATCGTAGACAGGCAGCGGAAAGTGCTCTTGGACTACGGTCTCGAGTACGATACATGGTTTTCAGAGAAGAGCCTGCGCGATAGCAATGCGTATATGCAGGTGGTGGAGCTGCTTCGCGTCAAGGGACTCACCTACGAGAAGGACGGCGCGCTCTGGTTCAAGTCTACCGAGTTTGGCGACGACAAAGACAGGGTAATCATCAAGTCGGACGGCCAAGGCAGCGTTACCTACATCGTGCCCGACCTCGCGTACCACAAGAACAAGTTTGAGAGGGGTTTCGAACTCCTTATTGACCTTCTCGGCCCCGACCATCACGGATATCTGGGCCGTTTGAGAGCAGGTCTCATGGGGTTGGGTTACCCGTCTGAGGGGCTGGAGATCCTCATCGTCCAGATGGTGCGATTGTCTCGCAGCGGTGAGGCGGTGAAGATGTCCAAGCGCGGCGGCGAATTCATCACCATGGAAGAGCTGCTCGAGGAAGTCGGCAAAGATGCCGCTAGGTTCTTCTTCTTGATGAGATCGCCGGAAAGCCACCTGGATTTCGATCTCGATCTCGCGCGCCTTCAGTCCAACGAGAATCCCGTATTCTATGTGCAGTACGCCCATGCCCGCATAGCGAGCATCTTCAGGCAGGCGAAAGAAGAGGGCGTCGCGACGTCTATCGGACCGAACGAAGTGAACTTCTCGCTGTTGCGCGATCCGTCCGAAGTCGCTCTGATGAAGATTTTGGCCGCGTTCCCCGAGGAGATCCACGACATTGCAGAGGCTCGCGAGCCGAACAGGCTGATCAAGTACATGACCGATGTCGCGTCATCGTTCCATTCGTTCTATACAAAGTGCCGCGTTATCAGCGACGATAGGCAGCTTACCGAAGCGAGGTTGTACTTGGCTCGCCTCTGCCAGATTGTCCTGGCCAACGCCCTGCGGATTGCGGGCATTTCGGCACCGGAGTCGATGTAGGTCACGGGCAGTCCGCATCGCCGGACGAACCCGTCTTCAGATTGCTATGAGGCGCCCCGGAAGCGGGGCGCTTTCTTTTGGACTTTCTTTATGATAGCTGCTGATCGATTGTAGAAAGTCTAGCTGTCGCTGGGAAGGAACCGCTGCCGCCACTGCCGAATATTCATCCGGCAGCGCCGGAAATTGGGCCTATCGGCGGGAAAGGACGGTGGCTTCCGTGGACCTCTCTCCGTCTCTCTTGGCGATCCTCGAAGCGGTTAACCAGGGGATCCATGTAGTGGACCAGAACGGTGTCACGGTTGTCTACAATCGGGCAGCGTCCGAGATAGACGGGCTTTCCAAGGACGAAGTGGTTGGCAAGAGCGTACTGTCGGTTTTCCCTTCACTCGACCAGCACTCAAGCACGCTTCTCCGGGTGCTGCGGTCAGGCCTTCCAGAGGTCGACCAGCAGCAGACGTTCACCAACTACAAGGGCAAGAAGATCACGACACTGAACTCAACTTACCCCATCTTCGTCGATGGAAAGGTCACGGGTGCATGCGAGGTATCTACCGACATCACCCGGCTTAAGGAAATGGCAGAGCGCATCGTCGATCTCCGCCGGGAGCTTAGGAGCAGGCGAAAGAAGACCGCGCTCTCAAAGACGCTGTACACGCTAGACGATATCGTGGGCGAGTCCCAGGCAATGCGAGAAGTCAAGAGAACTGCCGCTAAGGTAGCACAGAGCGACTCCGGCGTCATGGTTTGGGGCGAGACGGGGACGGGCAAAGAGCTTCTGGTGCAGGCCATTCATTCGGCCTCAGATAGGGCGCACGCCCCGTTTATCCCTCAGAACTGCGCGGCGATGCCCGAAAGCCTTCTTGAAAGCCTAGTTTTCGGCACCTCAAAGGGCGGGTTCACCGGCGCAACAGACCGTCCCGGGCTGATGGAACTAGCGGCAGGAGGCACTTTGTACCTGGATGAGGTAGACTCTATGCCCCTGGGGCTGCAAGCCAAGATGCTGAGAGCCATACAAGAGAAGAGGGTCAGGCGATTGGGCGATACCAAGGAAAGGCCTGTTGACGTGCGGTTCATCTCTTCGACCAGCATGCCTCCGCGAGAAGCCGTGAAGGCCGGGCTCCTCCGTTCCGACCTCTACTACCGCCTGTCCGTCGTGGAGATCGGACTTCCGAGGCTTAGAGACAGGAGAGAGGATATTCCGCTCTTGTGCGACCATTTTCTGCACAAGCACTCTCCCGATCATCCCCTTGCGCAGGTCAAGGCCGTATCCCCGGCTGTCATGGCCGCGTTTCTGGCCTACGAGTGGCCCGGCAACGTCCGCGAGCTGGAGCATGCTATAGAGGGGAGTCTGGCGCTGTCGCGGGGGCCGCTTATCGAGCTGGAAGACCTGCCTCCGGCAGTCAGGGGCATTGGACACACCGCCTCAGTCTACATGGAGAATTCCGCAGTCCAGTCGAGGTTGTCGGACCGGCTGGATGGGCACAAGCTGCAGGCTGACCAGCAGCCTGCGGACAGGATCGTGCCCGCCAAGTCCGAGGAAGGCGGCGCCCTGCTAAAAGACCGGCTTCGCCAAGAGGAAAAAGCCCTCATAGAGACGGCGATCAGCGAAAGCGGCACCGTAGCCGGAGCGGCGAAGAAGCTGGGAATCCCGAGGCAGACGCTTCAGTACCGGATGCGTATCCTCGGCGTCGGAGCTAGGAAGCCCGGGGGCCGTAAAGGTACCTAGACAAGAGGAGCGCAAAGCAGACGGGACCTGGCTTTGCGGCGGCACGGAACTTGCTTACATAACAAGGTAGCGTCGTGAAGTACGCAAGTGCAAGTGGATTGGGGATGAAGCATATGGCAGGCGGCGCGTCAAAGGGGCACTCGAACGGCAGCCCTTACGGCATCCACAGAGTCATCGAGCCTCTGGGCGTCCTGCCCCAAGCGGCGTGGAAGATAGACAATACTCCTGTAATCTGCGATAACGAGATTCTGGTCGACGTGAAGACATTGAACATCGATGCGGCCAGCTTCAAACAGATAGTCGGATCGGCACCGGAAGGCGTGAGCGCCCAGGAGCTGCAGGAGCATGTAGCGAGAACCGTCAAAGGCATCGTTTCTCAAAGAGGCAAGATGCACAATCCGGTGACGGGCTCCGGCGGCATGCTGCTTGGGACGATCAAGGAGTTCGGTCCCCTTGCGCCGAGGAGAGACGGAGCTAAAGAAGGCGACTTTATAGCCACGTTGGTTTCCCTGTCGCTCACCCCGCTGAAGATAGAGAAGATACGTGAAGTGCACCTCGACAGAGACCAAATAGACATTGAAGGTACGGCGGTCATCTTTGAGTCAGGGCCTTACGCGGTTATCCCTCCCGATATCGGCAAGACCCTCGCTCTGGCTTTGTTGGATGTTGCGGGCGCTCCCGCTCAGACCGAGCGACTGGTTAGTCCCGGCGACACTGTGCTCATCTTGGGTGCGGGCGGCAAGTCGGGTTTGATATGTACTGCCGCCGCCAAACAGAAGGCAGGTCCCACCGGCAGAGTCATCGCCGCAGCACACGGGCGGGCGTCACGGGCAAGGGCCGAATCGCTGGGTGCTGCGGATGTGGTCCTGGCATGTGACGCGAAGGACGCCATAGCAACGCAGGAAGCCGTCTTGGCGGCTAATTCGGGGAAGAAGGTTGACATCACGATCAATTGCGTCAGTGTCCCCGGCACTGAGATGGCCTCGATTCTCTGCACCAGAGACCGGGGCAAGGTGTACTTCTTCTCAATGGCAACCAGCTTTACTGCTGCCGCCCTGGGCGCCGAGGGCGTGGGGGCCGACGTGGACCTGATTATCGGGAACGGTTATGCAGAGAATCACTCTAGGATCGCCCTGGACCTTATCCGGCACAACTCGAGGTTGAGGGCTATTCTCGAAGAGATGTTTCCGGGCGAATAGCGTCTTACCAGGAGGTATTCCGAAGATGCGGCATTGGAAAGACATACCTCTCTTCAAGGGAGTAACCGAAGAAGAATGGAATGATTGGCGGTGGCAGTGGCGGAACCGCATTGAAGACGTTGATACATTGTTGAAGGTCATTTCGCTGAGCGACGAGGCAATAGCGGGAGTCAAGAAAGCGCTGGAGAAGGTCCGCATGGCCATCACTCCGTACTACGCAAGCCTGATAGATCCCGATGATGAGAACTGCCCAATCCGGCTCCAGGCCGTCCCGAGAGGATACGAAACTGAAGTTAAACAGTGGGAAGCTGTAGACCCTCTGGACGAAGAGGCTGATTCACCTGTCCACGGCCTTGTCCACAGATATCCCGACCGCGTCCTCTTCCTTGTTACCGAGCAGTGCTCGATGTACTGCCGACACTGCACGCGCCGTCGCGTGGTGGGCGTGACCGACGGGGTGGCATCAAGAGAAAGGCTTGAGGAAGGTATCCGGTACATCAAAGAACACAAAGAAGTCAGGGATGTGCTGGTGTCGGGCGGAGACCCGTTTACTCTCTCAGACGACAGGCTTGAGTGGATCCTTCAGAAGCTCCGAGAGATACCCCACGTCGAGATCCTCCGGCTCGGCTCCAGGATTCCAGTCGTCATGCCGCAGAGGATAACCGTAGATTTGGCGAAGATGCTGGCCAAGTACCACCCGTTGTACGTGAACACTCACTTTAACCATCCCGCGGAAGTGACGCCTGAGTCGTCCCGCGCTTGCTCCATATTGGCGGATCACGGTATTCCCCTGGGCAACCAATCGGTTTTGCTCCGTGGCGTCAACAACTGTCCTATAACAATGAAGGAATTGGTTCACGCGTTGGTGAGGATAAGGGTCAAACCCTATTACATCTACCAGTGCGACCCCACGTGGGGGTTGGACCACTTCCGAACAACCGTAAGCGAAGGCCTGGAGATCATGGAGTTCCTGCGAGGACATACGACCGGGTTTGCCGTCCCCACATACGTTGTGGATGCTCCCGGCGGCGGCGGAAAGATCCCTCTGAATCCCCAGTACATCCTGACTATGGGTCAGGGAACTGTCGTTGTCCGGAACTATGAAGGCGTTATCGCGGCGTATCATGAGCCTCGGTATGACCCGTCTGAGAAGTACGCCGAGGGCGGTGTGTGCAGGATCTGCGGCCGTAAGCACGGAGGTTCGCGCGGGGTAGCGGCACTCTTGGCAGGCGAAAAAGCGAGCCTCGTGCCCGAGGGCACAGACAGACTTAACAGGCGGAAGCCTAACTAGCGGTCAAAAAAGGTGACGTAGACGCACCTCAAGGCTGCTTTGCATAGCTGTAAGTAGTAGATGAGGAGGTGATTTCCGTGGATCTTGCCGGACTCGTGATCGAGAGCGGCGTCAGGTCTTTGGCGGTCGTCGGCACCGCTAAGAACGTCGGAAAGACCGTGACGATGAACTACCTCGCTTCCGAGCTCCACGCCCGCGGCATTTGTGTGGGCCTGGTGTCCAGCGGCAGAGACGGAGAGACCACCGACTCCTTCACCGGCGAGCCCAAACCGTCCATCACTCCGCCCGAGGGTTCTTGGGTGGCGACGGCGGAGGGCGTTATCGGAAGCTCGGGAGGGTTCATGGAGATCGCCGATGTCTCGGAAAACGCCGGCCTTTTGGGTAGGTTGGTTTTGGGTAGAGTGAGAGAGCCTTCTCCCGTCGAACTGGTTGGGCCTCAGAACGCTGTGGAATTGGCTTCCGTCGTGAAGCGCCTACGCAGCCTTGGCGCGCAAGTGGTCCTGGTAGACGGGGCCCTCGACAGAGCGGCCGCGGCGAGCCCCAGAGTCACCGACGCCGCCATCTTAGCGACGGGGGCTTCTGCAGGGACGAACCTTGCCGAGATAGCGGAGACTGCAGGGCGTGTCGCATGGCTTTGGTCCCGGCGGCCTCCAGCGGGCTTGCAGGTGAGAGAGCTGGCCAAGCGCGCTATCCGCGAGGGGACTGTTACATTCTTGGACGGTAACCAGATCGACCGCTACATAATAAGGAAGACATCATACCGGTCCGTCCTCGGCAGCGAAGAGGATATTCTCTCGCAGGCGGGAAGCGCCGCCTATGTGATCGTTCCGGGCGCGGTGACCCAGACATTTCTTTCATATGCCGCTGAGTGGCCGGAAAGGGACGACTTCACGGTCATTGCCCGAGACCCCGTAAGCGTGTTCATGGATTCCTACCCCGATGTTGGTCTATTAGTTGCTGAACCGGTGAATCTTCTGGCTGTCACCACTAATCCGGTCTCCCACACGGGAATGTCGTATGAGCCGGACGAGATGGTAGGTGAGGTTTCGGGCGAAGTGTCCCGGCGCACAGGGCGCCGTGTGCCCGTTTTCGACGTTGTTTCCGGCGAGACGAGTTCGAGGGAGGTGGCCGGCTTGGCCATGGGGTAACGCCCTTTTTCGCCGGCGAGGCAACTGCAGCCAGCACCGGATTCCAAACTATCTGGGAAAATCTTTCTCCTAAGTCTTCTCTGGGGCGAAGAGCCAAGAGCAAAGTTGAACCGAAGTATCCCGGTCAAGAAGAAGAACTGAAACAGGAGTACCGTATCATTTCTTCATTACTGGCGGAGCGGGAAAACCATCCCGACGTATTCTCCAAACTTGACAGCGTTCTCGTGACTCTAAAAGACCCTTTCCACGCCATATCTCTTCTAGATGAAGAGAAGACACTCACGCCTGCCGAGATTTTCGTCCTGGCACACCTGGCGCTTTCGGCCAACCGTGTTCGGGCTGTCATCTCCGCAACTCCGATCAACTGGCCTGCCAGGGTTGTTCCTCCTTCACTGACGGCGGTCGAAAAAAGGCTCCTGCCGGGTTCATCGGGAGAGCCGCTGTTCTATGTTGCCGACAGCTATTCGGCGGAATTGGGCAGGACCAGAGCCGAACGTAAAGCCCGTGAGAGGGCATGGCGCGCAGAGATGACGAAGGAAGCCATCGCAGCCGAGCGACTCCTCGGACGGCGGCCCGGGCTCCGCGAGGAAGTGGCCATTCGCAAGACCAACCAAGAGGCCATTGAAAAGGCCAGGCTCATGCCGGAATTGGGTGAGACCAGGGAGACCCTCACGCACGTCCACTTCAGGCTGAAGGCGACGGAGGAAGCCGTAAAGCTTGAGCGAGAGATAAACCGGCTCCGCCAGAAGGAAACCATTCTGGAAGAAGAGGTCTTGGCGAGACTTAGCCGTGAACTGAGAGAGCGCCGTGCCGAACTCGAGAAGGCGGCGTGGGCCCTCGCCGAACTCGACTACCTACTTCGCAAGGTTGAACTGGCTGCCGAGTGGCATGCCACTGAGCCGGAAGTAGTGGAAGGTCCCGCCTATCTGATGCTTGACAACGCGTTTCACCCTACGGTGAGGCGCGAAGTGGAGATGCGAGGCGGAGCCTATCAGCCAATATCACTGGAGATGGACTCGCCCGTAGCGGTTATCACCGGGCCAAACATGGGCGGGAAAACGATCTCCCTTGCCACTGCAGGCCTGTGTGTGGCGCTCGCCCAGTGGGGGTTTCTCGTTCCTTGCGGGCGAATGCGGTTCTCCCTGTATGACTACGTGTACTTCCAGCCGGAGACGTACGGCAAGCCGGGGCTTTCCAGCTTCGCTTCAGAGGTGCTCTCTCTGAAAGAAGCCTTGTCCCGCAGAGAGGAGAAGGGCCTTATCCTCTTGGACGAGGTTGGCAGGGGCACCAACCCTGCTCAGGGACTTGCCCTGTATGCCGCAATCCTTGACTATCTGCGGGAGACCCGGGAGTCTCGAGCGACGGTCATCGCGAGCACCCACTTTCACGGACTCGCGAAAGCCCTGGATGTGCCGCATTGGCAGGTCGCAGGCTTAGTCCCTGACGCCGGGGCGATTGACGCTGGTTCTATAGGGAAGGACGTTCCTAAAGATATCAACTGGTTGTACAAGCACATGGATTACAGGCTCCAGAGAGTAGGCCCCGATACCCCTACGCCCCAAGACGCGCTTCTTGTAGCTAGAGTCTTGGGTTTGAACGGAGAGATAGTCACTAGGGCTGAAGCCTTCGTCAACAAGAGCAAAGAGAGCGGCGGACTGCCCTGAGCGACTTCGGAGGGATACGTAGTGCTAAAGGTGCGATTCGATACAAACACAGCGGACGCTTGCCACAGCATGGCGAGTGCTGTGGCAGCTAAGGTCAATGAGGAACTCAAATCATTCAGCACTGTGGCCATCGAAAGGACGGTCGCCAGGCTATTCGGTATCGAAGGGGTAGGCCCCGGAGGCGTGCCCCTGGCTAATGCCTTGGTGAGCCACCTCGAATCGTTAGGCCTTCTTCAGGATGGCGCAGCCATCCACCTGGCAAACGCGTGCCTGGCTCTCGATCTCCCGCCAGAGGAGGTTGCGAAGCGCATCGCCGCCGGGAAACTCGATATGTCGAAGGTGCCTTGGAACGGCAGCGAGGCGTGCCGGGCCAAGGCAGACGAGATGGCCGCTTCAGCTCTGAATCGCATTGCGGCAAAGCGCAGAGAGAGGGCACAGATGCTGGAGGCCTACCCTGTGCAAGGAAGCCCGTGGCTCTACGTGATCGTGGCGACGGGTGACATCTATGAGGATATTGTTCAGGCTAAGATGGCAGCCTCTCAAGGTGCCGACATCATCGCCGTGATCAGGTCCACCGGCCAGAGTCTCCTGGACTACGTGCCCCACGGGGCCACACGCGAAGGATACGGAGGCACCTACGCCACTCAGGAGAACTTCCGGTTGATGCGGGCAGCTCTTGACGAAGAGTCCAAGAGGTTGGGACGTTACATCCGCTTGGTGAACTACTGTTCCGGGCTGTGCATGCCAGAGATCGCGGCCATGGGAGCCGTGGAGCGGCTCGACCTGATGCTCAACGACGCGATGTACGGCGTTCTGTTCCGCGACATCAACGCGGAGAGGACCTTCATCGATCAGCGTTTCTCCAGGATGATCAACGCATTCGCCGGCATTATCATAAATACCGGCGAGGACAACTACTTAACTACGGTTGACGCTCTGAACTCAGGGCAGTCGGTCATAGCCTCCCAGTTCATCAACTACCATTTCGCGAAGCTTTCGGGGCTTCCGGATGAGCAGATAGGTCTTGGCCACGCTTTCGAGATTGACCCCCATGTCGAAGACAGCCTGCTTCTCGAGCTCGCCGGGGCCCTCCTTGTACGCGACCTTTTCCCGTCGTGCCCGGTGAAGTTCATGCCTCCTACCGTCCACAAGAGCGGCGACATCTTCTTCGCGCACGCCCTAGATGCCAGTTTCAACATGGTATCGACAATGACCGGCCAATCCATCCACCTTGTGGGCATGTTGACCGAGGCTGTACACACTCCCTTGCTGCAGGACCGGTACGTTTCTATCAAGGCTGCCTCTTACATGCGGAATGCAGCCAAGCATATGAGAGAGAACTTGATCCTGGAACCTGACGGCAAAGTGGAACGCCGCGCGGCGGAGCTGCTGTCGAAGACCGAAACACTCCTAAAAGAGATAAGCGACAAGGGCCTTTTCGGAGCCATTGAAAGCGGGACCTTTGCGGGAGTCAAACGAACGAGAGGCGGGGGCAAAGGTCTGGAAGGTGTCTTCCCAAAGAGCAGCGCGTACTACAACCCCGTTGAGGAACAGCTCAAGCGGGAACTAGGCCTGTAAGTAAGCGGGATCTATCGCCAAGTGAGGCGCTTTTCGTCATGGAGGTGATGAAAATGAGCAAAGAAGCCGTGAGAGAGAAGTTCATTCTGCCCTACGGCGATCATCATAATGACGGGATTGTCCAAGTGAGTTTCACGCTGCCCGTACCGGACGGTCCAATGGGCGACGAAGCGGCGCGCCAAGTCATGCGACAAATGTCTCTCAGAGATCCCCAGGTTGTGGAATCCGCGGCGCTTGGCGACAACTATACTTTCTTCGTGGGATACGGTAAACTATCGCGTCCGGTGGAAACCGCCAAGCTCAAAGTAGCGCGGCCGCTCTGGGATAAACTCGGGCCTGCAGAGGTCGAACGTATTGTCAAAGAGCGGCTGGGGAGACCGATCGTTATCGTAGGGGCTGCCACCGGCACCGACGCGCACACAGTGGGTCTCGACGCCATACTCAACTACAAAGGTTTCGCGGGCGACCACGGTTTGGAAGCATATTCGTGCTTCAAGGTGGTTAATATGGGTAGCCAGGTACCTAATGAGACCCTCGTGTCAAAGGCGGCCGAGGAAAAAGCCGATGCCATCTTGGTGTCTCAGGTGGTTACACAGGGCAATGTCCATCTGTCGAACCTCACCAATCTGGCGGAGATACTTGAGGCTGAGAGTTTGCGCGAGAAGGTGGTGCTGGTTGCCGGCGGTCCGCGGATAACGCACGCTTTAGCTATTGAACTGGGATACGATGCGGGATTTGGGCCCATGACCAGGCCTCAAGATGTGGCCTCATACGTAGCCCAAGAGGTTCTAAGAAGGAAGTCTTTGTACTAGGGTCTTTCACTGGCATATTGAATAGAGGTGCGTGGGTGAGTAGAATAACTGAAGGCAAGCTTCCCGAAACTTTGCAGGGGGTGGTACTTGTGGCAGACGCAGTACAGCCTCAGAACCCCCGTAGCGATCTTTCATTTGTAGATGCGGCCTACGGGATTTTGAAAGACCGCAAGGAACCGATGAAATACAAAGACCTGGTCAACGAGGTTCTAGCACAGAAAAACCTGAAGCCGGGTCAGTCTCTCTCAAGGCTCATGGCGAAAGCCCACACCGAGATCAGTCTCGATACCAGGTTTTTGAACAGGGGCAGCGGCATGTGCGGCCTAAGGGAGTGGACGGTGAAACCTCCGTCGTACAAAGTGGTTGAAGTGTCGTCCGCCGACCGCCCGAAACCGGGTGAGCGGCTCCGACGAGAACTGGTGGTCATCGACGAAGACTACCAAGAAGAAACAACAGATGAAGAACCGGTAGGGGAGCCCGAAGAACCAGAGATGGGGTAGGGCTCCCTCCCCTTTTTAGGAGGTAGCGTTTCATGCCCAAGTTTATCTTTGTTACTGGAGGAGTCGTATCAGGCCTCGGAAAGGGGATCACCGCGGCTTCCATCGGCACCCTCATGAAAGCCAGAGGGTACTCGGTCAGCATCATCAAACTTGACCCTTACGTGAATGTCGACGCCGGCACAATGAGCCCTCTCCAGCACGGCGAGGTATTTGTTACTAACGACGGTGCAGAAACCGACCTCGACCTAGGTCATTATGAAAGGTTCATCGACCGACCGCTGTCAGCGGCCAACAATGTTACCACGGGTCAGGTCTACAAGTCGGTCATTGAGAAGGAGAGAAGGGGAGATTTCCTGGGCTCGACAGTCCAGGTGATCCCTCACATAACGAATGAGATAAAAGAGAGAATCAGGAAAGTAGCGAAGGAATCCAAGGCAGACCTCATCGTTGTCGAGATCGGCGGCACGGTGGGCGACATTGAAGGCCTTCCATTTCTCGAGGCCATACGGCAGATAAGGTTTGAAGTCGGGCGGCAGGACACGTTGTATGTTCACGTGACGCTTATTCCTTATCTTCCGGCCAGCGGGGAGCAGAAGAGCAAGCCCACCCAGCATAGCGTAGCCGAGTTGCGGTCCATCGGCATTTCGCCCGACATCATCATCTGCAGGTCGAGCATGCCTCTTTCGGTCGAGATGCGCGAGAAAATAGCCCTGTTCTGCAGCGTTGAGAGGAACGCCGTGGTAGAGAACATCGATTCCCGCAGCATTTACGAAGTACCGGTTATGTTGGAGCGTGAAGGCCTGGGAACCATTATTGAGGACAAGCTTGATATGCCTCACAAGACCCCCGATCTTACCGACTGGCACGCGATATCCGCAAAGCTGGCATCTCCCAAGAAAGAGTGCAAGATCGCGGTTGTCGGAAAGTATATCGCCCTGCGCGACGCTTATAAGAGCGTTGTGGAGGCCCTGAACCACGGCGGGCTGGCCAATGACGCGAGGATAGACATCAAGTGGGTAGACGCCGTTCAGCTGGACGACGCATCGGATGACCAAGTGAACGAGGTTCTCAAGGATGCCGACGGGATTCTGGTTCCGGGCGGCTTCGGCCACAGGGGAATCCACGGCAAGGTGAAATCGGTTCGATATGCCAGAGTGAACAAGGTGCCGTTCTTTGGGATTTGCCTGGGGCTGCAGTGCGCCGTCATCGAAGTGGCCAGAGACGCCCTCGGCTACAAGGAGGCAAACTCCACAGAGTTTGATCCCGACACCCCCCATCCCGTCATTGACCTTATGCCTGAGCAGAAGGATGTAGAGGACATGGGCGGCACCATGCGGCTGGGGCTCTATCAGTGCGAGCTCCGCGAAGGGTCTCTCGCCAGAAGAGCTTATGCCGCTGAAACGATCGAAGAGAGGCACCGCCACAGGTTTGAGGTGAACCCGCGATACGTTCAGGAACTTGCTGGAGCAGGGCTTGAACCGGTAGGAATTTGGCCGGCGAGGGGCCTCGTTGAGGTCATGGAGTTGAAAGACCACCCGTGGTTCCTAGGCTGCCAGTTCCACCCTGAACTTCTGTCCCGGCCGTATCGACCCCACCCCCTTTTCACGGACTTTATTCGGGCGGCGGTCAACCGGCGCGGGTAATGTGGTAGGATATTCTCATTAATTGAACTTATGGAGTGACTGCCGATGAATTCCATGACCGAAAGCACCATGAAAAGACGTGTCGGCATAACCGACACCACTCTTAGGGATGGGCACCAGTCTCTCTTGGCTACAAGGATGAAGACAGAGGACATGCTTCCCATTATTGAAAAGATGGACGCCGCCGGATTCCACTCCGTTGAGGTTTGGGGAGGCGCTACCTTCGATAGCGCGATGCGCTTTCTCAATGAGGACCCTTGGGAGAGGCTCGTGGCACTCAAGAAAGCGTTCAAGAACACCCCTCTCCAGATGCTGCTTCGCGGCCAGAACCTTGTCGGATATAAGCACTATCCGGACGACGTGGTTGAAGCTTTTGTGAAGGCTGCGATCAGAAACGGCATCTCCATCATGAGGATATTCGATGCGGTGAACGACTCCCGCAATATGGCGAAAGCCATTGAGGTATCTAAAGGTGAAGGCGCCCACGTGCAGGCTACGGTCTGCTACACCATCAGCCCTGTCCACGACCTCAAACACTACGTGTCGGTCGCTCAAGAGCTGAAGCGCATGGGAGCCGACTCGTTGTGCCTCAAAGACATGGCAGGTATTCTGTCGCCTAAGAACGCCTACGACATCGTGAAGAAGTGGAAGGACGAAATTGGACTCCCGGTTCAGGTGCACACGCACTATACCTCAGGTATGGGTTCAATGGCTTATCTGAAGGCAATTGAGGCGGGCGCCGACGTCGTGGACTGCGCCATATCGACCATGGCACTCTCTACTTCGCAGCCGCCTGTTGAATCGATAGTCGCCGCGTTGCAGGGCACTTCATACGACACCGGGTTAGATCTCGAGCTTCTATCCGAGATATCCAACTACTTCCACGAGGTGCGGGGACACTACGGCCAGTTTGACAAGGCTTCGTCGACGCCCGACGCGAACGTGCTCCGCTATCAGATACCCGGCGGCATGATCTCCAACTTTATCTCTCAGCTTCGCGAGCAGGGTCAGATAGATAAGCTCCCTGCGGTGTTTGAAGAGGTCCCCCGGGTGAAAGCGGATATGGGCCATCCTCCGCTCGTCACTCCCACGAGCCAGATAGTTGGCACTCAGGCTGTTTTCAATGTCCTACTGGGCGAAAGATACAAAATAGCTACCAACGAGGTTAAGGACTACTTCCGCGGACTTTACGGCAGGCCGCCCGCGCCCGTCAACCCTGAAATACAGAAGAAGGTCATCGGTGATGAGGAGCCAATTAAAGACAGACCTGCCGATCACATCGAGCCCGGATTGAAACAGGCCAAGGAAGAGCTGGGCGCCCTATATACAAAGGAAGAGGATGTCCTCTCTTACGCTCTGTTCCCGCCGCAGGCCAAGAAGTTCCTCGAGGAGAGGTTGGCAAGGCGGACCGGAGTGGACTACAACATGCTTGAGCAGTCTAAGAAAGATCATCCTGCGGGATACATGCCGGTATAGCCGGAACAAATAAGGAAGAGAGCTGTTGGGTGGGGGCGCCGGTTGGCCAGGTTGTTCGTAGGCTAAAGAGGGCGCCCCTCCGTAATGAGGGCGGGGGCTCCCCCAATAGAGGTACTGCAGCGGAGGTAATACATAATGAAGACAGTTGACATCTATCAGGTTGACGCCTTCACCGACGTTGTCTTTGGAGGGAACCCTGCAGGCGTAGTGCCTGATGCTTCAGGGCTGTCAGATGACACCATGCAGAAAATTGCTCGAGAAATGGCGCTCTCCGAAACTGCCTTCATTATAGATACGCGCGGTAAAGGAGAGGCGGATTTTGATGTCCGTTTCTTCACCCCCTTGGCTGAAGTCGACCTCTGCGGCCACGCTACCATCGGCAGTTTTTGGCTGTTGGCCGAACTGGGGATCATTCAGGCGCAGGAAGGCGAAGTGCGTGTCCACCAACTGACCAAGGCCGGGAGACTCCCGGTCGATATCGAACTAGGCTGCGAAGGCGTTCCGTCCCGCGTTATGATGACCCAGAACTTGCCCGCCGTTGTGGCCCAGCCGAACCGCGAGGAGATCGCGGAGTTGGAGAAGATACTGGGTGCTCCTGAAGGGAGCATAACCGGGTTTGACAGGGCTGTTCCTCAGGTGGTATCCACAGGGTTGCCTGACCTTATAGCGCCCGTTACCTCCCGCGAGGCTCTCTTGTCTATGCGGCCCAACATGGCGGCGCTTACCGACTTCTGCAACAGCCGCAAGATTATCAGCGTACACTGCTTTTCACTTGAGACTATTGACCCGGCAGCCACCGTACACTGCCGCGATTTTTCTCCCGCCGTCGGCGTGCCGGAGGAGTCTGCCACCGGCACAGCTTCAGGGGCCACCGGCGGGTACCTGGTCCTGAACGGGCTGGTTGAGGTGAAGGAGCCCGTGACGAAGATCGTTTGCGAGCAAGGCCACATCCTCAGGCGGCCATCAACTATCCACGTCGAAGTAACCACAGACTCGGGCCGCATAACCTGTGTCAGGGTGGGTGGAAGCGCGGCTACGGTCATTAGGGGAACGATTGCCGTAGAGGGCTAGGCCATAAGTGGCATAATATCCCGCCAAAAGGATTATCCATCATCAAGGAGAAAGATCCCCTTCGAAGGAACATACATGCACGCTCATCGTCTAATTTCCATAAGAGGGTGAGACGAGTGAAAAGGAAGATCCTTGTCACCGGGTTCGAGCCTTTCGGAGGCGATGAGGTTAACCCCTCAGGCGACATCGCGAAATCGTTGGACGGGTTCGAGGTTGCCGGTCATAGAGTGGTTTCAGCGATTATGCCGGTGGAATGGGGCACGGTGCAGAGTCGCTTGGAGTCGCTGATAGACGAAGTTGAACCTGCAGTTGTCCTATCACTCGGGTTGTCTGCAGGCAGGGCCGAGATATCCGTGGAGAAAGTGGCGGTCAACTACACGTCCAAGTCCAAGGATAACGCGGGTGTCATTCCCGTAGGGCGGCCGATCATCCAGGGGGCGCCGGACGGCTATTTTGCCACCATCCCGGCAGAAGATGCGGTCGAGGCCATCGTGAAGGCTGGGATTCCCGCTCGCCTTTCGCTTTCGGCGGGCGCGTACCTCTGCAATTACGCCTTCTACTGCGCGTCTCATTTGGCCAAGCAGAGGGGCGGAGTGCCGAAGGTAGGTTTCATCCATATACCTGCCACGCCCGAGATGGCGGCGGGTAGGCCCAGAGGCGTGCCGTCGATGAGTATTGACCTCCAGAGGAGGGCTGTGCAAGAAGTATTGACAATATCGGCGACAGCATTCCAAAATGTGGGTACAAAAGAAGGAATTTAGTGCACTGCGACGAATACCTTCTGTCGCTAGGTTATGGTTGTACTATCTATTTGCGTTGCAGGCTGGTCAAAGGTAGATTTGCCTGCGGTTTCCTTGACAACATAGATTGACCTCTGTTGGTGACGGGTGCTATAATGCCCACTAGCCTGGATGGTTGTCCAAAAAAACCAGGTTAAGCATAGAAAAGTACCGGCAACCAACGGAAGACAATCGAAAAGGTCCCTACCCGGAAAGAAGCTCCCAAAGATCGATTTTATGCGGACTCCTTCTTCATACCAGAGACATGGGAGTCACCCTCTCACCAAACGTGAGGGAGGGTTATCCGGGCAAGGTGGAAGGCTGTAAAGGAATTTTGGGAAGGGGGGATCCCGGGCAACCCGAGACCTAGCGCTTGTAGGAAACTTTAGTCAAGGCAGTTCACCGGTTAAGTACTCTAGGGTACCGAAGACCGACAAAGGAGGATACAAGAGAGGATGTTAAAGAAGATTCTTGCTACTGCTCTTGCAGCAGCAATGATTCTCGGCCTCGCCAGCGTTGCGTTTGCGGCGTCGTTCACCGACACCGACGGCCACGCGAGAGAGCTCGCCATCGAGCAGCTCACCGGGCTTGGTCTGCTCAACGGCTATGGCGACGGCACCTTCAAGCCTGACGCGACGATCACAAGAGCTGAAGTCTCGAAGATGATCGTTTACGCGATGGGTCTTAAGGATGCTGCCGACATGCTGACCGGCGTTCCGGTCGGTTTCGCTGATGTCGAGTCCAACCACTGGGCAACCGGTTACATCAGCATTGCAGCCACCCAGGGGATCGTTAAGGGATATCCCGACGGGACATTCCTCCCCCAGAACAACGTAACCTATGCCGAGATCCTCACCATGATTCTGAGGGCACTCGGATATGGACCGGCTCTCGACAACCTTACCTGGCCCAACGCCTACATTGCTAAGGCTGCTGAGCTGAAGATCAACAAGGGTATCAGCTTCACCTCCAACAGCTTTGCGACCCGTGGCGACGTGGCCGGGCTTCTCGCCAATGCCCTCACCACCCCCAAGCTGGTTCAGGTGAGCTACGGCGATTCGGTTCGCTATGTTGTGAGCGGAACCGACAACACTGACAGAGTCACCTTGCTCAACGACATGGGCGCTGTGTCCATGGAGGGCTGGTTGGTTGTTTCACCCGACCTCTTCTCCTGGGATGATGGCGATCCCATCATTGTTGACGAGGCAGTAGAGAACGAGAAGGACACCACTCCTGAAGCCGACAAGCCGTTCTATCTCGCTGATGGAACCGAGTGCAGCGGGCTTCTCGGACACTATGTCCGCGTGTGGCTCAACAACGACGAAGAGGTTTTCTTTGTAGAGGATCTCACTCCTGCAACCTCCGTCAAGACTGCTACTCGTTCTTCGGCAACCAAGGTTAAGTATGACGGCAAGACCAAGGACCTCTCAGGCGCTGGTTCTATTATGTTCCGCAACTGGGCGGATGCTGCTCCTGTCGACATCAAACTTGGCGACGAGATAACCGTCATTCTCGATGAAAACAACGCTCCCAAGTACGTCATTGCCGTTAACTACAGGTGGGGTGTTGTCGACACCGTCAACGCCACCTACGAGAGGATCGTCTTTGACGGATTCTCCAACGAGGGAAGCATCACCCTTAGGGATTACGACATCACTTGGGTTGGAGCTGCCGAGTCGTTTGAGGATCTCGAAGAGGACGACGTAGTCCAGTACATCAGGAACACTTCCGAAGAGAAGGCTATCCTGGTCGTAACCCGTAACTCCGTGACCGGTACTTTCGACAAGCTGACTGAGAACAGCAGCAACGTCCTTACCGCCTATATAGACGGAGTCGGTTACTCTGAGCCCAGGGTAGAGTCTGGTAACGAGTCGGTCGGTATCACTAACGACAAGATCGGCGACGAAGTAACCATCCTTCTCAACAAGGACGGCAAGGTCGTCAAGATGACCACCGTTAGCTCTAGCGCCAGCGACGAGACCTACGCTGTCGTAGTGGCGAAGGACAATCCGAGCTCGTGGGGCACCATGGTCTACAAGCTCAAGCTGTTCCTCAGCGACGGTTCTGAGGCAGAGCTGCAGCTCGCCAGCACGGTTGATGAGACCTTGGAGGATGGCACCTTCAATGACGATGCAGCCGCCTCGGCTGTCTATGGCAGTCTAATCGTAGGATCCGTTATCTCTTACGAGACGAACAGCTCCGGTAAGATCAAAGCACTCACTCACGAGATTGACTACGTCAACCCGACCGCTTTGGATCCGACCAACGATCACAGGGATAGGTTCGACATCGACGTCGACTACGCCTTGATCGAGCGCGACGCCAACAACGGCGCCAACGTTAAGGTCTCTGCGGATACCATCGTGTTCGACATCACCGATCTGGATGATCCCGAAGTGATGGATGTCGAGGACCTGCTCGCAAACGACTGGATCACGGGCGGTGTAGCTTTCAGCTCAGGAAAGACCACTGTGATTGCTGTAACTTCCGGCAATCTGGCTGTTGACACTGCCGAGTACGCAATGGTCACCGGCAAGTACAGAGGTGTTTCCGGCAGCAGCTACGCCTGGTTCCTCGAGTTGCTCATTGATGACGTCGAGGTCGACTACGAGGTCGCTAGCGGCTTTGACGTAAGCGGCATTGTGGCCGAGGACGTCATCAAGTTCAGCCTGTCCGGTGGAAAGCTCGCCGCGGGTTCGGCTGAGCAGAGCCCGGTCTGGACTGTCGGCACCACGACCCTGGACACCGTCTATGACGAGTTCCGGATCACGGACATCGATCTTGACAACATGGTTGTCACGATTGAGGGATTCAAGATCGCCGACGGTTCTACCATAGCCGGCACCGAGGTGTTCCTGCTAGTCGACAAGGACTCCTTGTTCTACGACATCACCGGCGACGATCCCGTCTCGCTGACGTTCGAGGAGCTCGGGATTATGTCGAAGGTCGCTGTGTACTCTACCGGCACCTCGATCGAGGACACGGTTGCTGTACTAGTCGTCCTTCCGGAAGACTAAGTAGATATCAGCATCGACTCTAGAAGGAGGCCCGAAAGGGCCTCCTTTCATTTAGGGCGCAGGAAGCAGGGCTTTCCGAGTGGAAGAATTCTTGGAACACTTGCGAACGATATTGCGTCTCACCCAGTGAGCCGAAGTTTTTTCATGTTTGGGTGAGCATTAGGGGGCAGAGATATGAGGGGGAGAAAACCTCACGCAATGCTTGCCGCGGTTATGGTTGCTTTCGTGCTTATATCGGGGCAGCCCGCCCACGCGAAGACCAGCCTAGTCCCGTCACCAACCTTAGCGGCCATCCTTAGGGTCAGGCAAGTGATGGTGGGGTACGGCGGCGGAGAGATGCGGTGGGAAAACACTGTCACTCGCGCAGAAGCCGTGAAGATCCTCCTGGCGGCCATTGGCGAGGTTGCTCCGTCCCTCAATAGAGCCCCTATGGCATTTGTTGACGTTGACAGCTCTCACTGGGCATACGGCCACATAACCATGGCTGCGGAACTGGGGATGGTACGCGGGCGGCCCGGTAACGTATTTGATCCCGAACAAGGCGTGACAATGGCGGAATTTGCGGTCATGGTCACCAGGGTGTATGCGGGACTTGGGGCTTCTGCCGGCCCTGCCGGTTCAAAGATAAGTGTTAAGCCTGCTTGGGCGGCACCTGAGATAGTTGGTTGGAAAGACCTTGTTCAGCTCTTGGGAGAGGGTTCGGAAGTTCTAAACCTCGACTACCCCGCCTCGCGAGGCGAAGTCGGTACCTTGACGGGCCTTTTAATGGAGCGGCTGGGCCTCGCCTATGATGTGCTCGGCACTATGGCGGGCTACAGGGCGGACGAGCAAGTGCTTACGCTAGACTTGCCAGAGAGTGTGTCCGCTGTGAAAGTACCCGCCGCGCCCGATGGGCTGTGGTACTTAGAAGATAAAGTGGTTTTGCCAAGTGCGCTGGTAGGCCGCAAGGTGGGTGTAGTGTTGGATAGTGCGGGGAAGGCTGCCTTGGTTCATGGCGGAGTAGAGTGAGTGCGGGGGTTGAGATCGTGAGAAGACGTGGTCGGCGCTTCTTGGTGTTGGTATGCGTAATCATGGGCATATGCGTGATTGGAGCCAGTGTGTCCTTTGATCCGCTTCCGCTCGGCATGCGTCCTGTAGAAGGCACCGCACGGGCGGCCGCCACAGCCAAGACAGTTATCGACTCTTCGACCGCTCTCAACGCTGCACAAGCTGCTCTGGCCGCCATGGGAGTAGTTGAGCTACGGGCGAAGTCCGGCGCTTCGGGTTTAGGGCAGGTCATTGCCGTCGTTGACACCGGCGTGGACCCGCGCGTTATGGGAGGCCCAAACGCACCCGCACCTGCCAGGTTCACTGACTGGATCGATCTCACCGGTGAAGGAACGGCACTGCCTGTGGGCAAATACGCAGCCGAATCAGGCCTCGTATATGTGGGCGAAACCTCCCTTGACGTATCGCAGGTCAGGAGCCGCAGCGGCCAGTATTTGATTGGAGTTATTCCCGACGTGCTGCTTTCGGCAATCGGAGGCTACAGGCAGATCTACTTTGCCGTGAGCGATCCCGAAGCGGCGGGTTACTACAATACGGTAACTGTGGACACGGACAGCGACGGAGACTTTGGCGACGAGCTGCCTCTCCGTGAGTTTAGGAACAACCGAACCTACGCGGTGCTCAACATATCTGACGACCAGTCCGTTGCCCTCCTTGTGTCTAGGATAGACACAACATCCGGAAAGGTGTCCTTCGGCTTTGACCTCAACGGGCACGGTACCGGGCTCGCTGCACTTGCAGCCGGCTCTGGGGTTGTACCGGGAGTTGCTCCTGAAGCTCAGATTGTCGCCATTAAGGCACTGTCTTCTGACGGTTTGGGAGACTGGCTGGACATCGAGAGAGGTGTTCAGGAAGCCGTTACAGCAAAGGCCGACGTGATCCTCGTGGGCTCGGCAAGACAGCAGTCCGGTGAGGATCCCGCATGGGAGCAGTTGGAAGCAAAGGTGGCATCGATGTCGAGTCACCTTGTGCTCCCCGCGGGAAATGCAGGACCCGGTGCCGGCACGATCACCGTTTCTACGGGCAGAGACTGCACCGTCATGGTGTCGGGCTACCTGCCGATCAACGTTGCCAATCCGCTTCTGGACACCCGATTTGCCACAGATAAGTGGTACCCAATGTCTTCCTGCGGGCCTGACCCCAAAGGGAACCGAGGACCATCTTTCTCTGCTCCTGCCGTCGCGGCCGTGCCGGCTTTTCGCGGGAACGGAGACCTAACGTTTTACCTTATGGAGGGCACATCCGTCTCCGCAGCCTATGCTGCGGGGGCAATTGCCTCGGTGAGGCAGACGCAGTCTGACTCCGCAGGCAACTTGGCGAAGTCTGTAAGTCTCGTCACCCAAGGTTTGCTCCAAGGGGCTTCCCCTATGCTCGGGGTTCTGCCCGTTGAGCAAGGGAGCGGTAGGATAGACGTTACTGCTGCCTGGGAAACCCTTAACGCTCGTGCAGACAACGGCCGCCTCTTGATAAGCGGCGATTGGGACGATTCGTCCGGCGAGGAAGGCATCTGGATCGAGGGTACTACTCCCGGAGCCTTCCCAGGTTGGATTGACAACTACGCTCCGGTGGCCAGGGAAGTGAGCCTATCCAGTGACGTTCCGTGGCTGCAGCCGCGAAGCGACCGCATATTCATGGAACCCGTGAGCCAGAGGGAGACGGTGATCTACGGGACAGGGGAGCTGCCTCCTGGATTCTACAGTGGCCAGATATCTGCGGACGACCTGGCTACCCCCGGAGTTGACTCCTCGTTTACCGTCACGGTTTCTATTCCCCACTTGATTGACACCTTGGGGAGGACCTCATTCAGGATGGAGAGCAGAGGAGGCGCTGCGGTAACGAGGCAGTTCTTCCGGGTGCCCCACTCTTCTGAAGGGATGGCTCTCACCATCTCCGGGTCCGGCCAGGGCGAGCAATACGCCATCTACAATCCGGATGGTGTCTTGGTGCGCCACGGAGCTTTGAACGGAGCGATCACGACTAGAGTCGGCATTCCCACCGCCGGCCTCTGGCAAGTATGTGTCTTCCGGTTGAATGACGGCCCGCTCTCAGCAGTGCCGAAGGTTGACATCGCTTTGGAGGGCTTCTATGCTTCGAACCTCGGCGCCACGCCCGACTCCCAGTTCTATTTGGTTAGGTTGCAGGGCACCAGAGCAGAGATCCGGGGGGTCTCCTCCGTCTACGCTACAGAGTGGCGTCACCGAAGTTCTTTTGCCCAACGGGCAGGCAGGAGCACGCAGCTGATGCTGCCGGACATAGACGAAGCGGTTGACGTTTTGTCAGTGAGATTCGGCACCTCCACCGGCAGCGTACTGAGGGCATATCTCATGTACTTTGACCAGGAGACGGTCCATTGGACGGAAGTGGGCAGGGCTCTCACTACCTCTTCGGGCCTGGGTGAGATTCATCTGCCTAATCCGAGACTCGGCCAGTACGCAGTCTACATAGAGGCCTATGGCGGCACGACCGGCGTATATGTAGAAATGGATGTGAACCTCCTGAAGTCAGACGGAAAGAGCGCGATTCCCGAAGGAGTCCCCTCTACAATCGAACAGGGAACCACCACCCTGGATATGCCGCTTCGTTCCGACCCGGCCGAACCTAGCCTCGTTGCTATCGTACGCCAGTCTGATTCGCGAGTCCTCGGGATTCTCGAGCGCCCTCTCGTGAGTCCGGAAGACATACCACTGGTGCAGATTTCGGGCGGGCCTGAGCTCCGGACTATTCGCGCGTGGCAGCCCGATAGCATGGTTCCTGTAGACAAGCTGGTTAGCGTGGGTGGAATGAGCTATCAACTCAGCGGAGGCCGCATGACGGCCCCAATAGCGGCCGGTATTCGCCCGAGCTTCAGGACGCCGGGCGGCGCTCGCATAGTCTTGGTACCCCCTGATAGGCCTTAGTTACCCGAATAGGAAGTGACACCGTGACACTATTCCGAAGAAGAAGCGCTTGGTTCATTGTCGTCCTTACCGTGGCTCTTGTCGTTGTTCCGAGTGCAGGCGCCTATGCCGCGCCCGCGGGCAAGCCAACGGAGGAGACAGCCAGTATATCCATTCCCGCTGACGAAGAAGCATTCATGAACCTCTTGTTGCAGGTTAAGTCTCTGGTATCGAGCGCGCATCCCACTGACGTTCCTACAAAGACTCTGTACGAGGGAATGTTGAGGGGATTAATCGACAGTCTGGGAGACCCTCACTCGACGTATCTGACTCCCGACGAATATAGCCAGTTTACCAGCACTTTCAACAATACATACTCCGGTATCGGGGTCGTCATACAGATGCAAGAGGGCAAAGTCATCGTCGTCAGCATCGTAAAGGGGGGCCCTGCCGATAAAGCAGGAATGAGGCCCGGAGACATCATTACCGGTATTGACGGGAAAGAATACTCGTCGCTCGATGAAGCGGGCGATGCCCTAAGAGGTCCTGCTGGCACGAGCGTGATTGTCATCGTGACGCGCCCCTCAACCGGGGAGATCCTCAGCTTTTGCCTCTCCCGCGAGACCTTGACGCCTTCGGCCATACAGGCTGAAGAACTTGGCGGCGGGCTGTGGTATATCGACATCAACCAGTTTGATGTGGGTACAGGCAGAAGCTTCGCTGGCGAAATCGCGCGGATCAAGGACCTGGGGGCCAAGGGCCTCCTGCTGGATTTGAGAGACAATCCGGGCGGGCTTCTTGATGTGGGCATCGAGGTTGCGGAACACCTGGTCCCGAAGGGGACCATCGTGGAGCTTGAGGCCAGTGCCGGCAGGCAAGCCATAGTTGGCAAGGCCGACACCCAGCCCATTCCCGTCGCGGTTCTGATCAACGGCGGAAGCGCCAGCGCCGCAGAGATAGTTGCGGGCGCAGTAAGGGACCGGGGAGTGGGGATTCTGGTCGGCGAGCGCACGTACGGCAAAGGCAGCATCCAGCAGGTTCTACCCTTGGGAGAAGGTTGGGGCGCCGTACGTCTCACCATAGCCAACTACTACACGCCTTCGGGCGCATCTATCTCCGGAACGGGGCTCCTTCCAGACCTGGAAGTCAACATCGCAGTGTCACCTCCTACCAGGGTAGAGTACAAGCGCGATATGAGGACCGGCACGATAGGTCTGGACGTCCTGGCTCTCCAGGATTGCCTATCCTTCCTGGGCTACTACGCAGGTGAAAAGGACGGTATCTTTGGCAGCGGCACTGACGCGTCCGTTAGGAAGTTACTTGCCGACCACGGGCGGGCCTACTCCGGCATTGTCGGCGAGGCCGAGGTTAATGCGGTGAATTCTGCGGTTGTTGAGCAGATTACAGATGCTTTGGACGCAGCTTACCACCGCGGGCTTGAGGCATTGATAAGCAGAGTTGAAACAGGAGCGTGGCCCGCGCTTCAGTAGAATCGTCTACTGAGATATCGTCGCGGGCCTCCTCGGCGAGCGCCAATACTCAATGGCGAACACCGCAAGGACGGACACAAATCCGCCCAACACCGCCGCTACTACAACATTCATGAGCTTGTGGGGTTTGATGGGCTCTGTGGGTTCAACGGCCGGCGACACCAGGTTAGTTTGCGGCAGACTGGTGGTCAGCTCGTTGATCCTTGCCGTGTAAGACAGGATTTCTTCTTCCAGCACAGATATTTGCGCTTCCAGCTCCCGGATCTGATATTGATAACTCAGGAGGCTCGCGTATTGGGCGTCATACTCTCTCTTCAGAGAAGGAAGGGTCGACTCAGCCTGCGCGAGCCGCGTCGTAACCTCGGCAAGTTCCACCTTTCTGTATGCAAGAGTCTCGCTGAGATTCTGATATGTGTCGTTGGGCACTTCGGTAGCGTTCCCGGCCCAGTCGGGCGGGCCCGGCAGAGTTGGCGGGGTGGAGGCCAGAGCGGCTGTAAGCTCCTCTATGCCCTTGAGGAGTTCCTGTCTCCTGAGTTCATCCGCACTCTGTCTACTCCGGTATGATGCGACAAGCTCCGCGAGCCGGTCGACCTCGATCTGCAGGGCTTCTATCCGGCTCTCCTCCTTGAGACTGGACAGTTTTTCCCGCAGTGCAGCGAGTTCGGCCTCGGCGGCCGCTTTTTCGCTAGTCAGGTACATTGTTGAATCTGATAAGGACTCGATGTATTTCGCCTTCACAAAGTCCAGAAAGTCTAGAGCGATTTGGTTTGCCAGCGTTGTGGCCAATCGCGGATCGGTGCTTTGCACCCTTATGGTCGTAAGTGTCGCGGAAGATTTGCTCGTCTCTACGGAGACATCCCGTGCGAGAGAAAAGGCATCGTACTGCTCCCCGAGACCGGCCTTCTCAACGATGCTCTGCATGAAGTGCGGACTCCTGATGATCTCTGTCGGCAGCGGAGACTGCGGCACCATTACCTGTACCGAAGCTTCATAGACGGGTTCCAGCACGAAGAAACTCACCACTCCCGCGGCAAGCACGGCTAGGAGAGTGATGCCGACAATGAACCCCTTCCACCGCCACAGCACCTCAATGTATTCTCTAAGGTCGATCTCGTCCGAATACGTGTCCACTGATTCCAACCTCCGCGCACGCTTGGCTTGGCCGCCTCCGGCTTACCTAGCGCCCCTAATCGATCCGAACAAGGCAGCCATCTTACGATTTTCTTCCGGGTCAGGCTCAAAACCTTCTGGAAGCGTTGTCTGATAGCCTGCTGCTTCCGACAAACGCGCCAGCCATGAGTACGCTTCTTGCTCCAGAGACTTGTCCGACGCCGCAGCTGAGAGCAGTGTGCCGCTCTCCTCGATGTCTCCTCTAAGAAAAGCAACTTCGCCCGCCGCAAGGGCCAGCTTGGGAGTGAACTCCAAACCTGTCGGGCTAAAGACCTTAGTGTAGATGCCCGTAACACGCTCGCGCTTGGCGTTTAGGATGTCAAATGACGACGTCAAGAGCTCGGCACAGAGAGACAGCATGCGGAGGTGTTCGTCCCGCTGAGAATCGGTGAGTTCCGGCTGAGTCAATGCCTTAGCGTGCTGAGCAATAACTGCCCGTCCCATGTCAGCTAGGGCCTCGTGATAGCTTCGGTTGGTTGGCATCATGAGCACAACTTCATACGCGGACCTTAGGGCGTCCTCGGTGAAGCCGGTTCTACGCAATAGTTGGAACTCCAGTATCTGGCGCTCGAGGTTTGACGGATCGGCCATTTTCGCCGCTTTAAGGTAGAGCGGCACCATTCCCTTAGATGCCGGATTTGCCGTCTTTGCAAAGTCATCAGCCGCCCACTCCGCCAACTCAAGCGGGTAACTGGGGTTCCACTTGTCTCTCTTTGTGGCTTCCGCAATATACTTCCGGGCAAGGATGACGTCTCCCGACGTCTTCATGATCTGGTCTCCTCTGGACGCATAGGCCATGCCGCTGTAGAGCCTGTTGGTTGTGGCCACTACGGTGGGGACAAGGGCTGCCGCGATCAAGATAGTGAACACAAGCGACCAGGGGAATGTCAGCCGCCCGGCTCCCTGGCCGGCAACAGCCTTTCTTGACGTTCCCTTCAGAGAGTCCGCAGAGGGGCCAGACCTTCTCAAGCGTGCCAGGAGATCCGCAGTGCGAGGAAGGTATCCGGATACATCCGCGAGGAGAACGCCGACTGCCGCAAACAGAGACACCGAAATGGCCGGTAGGGAGAGGTCGAAGTCTAAGGCGCTGTGAATGCAGAGAGCGAACACAGCCATCCCCGAGGAGACTACCTTTGCCAATGGGTTACGCTCAGATCCGGCCGCAGGCCGCTCCTCTGAAGCATCCTTGGCGTTGCTCCGCTGTTGCAGCAGAGCAAGGTAGGTCTTAATGGTTGCATAGGCCAGGAGCGCCCAAAACACGGCATACAGCAGAAACCCCGGAAAACCTACTTCCACCAGCATCTGTGCGAAATGGTTGTGGGTTTCCGTGAACCAGTACGGGGTCCTGTGGTACTGATGGTACAGCGCTTCCCACCCGCCCGCTCCGGTGCCGAACGGGTATCCCAAGGCGATTGACAGGGCGTCCTTCGCCGCCATGAATCGGATAAGCAAGCTGACATCCATCAACTGCATTGTTCTGAGCTGGTAGACAATCCGCTCCGGGAGCACCTTAGCCAGTTGTTCCGCAGTTGCGGGATTCTTCACTGCGCCAATAAGGGCCGCGCCTGCAACAATAACTGCAAGCCCCGCGATCGCTGTGCGCAGGAACACGGCTTTCAGCGAGACTGCGGCTGATTGGGTATCCGTAGAGGTCGCAGCAGCTTCGGCCTGTGCATTCACCGCAAGAGACAGCCGCCTCTCCAGGAACCACCTTCCGACTTCCAGAACGGCAGCCAGAGCAAGGCCGACAACGAGCATCTGCTTCATAGAGGCGGAATCATTCGCTCCGAGGGCGGCATCCATCTTCGATGCCACTGCCGCAAAGGAGACAAAGCTTACGCCGCCTCTCGACAAGAGCCTCGCCCGGACTCCTTTGGGAAGCAGTACTCCGTAGAGTGCCACGAACCCTCCGAAAATGAGGAGCGTGGCTCGGGAGTTGGTAAGGAAGACGGATCCAACAAGAAGGAACGCACATGCTGAGTAGACGACGCCTGCGAAGAGGTCGAGCGAGGGGATCTGAAACCCCTCGTACCACGCGTAGTACAGGAAGAATAAAAGGAACATGGCAAACGCAGCAAGGGCGTTGGGATACTGGAAGCTTCCGAGGAGAGCTCCCCCTACTACCGAGCTGGGATAGTTGGCAATGCCGGCGGCGGTCAAGTAGCCTGCTCCTGCGACAATAACGCCGCACACCACGAGCAGATTCCTCAAGATGCGGTTACCTAGCGGAGACGAAGCGGCGTACCTCGCCATGATGAACACCATAAGGTAACCGGCGTACTTAAGGGCTCCGTCCATTGCATCCATTTTCGACTGGGCCCAAAGATTCGTAAGGAAGTAGAGCCCGACTATGATGGTGAGAAGGATGTCGACATCCCCTCGCCAGATCTTGTCTCCCTTGAGAATCGCGGCGAGCGAAACGAGGGCGAAGAGCCAGGCAACTCTCGTAAGGAAAGGCAGGTAGTCTTCCCGGAAAAAGAGTCCCCTCTCCAGGGTTGTTGGCAGCAGCACAAAGGCCATCACCGCTGACAGCAGTACGGCCGTTACTATCGAGTTTTTCAGGTAGCTTTTTGGCAAGGCGATTCCTCCCGATGTCCCCTAATTCGCCGTTAACGTAATGTTCCCTGCACCGTAAGCTTGCTGCCACCTGTTCCCATAACGGGTCTCTCCAGGTAGAATCAAGGTGACTTAAGGCAGAAACGGTAGGTGAACTACATGGACCCAAGAGTCAGCTCCCCGGCAAGAGAAGGGCATGCAGGCGACCTCCCCACGGCTTTTCTGCGCATCCGAGTGAGCGAGATGGACGTCACCTACGGAGGCGGCATTGTCGCAGGAGGCACTGTGGTGAAATGGTTCGGCGACGTCGCCACTGAGCTTTGCGTGAGGTATGACGGCGATGAGGGGCTTCTGGCTGCCTACGACATGATTGAGTTTAAGCAGCCGGTGCATGCCGGAGACTTTCTAGAGCTGCGAGGCTCTATCGTAAAGGTTGGCAAGCGCTCGAGAAAGATCGAGATGGAGTGCCATAAGGTCATAGCCTGCGATCCTGACCGCGGCCCTAGTGCAGCCTCGGTTCTCCCTCAACCCGTACTGGTGGCTCGCGCCAGCGGAACCGTCGTAGCGCCGAAGGCGAAGGACTGAAGAGGCGGGCTCGAGCCCGGCAGGACTTCTCGCAGGGCAAGTCGAAGTATGGTTGGAACGAGTACCCATCAAGAGAGGTGCCTCACCATGGATCCCCTCGTGATTACGGTCGCGCCGGTAGGCGCTGAAGTGAATCGTTCACAGACTCCGTACATACCCCTTACGCCCGAGGAGATCGCTGAAGAATGCTACCGGGCGTGGAACGAAGGCGCCTCGATCGCTCACCTCCACGCTCGCGACGAAAATGGGGATCCCACTCAAGATCCTGCGGTCTACGCCCGCATTATTGACCTGGTGCGATCGAGGACCGATCTCATCATCCAGATATCCACGGGCGGGGCGGTCGGCATGACGGTGGAGGAGCGCGTCGCTCCCGTATCGCTCAAGCCCGACATGGCTACACTTACATGTGGGACGGTAAACTTTGGAGACGGCATATTCACCAACTCCTGGAGCGACATGGAGGTCTTCGCCCAAGCCATGCGCAAAAACGGCGTCAAGCCTGAGTTTGAGCTGTTTGATGTGGGTATGATCGAGAATCAGCGCCGGCTTTGGGTGAAGAAACTGGTGGACCTTCCGGGCCACTTCGACTTCGTGATGGGAGTGCCCGGAGGAATATCCGGAGACCCGCGCAATCTGATGCACTTTGCATCGATGATCCCTGACGACGGTTCCACGTGGACGGTCGCCGGGATCGGAAGGCACGAACTGCCGCTGGGCGCTATGGCAATTGTGCTGGGAGGACACGTCCGGGTGGGTTTTGAAGACAACATCTACTATTCCAGGGGGGTATTGGCCAAGTCCAACGCCGAACTGGTTTCGCGTATGGTAAGGTTGGCGGGCGAACTCGGGAGGTCCGTCGCTACTCCTGCCGAGGCACGAAAAGTGCTCCGCCTGCCTGAGAAGTAAGCGGATCACATATGAGGAGACGAGACCCGCGAAAGGAGCGCCAAGATGCAGCTGTTTTTGGATACCGCAAACATAGACGAGATTAGGGAAGCTGCCAGCTGGGGAGTGATTTCCGGCGTTACGACCAATCCGAGCCTGATAGCGAAGGAGAGGCGTGACTTCCGGACGGTTGTTAAGGAGATCTCGGAAGTCGTCCCGGGCCCAATCTCCGCCGAGGTCTTATCTGAGAAGGCGGAAGACATGATACCCGAGGCCAGGGACCTCGCGAAGATCGCTCCGAACATCGTCATCAAGATCCCGATGACCAAGGAAGGGCTCAAGGCAGTGAAAGTGCTCTCCAAAGAGGGCGTGAAGACCAATGTTACCCTTGTGTTCTCCGCATCTCAGGGGCTCCTTGCCTCTCTCGCCGGGGCTACGTACATAAGCCCGTTCATCGGCCGCCTCGACGACATCAGCAACGAAGGTATGGAGGTTGTCACCGACCTCGTTATGCTGATCGAGAACTACGGTTTCGATACTAAGGTCATCGCGGCATCGATAAGGCATCCTATGCATGTCGTGGAAGCTGCCAGGGCTTCGGCGCACATAGCTACGGTTCCGTTCAAGGTACTGGGACAGATGCTGCACCACCCGCTGACCGATCTCGGCATCAAGAGGTTTCAAGATGACTGGGCTAAAGTCCAAAGAGAGCTTTCGGGGAGGAATTCGTAGCGATAATTGTTGGACGTGGGGAGGCCTTCAGTTTTTCTGCCGGTCTCCTCTTAGAATCTTGACTCGCCTACCTGCGTATGATAGTTTCGTGTAGGAGAGCGAAATTCAGCCTACCGTGTGATCCCCAGGAGTTAATGCGCAACCCAGCGACTTACTTCGCGGCCTCTGCCGTGTTCCGTATATCATGTCGACCAATCCGGCAGCCGCCAAGGGTTCACGAACCACGTATAGGAGATGTTACTACCATGGAGAAGGATGAAAACATGGAGACCAAGGATCCGGGCGCTCCTCCGGATGCGCCAAAGCCCAGGCGGCGCGCTAAGCCCAAGGCGGACTTAGAGGCAGCATCAGCCGGGGATCTATCTGAGAAAGCCAAGGCCGGCGAAGCACCGGTGAAGCGAACCCGGAGAACCACGAAGAAGGCTACCGCGGCTGCAGGTGAGAAGGAGGCCCTTCAGGCTCCGGTTGAAGAGGCACCTCCGCCCGCGGAAGAGGCGAAGCCCACCCGTGGAAGAGCGACCAAGCGAAAGCCCAAACTTACCGTCGAAGCCGCTCCCGCCGAACCTGCTCCACCAAAAGAGACCCCTGAACCCACACCAACTACACCTGAGGATAAGCCGGAAATCACAGAACACGCCGAACCTGACGTGCCGGCACCGGTAGGAGAAGCAACCCCTGCTCAGGAACCAGAGCAAGCAACCCAACCTCAGGCAGCCGCACCAGACAAAGAGGCATCTCTCCGGGCTATCTCTGATCCCGTGTCGCCTGACCAGGTTCCTCCGCTGCCCGGTCCACGCCCTACTCCGGACAGGCTGGGTCGTACGATCAGCGACAGGCCCTATCCCGAGAAGTACCCGTATCAGGCTGCGGCAGAGAAAGCCGCCGAAAGACCGGCAGACAGGGTTTCCGAAAAGCAGCCCGCTGTCGATAAGCCCGCCTACACGCGGCCGCGCGAGGAGAGGCAGCAGAGATTTGAGCGTTCATACAACGACCGGCATGACCGGCAGCAGGATAGATCTGCGCCCGATTACGGTCACGACAGGAGATCCGACAGGCAGCCTGACCGGTATGCCGATAGGCAGCAGGAGCGGACTTACGAACGGCAGGTTGACAGGTCTACTGACGAAAGACAGCACTTCCAGCGCGTCACTCCCGATACTCCCCGGCTCCGGTCCGGCGACCAGTCAGCGGAGGACTATCGCTCGGTCATACGTGAGCAGGAACCGCCTGCCGATGTAGTCTACGTGCGCCCCGGAAGAAGCGCGAGGCCCAGGCCCGACTCGGGGCCCTCTATGAAAGAACTCGCCAATATGACGTTGGTCGAGCTTCAACGGGTGGCTCGCGAGCTCGGTATTGCCGGGTACTCTGCCTTGCGGAAAAAAGAGCTCGTGTTCGAGATCCTGAAGGCTCGCACGGCTGCCGGCGGCCTCATCTTTGCCGAAGGTCTCTTGGAGATCCTAAACGAAGGTTACGGATTCCTGAGGCCCGCGTTCTATTTCCCGAGCAAGGATGATATCTACATCTCGCCGTCGCAAATCAGGAAGTTTGACCTGCGCACCGGCGATTTGGTTTCGGGCCAGGTTCGCCCGCCCCATGATAGCGAGCGGTACTACGGGCTCCTTCGCATTGAGGCCATCAACGGTGAAGACCCCGAGACGGCGCGCGAGAGGCCCAACTTTGAAGGTTTGACACCGATTTTCCCGGACGAGAGGTTTATTCTTGAGACCACTCGAGGCGAGACGTCGGGGAGACTGCTTGACCTCGTGGCGCCTGTGGGCAAAGGCCAAAGGGGACTCATCGTCTCTCCCCCCAAAGCGGGCAAGACCGTGCTTCTCAAGAAGATAGCGAACGCCATCACCACCAACCACCCTGATATCTATCTGATGGTGCTCTTGATCGACGAGCGTCCCGAGGAAGTAACCGATATGCAGCGTTCGGTGAATGGCGAGGTCATCGCTTCCACCTTTGACGAGCCGCCGGAGAACCACGCCAGGGTCACGGAAATGGCCCTTGAGAGGGCCAAGCGCCTCGTGGAGAACGGTCGCGATGTCGTGGTGCTTCTTGACAGCATCACGAGGATGACCAGGGCATACAACCTCATAGAGCCAACTTCGGGCAGGACTCTTTCCGGAGGTATGGACCCCGCGGCGTTCCACAAGCCCAAGAGGTTCTTCGGAGCTGCCCGGAATATTGAGGAGGGCGGAAGCCTAACGATCTTGGGTACCTGCCTTATTGATACCGGCTCGAGGATGGACGACGTCATCTACGAGGAGTTCAAGGGGACCGGCAACATGGAGATCCACCTAGACCGGAAGCTGTCTGAACGAAGGATATTCCCGGCCATCGATATCAAGAGATCCGGCACCAGGAAGGAGGAGCTCCTCCAGCCCAGGGAAGAGATTGAGGCCATGTGGCTGTTCCGAAAGATGACGAACGACTTGGAGCCCGACAAAGTGCTGGAGGCTCTCATCGACTTGCTGGTCAAGACCAAGACAAACCAGGAAGCCCTGCCGATTCTCAGGAAGCGGTTGGCTGTGATGAGATAGATCTCATACTCAGCGCAAGTGGCCGGCAGACGGGAAGTTCCCGTCGTGAAGTTCCTGTCTGTCAGCCACTTGTTGTACCTGTCTCAAGCTTCGTGCTATACTTTCTGAGTATGTCCTGAAGTCTCTTCCGAGGTGATTTAGTTGAAGCCCGATATTCATCCTAAATATGAGAAGACCACGATTACCTGCGCTTGCGGGGCGGCATATGAAGTAGGTTCAACCAGGAAGGGCGTGAGGGTTGACATCTGCGCCAAGTGCCATCCCTTCTTCACCGGTGTTCAGAAGATCATTGACACGGGCGGGCGCGTGGAAAGGTTCCGCCAGAAGTACGGCTATATCGAGGGCGAGAAGAAGCAGTAGCTAAGATCCATAGGGCAGAGACCGGTCTAAAAAGGTTTCTGCCTTTTTATTTTCCTGTAGAATAGGCTTGTTGGAGGGTCGCTGATGGCCGAGACGCCGTCTTACGGCGGTCAAGCAGTTATAGAGGGAGTTGTCATGCGGGGCCCGGAGTTTGTCTCACTGTCCGTGCGAGACCCTGCGGGCGATATCGTCTCATATGTGAATAGAACCTACTCTCCTTCGCAGAAGCACTCTCTCCTTCGTCTGCCCGTCATCCGGGGCGCGTTCTCCTTCTGGGATTCCCTGTCTTTAGGCGTACAGATGTTGATGAAGTCGGCCGACATCTCATTCCCCGAGGAGGAGAAGCCTTCCGGCTGGGCGACCAACCTTAGCATTGCTTTGGCGGCGGTTATAGCCCTCGGCATCTTCATAGTCCTTCCGGCAGTAGCGGCTCCTATGCTTCTCGGCTTTTTGAACTTAACCGGACGTTTGATACTCAGCCTGACGGAGACGCTGATCCGTGTGGTGGTGCTGATCGCTTACGTGGCTTCAATCTCGAGGCTGAAGGAAATCCAGCGGGTGCTTCAGTACCACGGTGCCGAGCACAAAGTCATCTGGGCATGGGAGAAGCACCACCGGGAATTGAACGAGAAGGTCTACTTTGAAAAGTGGGGAGTGCCCCAGATCTCTCAGTTCTTGACCTCCCGGGCACGCGACAAGTCGCCTGTACACCCCAGGTGCGGGACCAGTTTCCTGTTCATCACGGTGTTGGTGACCTGGGCGGTTTTCCTGTTCGTGTCCCCTGAGGGAGTCGCGAACAGGGTTGCGGCGAGGCTCCTACTCATGCCTCTGGCCGCAGGCATATCCTACGAGGTGTTGAAGGCTTCCGCTACTCGCGACGGCTTGTTCTGGCGGATTTTGAAGGCTCCCGGCATGGGACTTCAGAAGCTCACGACAAAGGAGCCTGACGAAGCTCAGCTGGAGGTTGCCGCCGACAGCCTTACGCGGCTCGTGGAAGCCGAAAGAGGTGGTTTTCGATGAGTGCTGAACACGGTTTTGCGGGAAAGCTCGATGGCTTGGTCGAGCGCTACGATGAGCTCACAGCTCAAATGGAGCAGCCCGAGGTTTTCTCGGATCCGAAAAAGTACCGCGACCTGGCAAAGGAAAAGAGCAAGATTGAGGACACGGTTCTCCTGTACAAGCGGTACCTGAAAGTCTTGCAGGATATTGAGGATAGCCGCGAGATCCTGGAGTCTGAAGACGACAAGGAACTCAAGGATATGGCCCAAGAGGAACTCAACACTCTGGAGGAGCAGCGAGCTGCTCTGGAGGAAGAGTTGAGGATCGCTCTAATTCCCAAGGATCCTAACGACGACAAAGACGTAATCGTAGAGATTCGCGCCGGCACCGGTGGCGAGGAGGCTGCTTTGTTTGCCGCGGAGCTTTTCCGCATGTACGGCCGTTACGCCGAGGACAGGCGCTGGAAGATGGAGATACTCACCTCCAACCCTACGGATATCGGAGGGTTCAAGGAAGTGGTGTTCGCTATCGCCGGACGGGGAGCCTACCGCCGCTTGAAGTTTGAGGGCGGGGTTCACAGGGTGCAGCGTATCCCGGCAACCGAGTCCGGCGGGCGCATACACACCTCTACCGCTACGGTTGCAGTTCTCCCCGAATCCGAGGAGGTTAACGACATCGAGATCGCTCCCGATGACCTGCGAGTTGACACCTACTGCGCTTCAGGAAAAGGCGGGCAGGGCGTCAACACTACCTATTCGGCGGTCAGGATCACTCACTTGCCTACCGGCGTAGTCGTGACCTGCCAGGACGAACGCTCGCAGATCCAAAACCGCGAGCGCGCCATGAGGATCTTGCGTTCCAGGTTGATGGCTATCGCAGAGGAGCAGAAGAGCCAGGAACTCAGCCAGGCGCGAAGGTCTCAAGTAGGTACCGGCGAGAGGGCAGAGAAGGTGCGGACCTACAACTTCCCTCAGAACAGGGTTACGGACCACAGGATTGGTTATACGAGCCACAGGCTTGCCGAGTTCATGGACGGCAAGATCGACGAGATAGTGGACGCTCTTCTCGCAGATGACGAGAAGAAGAGAATTGAGGAAGCGTCTCAGGCATGAAAACGGGCGAGGCCCTTTCCTACGGACGCAGTTCGTTGGCCGGGGCCAGCGATAGCCCTGCCAGAGACGCTGTTCTATTGCTCGCACACGTCCTGGAGAGCCCCCCGGAGGACATCTATTTGCATCCTGACGCCAACATGAGCGTGGAACTGTGGGCCCGTTATCGAGACCTTATCGAGCGCAGGAAAGCGGGCGAACCGGTTGCATATCTCCGGGGTTTCCGCGAGTTCATGGGGCTTACCTTTAAGACTGACCGCAGAGCTTTGATTCCGCGTCCGGAGACCGAGCTGATAGTCGAAGCCTTCCTAGAAACTTTTGCTCGCCAGCCGGATGGTCCGGCCCAACCTTCCTGCACTGTCGCCGACCTTTGCTGCGGCTCCGGGGTGATAGGCCTCTCGATAGCCGAGGCAATGCCCGGTGCCGGGGTGATCCTTAGCGATGTTTCACGTGAAGCGGTGGATCTAGCACGCGAAAACGCCGTGCTTCTGGGAGTGGCCGGGCGAGTGCGATTCCTCGTTGGCGATCTGGCGGAACCTTTCGTCGCTTCTGGCACGGTTGTGGATGCGGTGGTCACAAACCCCCCTTACATCCCGAGCGGCGAGATGGCATCGCTGTCGCGGGAAATCCGTGAGTTCGAGCCACGCTTGGCACTTGACGGAGGAGCAGGGGGCCTCGCCGTCATATCCCGAATTTCCCGTGAAGTGCCCCGCATTCTGAAGCCCGGCGGGTATTTGTTCATGGAGATAGGTGCGGATCAGTTCACTGAGTGCTCGCGTATTTTCGAGGAGACCGGGCTTTGGCGGGATATCTCGGTGCTCCGCGATCTGGCGAGAAGGCAACGGGTCGTTGTTGGTCGAACTCGTTCTGCGGAATGATCTGCTCTGAGAGACCTATGTTCTCTAGTTAAGGGCCGGAGGGACAGCGGTTGGAGACCAGGTTTGTGAGAGTTGACCCCTTAGCCATGGATGAGCGGGTACTCGAATCTTGCGCCGGCGTTTTGCGTTCGGGAGGGCTCGTCGCTTTTCCAACGGAGACAGTGTACGGGCTGGGTGCCAACGCGCTCATGCCGGATGCTGTTAAGAGAATCTTTGAAGCTAAGGGACGTCCCCAAGACAACCCTCTCATAGTCCATGTATCCAGGCCGGAGGCGGTACCTCCGCTGGTCAGGGAGATACCTCACGCAGCCGCACGGCTTATGGAGGTATTTTGGCCCGGGCCTCTCACCCTCCTGTTCGCCAAGTCCGACCTAGTTCCTGACGTGGTCACCGCCGGTCTTGACACCGTAGCCATCAGGATGCCGGATCATCCTGTAGCTCAAAGACTTCTGGACGCCGCCGGGGTTCCCGTAGCTGCACCGTCAGCCAACATCTCGGGTAGGCCGAGCCCCACCACCTTTGAGGCTACCGCTGCCGACCTTGCCGGAAAGGTAGACGTCATAGTCGACGGGGGCCCTGCCGGGATCGGCGTTGAGTCGACGGTTCTGGATATCTCGGGTCCGGTACCCAAGGTGTTGAGGCCGGGAGGCCTGTCGGTGGAAGAACTTGAACACGTGCTGGGACGGGTAGAAGTGGCCCCGGAGGCGGCTGCCGGAGAAACGCCGCCTTCACCCGGCATGAAATACCGGCATTACGCGCCAAAAGCCGATGTCTACCTCGCTCACGGGAGTGCGAAAGAACAAGCGCAATCCATCAGGCTTCACGCCGTGAAGTCGGTTCTTGCCGGAACGCGAGTACTGATCCTCGCCTCATCTGAGAATATGCCCCTGTACAGGGGTTTGGAGGGGGAATCCGGTAACCGGATAACCGTAATCGAAATGGGCTCACGCTCCGACTTGGCTCCGGTCGCCGCGAGGCTCTTCAGTGCCCTCAGGCACGGAGACGCGCTTGGAGCTCAAGTGATTTTGTCCGAATCTTTTCCCGAGCAAGGGCTCGGATTGGCCATTCAGAACAGGCTTTCCAGGGCAAGCGGGGGCAAGGTCGTTCGCCCGGCGGGCGACATGAGCCTGAACGTCCTTATGGTCTGCTCCGGCAATACATGCCGGAGCCCAATGGCCGAGGCGATTTTCCGGAGTATTTGCGGCGCGCATCCTTGTCGGATCAATATCCGAGTGGCATCACGCGGCACCTCGACAGTCGACGGACTGCCGGCTACTCCTGAGGCTCGCAAAGCAATGGCAGACAGGGGACTTACTCTGGACGGTCACCGGTCAGGCCAGGTGACAGAAAAAGACCTGGAACTGGCTGACCTCGTGATAACCATGACCGGAGCGCACAAGAAGATGCTGACAGAACGATACCCTTCCTATGCCGCCCGGGTGATGACCCTCTCCGAAGCTTCCGGAGGAGCCGTCGGAGGCGACGTCAGCGATCCAATAGGCCTCGGGCAGCCGGCTTACGACAAGACGGCATCCGATCTGGAGCGAGGGCTTCGGGCCGTTTGCGGCAGAATTCTAAAGCTTGTCGTACCACCGGAGGGCAATTGAGTTACGATAGAGAGGCCGGACATGCTCACAGGGGAGGCAGATGAGAATGAAGATCGCTCTCGGCAGCGACCACGCCGGCTTTCGGCTAAAAGAAGAAGTAGCTGCGATGCTTCGTGAGATGGGCCACGAGCCCTTGAACCTTGGCACGTATTCGGAGGAGTCGGTAGACTACCCGGATTTTGCAGTGAAAGTGGCGGAGTCCATACTGGCGGGTGACGCCGAACTGGGAGTCTTGGTCTGCGGCACCGGGCTGGGCATGTCGATATCGGCCAATAAGGTTCCCGGAATCAGGGCTGCTGCGGTGTCCGACACATTCTCTGCACGCCTGACCCGGGAGCATAACAACGCCAACGTCCTCTGTATAGGCGCGCGGGTCGTCGGCAGCGGGCTGGCGGAAGACATTGTCCGGGCGTTTGTCAGCGCTTCCTTCCAGGGTGGAAGGCACGAGAGGCGCGTAAAGAAGATGTCCGATATTGAGAGTAAATTCCGGGAGGCACAGTGAAATGGCAGAGGAGCATGAAGAGATCTTGCCTTCACTCGATCTGGCAAAGGTGAAGCAGCAGGCGTTTCAGGTTGCACAGAGTCTTCTCGAAGCGGCCAACTTGCGGAAGGGACAGATCCTCGTGCTAGGTTGTTCCACCAGCGAAATCCAGGGGAAGAGGATTGGTTCCGTCGGCAGCACCGACGTCGCATCAGCCGTACTCGACGGCATTCATGAGGCCCTAAAAGGCACCGGAGTGCACCTGGCTGTCCAATGCTGCGAGCACTTGAACAGGAGCATCGTCGTAGAACGCGATGTTCAAGAGAAGTACAACCTCACTGAAGTCACCGTCCTGCCGGTGCCCCAGGCCGGAGGAGCCACGGCGGCTACCGCCCTCCGGAGGTTCCCTGACCCAGTCGTCGTTGAGTCTATCCAGGCTCACGCAGGTATTGACATTGGTGACACCCTGATAGGTATGCACCTAAGGCCTGTGGCGGTCCCGGTCAGAATTCCCCAGAAATCCGTTGGCGACGCCCACGTAACAGTCGCCAGAACTCGACCCAGATTGGTCGGCGGCCACCGCGCAGTATACGCTTGGGACGAAATCGAGGAGAAATACGGCAAGAAGGCTGCCGGAAAATGAAACTCTTTTGAGACCGGGGGAGTCATATTAGGATGTCTATCCAAAAACGGCCTAGTTGGGACGAGTATTTTATGGAGCTCGCCGAGGTGGTCGCCAAACGCTCGACCTGCCTCAGGAGGAATGTGGGCGCAGTCGTGGTAAAAGACAAAAGGGTATTGGCGACGGGATACAATGGCGCTCCCTCCGGCCTTGCTCACTGCACCGAGACCGGCTGCCTGAGGGAAAAGTTGAGTATCCCCTCGGGCGAACGAGTTGAGATGTGCCGGGGGCTTCACGCAGAACAGAACGCCCTGGTTCAGGCTGCACGTTACGGCATCGCTCTGGAAGGCGCTGTACTCTACTGCACCAACCAGCCGTGCATAACGTGCGCGAAGATGCTTATCAACGCCGGCATTGCCAAGGTGGTTTACCGGAATCCTTACCCTGACCAGCTGGCGAGAGACCTGTTATCGGAATCTAAGGTAGTGGTGGAGCAGTTCCCAAAAGACTGACAGTTCGAGGCCGCACCAAATTGACTAGTGGGACAGGCTCTAGTACAATGGCGCAGGTACAGGGGCTTCTACAGACGGGAGGGAGCGGAACATGAACAGCGGCATGAATAGCGCCTTCGCGTTTGGCCTGGCGTTTGTTCTTGCCTTGGTGCTCACTCCCCTCACTCGTAGGTTTGCCAAGAAAGTCGGGGCCATGTGCTACCCCAACTCGAGAAGCATCCACAAGATCCCCGTGCCGTACCTCGGCGGTATAGCTATCTACCTCGCCTCAATCATGGCGATGGTTGCAGTAGGCCCGACAAAGGGCGGAGCGTTTCCGGCGGTAGCCATTGGCGGCCTCATCATCCTCATTGTGGGCGCGATCGACGACCTAAGGCCCATGAAACCGTGGCAGAAGGCGATTGGCCAGTTGGTCTCGGCCGTAGCCGTCATTATGTTGGGTGTCAGCATTTCGTTCTTCAGGAACCCGTTCTCAGGAAAGATTGAGATGCTCGGCCTGTTGGCGATCCCCCTGACGATCCTATGGGTTGTGTCCTTTGAGAACCTCATCAACTTTTCCGACGGCCTAGATGGTTTGGCGGCAGGCATCGCCGGCATTACTTCGGGAGCGATGGTCTTCGCGGCAGCGAAAGCAGGTGCCGTACAGGTGGCCCCCGAAGCCGCCGCCCTGGCCGGAGCAGTATTTGGCTTTTTGCCCTTCAACTTTCACCCGGCGTCCATTTTCATGGGCGATGCAGGGGCCATGTACCTTGGGCTTGCACTGTCCGTGCTTTCCGTTCAGGGACTGGTGAAATCCGCTGTGGCGATGTCGGTCTTGGCGCCTATTCTTACGCTTATGGTGCCCATTTCTGATATGGTCTTTGCGATAGTCCGGCGGAAGCTGTCAGGCAGGCCGGCTTCTTCAGCCGACCGCGACCATTTGCACCACAGGCTCCTTGAACTGGGTATGAGCCAGAGACGTGCAGTGTTTTCCATCTACCTGGTTAGCCTATGTTTTGGTGTCCTCGGGTTGTTCTCGGGTTTCGTTCCGTTAACGACCGGCGGCCCGATTGCCGGGCTGGCTGTACTAGGGCTGTTTGCCTTTGCCTATAGAGCCGGCCTCTTGACAATCGGCTCTAAGAAACCTGACCGCGGGAGGACGAGGCACGGGTAGACAAGGGATTCGGAAAGGTTGAGGTTTGTGGCAAGTATCAAGGCTATATGCGTTTTTGGCACCAGACCGGAAGCCACCAAGATGGTCCCTCTGGTTCAGGCTCTTAAGCACCAACACCCCTCTTTTGATACTAAGGTCATCATCACCGCTCAACATCGACAGATGCTGGATCAGGTTCTCAAAGACTTCGATATTGCATGCGACTACGATCTTGATGTCATGCGGCCCAACCAGACGTTGGCCGAGACGACCCAGCGAGTTCTGGCCGGCATTACGCCTGTCCTCGAAAAGGAGCGCCCCGACGTAGTGTTGGTTCACGGCGATACGGCTACGACGGCCGCGGCGGCTCTGGCCTCATACTACTTGAGGATCCCGGTTGGCCATGTCGAGGCCGGACTTCGTACCGGTGACAAGTACGCGCCGTTTCCTGAAGAGATCAACCGGAGAATTGCCGATGCCGTAGCAGACTTTCATTTTGCCCCTACCGAACGCTCGAAAAGGAACCTTCTGAATGAGGGCACTTCTCCGGACTCCATATTCGTCACGGGCAATACCGCGGTGGATACTCTGCTAATGACCGTAAGAGATGATTACCGCTTCCGCGAAGAGAGGTTGAACGAGGTCGATTTCACGTCGCGGAGAAACATCCTGGTGGAGGTACACCGGCGAGAGAACTTCGGGCAGGGCATGGAAGACGTCGGTGATGCCCTGGCGACCGTTGCAGGGGCGCGGGAGGATGTTCAACTGCTAGTGTCGGTCCACAGAAACCCCAATGCTCGAGAGCCCATTATGAGGCACCTCAAGGACTCTCCAAGGACGGTCCTCTTCGATCCTATCGACTATCCGGACTACGTGAATCTCATGAGCCGCTCCTACCTTATCATCACCGACTCAGGCGGAGTCCAGGAAGAAGCACCGTCTCTGGGCGTTCCTACTATAGTGTGCCGCGAAAAGACGGAGCGCCCCGAGGCGCTGGATGCCGGGACCGTGGTGCTGGTCGGCACCGACAAACGTAAAATAGTGGACACAGCTTGCGATTTGTTGGACAATACGATAAGGTACGAGCGAATGTCGCAGGTAAATAACCCTTTTGGCGACGGCCGCGCATCCGAGCGGATAGTGCATTCTCTTATGTACAAGTTTGGCCTGAGGCCCGATAGGCCGAAGGATTTTCAGGTTAGTTAGTAGAAGGTAAGGCGTTCGAGGCTGGCTTCCGCGTTTTAGGACAACTCCGCCAGTCTCTTAGAACATGTCCATAGTCCATAACTGGGGAGGGGCGCCGCGCGCCGGCATTGCAAAAGCAGTGCCGGAGAGACGGCATTCATGTGGCAAAAAAAGAGCTTGACGCCATCCTTGAGGCTGAGAAGGCGGCTGCCGAAGCCATTGAGAACGCCAAGGCAAAGGCTAAAGAAATGCTGACGGCTTCAGAAAAAGAGGCGGAGAGAATTCTGAGAGACGCGCTGGACTCCGCCCAATCCGAAGCCAAGGCTTTGTCCCTTGAAGCGTCCGAGACCGTGTCCGGCCTCGAAGAAGAGATCCTCAAAGAAGCCCAAGAAGAGGTCTCCCGCCTAACCGATATAGCCAACAAGAGATTTGACGAAGCAGTCAACGTTATAGTTTCGCGCGTGAAGAAGGCCGTGTAGAAGGGGGGGAGCCGGCGTAGTCTCGCCGGTGGCGCTCATGGCTGTTGCCAGGATGAAGAAGGTTACCATATTTGCCTCAAAAGAACTTCGTGAACCTATTTTCGAGAGGCTCCGAGACCTTGGCATCTTCCATGTCTCCTCCGAGTCATCCGCACCTCGTTCCGATTCCTATGAGGTTCCCGAAGAGATATCCGGGCAAATTTCCAGGCTCGATTACCTTAAGGATTACTTCTCGCGTTACGCTCCAATCAAAAGATCGTTCATAGACGGATTTACCGGGAAGAAGCCGGTGCTAAGCGAAAACGAACTAAATCGCATGATCTCTCAATACGACGTATCGGCGGCATACCGGAAGGCCAAAGACCATGAGGAAAGGTTAAGGCAGATTTCTGACCTTCTTTCCGGCACTAAAGACGAAATAGCAGCCCTTTCTTTTTGGCGGAATCTAGACATTCCCCTATCTCAGGTAGGCGATACAGGGTCATGCAAGAGCGCCCTCGCCGTGTTCCCCAACTCCGCTTTCGCAAAGCTCCCGGAGTTCATGGAAGGCAAACCGATTTCCTATGAAGTCCTCTGGGAGGAGAGATCCGAGACAGGCGTCTGGATGATTGCTCACGAGGAGTCCGGTCCGGACATTTCTTCGCTGGTCTCCAGCGTTGGAGGCAGGATAGCTGCATTCAAGGAAGCCTATCCGGAGGGTTTGACTGTATCGGAAATTGTGGACAGCCTTGAGGCGAAGGCTGAGGACCTGATCAGTGAAAGTGAAGACATCCAAAACGAGGACCGGGCTATGGCCGAAGACATGTTGGGAATCCTGGGCCTCATTGACTTCTACTTGGACAAGCAGCACCTCTCGCGATTAGGCGCTGAGGTAGGGCGAACAGTTTTCACCCTTGTCATAGAGGGTTATGTGAAAGCACGCGATCTTGAGAAGCTTCAAACGGGGATGCGCGAGTTTAGAGAGATTGAGCTTACCTCGGAAGATCCCGACCCAGACGATGACGTACCGGTCTTCCTTGAGAATCATCCCATTATCGCGCCGTTTGAGGTTGTCACCAATATATTCGGGTTCCCCCAGTATAACGAGATCGACCCGACCCCGTTCCTTGCACCGTTCTTCTGGATCTTCTTCGGTATCTGCCTGGGAGACGCGGTATACGGCATTGCATTGACTATCGGGGCCTGGTGGTTCATTAAGAGCCAGGGGCTGAAGCCGCCGGGCGATAAGCTCCTCAGGCTGCTCATGTACTCGGGCCTTGCTACCGTGCTGGCAGGTGCGGCGACAAACAGCTGGATGGCTGATATGTTTACAGTTTTCCTCCCGGGCACGGCGATTGAGCGGACCCTTAGCGGCATAGCTCTCATCAATCCAATAGAAGATCCGCTTACCATGTTGGTGGTGTCGTTCGCTTTTGGGCTTTTCCAGATCTGGGTGGGTATCGGAGTAAAGATGCTGAGCGATTTTAGAAACGGAAACTATGCGGAGGGCATCTGGTCATCCGGTTCCTGGCTTGTGTTTCTGCCAGGTCTCATCCTGTGGGTTGTATCCAAGGCCGGTGTAATCGACGGCACCGTGCCGACGTACGTGATGGCGGTAGGCGCGCTTATGGTTATGTACGGCGCATCCAGGAACCAGAAGAACATCCTCCTGAAGCCTTTCTCGGGGGTGTACGGGCTCTACGGGATTGTCTCATACTTCTCGGATACGCTTTCATATTCCCGGCTTCTTGCTCTCGGCCTTGCCAGCGCAATTATCGGTGTGGTTGTAAACAAGGTTGCGCAGCTTGCCGTTGACATGGTTCCCTATGTCGGATGGGTCATGCTTCCTATCATCATGCTTGGAGGACACGTGTTTAACCTGGTCATCAACGCCCTCGGGAGCTTCATCCATTCCGGACGTCTGCAGTTTGTAGAGTTCTTCACGAAGTTCTTTGAGGGAGGAGGTAAACCGTTCAAACCTCTTACGCGCGTGAGCGAGAACGTGTCAGTCGATGCAGTTGATTGATGCTTGCCTTTGAGTTGTTGTTGACGTAACCGCAGTTTTATTAAGGAAGGAACCAAGTTAGGAGGGGTTTGTGTTGTTCTCAGGCAGCAATTCCACAGTATGGTTTGCGGCTGGTATGGGTCTTATCCTGGTTGCTCTTGTAACGGGCTTGTTCTTTGGCGAAGCTTTGGGTGGAAACGGCCTTGCACTTATGGGAGCCGGCGTAGCCGTATTCGTTTCCGGAATCGGGTCAATCATCGGTGTCGGAATTACCGGCGAGAAGGCTGCCGGCATTACTTCGGAGGATCCTGAGAAGTTTGGACGCCTCCTCCTGCTTCAGGCTCTTCCGGGCACCCAGGGCATTTACGGCTTTCTAGTAGGCTTCTTGGCCATTTTCCAGATGGGCGGCTTTTCCGGCGTCCTCGAGCTCAGCATTGCTCAGGGATGGCAGTTCTTTATGGCTTGCCTCCCGACCGCCATCTCCTGCCTGTTGTCAGGTATCTACCAGGCTAAAGTTTCGCTGGCCGGTATGGATATCGTTGTTAAACATCCTGAGGAGTCAGGTAAAGCCCTTATCCTTCCCGCTATGGTCGAGACTTACGCGGTTCTCGGACTTCTCGCGTCCGTGCTCTTGATCATGTTCGCGGTCAAGGTGTAGGGGGCAGTCAGATGCCTCTAGAGGATATTCTGAAGAAGATACGTGACGAGTCCGAAAAGGCCGTAAAGGAGATCCTGGAAGACGCAGAGGCTCGCTCCCAGAACCGACTTGAGGGAGCTCGAGCGGAGGCAGAGGCTCGGGCGTCTTCTGTACTGGCCGATGTGAAGGCACAGGCTGAAAAGGTTCGGTCGGCTGCCAGGACACGGGCAGACGCGAAGCGGCGCCAGATCCTGTTGCGGGAGAAGCAGGCGCTTATCGACGGCGTCTTCAAGAAGGCATCTGAAGTGCTGGCTTCACTCCCGGCGGATGAGTACAAGGCGCTGGTCCTCGATTCTCTTGCCCGGTCGGCTGAGGGAAACGAAACCGTGGTTTTGGGTCCTGAAGACAGAGAGAGGCTCGGCCCGGGGTTCGTAGATGAACTCAACCGGCACCTCACGTCGCGAGGCAAAGCCGGCGCCGTGAAGGTTGAGTACAGCGATAGGTCTCTGGGCGGAGGGTACCTGCTCCAAAGTGGCGGAGTGTCACTTAACACGACTTTCCCCGCTCTTATGAAGAGGTATCAGGATGAGTTGGAGATAGAGGTAGCCAGACTGCTTTTTTCTTAGGTCCTGACGAGAAGGCCGTTTGCGATGAGCTGCTGCAAAGGTGGGTAGACGTTGAACGAATTTGGTTGGGCCAGCGCGGTTGGCCATATCAGAGTAAAAGAAAAAGAGCTCATGTCGCGCGCCGACCTCATGCGAGTCGCTGAGGCGCATGACCTTGACCGCGCTCTTCACGCCCTTAGAGATACGTACTACGGTCCGTATGTCGCATCCGTGAAGGACCCGGCCAATTTCGGCGAGGCGCTGGTCGAGGCGTTGTCCGACATCTACGACTATTGTCTAGGGATCGGTCCGGAACCCATGCTCATCGCCGCTTACCGCGCGCGCAACGACTTCCACAATCTCAAAGTGAAAGCGAAGTCGGTTAACCTGGGTACGCCGGCGCATGCCGAAGCCTTTTCCTATATGGGGAACATCGACCCGGGCGAGCTGTTAGCCGCGTCAAGTCAGGACACTTGCGCGGTTGCAGGCGCCCATCTCAGCAAATCTGACATTTCTTCGCTCACTCGAGCGCTCAGAGAAACCTATGCCGAGGCAGATGCGTTAGCGGCAAGCGAAAAAGGGTCCATACCGGAGGCTTTGTTGGCCCTCAAGGTCGATAGCCTGGTTGACCGCCGCTATTACGAGTGGTTCGCTAAGGTGTTCAAGCGCTTTGGGTACCCCGGCATGTCCGATTTTGTGAGAGCCGAAGTCGACCTGCTCAACTTAAGGATGTCCACGCGTGCCCTCAGAATGGGTATGAGTCCGGCTCTCTTCCGAGACGCGGTGCTGCCGGGAGGAACTGTGCCAGCAGATACAGTTGCTCTCGCTTACGAGGGCGGGCTAGGCGCCATAGAAGCTGCGTTTAGATGGTCGCCTTGGAGTACTCTCGCCGCATCGGGCGCAGAGGTGGCAAAGAGAAAAGAGTCTCTTACTAAATGGGAAAAGGCTTGCGACGACGCGCTTATGGGTGTTGCTCGCAGGGCCAAGTATTACTCCCTGGGGCCCGAGCCGGTTTTCGGGTATTTGTTCGCTAAGGAGGCCGAGGTCAGAAACCTGAGGGTCATCCTTTCAGGTAAGCAGTCCTCGGTACCTTCCCAGGAGATCGCCGAGAGGTTGCGTGAGCCTTATGTCTAGAGTGGCTGTCCTAGGTCAGAGAGACGCTGTTCTTGGGTTCAAGGCCTCCGGCGCCGTTGCATTTTCGGCGGATGACCCTGAGGAGGCCAAGAAGCGTCTGGCCGAGATTCTTGAGGGAGACTTCGCGGTCCTTTTCGTGACTGAGGAAGTAGCAGACATCCTGAAGGAAGAGCTCCAGCCTTTATATGATAAGCCGAAGCCTGTTGTGACCATCTTGCCCGATGCGCGCAATTCCAAGGGTATTGGAATGGAGCTCTTGCGCAAGAGGGTTGAGAGGGCTGTCGGAGCCAACATTTTGCTCAAGGGAGAGGAATGATGCGGCTGTGTCAGAAAGCCAGATAAAAGGAGTAATCACCAAAGTATCCGGGCCCCTAGTGGTAGCCTCGGGCATGGCTGGCTGCCGCATGTATGACGTTGTAAGGGTCGGCGACAAAGGCGTTGTCGGAGAGATCATCGAGCTCAAAGGCGACACAGCGTCAATACAGGTGTATGAAGAAACCTCCGGAGTCGGCCCCGGTGAGCCGGTGGTGTCTACAGCCGCGCCTCTTTCGGTAGAGCTAGGCCCCGGCCTTATTGGTTCGATTTATGACGGCATCCAGCGCCCGCTCAACGTCATCGCCGATATGGCGGGCGACTATATCGCTCGCGGGCTGGAAGTGCCCGGTTTGGACCGCGAGAAGAAGTGGCATTTCGTACCGAAAGTAAAGCCCGGCGATGTGGTAAGCGCCGGATCCATTCTCGGGTCTGTTCCGGAGACTCCTCTAGTCGAGCACAGAATCCTGGTCCCCCCGTCAGTTGCTCAGGCTTCAGTCAAAGAGATATCCGAAGGTGATTTCCGGGTAATTGATACAGTGGCTGTGCTGGAAGCCGACGGCGTCGAGATTCCCGTAACCATGATGCAGAAATGGCCCGTCCGCGAATCGCGGCCCGTGGCCGAGAAGCTCGCGCCCAAGGACCAGTTGGTGACGGGGCAGCGTGTAATCGATGCTTTCTTCCCCATAGCCAAGGGTGGTACCGCTTGTGTTCCGGGCCCCTTCGGCAGCGGAAAAACGGTCATCCAGCACCAGCTGGCCAAGTGGGCGAACGCCGACATCATCGTTTACATTGGCTGCGGCGAGCGCGGCAACGAGATGACAGACGTATTGCTTGAGTTCCCCGAGCTTAAGGACCCCCGCAGCGGGCGCCCGTTGATGGAGCGCACGATTCTGGTGGCGAATACCTCCAACATGCCGGTTGCCGCCCGCGAAGCCTCGATTTACACCGGTATGACTCTTGCCGAGTACTACCGCGATATGGGCTACGATGTGGCACTTATGGCTGACTCGACTTCCCGATGGGCTGAGGCTATGCGCGAGATCTCCGGCCGCCTGGAGGAAATGCCGGGCGAGGAAGGATATCCTGCATATCTCGGTTCCAGGCTTGCCGAGTTCTACGAGCGCGCTGGCCGAGTCAAGGTTCTCGGGCAAGGCGAGCAAGAGGGCGCGTTGTCGGCTATCGGAGCGGTCTCTCCTCAGGGAGGAGACATCTCGGAGCCCGTCACGCAGGCCACTCTGCGAATTGTGAAGGTTTTCTGGGGTCTGGACGACAGGCTGGCTGCCAGAAAGCACTTCCCTGCGATCAACTGGCTGACAAGCTATTCGCTTTACGATGATCGCCTTGACGAGTATCTGCGAACGGAAGCGGGAGAAGACTTCCCTGAGCTTCGCAACGAGGCAATGGCGATACTGCAGCAGGAATCGGAACTGAACGAGATTGTCAGGCTGGTCGGCGTAGACTCATTGTCGCCGCGCCAGCGGATGATTTTGGACACAGCTAAGTCCTTGAGAGAAGACTTCCTGTATCAGAGCGCGTTTCACGAGGTTGACACCTACTGCTCGCTGCCTAAGCAGTACGGGATACTGAACGCTATCCTTACGCTTCACCACAAGGGCCTTCTGGCTGTGGACAAGGGAGTGCGGGCTGAGAAGATCGCTACTCTTCCGGTGAAAGAGCGTATCGCCAGAGCAAGAGTCACACCTGAAGAGGAGTGGCCGGCTGAGTACGAGCGCATCATGGCAGCCATCTCCGAAGAGATCGAGAACGAGTAGGGGGAATACGGGATGCCGTTGGAATACACGACCATAACACAGATATCGGGTCCTCTGGTAGTAGTTGACCAGGTGCGGGAGGTTCACTACGACGAACTGGTGGAGATTGAGACCCGCGACGGCGAGATACGCCGTGGCAGGGTGCTTGAAGCGTCCGCCGGCCGGGCCCTGGTACAGGTTTTTGAAGGCACTTCCGGGCTCGACGTGACCGGTTCGCGCGTTCAATTCCTGGGGAAAGTGCTGGAGATCCCGGTTTCGCCTGATATCTTGGGGAGAGTCTTCGACGGTGCCGGAAATCCGATAGATGACGGCCCGAAGATCATTCCTGAGAAGAGGCTGGATATCAACGGCAGCCCCATTAACCCGTTTGCCCGGTCCTATCCTTCTGAGTTCATCCAGACCGGCATCTCGGGCATCGACTGCATGAACCCCCTTGTCCGCGGACAGAAGCTGCCGATTTTCTCGGGCTCAGGCTTGCCCCACGCTCAGATCGCGGCTCAGATCGCCAGGCAGGCGACCGTTCTGTCAGGTTCCGAGCCTTTCGCTGTCGTGTTTGGCGCCATGGGAATCACGTTCGAGGAGGCCGATTACTTCATATCCGACTTCCGCAGAACGGGTGCCATCGACAGGGCAGTCTTGTTCATGAACCTGGCAAACGACCCGGTTATCGAGCGCATTGCGACTCCGAGGATGGCTCTCACCGTCGCCGAGTATCTTGCCTTCGAACGCGACATGCACGTACTCGTTATCCTTACAGACATGACCAACTATGCCGAGGCTCTCCGCGAAGTATCAGCCGCTCGTAAAGAAGTCCCGGGCCGCCGCGGATATCCCGGTTACATGTATACAGACCTCTCTCAGATTTACGAAAGAGCGGGAAGGATCCGGGGCAAGAAGGGTTCCATCACCCAGATCCCCATCTTGACCATGCCTGAAGACGACAAGACGCACCCGATTCCTGACCTTACCGGATATATCACCGAGGGCCAGATCATTCTATCTCGCGAGCTTCACAAAAAGGGCGTGTACCCGCCCATCAACATCTCGATCTCGCTGTCCCGCCTTAAAGACAAAGGAATCGGTACAGGGAAGACTAGAGAGGACCATGCCGACGTCTTAAACCAGTTGTCCGACGCTTACGACCGCGGGCGCGAGGCGAGAGAGCTGTCGGTTGTATTGGGAGAAGCTGCATTAAGCGACACCGATAAACTATTCCTAAAGTTTGCCGATGAATTTGAGGCAAGGTTTGTGAAGCAGGGTGCGAGCGAAAACAGGCCTATCGAAGAGACCCTGGATATCGGATGGGACCTGATGACCCTTCTACCCAGGAACGAGCTGAAGCGAATATCTGACAGGAACGCTGAGAAGTACCTGAAGTCCCAAAATCCCGCGGGCGCCGGCACGGCGGCTAACTAGGGAGGGGACGCGACGTGGAACTCAGGGTAAGCGCAACCCGTCAGGAGCTTACGAGGCTCAAGAACAGGGTCAGGATGGCTGCTCGAGGCCACAAGCTCCTAAAAGACAAGCGTGACCAGCTTATGAAGGAGTTTATGGCGATCGTTCACGAGAACCAGAGACTCCGCTCTGAACTGGAGAAGCGACTAGGTGCAGCATATCGGAGTTTTGGTCAGGCCAGGGCTCTTTTGAGCCCGCCGGTCCTTGAAGAGGCGCTGATGGCGTCAAGCGGTCCCGAAGAAGTCTCGATCGATTACCGCCGCATCATGAACGTGGTGGTGCCTGAGATGGAGATTCAGGCAGCCAAGGAGGGTTATCAGGACTCAGGAAGAGGTATACCGCCGTATGGGCTGGCCTCAACCTCCTCCGACCTGGATGATGCCATAAAGGAGTTCCAGGGAATCCTGCCAACGCTTGTGAAACTGGCGGAGATCGAACGCAAAATACAACTTTTGGCCGATGAGATTGAACGCACCAGAAGAAGGGTAAATGCCCTGGAGTACGTTTTGATTCCTGAACTGGAAGCGGCTGTCAAGAATGTTGAGATGCGCTTGGAAGAGATGGATAGAGCTAGCGCATCCAGGCTAATGAAGGTGAAGGACATCGTTAGGGCTCACTAGAGCGAACTTTTTCTCGCTTCAAGACATACAACTGGTGAGATTGCTAACAGGACAACGTGATTTCCTGGCATACGAGCAGGCGTACGGCGGAGACTAAGAAGAAGAGATAGCGACTTAAAGGCTGGGTATTGCGCGAAGCGAGGAGCCGATAAAGTGAGCATAGTCATTCGAGGCGGAAAGCCGCTAAAAGGAACTGTACGATGTGACGGGGCAAAGAATGCAGCCCTACCGATCATGGCCGGAGCCATTTTATCGGAAGATATTTCCATCATTGAAAACGTCCCTCGCCTCCGTGATGTGGAAACAATGGCGCACATGCTTAGAGCTCTCGGAGTGTCGGTCAGGATAGCCGGAAGCTCAGTTAGGATAAACCCCGGTAAAGCCCTTCATCACGAAGCTCCCTATGATCTGGTCAGGATGATGAGGGCTTCGTTTTTGGTTATGGGCCCCCTGCTTGTCCGCTTGGGGAGAGCATCTGTACCGCTTCCCGGAGGCTGCGCTATCGGACAGAGACCGGTCGACCTTCACCTCAAGGGCTTTCAGGCTATGGGGGCTGAGGTGAGTGTCGAGGGAGGTTTCATCCACGCCACCGCCGAGAGAGGCCTTACAGGGGCAGAGATTTACCTCGACGTGCCTTCAGTTGGAGCCACAGAAAACATAATGATGGCCGGAGTTGGCGCAGATGGCGTTACGGTGATAGAGAATGCTGCCCAAGAGCCGGAAATTGTCGACCTTGCTAACTACCTAAACTCCATGGGTGCTGACGTCAGCGGGGCAGGTACTTCCCGCATCAAAATTGAAGGCGTGAAGCGCCTCAATGGAGCTCGCTACAGTATCATTCCGGACCGGATCGAAGCCTCGACTTTTCTCGTTGCCGGCGCTGTGACGCGAGGGAAAGTCTTGGTCGAAAATGTCATTCCTACCCACGTGCGGGCAGTTCTCGCCAAGCTCAAAGAAGGTGGAGCCTATTTGCTTGAGGGTGCAAGGTCGGTTGAAATCGAGATGCCCGACAGGCCGATGCCCGTAAACATCAAGACCCTTCCATACCCAGGGTTTCCAACAGACGTGCAAGCGCCCTTCATGGCGCTATGTTCCTACAGCCAGGGCACCAGCATCATATCTGAAACCGTCTTTGAGAACCGGTTCAACCACGCTGAGGAGCTTAATCGTATGGGTGCGAAGGTTAAGATTGAGGACTCCAATGCGATTATAGAAGGTGTTTCTAGGCTAACCGGCGCCTCGCTCCAGGCTACCGACCTTCGGGCCGGAGCTTGCCTCGTACTGGCTGCCCTTGGTGCTGAAGGGACCAGCGAGATCTCAGGCACAGAGCACATTGACCGGGGCTACAGCGACTTTGCCCGCAAACTGCGCTTGCTCGGCGCCGACATCGATGAGATTGGTGTTCCGCGAAGGCATAAGGTGAGTTTGTAATCTTGCCTCACCCCTTACCTATTCCTTGTTAACATAACCACTTACTTTGCGTTATTCGCAATGTTATTTGGACAAAGATTGCGTTTTTGCAGCGGAACACTGCAAAAACGCAAAGTTCACAAAAAAAGCATAGCGAAAATCGCAACGTTAATGCCAAGTCATAATCAGTTCCGTCAAGCCATATTATCAAGCGTCATGACGCCTCTCTTTGGGGGTACAGCGCTTGAAAAGGTTCCTGTATGTTCTTCTATTCGCTTTGGGTATCTACCTGGGGCTTCCTGCTCCGACCAGCCCCGCATTGCCCACTCCTCAGACTGGAGCCGATCCGATCCTTAAGATCACCGTCTACCACGCGGCGAAGGGCGTGGTTGTGGGGATGGATCTTGAGGAGTACGTTAAGGGCGTTGTAGCTTCCGAAATGCCTGCTTCCTTTGACCTGGAGGCTCTCAAAGCCCAAGCGATACTGGCGCGTACTTACGCTTCCCGCAAGATGCGCATATTGGGTGGAACCCCGTCACGCCAGGATGCCGACGTCACTTCGGACCACGCCAAAGACCAAGCTTGGGCTCCTCAGGAGGAAATCAAGGAACGGTGGGGACCGGTATCTTACTGGCTGAACTGGCCCAAGATCGAGAGGGCCGTGGACGAGACGCGGGGGCTCATCCTCACGTACGATGGTGCTCCCGCTGAGGTTGTGTTCCACTCAACATGCGGTGGCAAAACTGAGGCTGCGGGGGATGTGTGGACAAAGCACCTTCCCTACCTTCAGAGCGTTGCCTGCAACTTCTGCCAGCACTCCCCGTACTCCAAGCCTGAGACGGTCACGATTCCGCTGTCAAAAGTCTCCTCGGCATTAGGAAGTCTTGGAGTTGCCTGCCCCGTATCTACCCTGGCCGGTTCAGGCTTTCCATCCGTATCCGAGGTGTCACCTACAGGGCGGATCAAGAAGGTGACTGTCGCAGGCGAAGAAATAAGGGGACTAGAGTTCAGGATGGCTCTTGGTCTGCGCTCGACGAACCTCTCGTGGAGCATCCGCGGCAATAACGCCGTGTTTCAAGTTCGTGGCTACGGCCACGGGGTCGGCATGTGCCAATACGGTGCCGACGGCATGGCTAAACAGGGCAGGAACTGCGCTGAGATACTCTCGTACTACTTCCCGGGCACTAAGGCAGTACCCATCTTCGAGGAATAGACCGATTGGAGACTATGCTGTCGCAAGCACGCCGGTTTTGCGCTTGGGAACTTGCGCCCTAACATCACGTCCATGATATGTGAATCAAGCCCGGAAGGGGTGCTTGTTCATGCGCCGCTCTACGATTTGGATTGTCTACATATTGATTTTGTTTACCCTCATTGCCGGCTGCACGCCCAAGACTGATCAGGAACTGGGGTCTCAACAACCGGATTCAGGCGAGCCGCAGTCCTCGGGCATCGGATCGTCGGAGCCTGGAACGGTCCAATCGGAGTCACCGTCGCTCGGCACGGCTACCTTTCGCGGCGACCCAAGAAGATCCGGAGCGCTGGATGCTGACGGGCCAACTAAGTCGGTTGATGTTGTCTGGACCTTCGACACGGGAGAGAATGTCTACTGCTCGCCCTGCATCAATAACGGGATCGTGTATTTCGGCAGTGTCAACGGCGATTTCTACGCGGTCGATGCACATACAGGTGATGTGGTGTGGTCGCTCCAAGTTGGGTCTGCTGTGAGGTCGTCTCCGGCAGTAGCGGACGGGGTGGTCTATTTCGGAAGCCACGACGGCTGCGTGTACGCCGTCGATACTGGAACCAGGGAAAAGAAGTGGGTCTTCACAACGGGTAGTTGCGTCGAGTCATCGCCGGCTGTAGCTGGCGATACGCTGTACATCGGAAGCTGCGACCATAACCTGTATGCAATCGATATCAGTAGCGGCCAAGAGCTGTGGCGCTTCGAGACCGGCGACTTTGTCCTGAGTTCTCCGGCGGTGTACGAAGGTATCGTCTATGTAGGTAGTTATGACGGCTGCATGTATGCGATTGATGCCTCGACCGGCGAGGAACTGTGGCACTTCCAGACAGGCGATAGCGTGTATTCGACTCCGGCTGTTTGGGAAGATACCGTGGTATTCGGAAGCCTAGACGGTATTGTCTATTCTCTGAACCGCCAGAGCGGCTCTCTGAACTGGAAGTTCGCAACTGCAGGATTTCTTGTGTGGAGTTCCGCCGCAGTACAAAACGGCGTCGTCTATATCGGAGCATTCGACAGCAACCTGTACGCTCTAGATGCTGAGGCCGGCCAAGTCATATGGCGGTACTGGACCGGCGAGCGCGCCATCTACTCGTCGCCTACTCTGGCCGGAGGAATAGCCTACTTTGGCGGCCGGGACGGTTACGTCTATGCGGTAGATACAGACACGGGGAATCTCTGCTGGAAGTTCGAGGCCGGAGGCGTGGTCGAATCGTCACCGGCAGTATATGACGGAAAGGTTTACTTTGGGTGTGGGGACGGCGTGGTATACGCGTTGGGTGAGCGATAGCCTGTGCGATGACGGAGGTTCTGAAGTAAAGCCATCCGATTATAGACTATTGCTCAAGCACCGGCGAGAAGAGAGAAGGTGACGCATTGCTGGAGGATCTGAAAAAGGAAGTACTCGAGGCGGCTCTTTCCTGCTCAAAGCAGCGCCTCATAAGCGGGACATCGGGAAATGTCTCTGCCCGCGACCCTCAGACCGGCTTAATCGTGATCACTCCGTCAAGCGTTTCTTATGAGGAACTTGCCCCGGCGGATCTACCCATACTGGACGCGGATGGTCGTGTCGTTCAGGGTACCCTGCGTCCTTCTTCCGAAGCTCCTCTCCACACCGCCGTTTACCGCGAGCGATCAGATGTCAACGGTGTGGTGCATACGCATTCGATTTACGCCACCGTGTTCTCTGTACTCTCGAAAGACATCCCTGCTGTGACGGTGCCGTTGGCGCTCTATGGTCCCGTTCCGGTCGCTCCTTTCAAAGTGCCGGGTTCTGATGAGTTAGCCTCCATTGCAGTCAAGTGCCTGGGAAGCGACGGAAGGGCGGTCCTGCTGCAGAACCACGGTGTGCTCTGTGCAGGCAAAACGGTCGGAGATGCTATGACATGCGCGACCTACGTGGAAGAAGGAGCCCAAGTCGCCTATCTTGCACTTGTCGCCGGCGGGCTCAACCCTATCCCGGCTGAGGCTGTGAAGGAAATAAAGGAGAAGTATCGGAAGGGCCCCGCGGTCTAGGGGCCTCAGCGTATCATCACTTCGCTCGCTTCTAGAATGGTGTTCCTAACCACCGATTCCGAAGTATCCCTCTTTCTATCACTATCTGCGTCAGATAGCTGTAACCTCCATCACCCTGCGGCGACAGCATACCGGGCGCGCCTCGGACGCATACCTCGCCCAAATTATGGCAACCATACCTGGTGCGGAGGTGTTTTCATTGGATAGTGACGAGATGTCCCGCAAGGCTAGGAAGAGGGCGGATGCCGAGCGGCGCTGGCAGGCAATCCTAAGGGCTACCCTCACCGGGGCATACTGCGTGATTCTTCTTGTCGCAGGGATTTATCTGGGTATCCGAGGAAGAGAAGCGGCCAAGCCACTTCCTGCTTCTACACTAGAAGGTCAGTCGGGCGGCTCCTCATCTCTCGATGGTCCGGACGGGGCCTTGAGCGGCGGCGCCGAGCAGGTAGGCGAAGGGAGTGTGCCGGCGGTAGCCGACTCCCCAGCCGCTCCTGACATTTCACCTGAAACAGACTCGGATATCCTAACGGCAGAGCCCGGAGCTCATTCAGAAGAAGCGACCTCTGCTGTGATTACCTCGCCCGCGTCCCAGACGCCCGACCCCACAGGTTCTCTGGCCATGCCGGTTTTCGGCCCAATCGTTGCAGGTCCCAAGTGGGTGTATTCCGATAAGCTGGATCAATGGCAGTACCTTCCGGGTATCGAGATAGAGTCTCAGCCCGGTGCCGCTGTCGTTGCCGCTCTCTCCGGCACGGTCTTGGAGGTACGCGACGACCCTGTTCTTGGCCAAGTAATTTCTCTCTCTCACGAAGATGGCCTCGTGACCGAATACGGACGTCTTTCTGGGTGCACCCTAGTGGCAGGAGACAGAGTGAAGCAGGGAGAGGAAATCGCCCGCGCCGACGGTACATCGGTTTACTTCGAGGCTGCCAAGGGCGGAGAAGCCCTCTCCATCGACTTCGCTAGGTGAGGTTTAGCCTTCGCCATCCGAATTAACTCAGCACTTCAGCATATACATCTTAGCGTAAGCATGGACTCAGCGTAAGACGCATGGAGGGGGCCCTGCCATGAACGACGTAATCTGGAAGCGCGCGATAGACATTGGCACATACATAGGGGAGACCCATGCCACTGTCCGTGAAACCGCGCGCTCGTTCGGCGTATCTAAGAGCACGGTTCACAAGGATGTCACCGATAGGCTGCCGAAGATTCGTCCGCAACTGGCAAAACTTGTTCGTGAAGTTCTTGACCTTAATAAGGCTGAACGGCACATCAGGGGAGGTGAAGCGACTAAGCGGAAGTATCAGGCTGACACTGACTGCCGCTAACGGCGAACCATGCACCGCCGATATAAATCCAGGGGAGATACACTGCGTCTTTCCCTGGGTTTTGACTTTCAAGGGGTGCATGGCCAATGGGTAGGCAAGTAGGGATTGACCTCGGAACGTGCTCCGTGCTCGTCTTCGTGTCAGGGAAAGGCATTGTGACCAGGGAACCTTCAGTCGTGGCGAAGGAAGTGTCAAGCAACAAGGTCATTGCCGTCGGCAACGAGGCTAAGTGTATGCTTGGAAGGACTCCGGGCAGTATTGTCGCAGTCCGGCCCCTCCGGCAAGGGGTCATCACCGACTATGACGTCACTCTCGCCATGCTGAAGTACTTCCTCAAACAGAGTATGCCCTGGTTTCCGCCCACGAGGCCGGAGCTTCTCCTAGCCGTTCCCGCTTCAATAACACATGTGGAGTGCAGAGCAGTTTTGCAGGCGGCGAGAGAAGCCGGCGGCGGCAAAGTCTACATCCTTGAGGAACCCCTCTTGTCGGCTCTGGGGGCCGGCCTTGACATCGACGGTCCATCAGGTCACATGATCGTGGACATCGGCGGAGGTACGACCGACACCGCCGTCTTGTCCATGCGCGATATGGTGAAAGAGGCATCTACCAGAGTAGGCGGCGATGCCTTCGACGATGCTGTAGTCCGCTATGTGCGCCGCGAGTACAACCTTGTGATAGGCGAGCAGACGGCCGAGGCTGCCAAAATGGCCGTGGGGTCTGCATTTCCCACCGAGAAGGTTGAAGTTGAGATAAGAGGGCGCGACGTAGTAACCGGGCTGCCCCGGAGCCTAGTATTGGACTCCTGGGGTGTGCGCGAAGCTATCAACGATCCTCTCACAACCATAGCTCAAGCAGTGCGCAGCGTTCTTGACAAGACGCCGCCCGAGCTGTTGAGCGATATCATAGGGCGGGGCATAGTCCTAACCGGCGGCGGTGCTTTGCTGCACGGCATGGACGAGTTCCTGCGCCGGGAGACGGGGCTCGCTGTTCACATCGCAGATGATCCGGTATCTTGTGTGGCTGCTGGAACCCGAATCGCTTTGGAGAATCTTGAGGTGTACGGAAAGCGGCAGAAACACCTGTCGGCCTAGCTTCGGTAGATTGACCCTCCAGCTGCGCTTCGCACGGAAGTGTTTCGTCCTTGGCGCCGGTTACGGTTTTCGGCGACCTTAGCTTAACTCCTTTTCCACTCCTCCGATAAGTAAGTGGGGGGAGAGATAATTTGCTAAGAGGCATCGTTTCAGGCATAACAGCAATGCGAGCCCAGGTGACGAACCAGGAAGTGATCGCTAACAACCTGGCCAACGCAGATACCGCAGCCTTCAACAAAGACAAGACTGTTTTCTCCAGCTTCAACGATGTGTTCACAATGATGTTCCGCGGTACCGCACACCCGCAAGGTCTAGGCAGCATGTCTTCGGGTTCTGTTGTCCAGGACATCAAGACGATCCGCACTGTCGGCCCGATCGAAAACACTGGCGAAGCCATGGATGTCGCCCTTCCGGGCGGCCTTTACTTTTCCGTCCAGACCGCGTCCGGTACCAGATATACCAGGCGCGGCGACTTCGAGATGGATGCGGACGGCTACCTGACACTCGGAGGCTACAGGGTGTTGGGAGAGGGCGGTCCCATCCAGATTGGCGAGTACAGAACCAGAGCCGTGCGCGAAGACGGCGCTTTCATCGGCGACGGCGAGGTTGTAGACATCATCCGCACCTTCAGGTTCGACGACGAAAGCCTTCTAGAGAAAGAGGGCACTTCCTTGTTTGACCCGCGAGGAGCTCAGCCGGAGTTGGTTGAGGCTCCAATACTCCTTACCAGAGCACTGGAGAAGTCGTCGGTCGATCCGGTGTCGGAAATGGTCAGCCTCATCTATGCCATGCGCGCCTATGAAGCCGCGCAGAAGGCGATCCAATCAAGTGACGAGACTCTCGGCATGGCAGTCGAGAGAGTCGGAAGAGTGTAGCAAAGGAGGGATAACGTATGCTGAGAGCGCTTTGGACCGGAGCCACCGGGATGGCTTCACAACAGCTCCTGATCGACACCATCTCTAACAACATGGCTAACGTTAATACCGCGGGATTCAAGAAGCAGAGGGTTCAGTTTCAGGACCTCTACTACGAGAACATCCCCGTGGGGATTTCATCTACCGCTTCTGTGGGCAGCGGAGCCCGCACCGTCGCGACGGACAGGAGCTTCAGGCAAGGCAACGTAGAGCGGACCGATGACCCCTTGTCAGTGGCTATTGAAGGTCAGGGATTCTTCACGGTTGAGACCAGCAGAGGTACAGCGTACACGAGAGACGGCTCCTTCCGCGTCGATGGACAGGGCCGGCTTACAAACGCGTCGGGGTATCTCGTGACATCTGATGGCGACACTATTGAGATCCCTCCGGGGGCGACCGACATCGAGATTACCGAAGACGGCGCCATCACCGGCAGAGTTGATGGCGACTTACAGGAGTTCGGAAGGCTCCAGATTGCGCTTTTCACCAACAACCAAGGACTTGAGGCAATCGGCGGCAACTTGTTTATGCCGACACAACTGTCCGGCGAAGCAACCATTGTCGAACCTGGCCAAGAGGGCGCGGGCGTACTGCGCGGCGGCTATATCGAGACTTCTAACGTGGAGATTGTGACCGAGATGGTGAATCTCATCATTGCCCAGAGAGCGTTTGAACTCAACTCGAAGACTGTGGAAACCGCAGACCAGATGTGGGGCATCGCCAATAACGTGAAGCGTTAGGAGCGAGAACATGGTAGTAAGAGGCGACAGAGGGACAACAGCTCATGTGACAGCACGGGATGCAGTCACCGGTAAGTACCAAAGGACTAGCCAAGGATCTGCGGTGGACCGGCCGAGCGAAAGCAAAGCTGGGGCCGAAGACCCTAAACTCCTGAAAGCCTGCCAGGACTTTGAAGCGGTATTTCTGACAATGATATGGAAAGAGATGCAGAAATCGGCTAACGTAGACCTCGGCGGTTGGGGAGCGTTTGCCGAACAGGCGATGGGAGAGAATTGGGCAAAGTCTGGCGGCATAGGTCTAGCGAAGGTTATGTACAAAAGCATGTCGAAGACTCTCCCGACTGTCAAGTAAGATAAAGCGCGCACTGGCGCGGGTTTCGGGAGATGATGATGTGGCCGATATTGCTGCGAGGCAGCCGGAGCCCGAGGAAATCCTTCCTCACCGGCCGCCTTTCATTTTTGTGTCCAGGATTATCTCGATAGATCCTGACAAGCGTGCCGTAGCCGAGTATGATGTACCTGCTGACTTGCCGATATTCGCGGGACACTTTCCCGGGCATCCCATCCTTCCGGGAGTCATAATCCTGGAGATGCTAGCCCAAACAGGGGCGTTGGCGCTTCTCTGCAAGAAGGAGCATCAGGGGAAGCTAGCCTATCTGGCCGGAGTCGACTCGGCCAGGTTCCGTAAGCCGGTGCGGCCGGGAGATATCCTGAGGGCCGAAGTCGTGATGGAATCAATGCGGATGCAGATCGGCAGAGCTTACGGTAAGGTGTTCGTAGGTGATGAAGAGGTCGCCGACGCTAGGGTGTTGTTTGCTACCCAGAAGTGACGGCGTTCTCTAGAGGAGGTGCGTTTTAGTGCCCACGATGGGTGAGGGAAGGAGGCTCTTCACTTCCGAGTCTGTGACAGAGGGCCATCCCGACAAAGTCGCTGATCAGATTGTTGACGCTATCCTGGACAACATAATCGTAAAGGATCCAGAAGCCAGGGTTGCTTGCGAGTGCCTGGTCAAAACCGGTTTCGTGCTGGTTGCGGGCGAGATCTCGACTGAGTGTTACGTGGACATGCCGGAAATAGTGAGGGGCACGCTCAGGCGTATTGGCTACACCAGAGCGAAGTACGGATTCGATTCCGAGACCTGCGCGGTCCTTACAGCAATTGAAGAGCAGTCCCCGGACATAGCGTTGGGAGTTGACCGTTCGCTCGAGTCCAAGGAGGGCGAGATGCCCGACACACTCGGCGCCGGAGATCAAGGGATGATGTTCGGCTACGCCATAGACGAGACTGACGTCTTTATGCCCATGCCGATTCACCTGGCGAATACTATGGCCAAGAGGCTGGCCGACGTGAGACGCGACGGCATTATTCCCTATCTTAGGCCGGACGGAAAGACCCAGGTGACTTTAGAGTATGTAGACGGCGTGCCGAAGAGAGTACATACGGTGGTCGTATCTGCCCAGCATGCAAGCAATGTGGGCCTTTCGCAGGTGCGCGAAGACATCCTTAACCACGTCATAAGGCCGTCTCTGCCATGCGAGATGTTTGATGCAAACACCAGGGTACTTGTGAACGCCACGGGCAGGTTCGTAGTCGGCGGCCCGCAAGGCGATAGCGGGCTCACCGGCCGCAAGATTATCGTCGATACCTACGGCGGGTTTGCCAGGCACGGCGGAGGAGCGTTCTCGGGAAAAGATCCGTCAAAGGTGGACCGCACCGCCTCATACGCAGCGAGATATGCAGCTAAGAACATAGTGGCGGCCGGACTCGCAAAAGAGTGCGAAGTGCAGGTGGCATATGTGATCGGGGTTGCACGCCCGGTTTCGCTCATTGTCGACACCAAGGGCACAGGAAAGATACCGGATCAAGATATCCAGAAGAGTTTGGAGAGATCTTTCGATTTCCGGCCCGGAGCGATCATCGAGAAGATGGACCTCAGAAAACCGATCTACTCCTCGGTATCAGCCTACGGTCACTTTGGCCGTAAGGATCTGGATCTTCCTTGGGAAAGGCTCGACCTAAAGGATGACCTCCTGAAGCACGTTTAGCCGTCCCCGCTTCCCCCCGGCGCACATAGGATGCTCCGGGGGGAGCGTTCTGTATGAATCCACAAAGAACACTGCTGCTTCTGGCGATTGCCTGCTGCCTTGCGGATCTCTTCGCCGGTTTCCTGAAGAACCAGCATGCCCGTGAACTTAAAATCCTGATAAAGGCCTGTAACTCACCTCAGTTGGCCGAAGGGCTCATTCGATATCTCTATTGGGATTTGGCTCTGTTCGGAGGCCTCCGTTTGTCAATCGATCTACAGATCGACGACGCTGTCGGCGAACTAGCGGCGATTCGACGAGCGCTGGTGAGGGACGGACTGGTGGAGGATGAGAGCAGTACACTCGAGCCCGACCTGGTCTTTATTGTCTAGCCTTTACATGCTCATTGACGAGGTGTCTTTGGTGCGGGGACTCTACTCCTTAAGGACAAGGTATGCTGTTGGAACTGCCGGATCGCTTTATCTCTTCTGGAGGATTGCCGCTGAACCCGATTCCGCTGTCGGTTTTCTGAAACCAGAGTACCTGGTGCTGGTTCTCCTGTATGCCGTTCTCGAATACGCAGGGATGTATGTGCGGTCCGGAGTGATCGTAAGCTTCAGTCTTGCTGCGGTTATGGCCGCTGCCATCATCGGGGGTGAGGTGCCGGCGCTTCTGGTGGGACTCGGCTCTCTGATCGTAGCCAAACTGAAGAGTCTGCCGGCGCTCACCGCCTTCTCCAATGCAGGAGTCCATTGGCTTTCCGTTGCTGCAGCCTCAACCGCTGCCGCAGCCTGTGGCGGGTGGCCGAGCGCTTTGGGGCAGGCGGACGGTGGAAAGGGAATCGCAGTCTTCTCGTTGGCGTATACGGTTGCCGGAAGTCTGATCGTTGGGAGCCTGTCTCTTCTCAGTGCCAGCAGGAGCACTCTTCGGGATCAAATGTACAATCTAGGTTTTCATGCCGCGCACACGGTGATTGCGACATCAATCGGGACGTTTGCCGGCACCATGTACGCCTACTGGGGCGCAGGCGCGTTTGTTGTTTCTTGCGCGACTGTATCGGCGCTGGCTTCATTGGTGAGCCAATCGACTCGGGTCTCCATCAGTCAAGGCGGGCTGTTCAACCTCTATGAGGCGGTCTCGTCGATAAACGAGGTTCTGACGGTAAATGAGGTTTTTACCAGGGCTAAAGAGTTTGCCCGATCCGTGGTGGATATAGATTTCGCTTGGCTTACAATTGAACCGCAAGACGGAGAGAATTCCTGCACCGAGTGGATTTGGGCCGATGAAGGAGTCGATGCGGAACTGGCGAGAGGCCACGTCAAGTCCTTCTCTGCTACCGAGCGCAATGAAATAGCTGAAGGTTTCGAGGTGCTTCAGAGTTCCCGGCGGCCGGAACGGGGCTACTTGGGGACAATGGTCTCCATGCCTCTCCGGTTCGGTCGCGAGCCCTTCGGCGAGTTCGGGTTTGCTTTTCTCGAGTCCGGCGTCCACATCCCTCGTGCTACTGCTCAGATATTTGCGGTCTTGTCGTCTCACCTGGCCCTGGCCGTTGACAACGCGGTCAAGTTTGAAAGAGCTACGGAACTCGCTCACACCGATCCTTTGACGGGGTTGTATAACTACCGCTACTTCCACCACCTGCTGGAGGAGGCTGTATCGCGTGCGGCCAAAACCGGCGCCCCGGTATCACTGATATACATCGATCTGGATCATTTCCGGGACATTAACAATACCTACGGCCATCAGGCCGGTGACGAGGCGCTCAAGCGGATTGCCAGGCTTGTTAGGGATTCGTGTCGAGACAAGGCCTTGGTTTCGCGTCCGGGCGGCGATGAGTTCACGGTCATACTGCCCGGAATAGGCAAGGAGCAAGCGAGGATCATAGCGAGGCGAATTCGTGATAATCTTAAGTCGGCAAAGCTCGATGTTAGGCTTGAGGAGCCATTGATAGGAGTTGTCGGTGCGTCCGTCGGAGTAGCCGCTTATCCTGAAGACGGTAGTGATATCCGCGAACTGATTCACAGAGCCGATATGGATATGTATGCTGCCAAATCAGAAGGAGGCCCCAATAGCCGTTATTAAGAAAGACAAGGTACTCGCACTGTTTTCGAGTATACTGAGGCGGCTTACCGACCTCGTCTACGGTCGGCCCTCATGCTGTGCTCTGTGCGGTTCCTTGCTGCCTCGTACGGGCGGCAAGTGGAGCAGCCGCTCTCGCGAGCGCGAGCTCCGCGCTGCGTCGCAAACTCCCGGTATTTGCGATTCATGCTTGGACAGGCTTGCCCTTCAAATGGCATGGGTTTGCGAGATATGCGGCGGGCCGATCAAGCCGCCGCTTAGGGTCTGCCCTGACTGCCAGAAATGCTTCTATACATTTGACGGCCAGAGGTCAGCAGGCATCTATGACTCGGATCTGAAGAATGCCGTCATTCGCATGAAGTTTCAGGGTGAGAGGTGGCTGTCGCGACCTCTCGGGTGGCTTGTGGCCAAGGCGGCTCGCGATTTTCTGCCTGTGGACCTGGTGATCCCCATACCGATTGACCCGGGTAGCCGTATTCGCCGCGGGTACAACCAAGCGATGGATCTTGCCAAGGAAGTCTCAGCTTTACTAGACGTTCCTTTGGTAGACGTTTTGAGCCGCGACAAAAGGTATTCACATCAAGCCGAACTTGGACGAAACAAGAGGTGGGGGAACCTTAAGGAGTCAATGGGCGCCAAACGTACCGTGAATCTCAAAGGGAAGCGTTGCCTTCTGATCGACGACGTTACTACAACCGGCGCGACGCTGGACGAGGCGGCGAGGGTTTTGAAGCACCTCGGAGCCGAGAAGGTCTTCTGCGCTACGGTGGCCAGGACTCTAAGGCATTAGGAGGGTGAGATATGGCTCGTGAGATTCGGAACTGCCGGCGGTGCGGGAAGCTCTTCGTCTATGTCGGCGTACCCGTGTGCGAGGCTTGCGTCAAGAAGGAAGAAGAGCAGTACGCCAGAGTAAGACAGTATCTTGATGAGAACCCAAGGGCCGGAGTTAAGGAAACGAGCGAGGCTACCGAGGTGCCCGTCGAGATGGTCATTGAATTCGTCCGGAAAGGCCTGCTTGTTACTTCAGGCGGCTCCGGAATTGAGGGTATTTCCTGCGCTATCTGCGGGAAGCGCATATCGTCCGGGCGAGTATGCCCAAAGTGCGAGGCTGACCTGCTTACGGCAACCGGCAGATCCCGACCTGTGGCCGTTGGGGATGACAAGAAGATGTCCAGGATGTACAGTATGGATATGATCTCTCGGAGAAAATCCTGACATAAGACAGCGTTAAGCTAAACCGCCGCACGCTGTTTGACGATGAATACCGTGGACACGGCAAATGCAAAAGGGTGATATCACATGATGATCTCAAGGGCTCAGATCGGTAAGATCCTCAAGATCTACGAGACCCAAGGTGCGGCTCACCCGTCGTCCAAAGCGGTAGGGCAGGCGGACGGAGCGGCCTCTAAAGACAAGGTTGTGCTTTCGGTGAGCCAGGATGATCTGGCTAAGGTTCGGGAGCTCACCAAAAAGCTGCCTGAAATGCGTCTCGACAAGGTTGAAGCCCTGAGGAAGCAGATTGAGTCCGGCAACTACAAGGTGGATGCCACCGAAGTAGCCGACAAGATGCTCGGTAGGCTTCTGGCCGACCGCATAAAGTAGACCTCTTTTCACCCCATAGGAGTGCTCTTCATGGCGAACAGGACCCTTAGCTTCATTTTGCGCGAAATGGGCTCGGTGCTCGACAAACTGATAGAGCTGGCCGGGCGAAAGGCCGACGTTGTATGCGCCAATGATACGGAGGGCCTTGACGAGATCGTCCGCGCTGAAGACCAAGCGGCGAGAGATCTCGCTGCTCTTGAAGAGGAACGAGCCTGTGTCATTGCGGAAGAAGCAGAGAGCGATGCCGGTGAGATCGAGGAACTCCGTCTTGCTCTTCGCGGGAAAGCGGAGAGACTCAGGGTTCTGAACGAGCGGAATCAGCGTCTCTTGAGACAGGGGCTGGAACTGATCGAGTTCGAGATGAAACTCTTCATGCCCCAGCCTTCGTACAAGAACGCGGCTAGGCCCGGTCCCATGCTGGTTGACTTCAGGGTCTGACGGGGGGGACGCACGTGTCAACATTTGGGATGTTTGAGATAGGGAAGTCGGCGCTAATCGCTTCGAAGAGAACGATGGACGTCACTTCGCACAATATCGCTAATGCCGCTACGCCGGGGTACTCCCGGCAGGATGCGTTTCTCGAACCCATCATCCAGAGGCAGTCTTACGTCTCCGGAGTGGGGGTTAGGGTTGCGCAGATCAGGCGTCAGAGAGACGCTTTCGTAGACGCTGTGCTAAGAAACGAACTGGGTCGTAAGGCCTTATTCTTCGTCCAGCAGGAAGTATTGGACCATGTCCAGACGGCGGTGGCTGAGCCCTCGGGGAACAGCATTCGAGCTGCTATAGACGGTTTTTGGTCGGGGTGGCAGGATGTTGCCAATGATCCCTCGTCCGAGAGCGCGAGGGCGCAGCTCATGGAACGCGGGCGGACGCTCGTGGACATGTTCAAACACCTCGGAGGCCAACTAGACTCGGTTACTCAGGATATTGACAACAATGTGGAGGCTCTCATAGTCAGGGTCAACGATCTATCGGAGAGAGTGGCAGGGCTCAATGTCGAGATAGCCAGGGCTCTTGCGCGCCAGGAACCCGCTTCGGACCTGATGGACAGGCGGGACCTTTTAATAGACGAGCTGGCCGAGCTTACCGGTGCAACCGTGACCCATCTTGAGCAAGGAAGCGCCGTAAGAGTCACCATAGGTGGATTCCCCATTGTTGACCGCGACAAGGCCTTCAAGATTGAAGCCAGCCTTACTCCGACCGGTGCGGAGTTCCTGTGGCGCAGTTCGCCAAACAACACTCCGCAAACCATGTCCACAGTGGGCGGGCGGTTGGGCGGCCTCAAGGCAGCTAAGGAAAACCTGGTGACAGACTTTAAGAAACAGCTTGAGAACTTGTTTAGAGATATCGTAGACCGCGTCAATGAGCAGCACCGTTTGGGCTATACGGCCGACGATTTGACCGGCATAGATTTCTTTTCGGTTCCCGCGTCCGGAGACTATCTGGGCGGCGTAGAGGTGAACCCCGCCATTGTGCTGGACCATCGGAACATCGCCGCGTCAGGCGTAGCCGGGGATCCTGAAAACGGCCATAACGCCCTTGCCATAGCTGAGGTGCTTTCGGAGCGTTCTGCGACGGGAGACCCCAGTTTTGTGGAGGCATGGACCGCAATGATCGGTACTCTCGGAGCCAAAGCTCAGAAGGTGGAGACCAGTGCCGCCACGCAGGAGCTTTTGGTCAAGGAGATCGAGAACAGAAAGGACAGCATTAGCGGAGTCAATGTAGATGAAGAGGTTGCGAGTCTCATCCGCCAGCAGCATGCTTTTACGGCGGCGAGCCGGGTTATCACCATAGCGGATGAGGTAATCGACACCATCATCAACAGGATGGGACACGCAGGACGATAGTGCCTCTAGAAGGGGGCTTTTAGCATGAGGCTCACTGACCTAGCCGTTGAGAGAAACTTCCTCTATAACGTAAGGATCACAGAGGAAAGACTTCAGAAGCTGCAAGATCAAGCTTCTTCGGGTAAGAACTTTTCGCGGCCGCAGGACGACCCCATTGGAGTTCAGCGGTCGATAAACCTAAACCACCGGTTATCCCAAAATACACAATACCTTCGCAACCTTGACAGGGCGAGGACATGGATGGAGCACGCCGAGTCAGGGTTGGCGCAGGTTACGTCAATTCTGTCTCGGGCAGAGGAGCTGGGCCTGTATGCCCTGACGGACACGACTCCTCCCGACGCGAGAAAGGCTATAGCCATGGAGATCAAGGAGCTGGCAAGCGAGCTGGCAGACTTGCGGAACTGGAACATAGAAGGAAGAAACGTACTGGTTGGCACCATGCCCACCTGGCAGTTGGGTTCCGGCGTCACCGTTCAAGCCGAAGATCAGACGGCTCTTCTCGACGATGCACAGAAGGCATTGGACGATCTGGCAGATCTTTTGAGTGTCGACTTGAGCCTTGACCATGCCTCGGTGCAAGCGACTCTCGGCGCAATCACTGATATTGCAGACGGAGTCCTGGCGCAGCGAGCAATGAACGGCGCCCGCATCAAGAGAGTTGAGGCGATCGAAGACAAGATACAGTCGCTTGACATCGACTTTCAGCGGATGATCTCCGATGTTGAGGACGTTGATTTGACTCAGCTGCTTGTAAGGCTAAAGTCAGCCGAGGCGTCGTATCAGGCCGCCCTTGGAGCCGGCGCAAGGCTAATCCAGCCTACGCTACTCGACTACCTCAGGTAAGGCACAAGAGGAGGAACCCCAGTGCAGATTGAGAGCAAGCGCTTTGGCTGTTTGGAAATAGACCCGTCTCGTATCCTGAAGTTCCCGGAAGGCCTCATAGGTTTTCCCAATTGTACTGAGTATGTAGTTATCGACCTGGAACCTTCGGGCGACGGCCTAAAGCTCCTTCAGTGTGTCAATGAACCCGACTTAGGCTTTGTGACCCTTGACCCCCACTGGGCGTTTGGAGACTATGATCCTGAGCTCTGCCCGGATGACCTGGAAGGACTCGATGTTGAGTCTCCGGACGACCTTGTTCTACTTTCTGTCGTGACGGTGCCCAAAGACGTGAGGAAGATGACCGCCAACCTGCAGGCACCGCTGGTGATTAACCCCAAGAAAAGACTCGGCAAGCAGGTTATTGTAGCCTCTCCGGAGTATACAACCAAGCACAGCATTCTGAGGGCCTTAGAAGAGCGGGTTAGAAGGACGGGTTAATCATGCTTGTTCTAACCAGGAAAAAGGGACAAGCCATTAAAATAGGCAATGACATTGTCATTCGCGTGACCGAGGTAAGAGGGCGAGGGGCTAAAGCCCTCGTCAAACTCGGTATTGAGGCACCCATCGGAACAAAGGTTCTTCGCGAAGAGGTTCTCAAGGAAGTAGCGGACGAGATGGCTCTGGCAAGCGCGGGTTCGCTTGACCTCAAAGAGCTCGAAGCCGAGGTTAATACCGCAAAGGTACCTAAGTCCCACGCAAACTCCTAAACAACCCCTGCTCACCTTTCGATACCTACTGTGGTTGAATTTGACTCACACATAGAGGCAAGCGGATTCTAAGGAACAGGCAAGGGGTGACCCATATGTGTGCGATATCCCTGAACTTGACGGGATTGGACACTGAGACCATTATCCAACAGATGATGGTTATTGAGCGGCAGCCGCTCTTGAAACTTCAGAGTCAGCAAGCCGTCCTGGCAAAGAAAAAACAAGCATGGGACTCCATCCGGACGAGAATGGGGACCGTGGCTTCAAGACTGTCTTCTTTGGCGAATCTTTCGACGTTGAACCAAAAGACAGTCAGCTCAAGCAACACCTCGGTTGCTTCTGCCACGGCCAGTTCCTCGGCGGTCGCCGGAGTCTATGATCTGCGAGTTTCCTCTCTAGCCTCGAGTCAGGTTGTGGCATCAAGCCTCCGAGACTCGCTTGACTCTGCGCTGGGCATGTCGGGAACCCTCAATCTCAACGGCAAGACACTGACAGTTGCCATTACTGACAGTCTCTCTTCCATAGCCGCGAAGATAAACGCCACGGAAGGCATTGGAGCCAAGGCTTCGGTTCTGCAGACGGAACCGTCGAAGTACAGTCTCATCCTCACTTCCGAAGAGTCAGGTACGGCAAACCGGATGGTTCTCGAGGATGGTACGGCTTCATGGCAGGACCTTGGAGTGGTTGACGGCTCAGGGGTGATAAACGAGATTCAGGCCGCATCGAATGCGGTTTTCTCCGTGAACGGAGTTCAATTTACCAGAAGTTCAAACGTCGTTTCCGACGCTATTCCCGGGATCACGATGACACTCATGCAAGCAGCCAGCGCCGAGACGGGGCTTGGCGGCACGAGCAGTCTTACGGTGGGAAACGATGACCAAGCGGTAATCGACTGTGTGAAGCAGTTCGTGGTCGACTACAATACGCTGCTCGAAACCATAAAGACCTACAACAGCTGGGATCCGGACACCAAGGTTGCCGGGACTCTGTTCGGCGATCCCCTTCTGCAGCGCCTGCTCGTTGCGCTGCGCGAGACCATTTTCCGGTCTGTCGACGGCGCGATAGGCGGCTACAGGTCAATGTCTTCAATAGGCCTTAGCACCGGGGCGCTCGGGGCCTATTCAAGAGACGGCAAACTGAGTCTCGATGAATCCAAGCTCAGAGAGGCGCTCAAGGAAAACCGCGATGCGGTGATGGTTCTGTTTGGAGCCCAAACGTCAAACGCTGCCCTGGCTTCAAGGGGAGCCACCGTTACGGCCTCAAGCACGTTCGGCCCGGAGTACTCTCCCGAGGGCGTGATTGACGGGAGCACGTCAACTGCGCTTTGGGGAGCGAACGGAGGATGGAGTGACGGAACTGCGGGCGATTTCCCTGACTACCTGGAGATCGACTTCGGTGCGATGCGGACGATTGACACGATCAACGTGCGTACTATGGATTCACCCGCCATGCCGGCGTCGACCTACGGCATCAGCGACTTCAACGCGGAATACTGGGATGAGGGCACCGGCTCCTGGGTCAACCTCTTCACAGTGTCAGGCAACACGCAGGGCAACATTTCCAACAGCTTCAGCCCTGTGTCCACCAGCAAGATACGCATAAACGTGACCGGGTCCAACGATGGGCAGTACTCAAGAATCCTTGAGGTAGAGGCCAAAGAGAAAAACGACGGCATCTTCACAAGTCTGCAGAGCGTCATACAGACGTACACTTCAGCGGACGGGCTGTTGCTTGGCCGCACCTCGGAAATTGACAAACTGGATAAGGACCTATCACGCCAGATCGAGAACATGCAGCGAAGGCTGGACATGCGGCTGGACTCGCTGAAGAAAAAGTTCACGGCTCTGGAAATCATGCTCCAGCAGTTCAACGCGCAGAGCGCGTGGATGGCGCAGCAGATCGAGTCCATATCAAGGCAAAACAGGTGATAACATGGCGGTGAATGTAGCCTACGAACCTATCGCCGGAAGACAAAAGGCCCTGAACGTCTACAGGCAGATGAGCATAGAGACGGCAACGCCGGCGGAACTGGTTCTCATGCTCTACAACCAAGCGCTTAGGAGCATGAGAGAAGCTCTGGACGCTCTGGATGAGAAGGATATTCAGGAGACCAACAGGCACCTGCAAAGGGCTCAGGAGATAGTGAGCGAACTCAGAGTCTCCCTCAATATCCCGGCCGGCGGGAAGATAGCTCAAGACCTGGATACTATGTACGAGTACGTCAATCGCCGGCTGTTGGAGGCCAACATAAGGAAAGATCCCGCGTTGGTGGCTGACGCGGCAAAGGTAATGGGCGCGATTCGAGACGGCTGGGCCGAAGCGGTGAAGTCCTATGGCAGCGGGCACTGACATGACATCCTTGGTGAAGGCAGTTACCGATCTGCTGGAAATCACGAAAGATGCGCGAGAGTGTGCAGAGGCAAAAGACTTTGTAAAGCTGGCTCAGGCGATTGAGCGCCGCGACCGGTTGATTGAGACCCTCCGGTCAACAGGAGAACTATCGGTTCTTCCGCCGGGCTCTAGGAGCGAGGTACTGGAGTTGCTGGAGCGGGCTCACCAGATTGACAGTGACATACGCAGGGCGCTTGAGAGCGAAATGGCCAGCGATAACGAGGCCATGGCTGACGCTGCAACTAAGGCCAAGGTTCTATCCGCGTATGAACGCATAGTACCCCGTCCCCCCCGGTTCGACACCCAGAAGTGAAGGCCGCGGTCTTGGCGACAACAGTCGAAAATTGGAAAAGCCCCGGATAACCGGGGCTTTTGTTTTCGCTAAGCTTAAGTTACAAAGCCTTTACCACATTGGCTGCCTGAAGTCCTTTCGGGCCGTCAACAATGTCAAACTCGACAGCGTCGCCCTGGTTGAGGGTGCGGAATCCGTCGGTCTGAATGGCAGTGTAGTGGACGAAAACGTCGGGGCCGTCGTCGCGCTCGATGAAGCCGTAGCCTTTTTCCGCGTTGAACCATTTGACTCTACCTTGCATTCGGGACATTCCTCCTAATTGCAGACGACGGGTCCCGGCCACGTCGCCTCGTGGAGCTTTCTGCTCGTGCTCGCAATATAGCATTCCCAAAAGGGCCAGTCAACAGACATTTTCCCTCGGGACTGTGGATAATGTGAACAACTCTGTTGATATCCAGTTAGGGAGCGCTTTGCTTGTGGGGATATCGCTGTGGATTGTCGGGACATGTCGAAAGCCGACCCGCTCAACTCCAAAAAAGTCGAATCAAGGCGCCGCCTGTCACTCGGGAATGACTGGAAGGATTCAACTCCCTCGCAGGGAATAATATAGCTCAAAGGGTCAGTGGGAGGTCGGTTTCATGGAGATCAACGTGAGGGGTAAGAACATAGACGTCAACCCGAACCTAAAGCAATACGCCGAGAAGAGGCTCTCGAAAATAGAACGGTATGTCAAACAGACGCCCCTTACTTGCCAAGTAACCTTCTCGACCGAACGTGACAACTACATCGTCGAGGTTACCATTCCGCTGAACGGCTATCTGCTTCGAGCCGAGGAATCTGCGAGAGATGCTTTTTCCTCAGTTGACAACGTTATGGAGAAACTTGAGAAGCAGATTGAGAAATACCGTACCAAACTCCTCAAGAGAGACAAAGTTGAGGTGGTTCAGCCCCCGCGAGAGGCGGAAGAGCAGGGACTGATTGTGAAGGTGAAGAGATTCCCCATTAAGCCGATGACGTCCGAAGAGGCGACCATGCAGATGGAGCTCTTAGGCCACGATTTCTTCGTGTTCCGGAATGCCGATACCGACGCCGTCAACGTGGTCTACCGGCGCAAGGACGGAAACTACGGTCTCATCGAGCCTGAGGACTAGAACCGATGCTGGCTCCACGGGTGACTTCGGTGATTTTCGAGGGGGGACAAGCCAGAACCGATCTGGACAGGTTAATTGCTTCTCTCCGTAAGGAAGTCGTTCTGGACACATGCGAAAAACTCCGAACCGTGGACGACATCGATGAGATTATCCTCGTAACTAACTACCGGGATCTCGCAGCTTCGGCTAGAGATATGGGGATCACCGTGGATTACGAGCCGCCCGGCTCCCCGCCGTTTCACTTCGGGAAGCGCCTGCGCGAGGTAATTGTAGCCCACGGAATAGAGAATGTGGTGTACATGGGCGGAGCCGCCGCCCCTCTGATCTCTGGCAAGGAGTTTTCCGACATTGCGGTCGCGCTCAAGCGGGAGCGAAATCTGGTTGTGATGAACAACGTTCAGTCGGCCGACCTTGTCGCTTTCGCGCCTGCAAGGGCGATTGATGAGATTGACCTGCCTAACAAGGACAACCCGCTTGGGAACCTCTTGCGGGAGATCGGTATGCGGCGGGTGTTGATACCGAACTCCGGACGCGTGAACTTTGATTTGGATACTCCGACCGACTTCATGATGCTGGGGATGCATCCGGAGTGCGGCCCTCGTGCGAGGGAGGCTATCGCGGCTCTTGACTGGTCGCGTGAGAAGATCGATCGTGCCGTTGAGGTGCTGAGGCAGCCATCTAGGGAGGTGGCGGTGATCGGGCGGGTCGGCCCGGCCGTAATCCAGTATATCAACTCGAATATGGTACACAGGATGAGGGTGTTTTCCGAAGAAAGAGGTATGAAGGCGCTCGGCCGCGAGGAGAGAGGGGAAGTAGTCTCTTTCCTGGGTTTCATGATAGAAGAGACCGGGCCGGAAAAGTTCTTCGGCTACCTCTCCAGAATAGCGGATGTGGCTTTCATCGACTCAAGGGTGATCTTCGGCCACCTCCGAAAAGGGCTCTCTGATTGGGACAGGTTCCACTCAGACTTGGGCCGGCACGAGAACATTGAGGATCCGTGGACCCGGGAATTCACACGGTGCGCTCTTAGCGCCCAAATACCGGTGGTTCTTGGGGGCCACAGCCTGGTGGCTGCCGGGCTGTGGCTGGCAGCGGAGATGATTGTTAAAGAGAGAGAACAATCGGGCTACCAACGCAATACATACTCGCTATCCCGCGGCATAAGGCTTTGACATCGAGGGGCCCGCAAACCGAAGGCAAGGGTGGGGAGACATTTGTCCGGTGAGAAACGGAGCGTCTCTGCGAAGGAATACGAAGATACTCTAAAGAGAATCAGAGACGTCATTACGGCTAGGGCGGTTCTTGGTCCAGACAACTCGATTGAAGAGATCCATGTTTTGGCCGGGCCCGGAAGGTCGGTCAAGTACATCGCCCGCGACGTTGAGTCCTCGATTATTGCGGCCTTTGGTAACCCGATCGATAGGCGGAAGATCTCTGTGGCCCAGCTCGGAGGCGATCCCGGGCGTCAGGAGAAGCGAGTTCAGCTTCGGAAAGTTGAAATAGTCTCCGAGGCAGATTCGGCGGAAGTCAATGTGTATCTGAAGATGGGCAACAACGAGGTCATGGGTACGGCCGAGGGAGTGCCTACCGCCAAGAGCTGGTTGTGGCTTGCGGCGGGGGCGGCCATCAACGCGATTGGCCAGTATCTCTCGCCTGACGTTACTTTCAATGTTGAGGATGTCAGCGTTCGGTCTTCGCGTTCTACCAGGATCGCTTTGGTTTCGGTTACGTTATTCGCCTTTGGAAAAGAACAGCTTCTTACAGGGTCTTGTCCGGTCTCTCACGATGAGCGAGAAGCGGTGGTTAAGGCTACTTTAGATGCTGTGAACAGGAAATTCGCGCAGATTCTCGGAGGAGACAACTAGAGCAAAGCTGCCGTGGGCTCGTAGTAGAGGATCGGAAGCAATAGCGGAGAAATTGGACATGGGCCGACAGCTAACGCATTAAGCGGAGCCTAAGATTGACCGAACATAGCGGATTCGGAAACTAGAGGCTACTGGGGGTTCTCCGGTGAACAAGATCGTTAAGGTCCTTCTGGCAATCTGCGCTGTTCTTCTGGCAGGAGCTGCTAACTGGCAGGTAGGCTAAGCCACTAGCGGTAACTGTCGGCCCCAAGAGGTGCTAGGTTTGAAGGACAGAAAAGGTCTTATCAAATCCATCTATCTGTACTTAGTGAGCCTTACAGGCCTTTGGATACTTCTTTCCAATCGCCCCCACTTCGCGTCGGTGTCGGTGTTCACCGACGTTGTATTTATGTTCGCCCTTGTCGTCCTCGGTGAATTGAGTCCTGTACCTATACCCCAAGGCACAGGAACCATATCGGTCTCGCCGCCCCTAATGTATACCATCACAGTGTTGTACGGCCCCGCGATTGGAATATGGGTGGCGGTGCTGGCAACGCTCAGGAAGCGTGACCTCCAAGGCCAAGTCCCTCTGCCTCTGGTGCTCTTCAACAGGGGAATGTTGGCAATATCCATGTTGCTGTTCTGCAAAGCTTTCGCGCTCCTCGGAGGAACGCACGGAGACCTCCTGTGGTCGAGGGGGTACATTGCCTTTTTGGCCGGGGCGATCGTGTATACCTTGTCCAACGCGACTCAATTCGCCGCCTATTACGCGCTTCATACGGGCACGTCATTCATCGGGTCCTGGAACTTGAATATCCGCTGGAGCCTCCCAAGCATGCTGGCTCTATTCCCGCTCGGCATCCTGATGGTGATGGTTGTGAAGGAAGGCGGGCCGCTTCTGCTCTCGCTTTTCTACGTGCCCCTTATGGTAACCAGGTTCTCGCTGATGAAATACACAGAGCTCAGGCTGGCCTATCAAGAGATGGCCGGAGCCCTTTCAAACGCTATCGACGCCAGAGATGCGTACACCAGAGGACACTCGGAGCGGGTGGCAGAGTACGCCGCTATGCTTGCCAAGGAGCTCCGGTTTCCTGAGGACCGCATCGAACTCATCCGCTACGTAGGGCTCTTGCACGATGTCGGCAAGATCGGCATCCGGGATGAAATCATGAAGAAGCAGGGCACCTATACCTACGAGGAATACCAGGAGATGAAGATTCACGCCACTATGGGCGCCCAAATGCTGCAGGGGATGAAGTTTCTCGGTAAGGGTCAGGATTGGGTGAGGCATCACCACGAGCGTTGGGACGGCAGAGGTTTCCCCGACGGCCTTAAAGGTGAGGATATCCCGATAGAGGCGCGCATCATCGCGTGCGCCGACTCCTTCGATGCTATGACTACGGATAGGCCTTACAAAGAAAAGATGACGTTCGACGACGCCAGAAAAGAGCTTATTCGTTGTAAAGGCACCCAGTTCGATCCTGAAGTGGTTAAGGCAATGCTGAGGGTGATAGATAAGCTCTTGGCCAACGGGAAGTGATCCGGTGTTCTTCGCGTTTTGCCTTATCGCGGCCGTCCTCGCTGTCATCACGGGAGGCAACCTCAATAACTTAGCTTCGCTGGATATCAAGAGGTTTTCCTGGATCTTCGCGTCTCTCGTAATCCGCTTTGTGTCCGAGGCGGCGTCTATCGAAGTATCGGAGACGGCTGTGATATGGTCGGCCGCTCTTTTTGCGGCCTGCTACGGCTCGCTCTTCTACGGGTTGGCGGCCAATCTCCGTACTCCCGGGATCCCCTTGGTTGCAGCCGGGTCGCTACTCAACTTCGCGGTGATACTGCTGAACTCGTTTCGCATGCCGGTGAGCCTCAACGCATTTGACGCCGGCGTCCGTTCCCGCGAAGCGGCAAGATTGGCGGCAAGTCTGACCCACACGGTGCTCGACTCCTCGACGCGACTTCCGTTCCTGGCAGACATATTCCAGTGGAACTATTTTTCGGCCAGCCCGTCGATGCTCAGTGTCGGCGACTTCGTGATAGCGGCAGGAGCAGGCTGGCTTCTATACAGAGCGTCGAAGCCACGTTTTTTCAGCTAAACAGCCCGTGATACAATGGACTCTGGTTGGCGACAGAACACTCCGGTTCGTGAGGGATGCTTTTGTCTTTTCTAAAAAAGATGTTCGATAGCAATGAGCGAGAGATAAGAAGACTAACCCACATTATCGATGAGGTTGATGCTCGCGGAGACGCGATGCGCAAGCTTAAGGACCACGAGCTTGCAGCCAAGACCGCTGAATTCAGAGAGCGTATTGAGCGCGGCGAGGATGTCGACCGCTTGATGTTCGACGCGTTCGCTGTCGCTCGAGAGGCGGCTCACCGGGTTCTCGATGAACGGCCGTTTGAGTGGCAGCTCGTGGGCGGGGCGGTTCTGCACCAAGGCAGAATCGCGGAGATGCAGACCGGCGAGGGAAAAACCCTTACAGCCACCCTTCCGGCATATCTGAACGCGCTCGCCGGGCGCACCGTTCATGTAGTGACGGTCAATGATTATCTAGCCAAGTTCCACAGCGAGTGGATGGGGCAGCTGTACCGGTTCCTCGGCTTTGACGTCGGCCTGGTCGTGCCCCAGATGGATGTCGCCGCGAAGAGAAAGTCTTACTCATGTCCAATCATCTACGGCACAAACACTGAATTTGGGTTCGATTACTTAAGAGACAACATGGCTTGGCAGAAAGAAGACCTGGTACAAGGCGTTCTTGATTATGCCATTATCGACGAGATCGACTCGATCCTAATCGATGAAGCCAGGACTCCCCTAATCATATCCGGACCTTCTGAGGGCACTACCCAGCAGTATTACCGCTTCAGAGATTTGGCTAGGGTACTGAAGCCCGAAATCCACTACACCCTGGATGAAAAGGCCAAGATTGTGGCTCTCACTGAGGAAGGGCACGCTAAGGCCGCTGAGTGGCTGGGAGTTGACCTTGACGCTGCCGAGCATATTCACCTGCAAGGGTATATCCGCCAGGCTCTGAAGGCCAAAGAACTCATGGTGCGCGACGTGGACTATGTGGTCAAAGACGGCCAGATCCTCATTGTGGACGAATTCACCGGCCGGATTCTCGTCGGACGGCGCTATTCTGACGGCCTGCACCAGGCCATTGAGGCAAAAGAAGGAGTGGAAGTAAAGGAAGAATCCGATACTCTTGCCACGATTACCGTCCAGAACTACTTCAGGATGTACAGAAAGCTTTCCGGGATGACCGGCACCGCCCTAACGGAAGAGCCCGAGTTCAGAGAGATATACGGATTGGACGTCGTCACGATTCCGACCCATAAGCCGCTTATCAGGCAGTCACTGCCCGATTCAATTTGGAAGACCGAGAAGGCCAAGTACAAGGCAGTTGTTGAGGAAATAAGAGAGTGTCACTCGGTTGGACGGCCCGTTCTGGTTGGAACCAGGTCGATTGAGAAATCTGAGATGCTGTCGGATATGTTGACAAAGATAGGCATTACCCACCAGGTGTTGAACGCCAAGCATCACGAGAGAGAGGCCGAGATAGTCGCTCAAGCCGGGCGCAAAGGGGCTGTAACGATAGCCACAAACATGGCAGGGAGAGGTACCGACATACTCCTAGGCGGCAATCCCGGCTTCATGGCAAGGCGAGAGTTGAGGCAGCAAGGGTACAGCCCCGAGATCGTGACCCTGGCGTCGGAAAAAGTGCTGCCCCGCGATATCGCCCAGCGAATCGAGGAAGGCCGGACTGACGAGTACATTGACTCCATCGTAGAGGCTCGGGAGAAGTACCGGCTTCTCTACCAGCAGTTCAAGGAGCTAACCGACAAGGAGCATGAGGAAGTGGTCGCGCTCGGCGGGCTGCATGTGCTGGGGACGGAGCGCCACGAGGCGCGCAGGATTGACAATCAGTTACGCGGAAGGGCCGGTAGGCAGGGCGACCCGGGATCATCCCGCTTCCACCTCTCCCTTGAGGATGAGCTCATGAGGCTGTTCGGGGGAGACATGTTGACGTCCATGATGGACAAAATGGGGTTCTCAGAGGACGAGCCCATAGCACATAGCTTGGTGACCAAAGCGGTCGAGACAGCTCAGAAGCGTATTGAGGCCCACAACTTCGCGATTCGCAAGAACGTCGTGGAGTACGACAATGTGCTGAACAAACAACGGGAAGTCATCTACTCGGATCGCAGGGGGGTCCTTGAAAGTGAGGCTCCCGGTTCAATCGTCTCGCAGATGGCGGACCGGGTAATACAGCGGGCCATGGACCTGTACTGGCCTCCCAAGGCCCGCAAGGAAGAGGCCGACTTACACGGGCTTGCCGTGTACGCAAGGGATTTCCTGCCGGACTTGCCGGAGGCATCTATACTGGAAGCTCCTGATCGCACTAGTCTGGCGGACGACCTTCTTGCCAAGGTCACGGAAGCGATAGACGCCAAGGCCGGTATCTTGGGCGAGGACACGGCGAGATTCCAGAGGTTCGTGCTGCTTCGCGTGATAGATCGCCAGTGGGTTGACCAGCTCCGGACGATGGAGGACTTAAGGGAAGGCATTGGCCTTCAAGCATATGGCCAAAAAGACCCTCTGGTTGAGTACACCCGGCTTGGATACGAGATGTTTCAGGGCCGCATCCAGACTATTGAGGAGACCGTGGTCAAATATCTGTGTAGGGTCGAGTTCAAGAGGGAAGGCTCGTCACAGGTTGTTAGGACGGGAGGGGCAATGCCGGACAGAACACGGCTGCAGACTTCAGGACCTTCCGATGTTTCAGGCGGCACCAAGAAGCCGGTGGCGCGCTCCGGGCAGAAGAAGGTTGGCCGCAACGACCCCTGCCCTTGCGGCAGCGGCAAGAAGTACAAGAACTGCTGCGGAAAAATCGCGTAGTTCAGGAGGGCGATTTATGTACGAGGAAGTAATGGAGACACTACAGACCGTGGCTGAGAAGCTCGGCAGCATTGGGAGGTCTCTTTGACCTAGAACGCCTAAAGCAAGACCTCGCTCTACTCCGAAGCCGTATGGAGGACCCCTCCATTTGGCAGGATCCGAAGACGGCCCAGGAAGTTGGACGGAAGATCAGCCGCATTGAGTCCAGACTCTCCGCATGGAACAGTCTCAAGACCGCATGTGACGACAGCCTCGAGATGGCTGAGCTCGCCGAGTCCGAAGGCGATATGTCTCTTCTTTCCGACCTCACTGAGACTGCGCGCGATCTATCGGCGAGAGTGAGGGAACTTGAACTCGAGACGCTCTTGTCAGGACCGTACGATTCCCACGATGCCATTTTGACTCTCCACGCAGGGGCGGGCGGCACTGAGGCCATGGATTGGGCAGAGATGCTCTACCGGATGTATACGCGATGGGCTGAGCGCCGCGGCTTCAAAGTTGAGACCATCGACATCCTCCCCGGCGAGGAAGCGGGCCTCAAGAGCGTCAGCTTCGCCGTTAAGGGCGACTACGCGTACGGATACCTCCGGACAGAGCGGGGGGTTCACCGCCTCGTGAGGATATCTCCGTTCGACTCAAACGCTAGACGGCACACTTCATTCGCGTCGCTCGACGTCCTGCCCGACATTGAGGAGGACACCGAGATTGAGGTTGATCCGGACGACCTCAAGATCGATACGTTCCGCTCATCAGGGGCAGGCGGCCAGAATGTGAACAAGGTAGAGACAGGGGTTAGGCTCACCCACATTCCAACCGGAGTGGTTGTGTCGTGCCAGAACGAACGGTCTCAGCACTCCAACAGGATCCTCGCGATGAGGCTCCTAAAAGCCAAACTACTGGCGCTTAAGGAAGAAGAGCACCGGAAAGAAATTGAATCGCTTCGCGGCCCACAGAAAGAGATTGCTTGGGGCAGCCAGATCCGGTCCTATGTGTTCCAGCCGTACACCATGGTCAAGGACCACCGTACCGGAACTGAAGTAGGAAGCGTGGACAGGGTTATGGACGGCGCGATAGATGAATTCATCTTCGCCAAATTGCAGGATGACGCCCGGCGAGAGGCTGAGGCCGATTCTTCCGCCGGGAAAGACTCGCAAAAGACGTAACTAAAGCGGATAAGAGAGACGGACATCGTTACTGAGGAGACCGGAAGATGACAAAGAGACGATTTCCCTTTGCCGTTTTGCTTACCCTCACCCTGGTTCTCGGGGTGGTGATCGGCTGGGTAGGAAGCGGTGCGGCGGCCGGCGAGCCACTTCCCGGAAGCGAGCAGGACCCCTTGGTATCCAGGTCTTACGTCGACTCGAGGATCGAAGAGATCCTCGCCACTTCAGGTTCCGGGTTCCAGATGATCGTAGTCGAGGTGCCGTCAGGGCATATCCTGGTCGGCGGTGCCGGAACGGAGATCATCGTGAGGGCGGGCAATGCATCGGTGATAGATTCCGAACTGGGCGGCCTCTGCGATGTCACCCAAGGCAGGGACCTTCGATACGGTGAGGAAGCCCCCAGAAATCACTTGCTGCTTGTGCCGCGCGATGACGGCAGGGGGATTCTGGCGGTTACCGGCGTTACCGTGATGGTGCGAGGGAATTACAGCATTCAGTAGGTTAGCATTTTCAGAAGCATATCTACGTTCTCTTCCGCAAGCGCGCGGAGGCTCGGGAGGCGGTCTTTCAGTCTCGCCTCATATTGAGAGCGGTTTGCCAGGAAGGCTTTTGTCTCCTCCAGAAGGTCCGTTCGAGCCCGCCGGGGGTCGGGCAGCACGGGGTTGCCGACTGTCCTGCAGAACGCACCGATCTTCGGGTCTATTTCCACCCCGATGAAGGGGACTCCGGCGTGAGCGGATAATATCAGGGTGTGCAGCCGCATCCCGAAACAGAACTCCCCTTCCCTAAGAAGCCCGAGTGCCTCGCGTGGTGAGAGGTCTTTGACGAGAGGCAGCGGACAGCCACCTTCAGATTGAAGCACCGTGTTCACCCATTCTGAGATCTCGCGGTCGCGCTCCTGCATGACCAGAAGCCCGGGCCGGAACCCTTCGCTTCTCAGGAACTCGATAACCGGTGGAAGCCCCCCGTAGAAAGAGCTCTCTTGGCCTCCGCGCAGAGCCAACCAGACGAGTTTCTCCTTTGGGTCAAGGGAGTGCGCCGACAGGATATCGCGCACGCGATCAGTAGGCGCCGCGGTCAGCAGGAACGCCGGGTCTGCCGTAACCCTTGCCCGCGCTGCTACACCAAGTTCATCCAAGACGGTCAAGGACTCCGGGTCGCGCAGAGTGATCTTGTTGGCAGTGAGGAGTGCCGCCCGCGTGAGCCGCTTTCCCAAGGCTGAATGGAGCGGCCCTATTCCGTTAGCGTATACAACAAGAGGTTTCGCCAATGCTTTGGCGAGGAAGATAATTGACAAGTAATATGCCAGCGACCTGAAAGAAGTTGAATCTTGAAGGAGACTTCCGCCCCCGAACACCACTAGGTCGGCAGCCTTCATTGCCGATAGGACTTCACGGATCGACATGCGGTTGAAAGCCTTGACCCCGTGGGATCTCGATGTTTCGCAGGGGTTAGCGGAGAGCACAAGGACTTCCACCGACGGAGCCTTGCGCCCTATCTCTTCGATGGTGGAGGCTAAGATGGCTTCGTCACCAAGGTTGCCGAAGCCGTAGTACCCCGAGAGGAGGAGCTTCGTCAAGGCCGCACCCCAATTCGTGTATTGGAACAGGCTTTCGCTAGGGATCATAGCAGAAAAGGTGGGGACTGTAAAAACGGAGGAGCTTTGCCTTACGGTGTAGAAAACTGACACGCTGCGTTTGTTTTCGACAACGGCTTTTCGGGGATTGATGTTAGTGGCGCGAGCAGTGGACATATTTGGGGTCGAGTTCTATCCTGTCACCAGGAAAAGCGCTGAGCGTTCCCTGGACTGGATGCTTTCGCGCGATGACGGCTTGACCCGGCTTGTCGTCACGGCCAACCCCATCATGGTCATGTCGGCGCTCTCCGATCCCGAGTTCATGGAGATATTGGAAAGAGCAGATTTGCTGGTGCCCGATGGTGTAGGGATTCTCTGGGCAGCCAAGAAGAAAGGGTGTCCTCTGCCTGAACGCGTAACCGGGGTCGACCTAACGGACTATCTGATCCACAGGCGTCCTGCTCCGCGCCTGTTTCTGCTTGGAGGAAAGCCGGGTGTCGCAGAAAGAGCCTATAGGAGTATTGAAAGGGATACTCCCGGAGCTAGAGTATGCGGAACCCACCACGGCTACTTCGACGACGAGGCCAAGGTAGTGAAGACAGTGCGTTCGGCCAGGGCCGATGTGGTTCTGGTTGGGATGGGTTCGCCTCGACAGGAGAAGTTCATATGGAGACACCGCACCCATTTGGGCGCAAAGGTGGCCATAGGAGTAGGCGGTGTGCTGGATATACTTGCCGGCAAGACTAAGAGAGCTCCCGCTCTTGTGCAGAGAATGGGCCTGGAGTGGTTGTACAGGCTGGTACGGGAACCGAAGAGGCTTAAGGCCGACTTGAAGCTTATGGAGTTCTTCCTGAAGGTGAACTTCGATCCTTCCTTCAGGAAGGCTGAGGGGTGCGAGGAAGAGCAATCCCATGACGAGTTTATATGAGGAAGGGGCGGGTAGCATGTCGGAACCGGAGCGTACAGCGCTTGGCGGTGAGACAGACGTAGAGCGAGTTGAGGAGATGGCCGCGCGCCTTCGCCGGCACATCATCGAGATGGTTGGTAGGGCGGGGTCGGGACACCCGGGAGGCTCCCTCTCGAGCTCTGACATTGTAGCTGCTCTCTACTTCGGAGGCATATTGAAGGTAGACCCCGATAATCCACTGTGGCCTGACCGCGATAGGTTTGTCCTGTCTAAGGGGCACGCGGCTCCGGTTCTGTATGCGGCACTGGCCGAAAGGGGCTTCTTTCCTACCGATATACTCCTCTCGCTGAGGAAGTTGGGATCGCCTCTTCAGGGGCACCCCGACTGCCGTAAGGTAGCGGGCGTAGAGGCTTCTACCGGCTCGCTTGGGCAGGGCCTTTCGATCTCGGTCGGCATGGCTCTGGCAGGGAAGCTGGACAGGAAGGACTACCGCGTTTGGACGCTTTTGGGTGACGGTGAGTGTGAAGAAGGTCAGGTTTGGGAAGCCGCCATGGCCGCCGCCCACTACAAGCTGGATAATCTGTGTGCCATCGTCGACAATAACCACTTACAGATAGATGGGCCCGTCGCAGAAGTCATGTCTCCTGAACCCCTCGTTGACAAGTTCAGGGCCTTTGGATGGGACACAGTCGCAATTGACGGCCACAGCGTAAGAGACCTGTTGGCCGCTTTCAGAACCCCGCAAGTCGGGAAAGGGCGGCCGCTCGCGATCATCGCTGAGACGGTGAAGGGCAAGGGCGTCAAGTTCATGGAAGGCGTTGCGGGGTGGCATGGGAAGGCCCCGAAAGGTGAGGAACTTGACAGAGCCCTCGCAGAGCTGACGTTACGACTGAAGGAAGGCGAGGTGTCACAATGAAAGCGGGAAGGGAAGCTTACGGTGAGGTCTTGGTTGAGTTGGGAAAGGAAAACCCCGACATTGTGGTACTGGATGCCGACCTTTCATCGTCAACCAAGACTGCAGGCTTTGGGAAAGCCCATCCAGAGCGGTTCTTCAATATCGGCATTGCTGAAGGGAATATGATGGCTATCGCCGCCGGCTTCGCTCAGTCAGGGAAGATCCCGTTCGCGTCCACCTTTGCAGTCTTCGCCACGGGAAGGGCTTATGATCAGATCAGGCAGTCCATCGCGTATCCCAACTTCAATGTGAAGATCGTCGCTACTCACGGCGGGCTGACTGTAGGCGCCGACGGGGCGTCTCACCAGTCTCTCGAGGATATCGCCCTGATGCGGGTTCTGCCGGGAATGACCGTACTCGTCCCTGCAGATGCAGAGGAGGCGAAGCAGGCGGTTCGGGCGGCAGTCGCGCACGAAGGCCCCGTGTACATACGGCTTGGAAGAGAGGCTACTCCGGACGTGTTCCCGGCCGGCGCACGCCTGGAAATCGGCAAGGGCAACCTCCTGACCGGCGGGCTCACGAGAGAAGGCCTTATTTCGGCAGATTCTGCTTCACCTACGTTTGACGCTGCTTTTATCGCGTGCGGCGTGATGGTAAAGGAGAGCTTGGATGCCGCGGCCGAACTCGAAGCCGAAGGCATACGGTGCTGCGTTGCCGATTTCGCGTCCGTGAAGCCGTTCGATGCCGACCTCTGCTTGGGAATGGCCAGAGCCAGCAAACTTGTTGTAGCACTAGAGGAACACAGCATTATCGGCGGGCTTGGCAGTGCAGTTTGTGAATGTCTGTCGGAGGCTCACCCAACCCGGGTTCTCCGCATTGGAGTGGACGACAGTTTCGGGCAGTCAGGCTCGGCCAAGGAGCTTCTGCACGCGTACGGACTCTGTAAGGAAAAGATCGTTGAGAGAGTCAAGCTGGCGTTGGCCGCTGTCTAGGCGCCCACCGGCTCGCCAAAACGGCACCTGAGAGCCGACCCTTTGGGTCGGCTTTTTCTGCTCCTGTGGTTCACATTCCCCTGCTCCGACACTTATTCCCTGGTTTTTCGCCCAGCATGAAACAGGATCGACCTGTGTTGTGTCGAATGTATGGGATGGTAATCGACTTTTGTCTTTTTTAGAGGTGACGCGTTTGATCACAGTGAGGAGCGTCTCGAAGGTCTACTCCGCGGGGATGTTGGCTCTCAACCGCGTTTCACTAGATATTCGAAAGGGCGAATTCGTATTTATCGTGGGCGCCAGCGGCGCAGGTAAATCAACGCTGATCAAACTGCTTTACCGGGAAGAGACGCCGACCGAAGGCCAGGTATTTGTGGCGGGCAAGGATCTCACGCGGATGAAGAGGCGCGATGTTCCTCTTCTCAGGAGAAGGATCGGAGTCGTGTTTCAGGATTTCAAACTCCTCGAGGACCGGACCGTCGCCGAGAACGTGGCGTTTGCGCTGCAGGTTACGGGATACGGCGGGCGCGACATCAACAAGACTGTCGGTCAGGTCTTGGGACTGGTCGGGCTTAAGAACCGCCAAGGAGCGTACCCCGGAGAGCTGTCGGGGGGAGAGCAGCAGCGAGTGGCGATAGCCAGGGCTCTTGTGCGAAACCCGGACATTCTGATAGCGGACGAGCCCACCGGCAATCTGGACCCTGACACGTCAATGGAGATATTCAAACTGCTAGAAAGAGCAAACATGTACGGTACTACGATTGTCTGCGCCACCCACGCGCGCCACATAGTCAATACCATGCGCAAGAGAGTTATTGAGCTACGAAAAGGCACCGTGGTTAGAGACGTTCGCAGAGGGGCGTATGAAGAGTGAGATATACCCTCGTAGGATATCTGATCAGCGAAACAAACAAGAGCATATGGCGAAGCAAAATGTCGTCTTTTCTGTCGTGCGCGACCACGGGACTGGCCCTTTTTCTGCTCGGCATCGCTATACTCATTAATCTTAATCTGGGTTATCTGTTCACAGTGGTGCAAAACGAAATGGAGATTCAGGCCTACTTCGCCATGGACGCTACTGATGTGGACATAACAGCAGCGGTGGAGACGGCCAGGGAAATAGAAGGTATCACGGAAGTTGACTACGTTTCCAGAGATGAAGCTCTTCTGGAGCTCAAAGATATGTTTCAAGACAAAGCAACCATACTCGATGGCATTGAGAACCCGCTTCCCGCAAGTGTCAGGATAAAGACCGGGCATCCCGATGATGTTCCGGCTGTGGTAGCGGCGCTCAAAGAGATCGCCGTGGTAGATGACGTGATTTACGATGACGTTGCCAGCAGGAACCTGGCGTCTCTAGGGCGTGTCTCCCAGATCCTGTCGTTGGGCGGGACGGTCGTTGTCGGGTTGGTGGCTATTACCGTCATCGGTAACTCAACAAGGATGACCATTGAAGCTCGCCGGCATGAGGTCGGCATCATGAAACTCGTCGGCGCGACAGACGGTTTCGTGATCGGGCCGTTCGTCCTGACCGGTATGATACTTGGCGCGTTTGGCGGATTGATCGGTACAGGGTTGTGCGTCGGCCTTTACACTTGGCTGACCGGTAGGCTTGGATCAGTGCTCCCGTTTATCCCGATGCTGTCGCTGGGGACCGACGCAGCGCTCAATATCGCCGGCATTTTGGTTATTACCGGCGCTATTGTCGGTATTCTGGGGTCTGTCCTATCGCTCAGGCGGCACCTGAATGTGTAGGAGGTATCGCTCATGAAAGGTCGCGCGATTACCGCATGTGCGGTGCTTATAGTCATGGTGTTGTCGCTTGCCGCCACTTTCGTTTTTCCGGTGAAGACGGCATACGGCTCCGATGACCTTACGCAGAAACTAAGCGAGCTGGATAGGCTCACGAAGGAGATAGAAGAGTATAAGGAGAGAATCAGCCAGGCCCAGACGAACCAAAAGAGCGTGCTGAACGAGTTAGCGCAACTTGAGAATCAGCTCGCGCTGTCGGAAAAAGAACTTGCCTACATAAAAGCATCCATCGAATATGCATCCGCGGAAATCGACCAGACAAAGGCCGAGATAGCGGTTCTTGAGGAGAGACTGGCTGTTCAGAAGGCAGCGTTCGACGCGCGGCTGGTCAGTATGTACAAGGCCGGGCGTACTTCGTATGTGGATATTTTGCTTACATCAAGAAGCCTTTCAGACCTTATGGCCAGGCTGCACTACCTTAAGCAGCTTGCTGCCGACGACACTCTGCTCATCGAGTCCTACACCAGCGATAGGCTGGAACTGGTTGCCAAGAAGGACTCGCTTGAGGCGCGACTGAACCAGCTGGTTGACCTCCAGGCTGCCGAAGAGGAGAAGCGGTTGACGGTGGTTAACAGGAGCATGGACCGTGAGAAGTACCTCGCAGAGATCCATGCTGAGAAGGCGCGGTTGGAGAAGGCTCTGGATGAAATGGAAGAGCGTTCCAAGGCGCTCGAGAAGATAATCGCCGAAGCTCAAGCCGCCGGTAAGCTGCCGCAGCGCGAATTGTCCATGATATGGCCGGTTACGGGATATTGGATCACGTCTTACTACGGGAGCAGGCCCCACCCAGTTTTGGGATATACTCGCTTCCACAGCGGTATAGATTATGCTGCCGACTATAACGTGCCGATCAAGGCTGCTGAGTCCGGCAAGGTTATCGTGGCCGGTGTTGACCCGGGAGGCTACGGCAACTACGTTATCATAGACCACGGCGGCGGCATCTCCACGTTGTACGGACACGCAAACAAGCTAAACGTTAAGACCGGGGATGTAGTGGTGAAGGGGCAGACCATCGCCCTTGTGGGAAGCACCGGCATTTCGACCGGGCCCCACCTCCACTTTGAGGTCAGAGTCAACGGCCAGACCACTGACCCTCTTCAGTGGCTTCCCTGACGCTTAGGCCGGGGCGCCTGCCTGGAAGCGTGAATGAGGATATGCTAGACTGAATACATCGTAACGTAACCTCATGCCCCGGAAAGGGGGAGCCGCCATTTGATCTCCAAACGACGTGCTTACGTGCTTTGCTTTACGGCTGCTTTAGCTGCGGCCATAGCGACAACAGGTGCTTTCCTATATTTCGGATTTGTCTCGGGCCCCATAGGAAAGATTTATAGCATAATAAACCTCCTGGATCAGAACTTCTACAGACCGATTGACAGAGCAGCAGCGCTTGAGGGAGCTTCTCGCGGAGTCGTGAATACTCTAGGAGACCCGTATTCCGTGTACATGTCCAAGAGGGAATGGGAAGAGTTCCAGGTAAGGACATCGGGCGAGTACTCGGGTATTGGGGTTACCATTGGCGTCAGCGGCGACTATGTCGAGATCGCGAAGCCCATGAAAGGATCGCCTGCAGAAGAAGCCGGGCTCCAAGCGGGAGATGTGATCCTCAAAGTTGACGGAAAGGCGATATCGACCAGCGATGAAGCAGCGTCGCTCATACGCGGACCTGCCGGGACTGATGTGACGATCACCCTGGGCAGGGGTACTGAGTCTTTTGATGTGACTATCACCCGGCGCGAGATATCCGTGCCCGCCACCTCTTACGAGATGTTGGAGAACGACATCGGCTACATCGAACTCATGAGCTTCAACGAGCATTCGGACACTGAGGTAGCCGCCGCTTTGCAGAGCCTAAAGAGCGACGGGGCGAAAGCCATCGTGCTCGACCTTCGATATAACGGAGGGGGATACGTCAATCAGTGCCTCAACATTGCGGAGATGCTGATCCCGGAGGGCCCCGTAGTAACCCTCGACTACAAGAATCAGCCCCAGGAGACGTACTCCTCGAGAGGCTCGGGGTTGGGGCTTCCGTTATTCGTGCTGGTGAACGGAGGCAGCGCGAGCGCATCGGAGATTTTGGCCGGGGCGATACAAGACCGAGGGGTAGGAAAGCTGATTGGTGAGACAACGTTTGGAAAAGGGCTGGTGCAGGGGGCATACCCGCTTCGCGACGGTTCTGTGGTCAAGCTCACCACGGCTGAGTATTTGACTCCTTCGGGACGCGCCATCAACGGCGATGGCCTAAAGCCGGATTATGAAGTGGCCGGCGACGAAGAGCAGTTGCAGAAGGCTCTCGAACTCGCGGCCCAAGCCGTTGCAGGTACGCAATAGAGGAGTTGTCTCTATAGTTGGCACCGTTTTATGACCTTCTCATATCGGTTATCAAATCGTACCCGGGTATTTTCCTGAACCCGGTGGTCGATATTCTCTATCTCGTCGTCTTAGGGATTGTGGCCGCGCAGTATGCTAGGATTCAGTCAGCTGAGGAGCGCATCTACGGAAAAGCTAGGAATAGGGCCTTCGCGCAGACGCTGGCGGCGATAGGCTTGGGCCTCGTCGGCGGGCTTATCGCCAGCATCCTACTGGTTATGGTTGGCGTCACCGTCACGGACGCAGGGGTTAACTACCTTCTTCCTTTGTCTCTCATCCTATTCTTGATAAGACCGCGATTCATATGTTTTTCCTACTCAGGGGCACTTGTCAGCATGACCTATTTGCTCTTTGGTTGGCCAAGGGTGAATGTGCAGGCCATCATGGCGTTGGTCGCCTGCCTGCACGCGGCGGAATCTCTGCTCATTCGAGTGAGCGGTTCAACCTGCGCTACACCGCTCTACATGCCGGGAAAGGACGGGAAGACCGTTGGCGGGTTCGCTCTTCAGAGGTTCTGGCCCATCCCTCTCATTGTCTTGTTTGTGGTGCGGGTGCCCGATCTGTCAGGCTTGACCGGCCTTATCGAGCTGCCGGACTGGTGGCCGCTGGTGAAGGCGCCTCTCGCGGCCGGGATCGGTACTCCCGTGTTCCATATGATGCCTTTGGTGGCGGCTCTAGGCTACGGTGACATGGCGGTCTCTTCTTCACCCAAGGAGAAGGCCAGAGAGACGTCACGGAGCCTCTTCCTGTTCAGTGCCATACTCTTGGGCTTTGCAGTTGCAGCTTCGCGGTGGTCTCCCTTTGCTTGGGTCGCGGTGCTGTTTTCGGCACTGGGACATGAGACAGTCATTCGCATAGGTAACCGGCAAGAGACAGATCGGGAGCCGCTGTACGTGTCAGGTCGCGAGCTTGTTGTTTTGGATGTGTTCGACAATAGTCCTGCGGAGGCCGCCGGAATCAGGCGAGGGGCGGTGCTCGATGAAATGGGCGGGTTCCCTGTGAAGACCAGGCAGGATCTTGAGGAATCTCTGCGAGAGCCGGGCGATGTTGCCGTCCTTTTCCGGAACCCCGGTGACAAGGTTTCGCGTGAAAGCGTCATCCGGAGAACGGGTACCGAGGCTATCGGCTTACTTCCGGCTCCGGGCATCGGCGACTCCCCGCTGGCATCTCCGCAAAACGCGGGCCCTCTTCTTCTCTTTCTACAGAAGATCCTCGGTAGAACCAGGCGGTAATACTAAATCTTAAGACCCAGGTCAAGCGCTTATTGAGACAACCGTGCCCCAAGAAAGCAAACATTTGATTGCTATTCTTCATCTGTGTATAATGGTCGAGCGGAGGAATGGCTATGCCCGACTTCAAACTCGTATCAGAATACGTCCCCAAAGGCGATCAGCCCGAAGCGATCGATGCTCTCACCGAGGGTGTGTTGAAGGGCAGAAAGAGCCAAGTCTTGCTGGGAGTCACAGGGTCAGGGAAAACCTTCACTATTGCCAACGTAGTTGAACGGCTCAACAGACCTACGCTGGTTATTTCCCACAACAAGACGTTGGCTGCGCAGCTCGCGTCAGAGTTCAAGACGTTCTTCCCACATAACGCCGTAGAGTATTTCGTAAGCTACTATGACTACTACCAGCCTGAGGCCTATGTGCCTCAGAGCGACACCTATATTGAGAAAGACGCTTCCATCAATGACGAGATAGACAAGCTTCGCCACTCTGCTACGTGTGCTCTGTTTGAGCGGTCAGACGTCTTGGTTGTTGCCTCGGTATCCTGCATCTATGGCTTGGGGTCTCCCGAGGACTATCGCGACCTGGTGCTGTCTCTCAGAAAAGGCATGGTCAAGAACCGCCAGGAGATGCTGAGGCGGCTGGTCGACATCCAGTACGTCCGCAACGATATCGACTTCCAGCGCGGCACTTTTCGCGTGAGGGGCGACATTGTGGAGATCTACCCGGCCGGGGCCACCGAGAAGGCTGTGCGAGTCGAGCTCTTCGGAGATGAGATTGAGCGATTGGTTGAGTTCGACGTGTTCACGGGGAAGCCTTTGGCGGAGATGAACCATGTCGCCATATATCCTGCCAGGCACTATGTGGTTACCGATGAGAAGATGTCGCACGCAATAGCCTCAATTGAGGCGGAACTTGAGGTCCGGCTGCGTGAACTGAGGGATGCCGGGAAGATATTGGAGGCATATCGCCTAGAGCAGAGGACCAGGCAGGACATGGACATGCTGACGGAAGTCGGATATTGCCCGGGAATAGAAAACTACTCCAGGCACCTCACGGGCAGGGAGCCCGGCCAACCTCCATATACTCTGCTAGACTTCTTTCCAGAGGATTTCCTGGTTGTGATCGACGAGTCCCACGCGACTATACCGCAAGTTAGAGCGATGCACGCCGGCGATAGGTCACGTAAAGAGACCCTCGTCGAATTCGGGTTCAGGCTGCCTTCGGCATTTGACAACAGGCCCCTCACCTTCAGCGAGTTTGAGTCGAAGATCGGGCAGACGATCTACGTGTCGGCCACCCCGGGACCGTACGAGCTGGAGAGAGCCGGTGCAGTGGTGGAGCAAGTAGTGCGCCCTACCGGCCTCCTCGATCCGGAAATCGAGGTGCGCCCCACCAAAGGTCAGATTGATGACTTGGTGAAGGAGATTCGAGAGGTTGTAAGCCGCAAGGAAAGGGTTCTGGTAACCACCCTTACGAAGCGTATGGCCGAGGACCTTACTGACTATTTGAGGGATGTTGGGATAAGGGTAAGGTACATGCACTCCGATGTGCAGACTCTCGAAAGGATGGAGATCGTGCGCGACCTGCGCTTGGGCGCGTTCGACGTTCTGGTGGGCATCAACCTCTTGCGCGAAGGCCTCGACCTGCCCGAGGTATCGCTAGTGTGTATCTTGGATGCCGACAAGGAAGGCTACTTGAGGTCAGAGACTTCGCTTATACAGACTGTTGGGCGCGCGGCAAGAAACGTCAAAGGCAGGGTCATAATGTACGCCGACTCCGTGACGGGTTCCATGCGAAGGGCTATCCATGAGACGGAACGCCGCCGCAAGAAGCAGGAGGAGCACAACAAGAAACACGGTATCACCCCCGCGACGGTAGAGAAGGCCGTTCGGGACATTATTCAGTCCCAGACGCCGGTGAAGTCTCAAGGCAAAGAATACTGGGCCGGTACCGATATCAAGGACATCCCCAGGAAAGCCATACCTCAGTTGGTGGCTCAGATGAAAAGAGAGATGAAACAAGCCTCTCGAGACCTTGAATTTGAGCGGGCGGCGCTCCTACGGGACATGATATTCGAGCTAGAAGACAGACTGGGCCAAAAAAGACAGGCGAGGTCGAGCTGATGTCAAGAGATAAGATAATCATAAAGGGTGCCAGACAGCACAATCTGAAAGAAGTGGACCTTGAAATCCCCCGCGACAAACTCACGGTTATCACGGGCCTTTCGGGGTCAGGGAAGAGCTCGCTCGCGTTCGATACGATTTACGCCGAGGGACAGCGTCGCTACGTGGAGTCTCTGTCGTCGTACGCCCGCCAATTCCTCGGCCTTATGGATAAGCCGGATGTCGACTATATTGAGGGACTTTCGCCGGCGATCTCGATAGACCAGAAATCAGGCTCCCGTAACCCGAGATCGACGGTCGCGACGGTTACCGAGATATACGACTACTTGAGGCTTCTGTATGCCAGGGTTGGCCATCCCCACTGTCCCGTCTGCGGCAAGCCGATTTCCAAGCAATCGGTGGATCAGATAGCCGATCAGATTGAGGCGCTTCCAGATGGCACGAGGTTTTCGATCCTTGCTCCGTTCGTGCGAGGGCGAAAGGGTGAACACGAGAAGATATTCGACGAGATCCAGCGAGCCGGATACCTCAGAGTACGGGTTGACGGAGTTACCGCGGAGATCGGCGAGTTCATCGGGAAGCGGCTTCCGAAGCAGAAGAAGCACACCATAGAAGTTGTTGTCGACAGGTTGGTCAAGCGTGAGGACATACGGTCGAGGCTCGTTGACTCCGTAGAAACCGCTCTGGCATTGTCAGGTAACCTGGTGGTGGTAGAGGTTCAGGGGGGACCCGACTTGGTGTTCAGCCAAGCTCTCGCCTGCCCTGACTGCGGCATCAACCTTCCGGAGATTGAGCCAAGGCTGTTTTCATTCAATAATCCCTTCGGCGCCTGCCCTTCATGCAACGGCCTGGGAGTGAACATGGAGATTGAGCCTGATCTCGTTATACCCGACCGCAGGAAGTCGATCAGTGACGGAGCGATAGTCCCTTGGTACGGCACGCCTGACGGGTACTACATGCAGCTGCTTTATGCAGTCTGCGCCCACATGGGCATCCCGACCGAGGTACCGGTCGACAGCCTTACCGAAGATCAGATCAACATCATTCTCTCCGGTTCCGGCCGAGAACGTATTCCGTTCCACTATGAGAACCAGTACGGCCGGACCAGCGACAGGATGATCACTTTTGAAGGAGTCATTCCGAACCTTGAGCGTCGCTACAAGAGCGCACCCAGTGAGGCTGTGAGGCAGTGGGTGGAGGAGTTCATGGCGGCCAGGCCGTGCCCCCAATGCAACGGGAGCCGTCTCAAGCCTGAGGCACTGGCAGTTACGGTAGGAGGCAGGAACATCAGCCAGGTCACGTCCATGTCCGTCTTGGCAACTCTGAGGTTCCTTGAGACGGTGAAGTTCTCCGAACGTGAAGGCCTTATTGCCAATCAGATCATGAAGCAGTTGAAGGCACGCCTGCAGTTCTTAGTAGACGTAGGGCTCGGGTATCTTACGCTGTCAAGGCACGCGGGCACGTTGGCAGGCGGAGAGGCGCAGCGCATCAGGTTGGCTACACAGATTGGTTCCGGATTGGTAGGCGTTCTCTACGTCTTGGACGAGCCTAGCATCGGATTGCATCCCCGCGACAACGAGAGGCTTCTGAAGACGATTCTGCACCTTCGAGACCTGGGCAACACTCTAATCGTTGTCGAACATGACGAGGATACAATCCGGAGCGCCGACCACATCGTCGACGTAGGTCCCGGTGCAGGTGAAAATGGCGGCAGGATTGTTGCGTCAGGAACTTTGCAGGATATCCTCAACTGCAGCGAGTCTATTACCGGGCAATATCTTTCGGGGAAGAGGAGCGTCCCGGTGCCGCCTCGCAGGGCGCTGAACGGCAAGTGGCTTACGGTCAAGGGCGCGAGAGAACACAACTTGAAGGATATCGACGTGAGTATACCGCTCGGCGTGTTTACTTGCGTGACAGGAGTATCGGGCTCGGGAAAGAGCACGCTTATCAACGACATACTCTACCGCAAACTGGCAGCTGTGCTGAACAAGGCTAGGACAAGACCCGGAGACCATAGTGAGATACTTGGCCTAGAGCATCTGGACAAGGTGATCAACATCGACCAGTCGCCGATCGGCCGCACGCCAAGGTCAAATCCCGCGACGTACACCGGAGTGTTCACCGACATCCGGAACCTGTTCTCAATGACTCCGGACGCCAAGGTACGAGGGTACAGGCCCGGCCGGTTCAGCTTTAACATACGGGGCGGACGCTGTGAGGCCTGCAAGGGCGACGGGATCATCCGCATTGAGATGCAGTTCCTTCCTGACGTATATGTGCCCTGCGAGGTCTGCGGGGGAAAGAGATACAACAGCCAGACGCTTGAGGTAAAGTATCACGGCAAGAACATCTCTCAGGTATTGGATATGACGGTGACCGAGGCAATGGATCTGTTCAAGGATATACCCTCAATCCGCCGCCGCCTCGCCACGATTCACGATGTCGGCTTGGGCTACATTCGGCTCGGCCAGCCTGCTACCACTCTTTCAGGAGGAGAAGCCCAGCGGGTGAAGCTTGCCACCGAGCTTTCACGACGCGGGAATGAGCGCACTCTCTATATCCTTGACGAACCGACAACCGGACTTCACTTCGAGGACACCCGACGGCTTCTCGATGTTCTCCAACGACTTGTCGACGCGGGGAGCACAGTAGTGGTCATAGAGCACAACCCCGATGTTGTGAAGAGCGCCGACTATATCATCGACCTCGGGCCCGAAGGCGGAGAAGAAGGAGGCACGGTCGTCGCCACCGGCACTCCGGAAGAGATTGCCATCAACGACCGCTCCCATACGGGCCGTTTCCTGAAGAGAATACTGGATATTCCCGTCGGACGCGATAGGCCGGATGCCGAAAAAACGATTGGATCCCGGACAGCCGGAGGAAGGTAGGATTGGAGAAGCAGTTTTCCCATGAAGAGCAGCCGTGGTCGGGATTGGTCGGCGACCGCGGTGACCTATCTCACAGAGTGAAGGACGTTCCCGAATCTCCCGGCGTCTACGTGTATCGCGGAGTGGACGGAACTGTTCTCTATGTGGGAAAGGCTAAGAACTTGCGCCAAAGGCTCCGGTCGTATTTCGGAACCAATCTCCCGCCGAAGACGGAAGCCCTAATGGAGAAAGTCCAGAGCCTAGAGACCATCACTGTCGGATCCGAACACGAAGCTCTCATTCTAGAACTCAACCTCATTAAGAGGCACAGGCCTAAGTACAACATACTGCTTAGAGACGACAAGCAGTATCCGTATATTCGCGTAGGAATCGCCGACCGTTGGCCTCGCGTGACCATTACCAGGAGGAGGGCAAGGGACGGGGCAAGATACTTCGGTCCCTATACGCGAGCAGGCTCGGTTAGAGAGACATTGGCTCTCTTGAGGCGGATTTTCCCGTATCGCAGCTGCAGTGACCGCGCTCTTCTCCAGGCGACCAGGCCTTGTCTTGATTTCCACATTGGCCGGTGCCTTGGCCCCTGTACCGGCACCCTCGATGAGTCTGTCTATAGAGCAACCATCGACGAGGTGGTCAAGTTCCTGGAGGGAAGGCACAAAGAGGTCAAGCGTAGGCTCGAGCGCCGAATGAACCGGTATGCCGAGGATATGGAATTCGAGAAAGCCGCCCGCGTAAGGGATCAAGTTAGAGCCCTTGAGGACGTAACTCGCCGGCAGCTCATCACCGTGCCTGACCGAAAAGACCGCGACCTCATCGGCCTGGCCCGTTCGTCCGACACGGCCTTCGTTGCTCTCTTGGCCGTCAGAGAAGGGAAACTTGTGGCTAAAGACGGCTTCATGTTGTCCGGCACTGCGGAAGAGCACGATGCCGATGTTATTGAGGCTTTCATCACGCAGTACTACTCGGCGGCTCAGTTCTTCCCCAACGAGATCCTGGTGCCTGTTCGCCTCCCTGAGGCTGACCAGTTGGAGGAATTCCTTCGCATCCAGCGGCGTTCCCAGGGTCTTGGTGAGCGGACTGTCCGCCTCAAGGCGCCGCAGCGCGGCCAACTGAAGGAGCTTGTGCTTATGGCGCAAGACAATGCCAGGAACATGATGGCAGAACAGATACCAAAGGAGCAGCGAGAGGTAGAGGCTAACCGCAAGGCAATGCAGGACCTTAGGGAAGCCCTGGGCCTCGAAGGCCTCCCGCGCCGCATTGAGGGCTACGACATTTCGAACATCACGGGCAAAGAGGCAGTCGCCTCAATGGTGGTGCTTACCGACGGTAAGCCAGATAAGTCGCAGTACCGGAAGTTCCGGATGAAAACGGATGGAAAGCCCAACGACTTCGCGATGATGCAGGAGGTTCTGTGGCGGCGATTCAGGAAGGGGCTGGCAGAGAGAGACGAAGCCAAGAAGACCGGCAAGGGGGGCAAGTTTGCCGTATTTCCCGACCTTGTGATGGTTGATGGCGGCAAAGGACAAGTGAGTTCAGCTAAAGACGTACTCGACGAGTTGAACTTGCCGATCCCGTTGGTCGGACTGGCAAAGCGTAACGAAGAACTGTTTCTGCCGGGCCAAACCGATCCCGTGCGAATCCCAAAGGATTCGGGCGCTCTTTTCTTGGTCATGCGCCTTAGAGACGAGGCTCACCGGTTTGCGATCAGCTACCACCGCGCTATTCGCGGGAAGAAGGCGGTGCGGTCCGAACTCTTGGATATTCCTGGCGTCGGTCCGGCCAAAGCAGCCGGACTCATAAAGGCATTCGGCGATGTGGATTCTATAAGGAACGCGTCCGTCGATGAGTTGGCCAAGGTTCCGGGCATAGGCATGCGGTTGGCTCAGCAGATCGCGGAAAGCCTCAAGAGTACAGGTGGCACCAGACCACATGGCGGGAGCACCCTCTAGCGCTCCAAGGTTCCGGCTCAACATCCGAGCAAATCGCTAGCTTGTTAGGGCATCGTGTACTGAACCGGCAGCCTTTTGGCGGGTCCGCTGCAGAAGGCACAGTTCCTTGCAGGTGAATCCTTGAAGTCCCCCCGTCGCCAATTCGCGGAATGGCCGATAGAAGTGCCCTCGTGTACGGGTGCAGCGGCTCTTCGAACAAGCTCTCGGTGGGTCCTGTCTCAACAATCTTGCCGAGATACATTACGGATACCCTGTGGCTTATGTGATGCACTACAGCCAGGTCGTGAGAGACAAGCAGGAACGAGACGTTGGATTCTGCCTGCAGCCTCTGGAGGAGGTTCAGGATCTGCGCCTGAACCGATACGTCCAACGCTGACACAGGTTCGTCAGCCACAATGAACGAGGGCTGCATAGCCAGAGCCCTGGCTATTCCAATGCGCTGCCTCTGGCCTCCCGAAAACTGGCGTGGGAACTGGTCGAGGTGCGCGGCCGCGAGCCCGACTCGCTCTAGAAGGCTGACCGACTCGGCCTCCCGGTCCTGAAAGGGGACCCCTCTGCGCTCAAGGGCGTTTCCCAGTATCTGCCGCACCGTATGGCGAGGGTTGAGTGATGCATACGGGTTCTGGAAGATCATCTGGCCGGTTTTCCGTGTGCCTTCCTCGTAGATCACCTCGCCGGCAGTCGGAGTGTACAGGCCGACCAACAGCCTCCCTAGAGTGCTTTTTCCGCACCCCGACTCGCCGACGAGGCCCAGCGTTTCGCCGTGTCCTACGTAGAGGTCAACGCCGTCGACCGCCTTGGTGATTCGAGTCTCCTGCCCGGCAAGCTTTCTCGCAAGCAGGCTCGGTTTGGAGTAAAAGTACTTCCTAACCCCTATGGCCTGAACCAAAGGCGCCGGTTCAGGTTTTGCTCTGGCTACCGCCAATCAAGACCACCCCATATCGTCTGAGGCCGCTACATCTCCGTACTCTGCGGCGTTCCACCTCTCGCACCTGACCCACCTTCGTCCAACCGGCAGCAGATCTTGTCCCCGAGGATTGCCGCAGATTGGGACGGCTTTGGAGCACCGGGGCCTGAAGGAGCAACCGATAGTGTGCTCCGCCAAATCGGGCACCTGACCCGGAATCGGCGTAAGGCGGACACCCTTCTGGAATCTCGGGATACATCCGACCAGCCCCCTTGTGTACGGGTGAAGCGGCCTTGAAAGCACATCTGCCACCGGGCCTTCCTCAACTATCTGGCCGGCATACATCACAGCTATCCTGTGGCAGAACTGTGACGCGACCGCCAAGTTGTGGGTTACGAGGACAATGGCAGTACCTCTCTCTTTGTTGATTTTGCGCAATAGGTCCAGTATCTGTGCTTCAATTGTCACGTCAAGCGCCGTGGTAGGTTCGTCGGCCAGAATGAGTCTGGGACGGCAAGCCAGGGCCGCGGCGATCATCACCCGCTGCTGCATCCCACCGCTGAGCTGATGCGGGTAGTAGCCTAGCACATCTTCAGGGGAAGCGATTCCCACTTCCTCAAGGAGCCGGATAAGGTCACCGCGAGCAGGCGTTCGGCCGTGCACTCGAATAGCTTCGCCAAGCTGACGCTCGACCTTGTGTGCGGGGTTGAGCGTGGACATTGGATCCTGAAACACCATGGCCATGGCCTTTCCCCTAAGCGGGCGAAGATCTTTCATGGACAACTTTAGTACATCCGTTCCGTCCAGCAGGACCTGCCCTGCAACAACCTTTCCAGGGTACGGCAGGAGGCGCATTACCGAGAGCAGCGTGGCGCTCTTACCGCAGCCGGACTCGCCGACGAGGCCCACGATCTCTCCCTCGCCGACTGTCAGATCGACCTTTCTCACGGCGCGAACAACCCCGCGCTCGGTGGCATAGTGAACTTCCAGCCCTCTAATTGACAGCACGTCTTTTTTAGCGGATACAGGCACGTCAATGCCTCCTTTCAAACGGTGGTCTTTGGCCACCGCGCTAGAATGTCTGAAGGTCGGGATCAAGGGCCTCCCGCAGCCCTTCGCCCAGAAGGTTTACCGACAAAACCAAGATGACAAGGATTAAGCCCGGAAAGGTCGAGAGCCACCACGCACTGAGTATCACGCGGTAACCGTCTTGAATCATGGAGCCCCAAGTAGGGATCCGCGGAGGAATCCCGATGCCCAAGAAGCTTAAGGATGCTTCCATGACCATCATGGTGCCCATCCTGAGCGTTCCCACGACCAAGAGCGGGTTCACAATGTTGGGCAGAATCTCTGAGAGCATAATCTGTGCGTCGGTTCTGCCCAGAACTCTAGCCGCCTCTACATACTCCTTGGTTTTCTCAGAAAGAACTCCCGCCCTAGCAAGCCGAAAGAACTCAACCCATCCCTTGAAGCATAATGCCCAGACCAGGTTCCAGAACCCCGGGCCAAGCATTGCCATCGCTCCGATGGCGAAGATCAGGTAGGGAAACGCGAGTAGGATCTCGGTAAACCTGGACATGAAGGCGTCAAACCATCCGCCGTAATAGCCGGCAAGGAGTCCCAACGCGCCGCCAACCGTTACCGATATCCCGACCGTGATGAGGCCGATAAGGATTGACACCCTGGCTCCGTACAGAATCCGAGTGAGCACATCCCGACCCAGGTGATCTGCTCCAAGGATGTAGTCGGCTCCGGGCGGGTTCAGCCTGTGAGAGAGGTTCATATCTTCAGGTGAGTAAGGCGCGAGTACCGGCGCGAATATAGCTGCGCATACGATTGCGGTTGCCATGGCTGCGCCTAACATGGCTCCCCTATTTCGGCTCAGGCGTTTGAGCGTCGACCGGACTCCGCCGGCCCAAAGCTTCGCGCGCAACCTCAGTAGCTCTCTGCGAGTGCGGATCTGTGTCAGTTGAGCCTGCGCCATTCGCTATCCCCTCTCCGCCGCGGCCATTTTTGGATTTAACCAGGTGTATATGATGTCAGCGAGCAGGTTTACCGTAACGAAAGTCAGGCCGTATACCATTACAGCTCCCTGCACCAGTGAATAATCGCGGCTGAATATGCCGTCGACGACCAACCTACCCATTCCGGGCCATCCGAATATGGATTCGATAACCATGTTTCCGCCTAAGAGACTTCCGATCTCCAGGCCGGTTACGGTAACGGCGGGAATGAGCGCGTTCCGGAACGCGTGCAATATGACGACTGACCATTCCGGCACTCCTTTGGCCCTGGCAAAAGTGATGTAGTCTTTCCTTAGGCACTCAAGCATCGATGAACGCACAACCCGCGTGATGACGGCAGACGGAGCTGCCCCCAGAGCAATCGATGGAAGGACCAGGTGCCTAAGGGAATTCTTAAGCGCCGGGAGGTTCCACGTGAGTATGGAATCGAGAACATAGAATCCCGTCACATGGTCCGGCACAAAGCCGTAGGTTGCCCGTCCAGACGTCGGAAGCCACCGTAAGTTCACTGAGAAGATTAGGATGAGAACAATCCCGAGCCAAAAAGCCGGCATTGAGATCCCCAGGAAAGCTCCTGCCATGCTTGTGCGGTCGACGAATGAATTGTGCTTCACGGCTGTGATGATGCCCACCGGCACGGCTATCGCCAGAGCGACGAGCATTGCCGACATTGCCAGTTCGATGGTGGCCGGGAGGGCCTCAAGGAGGAGGTTTCGGACGTCAGCCGACCGGGAGATAGAGTACCCGAGATCCCCCCTGAGGACCCTCGATAGGTATGAGCCCAGTTGCACATGGATGGGATCATCGAGGTCAAACTGAGACCTTAGCCTGTCTATCTCTTCTTGCGTCACATTAGAGGCCTCTCCCAGCATGATGTCGACCGGATCGCCTGGAATGAGCCTCATGAAGAGAAAGACAACTATGCACACGCCCATCATGATAGGCAGCGCGGCCAATGTCCTCTCGAATATCTTGATCCCACGCACGAAAGACGGTCTCCTTTCTACTTAGGAAGCGAAACGTTGAAACCTGCTTCCCTCAAGAGTTCCACGGCCTTTGCCGGGTCGTACTCGTAGGGCTTCAGGTCGTGATTGTAGCCGAAGCCGCTGGGAATGAGGGCCGTAGACACACGCTCAGCCTTGCCCCCGTAAATCGACGAAATGATGGCTTCCCAATCGATCGCATGGTTCAGAGCCTTGCGCACCTGCGGGTTAGCGAACGGTGCCTTGGTGTTGCATATCTCAATGGCGTAGACTCTGGTGCCCGGCACCGACTCCACTCTCACGCCGGAATCGCCGGCCAGAGACGCGGCCATGTCAGGCGGCAGTTTGTCGGCGATATGGATTTCGCCCGCTTTGAGAGCCGACACTCTGGTTGCAGGATCGGGCATCATGCGGAAAACCGCCACTTTTATGGAGGCGGGGCCCACGGGCTCGAGTTCAGGCGCGCCTCCGTAGTAACCGTCAAACCTGGTCATCACGATCTGGTCGTCGAGACGTCCTTCCTTGAACATGAAAGGGCCGGCGCCGACCGGCTTCTTGGCAAACTCCTCATCGCCTACTTCCTCGATGTAGTCCTTGGGCACTATCTGGAAATGGCAGAGTGCCTGCGGGAATACGGGGAAGGGGTTGTTCAGAGTGAACTTGACCGTGTACTGATCTTCTTTGGTCACTGAAGCGAGAGGACCCAGAAGGCCCAAACGAGGAGATGTTGCGCCGCCAATGCCGTTTTCCTTAAGTACTCTATCAAACGTGAACACTACGTCATCGGCATCCAACGCTTCGCCGTTGTGGAACGTGATGCCCGGTCTCAGCTTGAACACGTAGGTCGTAGGATCCGGCGTCTCCCATGATTCGGCTATTTCGGGTATGACCTTGCCGTCCCAAGTGCGGGTTACAAGAGCGTCGAACATGTTTCGTATCACGGTTTCCGTATCGCGGTCACGATAGTTGCCCGGGTCGAGAGTGATGATCTTGTCGATGCCGAGGCCTACTGTGATCGTGTCTCCGTTTTCCAGTGTCACGTCGTGAAGATTGATGCGTGAGTCCATCGAGACGTGCCAGTTCCCCACCTTTTCAGAGGCGGCGGCGGTTTCCTCCAGGCAATATCCGAACACCCACGGGGCATCTTCATACAGGATGTCTTGAACCCGGTAGTAGAGCGACTTCCTCTCCTCGTCATCCACTGCCGAGGTAGCCTGCTCCAAGAGGCTGTCGAGATCAGCGTTTGAGTAGAAGGAGTAGTTCCCGCGTTCTCCCGTCACGAGTTTGGGGATGGCTAGGTCGAAGGGATCGAAGTAGGAGCTGCCCCAGTCCGTCATGTAGAGTTGTCGGTTGCCCGCCATGAACTCGCTCTTCATGTTGCTCCATTCCCACGTGCGGGCTTCAGCTTGAATGCCTATCTGCCTCAGTTGAGAGGCAACAGCTTCCGCCTCATCCTTCCGGTTTGCCTCGCAGTCAATAACGACCGAAAGAGTCTTGAGTTCGTCAGTCCCCGCCGCTTCCGGCTCCTTAGCTCCGCACCCGGAAAGCATGATCACGAATACCGTCACCAATACGAGGGCTAAGAGCGGCACTATGTAACCAAGCGACTTCCTACCGTAGGACATTGTTGAATCTCCCCCTGTCTTTTGGTTCTGGAAATAGGGAGTCAAGACAATCAGCAAGAAGGCACATGGGGAAATGCAGGCATCGTACCGATGCCGGTAAGCCATTGAGAGGTCTCGAGACGGAGGCTTCTTATGACGGCAAAATCGTACACCCTGTAGAAGGGCTACCTAACGGCAGGCACCTCCGCCTCATGACTCTCTGGCACTGCAAAGGTCCCCCATCAACGCTTGCGAGGTTAGCTGACGGGCGCGGGCCGATGAAGTAGCCCTACCTAGAGGCAGGATTAGCCCCCGAAACCTGGGTCCCCCGCTCTCCCAATGAGGGAGATTCAGCGCGAAACGGAAGTTTGGTAATGAGTGCGGCAAACGAGCCATCTTCTGGTTCCGCAAACAACTTCTCTTGCTGAGCCTGTAACTCGTAGAGAGATCTTACCATTTGAAGCAGATCTCGTCAAGGAAGCTTTCAGCTGGCTAGATACAAGGTATTAAGGTAATACTTAAATTGTTTGAGAGCTATATTGACATTTATGAAAGACGCCCATATATTGATTGCGGAAGGTGAGACATATGCCAGAGGTAATAGGAAAGTGTCCCGTCTGTGCGTCAGATCTGGAAGTAACCGAGCTCCAGTGCCCGTCGTGTCGTACCCGGATTTCAGGACACTTCGACCTGTGCAAGTTCTGCAAGCTTCCTGCCGAGCAGCGAGCTTTTGCGGAGATATTCATTAGGAACCGCGGCAATATCCGAGACGTTGAGAAGGAACTGGGCATATCCTATCCGACGGTCAGAGGGCGCCTTGAGAGCCTTATCAGGGCACTCGGCTACCCGGTTGATTCGGAACCGGAGGTCTCGGACGCCCAGCGCGCCGCGCAGAAGAAAGCCATACTCGACAGACTCTCGAAAGGCGAAGTCTCAGCTCAGGAGGCCGCGAGGCTTCTTAGGAACCTGTCTTCCAGGTAGCTCTTAGGGAAACTCCTTGTCCCGGACCCATCATCGCCGGGGCGGGGTTATCCATAGGGCAGTCCCGGCCGGGGATAAGAGGCCAAATATGAGGGACGTGCTCAACGGGGAGGAAGTACAGTGTCAAAAGATGAGAAGATGATGATTCTGCAGATGGTGGCCGACGGCACGATAACGCCTGAACAGGGCGCCGAGCTCCTTAGGGCACTCGGAGAATCGCGACCGGCAACCGCTGCCGGGCCAGCGCCATCTGCAAGTCCTGGCGTATCGACAGGACCGGTATCGCGAGGTAATGAAGAGCTCAGGGAGTCAATCCGGAGGTCGGTTGACGACAACATCCGGAGAGCGGTCGAGACCAGCGTGAGAACTGCTGCAGAAGCCGCGGAAAGGGCCGCTAGGAACGCCGAGGAATTTGCTCAGAGATTGGCCAGTGAAGGCGAGAACCTGGGCAAGGTGATAGGCGATAGCGGTGAGAGCTTAGGCAAGGTTCTCGGAGAGAGTGGCGAGAATCTCGGCAAGGTCTTAGGACGCATCTTCAGCGGCGGCTGGTCGTTCGGTGGCGGCAATCAGTATGAGTTTCCCGAGGAGATCACTGGTGAACTGCCGGCGGAGGGCGAGCTCAAGGTCGACCTGACGACGCGAAACGGCAGGATAAGGGTCGATACCTGGGATGCTCCCGGTTTCCGGTTGCAGGTCGTCAGGAAAGCCTCAGGAGCGACTGAAGAAGATGCAAGGGCCAGGGTGAATGACCTGTACGAGTTCGTGCATGACGGGCTGCGGCTCAGCGCCCGCACAAAAGAACCTGTAACAGGTCTCTTCGGGTCGAATGTATCCGTGAACTTCAACCTGACCCTGCCCAGAGACAGGCGGGCCGACGTGACTGTCAGTTCCGCCAATGGAGGGCTCACCCTCGATTCCTTATCGGGACCTTCGCTCAAGGCTTCCACGGCAAACGGAAGAATTGAGGCCGTAAGGCTAAACTTCGATAAGGCTGATCTTGACTCGGCCAATGGGCGGATTGTATTCGGCGGTCACGCCGACGATCTCACGATCAACACCGCCAACGGCAGGATCGAAGGCGACTTGCAGGGAGCGGGGCAGTGGGTACTAGGTACTGCCAACGGAAGGATCGAGCTGAATGTCAAGAAAGACCCCAACGCTGCATACGAAGTTGAAGCTTCTTCAGTGTCAGGCAGAGTCGAGGTTACCGGTCTCAGTGACGCGGAAGTCCTCGCAAACGAAACCAGACACAAGTTTGGGGCACGGCGCTACTGGGCTCGCAGCAGCAACTACGCGTCGGCCGAGGTGAAGGGGTCTATAAAGGCGACTACAGCTTCAGGCAGAGTGACGGTTATGTTTTAGGTTCCAGATGTTCTGAAGGGAGGCCGGATCCGTGGATGACGAAAAGGTTCGCGTCCTTAACATGGTCAAGGAAGGCAAGATAAGTGTCGAAGAGGCAACCAAGATCCTAGAAGCTCTGAGTACTGCGGAAGAAGAGCCGGAACTGCCTCAGTCGAAGTCCAAGTGGTTTAGGGTTCGCATCACCGATCTCAAGACCAATAGGCCCAAAGTATCGGTCAACTTACCTATCGGCCTTGTGGATTGGGCTCTTAGAACCGGCACCAAGGTTGCCTCAGTTGGGGGCGTGGACCTCAACGGAATGGGCGTCAATCTGGAGGAACTGAGATCGGCCATCAACTACGGCTTAAAGGGCAAGATCATCGACGTGGTTGATGAAGAGGACCAGACACACGTGGAGATCATAGTCGAATAAACGTCGCCGGACGTTTATTGGGCGGGGGGCTGCGGCTCTCCGCCCTTCCGTCTTCTTGGGGGAGCTTCGCATAAGTTGGCCGCTATCTCTGCGATTCGCCTAAATCTGTGGTTGACCGCCGATTTCGATGCCCGCGGGGTCAGAAGCTCTCCGAGTTCCTCCATGCTGAGGTCCTGGTGCTCCAGTCTGAGTCTGGCTACTTCCTTCAGAGCCGGAGGCAGGCGGCTTAGCCCTATGGCCTCGTCAATCTTCCGGATATCCGAGATCTGCCTTATTGAAGCTTCAACCGCTCTCGATACGTTGGCTCTGTCCATGTTCACGAGTCTCTGAACCGAGCTTTTGAGGGACTTCCGCGCCCGGATGTCTTCGTAATCGAGAACAGCCTGGGACGCTCCAATTAGGCCGAGGAATTCAGCGATTTGATCAGCGTCCTTCAGGTAAGCTACCCACGATGAGCGGCGCCGTATCAAGCCGCCCTTCAAGCCCTCCTTGTTCATCAGTGATTGAATCAGTAGGCCGTCCTTGGCACTGGGCAAAGCGATCTCCAAGTGGTGATTTCTGACGGGAGAAGATACCGAACCGCGTGCGAGAAAGGCACCTCTCAGAAATGCCCGGCGGCACCCTGCGTTTGAAAGAAGCACGTCTGCGGGGGGTTGAATGGAATCCGTGGCAGCGCGAACCTTGCCCTTGATCCTGCGCGTTGTGCGTCCCTCGAGAGTCTTCTTCGAGCCGGATCCCGGTCTCCTAAACAGAGAGGTCTCGCCGCCTCCCTGCTTCACTAGGGAAAACAGCCTTCTCATCAAGAATGGCTCCGCGGGGACTGACGCATCAGGGTTCCCGCTTGCACGCGGGGGAAGGTATCTGCGGAGCGCTAACGTTTCCCAGTAAGCTTGAGCGCGTCCCCTGGCCTCGACTCTGGCCAACTCTTCCTTCGTGGAACGCGAAAAAGTGTCCTTTTCATCCCTCAACTGCCTGACGCGACCTTCTTTCCGCGATTTTCCGACGATCTCGCTGCTTCAGCAAACTTGATTACCGACTCGGCGAGCTTAGCCGAGTCGTGCCTTGCCAGGTCACCTTTGGATAGGTAGTTGCCGGGGATCATCGTGTAGCCCAATTCAGATAGAGCCGCGGCATCAACGCGCACCTGATACCGGCCTTCCTCGGCGTACTTGTTGGCGATTTCGGGAGGAGCTTCTTCGATGTTCACGAGCACGTCCGAAACGAGATGCCCTGCGTGACACTGGATGGCTCGAACATGATCGGATGCCGTGTAGCCGTCGGTTTCTCCCGGCTGAGTCATGATGTTGCAGACATACAGCTTCGGCGCCGTTGCCCGGTATACCGCCTCACGAATGCCCGGAACGAGAAGGTTCGGGATGACAGAAGTGTAGAGGCTGCCGGGTCCCAGGATGATAACATCGGCGCCTAGGATTTCACTTACGGCCTCATCGAGGGCGGGCGGCTCGGGCGGGAGAAGGGATAGTCTTCGTATGCGTTTCCTGGCCTGGGGGATAGCGTACTCTCCCAGCACTACCGAACCGTCCTCCATCTCTGCCCGAAGCGTGACATCGCTGAGCGTAGCCGGGATGACTTTGCCTCTCACTGCCAGAATCCGCGACATGGTGCGCACGGCCAGCTGAAAGTCGCCCGTCATCTCTGTCATGGCAGCCAAAAAGAGATTGCCGAAGTTGTGGCCTCCGAGGCCTCCTTTCTTGAACCTGTGGTTGAACAGGCTGGCCATATCAGGTTCAGCCTCCGCCAACGCCAAAAGACAGTTTCTGATATCTCCCGGGGGCAGCATACCGATGTCTTTCCTCAGCCTGCCCGAGCTGCCTCCGTCGTCGGCTACCGTGACTATGGCCGTGATATCACAGGAGAGCGGCTTGAGACCTCTCAAGACACTGGCGAGTCCCGTGCCGCCTCCTATTGCTACAACTTTCAGATTCGGCGAGGCATTCAATGGTTAAGACCTCCGGATTCCCTTCGCTCGATATCCCTATGTTCGACCACAACTGTGTGTTCCTTGGTCTCAAGGTGGCTGCGAAGGGCTTCTCCCAAAGCGACCGACCGGTGCCTGCCTCCGGTACACCCTATAGCTATCGTTAAGTGTGATTTTCCTTCGTCCACGTAGTTCGGCAAGAGGAAGTCGATGAACTTGGTGAGACGGTTGAAGAAGCTTCTGGCCAACGTGGGCTTAAAGACATACTTCGATACGCGCTCATCAAGCCCGGTGAGCGGTCTAAGTTCTGCCACATAGTGCGGATTTGCCAGGAACCGCACGTCGAACACTAAGTCTGCATCAAGCGGAAGACCGTATTTGAAGCCAAAAGTAACGATTGTTATGAGAAGCTTCTCAAACTTGACCGTCTTCGAGAACACGTCAACCAGCTGTTTTCTGAATTCCGACGTGGTGAGGTCGGACGTATCGATAATGACCGTGGCCTTCGCCCTTAAATCGGACAGTATTTCGCGCTCCTCGCGTATGACTTCCAGGGTGCTGCCCTGAGGAGAAAGGGGATGCCGCCTTCTGGTCTCTTTGTACCGCCTGACCAAGGCTTCGTCATTGGCCTCCAAAAACAACACGGCGGGCTTTATTCCGTCCGTCTCCAGAGCCTCCAGGGCGTCTGAGAGGTCTTCAAAGAACTCCCTGCCTCTTACGTCCACAACCATGGCTATCTTGGATATCGGTTCCTCGAGCTGCTTGCAGAGCTGCATGAACGTGGAGATAAGCGCAGGAGGCAGATTGTCTACGCAGAAGTAGCCAAGGTCCTCAAGGGTTCTTATGGCTTGCGATTTTCCCGCGCCCGAGAGCCCCGTGATCAGGACCACATTCGCGTTAAACCCTTCGCGAATCGAAGACACGGTGTCCACCCCCTCCATGCTCAATCGCCGGGGGAGTCAGTCTTGAGGCTGCACTCCTAGAGTCTCCCAAAGCCCGGCTGCTCGGGACGGCCTGACCAAGAATTCCAGGCTAGCTCCGTCCTGCCATGCGCGGTACATGCTTTCGCCTCTCTTGAGCCCGACCTCCGGGTAGTCGGCGGGCTTAACCATCCGCGGCTTGGGGTGCTCCCCGTAGCTTTCATTAGGCATGAATATACTCTGGCCTTTGTATTCCACATCGTAGAAGGCCAACCCTTTTCGCAGCCTGATGGGGTCATACACTGACTGGAAGTCCCTGGCGATCCAATTCGCCATGACTAAAGATTCCTTGCCCGGGTTCGCGGTCACGTGACCGTAAAGCGGCGGTATGATCAAGATATCGCCTGCTTCAAATTCGGCAACGATGAAATCGTCAACCTGCCCGCTCACCTCACCTCCGCGCTGCAAGAGGAAGTGGGCTTTACCGTGCAGCACCTGGTAGACTTCTGGATAGGTCCACGGTTGTCCGGGCACCTTCGGGTGATAGTGTCCCAAAGTCTTGACGTACTCGGATCCGATGAGGCCGGGGTAGATAACGGTGATGTCGTACCTTAACCCCGCGTCCTCCATAGCCCGCTGATCCTTAGCCAGTCCCGTTCCCCGGTACATCAGGTAGAGAGGATCCGGGCCCGGCTCACCCGGGTAAAGCAGCACTTGTGACAGGTCACTCAGCGCCCTTGCCGAAGGCTCCGGCGCAACGACGCCTTCTCCGAACTCGAGTCGCCCGTTCGCTCCCAGGGCGACCTGAAATCCTGCTATTTCCGACAAAGATAGAGCTTCTGCCATTGGAGCACCTCTTTCCGGTTGGTAAGAGCCTAGTTCCTAGTGTTCCGCGGTTTGCAGATGAGCTCCAACACCTGCGTTTCGAAGAATGTCTTGGCATGCGAAGGTAGCACGACGACCGCGGAATCAGCGCCGCCGCCGGAACCTCCTACCGCTATGACGGGCTCTCCGTAGGGGATGAGGCCGGCATCCAAAGCCATTGTGGCGATCTCCAGTGCGACCTTTACTCCCTGAGAAAACATGCGCAGAGTATCGGAGATAATCCCGCCCGGATAGAGGCCGCCTTGCCTCTGAGTTATGGCACGTTCCACGTTACCAAAAAGGTGCGTAGTCGTCAGGACGTCGACTCCTGCTTCACGGAGTTCTTTGCGCATTTCGGGGCTCATCTCGTCAAGCCCTGGGCTCTTGAACCCGACATGATGTGTCACGCACACCACGTGGATTCCACGGTTTACAAAGTGTTTGGCTGTGAAGCCGGTGTTTGATGCTACGACTATGTGATTGATGCCCGCTTCCTTGGCACGCGCCAAGGCCAATCGTGCCGTCTCTTCGGTGTTTTCTTTCCCTCTCTTTTCAAAGTACGTAGTCATTCCCGTTCAACTCCTCTCAAGTTACTCATTTAGGACGGGCTCAAGAGCGAGCATTCGCGATGGAGTTCTCTCACGTCCCAGTGGTTCTTGTCGTAGATCTGGAACGCTCGTTTCTCCATCAAGTGCTCTTCCTGTTCATGGCCCATATCCCTGTAAACGTGTGCCAACCAAAGGGCAGCACACGCGAGATCGCGCTGCGTGCCATCTCTCTGGAAGTAGTCTACGGCTTTTCTGCCCGCATCTATCGCCTCGGACAGGCGTCCGCTCAGCCTGTTGATAGAACCGTCAATTAGCCACAGCCATCCCATTTCGTGTAGCGATTGCTCATCTAGGTGAGGCAGTGCTTCGTCCAGATGCTTTCTAGCCATCTTGAGGTTTCCCTCTCGAAGGGCAACCTTGGCTAACTCAATGCTTCCCGACGCCCAACTGGCCATGAGGCCGCACGCCTTATGGATTTCTTGTGCCGCCGTCAGGTGCTTCCGAGCCTCGGCCATATTGTCGGCTCTATAGATTATCATGCCCAGGTTATGCCAGGCGGAGGCAAGATACTCCTGGGGAGTGTTCTGGCCCTCTGCAATACACGAAGAGAAGTATTCCCTCGCAGACTTCCAGTTTCTGCGTTCGAGCTCTATGAGTCCCATGAGCAGCGCTGAATGCGAGAGCACGTGCTGAACCTCAGGCGAGCTGCGCTCCTCGGTCCACCTTCGCGCTTCACGAAGAGCGTTTTCGGCTTCCCCGGACTTACCGCGCTGCAGGTAGATGTTCGCCAGATTGATCAGTAGAGGCCCATACAATGAGGAATCTCTTGACGCTATATCAAGGCCTTTTTTGTACCATGACGCGGCAAGATCGAGGTCGTATGGGGCAAACACCGCCCCCAGTTGATTGCAGGCGTTTTCATGAAGCGCCCGCAGATCGGCAGCCTCAAAAGTTGCCGAAGCCTGGTCGGCCAGTTCCCTTGCAGCCAAGTAGTTGCCCCCTAGAGCGGCGCACTTGGCAGCCTCACATAGGCAGCGTCCTTTATTCTCGGAGTGGCCGAGTATCCCGTGTATGACAGCGCAGCCGTGCCACGAAGAGGCGGCTTCTTCATAGAGGCCTTCCCTTCGGAACTCCTTCGCCGCCTTTTCCATATAGATCGCGGCTTCTTTGTCCTCATTTGCCTTCACCAGCACCTCGCCGAGCTCATTGAGGAAAAACGCTCCTTCATCAGGATAGAGCTGCATGGCCCTGGCTAGGCTTCTGTATATGTCTCTGATCTTGTTCTGACTGAAGAGCGATGTTACGGACCTGTACGGCACCAATAGGCGGACTCTAGTGGACTCGGTGCCCTCAACTAAAGAAACCAACTGCCGTTCCTTAAGGTCTCCGGTAAGCCGGTCGAAATCCTCTTTAGCCAACTCAGAGACAGCTTTTATCCATTCCAGCCGCGCGTTTTCGCCCGCGAGCGAGTAGAGGGCGTGCAGTCTGGCTTGGTCCGGCGAAAGGTCCAAGAGGTCGGACTCTCTGCCTTCACGGTCTTCTACTGCGAACTCTTTCAATAGCTCGGACAGGAAGTACTTCACGCAGTGGACGTCGGTATCGTTTAGGGAACCAAGCACTACGTAAAACGGCGTCCTCCTATGTCTCAAGTTTGCCTTTGTCAGAAATAGCTCCACAACGTCTTTGAGTTCGTGCCGGTGAGAGTCTGTAAAGACAGCGCGCCGATCATCACGGTCTCTCACCGGAACATCTTCGGTATAGAGAAGCGAAAGGGGTACGTTGAGAACAGACGCTATCCTATCTTTATACTCGTCGTTGAGGTTCTTGCGCGTCCCGTTCAAGACAAGAGAAAGGTAAGACTCAGAGAGACCGATCCTGGCGGCAAGATCCTTGATGCGGATATTCCTCTGAGCCAGAAGCCGTTTTACGTTGTTGGCGAAGGTCTCGATTGAAGACATATGTTCACCCTACTGGAGGCAAAAAGACACCGGGATTGGAGGTCCCGGTTCTTAGTTCTGGCACTATTCTACCAGATCACATAGTCACGGTCACGAGGTGTAGCCGATGCTGTTGGCATTGGGCCACGGCGGGACGATAGGCGGCGGGTACACCGGGCCATCGGCCACGATGGGTCCCATTCCGTTGCTGTTCTCGTCAGGCCACGGCGGGACGATAGGCGGCGGGTACACCGGGCCATCGGCCACGATGGGTCCCATTCCGTTGCTGTTCTCGTCAGGCCACGGCGGGACGATAGGCGGCGGATATACCGGACCATCGGCCACAACGGGTTCCGGGATGTAAGAGGACACCGCGGAACCTAGCCCAAACAGAAACGCTGCGACTAGGAGAACACTGACGAATCTCTTCATCATTAGCACCTCCTCAGTATTCTGTGAGAACAGTCCGCTTCGCCCTTGCTTCGTTATCTATCGCGAGTCTCAAAAAAAGTGGGGCAGCAAACCCAGGCTGCCCCGTAAGGTGGATACCGGCTGAGCACTCGCGCGTTGTTGGGCAAGTTCGGAGATTCTATCAGATATCCGCCGATCCCTGTGGCAGAAGGCGGAGGTGATGTCAGGTGTTGCCAAACGGAAACCGGAGTTTACGGACAGAAAGGTTCTCGAATCATTTCATGCATTATGTAACATAGCGTATTCCGTCGGTTAAACCGGACCCCGTTTTCCGGTCTCGCGAGCCTCGGATAGTCAAGGAAATATTCCGCCAGTTAAAGTTGACATTCTCGGACTAACCCCAGGAAGAAGCAGTTTGGTAGATTCTGAGGAGTTGGGCTAGAAGGTTTCCAGCCCGCTCGAACGAATGTTATTCTATTGATCGGAAAGGGCGGACGCCTATTGATGAGGATGCTGTTAACTCTGACCTGGCAAGATACTCTTCGCGCCGTGGTCGATATCGCGATAGTTGCATACCTGTTCTATCAGGTATTCGTTCTCATACGTGGCACACGGGCAGTCCAGTTGCTGAAAGGCCTTGCAGTCCTGTTTGTCTTAGTACAGGTCACAGACTTCCTCAGGCTGCATACGATCAAGTGGCTGTTGGACAGGGTCAGCGACATGCTCTTTGTAGCCATACCCGTGGTGTTTTCCGCTGAGATCAGGAGAGCGCTTGAGCGGCTAGGGAAGGGAAGTCTGTTCACCCGTTCGCTTTTTCTGGCACCTGCCGCCACTCCCGAACAGGTTGTGGGTGAGATCGCAGAAGCCGCCGGGAACCTGTCCAGAGACAGGACGGGCGCGCTCATAGTTGTTCAGAGGGAAGTTGGCCTCGATGAACACACGGATGATGCCATTGTTTTGGACTCGATCTTGTCCTCAGAGCTTCTTGAGAACATATTTGTCAAGAACACGCCGCTCCACGACGGCGCCGTTATCGTCAGGGGTGACAGGATAGTCGCGGCGGCGGTCTTTCTTCCCTCAACACAGGAGTCAGTTGCCATTGAACTCGGAGCGCGGCACAGGGCAGCGTTGGGGATAACTCAAGTTTCAGATGCTCTAGCCGTTATTGTCTCGGAAGAGACCGGTACCATATCGCTGGCTGTCGGCGGCAGGCTCCTCCGAGGTTTAGACACCAAGACTCTCAAGGAGAAGCTGCTTGAACTGCTGCCGCAAAGGCAGCTGGTTAGTCAGCTGTTTCATCGGGGGTCATCTAGATGATGGAGAGGATTTTGAAGAGGGTTCCGTGGGCCAAAGTCGGCGCCATTGCTTTGGCGCTTTTTGCATGGTATCGGGTGACAAGCATCGAGAATCCGATTCAGACCAGAACCACGTACGTGAAGCTCCTGCTGCCGGAGGTACCGGGTAAGATTGTGACCGAATTCTCTCCTGCCCAGGTTACTGTCACTGTCCAGGGCAGAGCCGAAACCCTGGACCGGATCGACTTCGACAGCCTATCGATACCCTTGGATGTCTCTTCTCTGGAGGTAGGGGCTAACCAACTGCCGATCACGTTCGAGTCGCCCGTGGGCGGGGTGACGGTGCTTGATACTTACCCAAAGATTGCTTCTGTGTATGTGGACGTTGAGGAGACGAAAGTAATCGATGTATCCGTACAGACCCGGGGGCGACCCGACGAAGAGTACACTGCCCAAGCTCCGGTGCCGGGTGTAGGCAGCGTCAGGGTTACAGGACCGCGTACCGACGTGGAAAAGGTGGCGGCGGTAGTCGGTGTGATCGACATATCCGGAGCTGCGGGAAGCATCGAGGGGCAGTTAGTTGCGGTCACAGCGGTGGATGCCCAAAACAACGAAGTAAAGAATGTCACGGTTGACCCTGTCTCGATACCCGTTTCCGTGCCGATGAAGCAGCGCCCGCCGGCAAAGATGGTCGCTGTGAAGGCGGCCACCTACGGCACACCCAAGAAGGGTTACCGGGTCAAGTCGGTTTCTGTAGAACCTGCGTCCGTTAGAGTCAGAGGTGACCTATCGGTCACGGCAAGTCTCTCGTCCATCTCGGCTCAATCCGTGGATGTGACCGACCGCAGCGAGACATTCACTTATGAAGCCAACTTGACGGTGCCGCAGGGCATCGAACTGGAGTCATCCCGGCGCGTGAGTGTGACCGTAGTGATAGAAGAAGAGATGATCCAAGCTACGTACAGGAACGTAATTGTACAAATCGAGTCGCTGCCTGCGGGCTTCAAGTGGAAGGTCAATCCCACCACGGTCGATATCACCATTGAGGGCAGAAGTGACGTGGTTGAGGCAATCAACGAAGAAGACGTCCAGGCTTTCATTGACGCCTCGTGGGTAAAAGGTGCAGGCTCGCATAAACTGGTTGTGAATGTGAAGGGATTGCCGGACAGCGTTAGGTTCGACGCAATCGTGCCCAGCCAGGTAATACTCGAACTCGAGGTTAGATAGCGACTAGCGGAGGATATGAGATGAACCTCTTTGGTACTGACGGAATTCGCGGCGTTGCCAATGCCGATCTTACCTGGCACATAGCGTATAGACTCGGAAGAGCCATGGGAACGTACCTATCGCCGGGCGCCGATCTCTGCATCGGCCGAGATACGCGCATATCCTGCGATATGCTGGAGGCGGCGCTCGTGGCCGGGCTAACATCCGCCGGCCGTAATGTCGTGCGGTTGGGTGTCATCACGACACCCGGGCTGTCGTATCTGGTGAAGGCCCTGAACCTTGGCGGAGGCGTGATGATATCCGCGTCTCACAATCCTGCCGAGTATAACGGGCTTAAGGTGTTCGGTTCTGACGGCAAGAAGATTTCAGATGAGGTAGAGAGCCTTTTCTCTGACTTCATACTTGCTGAGGATGATGCCGGCCCGTTTCCGTGTGGACCCTCAATCGGGCGAGTTGTTCCGGGTGAGGCTGCTCTGCTCCGCTACATGCGCTTTCTGCAAGGAGTCCCTACCGCAAGCATGCGTGGGCTGAGAGTCGTTATTGATACGGCCAATGGGTCTACCTCAGCGATAGCTCCTAAGGTATGGGCGGACCTTGGCGCTCAAGTGGTTGTTATCAATAACACACCGGATGGGTGCAACATCAACAAGGATTGCGGTTCAACTCACTTGGAGGCGCTTATCGAGAAGGTGCGGGAGTCTGCAGCCGGAGGGTCTTCCAGCAAGTTCCACGCCGGATTTGCCTATGACGGTGACGGCGACCGCTGCTTGGTTCTCGATGAGAAAGGCAACGTACTCGACGGCGATCACATCATGGCGATTTTGGCGCTAGATATGAAGGAGCGGGGTCACCTCGCCAAGAGCACCGTCGTAGGGACCGTAATGAGCAATTTTGGGTTGGAAAGGTGCCTTCGCGACCACAATATCTCCCTTGAACGGACCCCTGTGGGCGATCGTTTCGTCTTAGAAAAGATGGAAGCAGGTGGGTTCAAACTAGGCGGAGAGCAGTCCGGCCACATCATCGTAAGAGACGCTCTTTGGGCAGGCGACGGAATCCTGACTTCGCTCCTGGTGGCAGACGTGATGGTTAGGTCCGGCAAGTCCCTGTCGGAATTGGGGAGTGTGATGGAGAGTATCCCCCAGACGTTGGTCAACGTGAGGGCTTATGACCCGAAGGCTTTGGCCAAATCGGAAGTTGTCACGCGAGCGGTTTCCAAGGCCCAATCCGATCTCGGGGGCAGAGGTCGGGTACTCGTGAGACCGTCAGGTACAGAGCCACTGGTAAGGATCATGGTTGAGAGCGAGGACTCTCACCTGGTAACATCCTGCATAGAATACCTGGAGGAGGTGATTAAGAAAGAGAATGATGCGGTAAAGGAAAGATAGACGAGGTGCCGGCGGCCTTATGACGGCCGGTTGGCACGGGGCGTCGGAGAGGACAAATCGCCAAAATCCGGCGAGCGCGGCAGTTTCAGTACCGAGATAGCGCCTGGACTCCCAGCATGACCTCAACGTAGGTTGGCGGGATTGCACACATCCCGCCGGGAGTTGACGAGGATAGGGGAATTCGAAAGATTCGGCGGGTCCCCTACGGTTGGCCACAACCGATAACGGCCTTTCAAAACCTCCGGGTGACCGGAAAACAATAGAGGCCAGGTGGTTGCCGCAGCATTTGTGTATTCCCTCCGTTAGCCCTCGGTTTCACGCTTTCAGAGCATTTCTCATGCAGAGCAGAGGAGGAGACCTAAGTGTGCGGCATAGTCGGATATGTTGGAGACAAAGAAGCGTCTGAGGTCGTATTTGATGCGTTATGCAGGTTGGAGTACAGAGGATATGACTCGGCGGGCATAGCTGTTCTGAACGGTTCGGGGATCCGGATCGCCAAACGGAGAGGGCGGCTTGCTGACTTAAAGCCCCTGCTGTCCGGGCTCCCCCCGGCAAAGCAGGCCATAGGGCACACGCGTTGGGCTACCCACGGCGTGCCGAATGACGGCAACGCTCATCCCCATGGAGACTGCGGCGGCGATATCGTCTTGGTGCACAACGGCATCATTGAGAACCATCGCGAGCTTCGAGAAAGATTGGCCGCCAACGGACATACCATCCGTTCGGACACCGACACAGAACTGGTTGCCCACTTGATCGAGGAAAACTACGAAGGCGATCTGGTTGCAGCGGTGACCAAATCCCTTGGCGAGTTAGAAGGTTCGATGGCCCTGGCGGTGATTCACAAGGATGAGCCGGGCAAGATCGTTGCCTATCGCGAGAAGAGCCCGCTCATCATTGGGCTTGGCGAGGGCGAGAACTTCCTGGCATCGGATATCCCCGCAATTCTCCCTTACACAGAGAAGGCTCTCGTGTTGAACGACGGTGAAATGGCTGTTATCACCAAAGATATAGTGGTCATACGGAGCCTGGCCGCCGGTGTCGGCAGCGTTGGGCTCCCTGAGAAAGTTGACGGGCGGGCCCCCGTTATCGTCAACTTGAGGCCTGAGGCAGCCGAGAAGGCAGGCTTCGATCACTTCATGATCAAGGAGATACATGAGCAGCCTGAGGCGCTGTCGCGAGTGGTATCGGGCCGGATTCGCGACGGGCTCGTAGCGTTTGAGGAGGGCGAGTTCGGTCTGACCGATGAGCAGGTCAGGCAGCTATCCAAGGTCTACCTGCTTGGGTGCGGTACGGCGTACCACGCGTGCCTTGCCGGTAAGAACGCCATTGAGCGATTGGCCGGCATTCCGGCAGAAGCCGTTCTGGCTTCCGAATTCAGATACGGAGAGCCTATCGTACCCGAAGGAACCCTCTGCATCGCGGTGAGCCAGTCCGGCGAAACCCTCGACACGCTGGCTGCTGTGCACGAGGCTAAGGAGAGAGGCGTGTGGCGGACGATGGCCGTCGTCAACCAACCCTTGAGTTCACTGAGCCGCGAAGTAGATGACGTTATGTACCAGCGTGCTGGCCCTGAGATATCGGTGTGCTCGACAAAGGCATATACCACTCAAGTGGCTTGTTTGGGCCTAGTGGCAGCACACTTGGGCTATGTGAGAGGCCGGTTATCAGCCGAGCAGGCGCGGTCAATTGCTGCTGAAGTGAAGGGACTGCCAGAGAAAGCTCAGGCTGCCCTCGGGTCGGCAGACGCCATGGAGAGGCTCGCCAGGGAGATCGCGCAACAGGAAGACGTGTTCTTCATTGGGCGAGGCGCAGATTACCTGGCCGTGATGGAAGGGCAGTTGAAGCTTAAGGAGATTTCCTACATCCATGCAGAAGCCTATGCCGCGGGCGAGCTAAAGCACGGAACTCTTGCGCTCATCAGTGCGGGGACACCCGTTATTGCTTCGCTGATGGACCCCTCCATTGCGCCTAAGACGGCCTCAAACATCATGGAGGTCAAGGCTCGCGGAGGGCGGATCATCGCGCTCGGCTCGAAAGAGTGCTTGGATCAGCTGCATCTGACAGAGAATGATGTCGTCGTTAATATCCCTGAGGTTAATCCCCTGCTGTCGCCTGCGGTTTCCGTGATCGCCATGCAACTCCTCGCGTACTACGTAGCCAAAGAGAGAGGCACCGATATCGACAAGCCGCGGAACTTGGCCAAGAGCGTGACAGTGGAGTAGGAGTGGGGGGCCCCGCAAGAGCGGGGTGTAGACAGGACATGAAGTTCAGTGCTGGCCCCCCTGGATGCAGGGGGGCTGGTTCCCTATATGTTGGTCGCGAGAGAAGGAAAGCATTCCCTTTGGGAGTACAAGAGTCAAGGAGTGCAGTGGTTCAGCGATGAGTTGAGGATCAGGTTAGGCACTCTCATCATGCTGGTTCTCGAAACGATGTTCTGGTGCATCCTTCCTGCTTGCCAGGAGGGCAGTCGGACTCACTGATCTGGTTACGATTGAGAAATGAGTTATCGGGAGTCAACATCACTCCACACTTTTTAGCGATGCCACCATATCAATGTCCTTGAATTTTCGGCCCATCATGTGATTTACAAACATGGTGAAGCCGAGAACAAAGGCGAAACCGATGGTGATGCTTAGCCTAGCGATCGATGGCTCGATCTCCAAGTCAGGTGTCGTCGCTTGCTGCAGAATCACACGGAGCAGCAGAGTTCCGACCACATAACCAAGGGGTAATCCGAACAGAGTAATCCAGATGTTCTCGCGCAAAACCAGATGTTTCATTTCCTTTTCATAGAATCCTAATACCTTCAGCGTCGCGAGTTCGCGCGTTCGTTCATGGTAGTTCAGGCGACCCAGTACCATCATGACGGCAAAGGCAAGCAGACCTGAGAACACGATCAAGACAACTTGGAAGAATCGCAGCGCCTCCAATATGATCCACATATTGTTCCGCATTTCTTCCTTCGTCTCAATTAGCGAGATCCTGGGATCGGTCTTCAGAATGCCTATTTCAAGTTCTTCTCCACTTATCAACAGCGTTCTTACCAGAAAAGGCAGATCCGACACCTTCCTAAACGCCGTCTTGCTCATATACACTTCATTGCCTACAGGGAAATCTATAATGCTCGCCACCTCAAGAGGAAGGACCGTCCCGTCAAGGCGTTCCGCTGTGAGCGTGTCGCCAATACCAGCAGAGAGGTACTCTGCCATTCTCGGCGTAATCAGCACTCCGTTCTCCGGCAAACGGATCGCATTGCCGTCAAGATCCCTGAAGGCAAGGCTCTTCTGCCCTTCGTCCAGCACCACAAGATACGGGTTCTGCACTTGGCCGTTCTTGCCGTATAGGTAAACGCCGAAGGCCATTGTCTCGTCGATGTTTTCGGCTTTGTTCAACATACCGTAGATGTCCGAAAGCTGCTCCTGTATCAGAGCGGTACGGAGTTTGATTTCCACGTCATACTGCACTGTCTCACTGAATGCTCTGTCGAGCATCCCGTTTATCGAATTCGTCAGCCCGAAGCCGCACAAGATGAGTGCAGTGGATCCCGTAATGCCAATGAGACCCATGAGCATCCGCGCCTTATTACGAAGAAGGTTTCGCGCGACGATTTTTCTGCTGAAGCTCAAGCTCCGCCAAAACGGGCCAATCCGCTCCAGCACAATGCGGTGCCCTTGTGCCGGAGGCTTTGGCCGCATCAATTCCGATGGCATGGATTTGAGCGATTCGCGGGAGGAGAGCATAGCGGCGCCGCACGTTACGCCGGTCACACAAAACGCTGCTAGCACGAGATGGTGAGAAAATGCCCTTACCCCGGTTGCTTCAATGGTGTAATATGCGATCCCGACTTCATACAAGGATTGCGCGATCAAGTGCCGTGAAAGAATCCATCCCAAAATCACGCTGGGAACGGTTATCAAGATGCCAATGAGTGCGTACCTCTTCATGATTTCCTTCTTCGCGAAACCCAGAGAACGCAGTGTACCTAGATGTTGCCGTTGGTTTTCCATGATACGGGAAACGGTAATCCAGGTTACAAGAGCCGCTGTCAGGAAGAAAGCCCCGGAGAACAACAGCCCGATCTGCTTTACGCCGGTCATGGCATCGGCAACCTTCCGGTAGCTTGTTTGGTGATGACGGCTGAGGATGCTGGCGTCTTCAAGCGTTTCGCGTACTTTGTTGGTGATCTCTTCCTGTGATGCACTTGAGCCCTTATCTACGGTAAGGATGATTTCATTGAAGGCAATGTCCGGCAAAGAGGCTCCGTTTGTATAGGCAAAACCGTACTTGTGGTAGTCAGGGATCGTCAAGCCCTCTGGGGCGTAATAAACGTACTCGACGTTGCGAACAATCCCTTTAATCAGCCACTGTATCTGACCTCTGCCGTCTCCTGTGGTAATCCTGTCACCAACGGATAGCCCATGGGCTTCAGCAAAACGGCTGTCGAGCAGTAGGGTGTTTGTTTCGCTCCAATCAAGTGGGCTGCCGTCAAGCAATTCAGGCTTATTAATAGTCTCCGGTTCATCCACGGCGTGAATATGCAGTACCGCATCGGACGAGCCGGATAGAGCAGCATCGACGACCTTGCGGCGTTGTGCATCTTGGATGCTATCTAGGGATCTTATAGCATCCAGGTCCGATTCAGAGATCTCGGCTTTGTAGACCCAGTAGTCTGCGAGATTGGCGCGCTTGTAGTAGTCGGAGACTTCTTCTTCAACGGTATTCACGTACAGGTTAACCCCGCTGAACAAAGCAATCCCAAGCGAGCAGATGCACACGATGGCAACAAACGACCATAAGTTCTCTCCAATATCGCGGAAGATCTTCCTCTGCAGCACGGCTACCATTTGACTTCCTCCAGATTCGCGGGGGTTTCCCGTACAATCTCCCGGACCACTCTGCCGTTTTTCATCTCAATTAGCCGGTCTGCGATCGGGGCCAATAGGGAATTGTGTGTGACGATAATCACCGTTTTGCCCATCTTGCGGCTGATGTCGGACAAGACTCCAAGAATTGTTTTGCCAGTTTCAGTGTCTAGGGCACCCGTGGGCTCATCGCAGAGAAGCAAGTCCGGGTTCTTGCAGATCGCTCTGGCGATAGCGACGCGCTGCTGCTCGCCTCCGGAAAGCTGTCCCGGGAAATTGTGTATCCTTTCCTTCAGCCCTACAATTCGTAGGGCCTCCTCCGGTTCCAGAGGTGATTTGCACACCTGCTTGGCAAGCTCCACGTTTTCCACCGCAGTCAGGTTCGGTATCAGATTGTAGAACTGAAAAACGAACCCGATGTTGTGCCGCCTGTAGTTCGTAAGCTCCAGGTCGTTCATCATGGTAATATCCCTTCCGAAAAAAAGAATCTTCCCGGAGGTGACGGTGTCCATCCCGCCGAGCAGGTTGAGAACGGTAGTTTTGCCCGCGCCGGAGGGCCCGAGCAGAACACAGAGTTCTCCCTCCCTGACTTGGAAGGACACACCGTTTGCCGCCCGTATGGTGACCTCGCCCATGCGATACTCTTTCCTTACGTTTTCAAAGCGAATCTCCGCCACCTCAAATACCCCTTTCGACGACATGAACGAATTATACCGATGCGGTTCATATATTACCCAATGCCGGGTTGTCCGGTCAAGCGATTCACGGTATGTTATTTACAAGACAGGTTTATATAGTTCATGTCTTGAGGTGAGCGCTTTGGACGGATTCGAGAAAAGAAGAAACGACAAGAAGAAAGCCATCATACAAGCGGCTTTGGAGTTGTTCGATCTATACGGGTTTGACAAGGTTACCGTAACGGAAATCGCGGACAAAGCGCATGTTTCCAAGGTATCCATCTACAACTTCTTTGGAAGCAAGAACAATCTCCGTAGGATCATCATTAAGGATATGCTGGATCAAAGCATTGCGAGGATAAGGACGTTGACCGAAAAAGAGGGTAGCTTCGTTAACAAGATCGAAGAATACATTCAAATCCGTACCTGGTACTACGAAAAACACAGCCTGCGGCTTTTCTTTGAAGCTGTTGAGAGTGATCCGGAGATTAGGCAGTATCTCGATGACTATAACGCTGCCAATAAGCAGCTCTTGTTGAGGCTTATTCAGGACGGCAAGCGGGCGGGCGTTATTTCGCAGGATGCCTCAGACGCCGCGATCGATATCTATATTGATATGATTCAGACCTATCTGGTCCATAATAGAGAGATACGCGACAGGATTGAACGCAATCCCGAGCTAGTGAGACAGATAAACATGCTGTTCATTGACGGTCTGATTCGGTCCAAAGATGACTGATAGTCTAGACAAAGTCACGGTTGGAGATTGCCTCACTTACGGAACTCACGGAACCTCTCTTGCTCAAGTGGAACACTCCGGAGAGGCTTGCTTTCACTCAGTTCCACGTAATACAGCCGGTTATCCACTACGCCGAGTAGACTCAATTCGGTTCCGCTTTCAACCAAGAGGTGACACCCACTCCCAGTCGAGCATTGGATGATCTGATATCTGTCTTGTGAATCGCGGCTGTCATCATCGTATGACTCTTTCCCTACACTCAAGAGCATCTGATCCTCTTTCGTCCACAAGCATTGCGCGAGGCCATAGCCTTCTCCGGGCGTTTCCCCCTTCAGGATCACTTCTCGGCGCCCGGTCTCAAGTTCGAGGACGTATATCCTGCTTTCCGTGCCCGCCCCAGATCGTGACACTCCGACAATGTGTTCTCCGTCCGGAGAAATGCTCTTGGCGATGTTTAGTCTGCGAGCCCCTGGGCCGTCAACCCCATTACTCGAAGACTCTTCCACATCCACAACCACACGGCTGCCGGTTTCTAGGTCGATAGCGGCGAGCCCGTAGACATGACCTCCTCCCGTACTTACGGCCCCTATGCGAACCAGGATTTCGGTATCGTCCACCCAGAAGAACGGGTAGTCTCCTGCGCCTTCGTTTGTCACCTTGCGAACACCGCAGTCTTCTAAGTCCAAAACCCAGAGATTTTCCGGGCCTTCCCTCTCAAATAACGTGAAGGCAAGTTTGGAACTGTCGTTCGAAAAGAGGGGAGAGCGCACAAACGCGTAGTCTTGGTCAATATCGCTTTTGACCAGCGTTGTGCCGGTTTCCCTGTCATAGACGCTGAAGGGCTTATCCCAAAAGAGATAGCGGCCGCACGGGGACCAGAGCATCTGCCTCGACCCCAGATCTGGTCGTTCAAGGTCAGCCACCTTCTCCGAAGAGCCGTCCAAGCTGACAATGTAGACCCCACAGGTTCCTCCAGACTCTTCGTATCTTGTGTGATAAGCAAAGGCGTCGCTCTGAGGTGACCAGATGAAGTCTTCTACCACTTGGCCTTTCTGAACGGAAAAGTCGAGTACCGAGTCGGTTCCTGGTAATCGCGTGACTTTGAAAACCCCGCTCTGCAGGTCGAGAAGGTATTTGCCGTCCTGCGATAGCTTGGGCACAGTCCTCTCGCCATCACCTGCCGTGTTGGGGAGAGCCTCCCTGGCGCACGTTACCAAGGCTAGGCAGGAGAGAAGAAGGAGCAATACTACCCAAATCGCGCTCTGTCTCATATCCACGCTGCCCCTTTCCCCAGAACTCTCGGACAATCGACGACCAATCCCGATTCTGGCACCTCGCAAGACGCTTTTCCATCATGCGTAGTTCCTGGCTGCTCAATTGTGCTTTCCTCGGAGACTGCTTTCCTGTCTGCCGAGATGCTGTGCCGGGCAACGACGATACGTGGCAAGGTACAGGAGCTTGGACTTGCCGCATAGAACCACGCTCACGATAGAAAAGGAGGGCTGTGATGAAAAGACTGAGTTGGATAGAGAAGTTGAACAGGAGCCTCAAAGTCACAGTTGATGATGAGATTCGCGAGAAGATCATGGAAGGCAGCGCATCACTGACGTCTGCGTCCGGTCCAAGAACAAAGGCCCTGTGGGTCAAGAACGCCATGCAGCGTATGGACTCCCTACTGAACGAGAAGACCAGAATTGAGGTTATGGAAAGGTGCTCCTGCGACTTCGAGGTAAGGAAAAAGGAAGCGAGAAAGATATACGAACAGTCGGTCAGCATAGACGACTTTATTCAGAAGATGGGAAACAGGTGCAACAAGCTGGAAAGGGAAGGTAATATCCTTTACAGCATAAAGACTATCTTGACGATGAGATAATGGCTTCCTGGGGCGAGCCCCGATAGGAGTGGTTTGCATCAAATAAAGGTACTTCACATTGATCCTAGGGTCGGGAGGTTGACTGTGAAAGATGCCGAACCACGAGCATAACGAGAAAGCCCGTGAAGCCTGGGAAGCCAACTCCCGTTTCTGGGACGAGCATATGGGCGAAGGTAATGACTTCTTCAATCTACTGGAGTGGCCTGCTGTTGAGAGGTTGTTGAAGCCCCAACAAGGTGAACGATTACTGGATATCGCCTGCGGGAACGGGCTGACCTCGCGAAGGCTTGCGCGCGCCGGGGCGGATGTTCTAGCCTTTGACTTCTCTGAAGCTATGATAGACATCGCCAAGCAGCGGTCAGAGGATGGGATCGACTACCGGGTGATCGACGCCACTGACCGTGACGCCCTAATTAACCTCGGCGCGGGGAGCTTTGACGGGGCACTCTGCAACATGGGCCTCATGGACATGGCGGACATCCAACCCCTCATGGATTCCCTGGCTGTCTTGTTACGCCCACAGGGACGGTTTGTTTTCTCGGTCATCCACCCGTGCTTCAATAATCCTTCCAGCATCATGATGGGCGAGACGGAGGATCGTGGAGGCACGGTCGTAACGACTTACTCTGTCAAGACATCGCGGTATCTGACCTCCTTTATGCAATCCGGCATAGCCATGCCTGGCCAGCCTGTTCCTCATCCGTACTTCCACCGGTCGATGTCAACCCTCTTTGGCGCGGCCTTCAAAGCCGGGTTGGTTTTGGACGCCATGGAGGAACCGGCTTTTCCTCCCGAATATAGAGGAGGCAGCTTCTCGATCTCCTGGAATGGCCATCTCTCCGAAATACCTCCCGTGCTAGTTGCCAGGCTGGTTCCGGGAACAACGCGACTGCAGACGCGTCAGATCACCTAAAGGGCGCGAATTTCACAGGAAGTAGCCGCGCAGGAATGACGGTTACACAGTGCGCGACGAACAGGGATAGTGATTTGATGAGACTTCGACCGGTGCGGCTATTGATAGCTGTTGTTGTGGCCATTGCAGAGGGTCTGGGCGGGTGCGGTAGTTTGGATGCTGAGCAAGTTCCGGATGCAGCGCGTGTTGAACTCGAATTCCAGCCCGTATTCATCGAGCTCTTAGAACAGGGTAGGGCTCCGAACGGCTGTCGGATAGCCAAGAGCATTGAACTAGAGAGGTACGGCGGAGACAGAGTAAGCCTCGAACTGTGGGTTGAGCGTGGCCAGGATGGCGATGAGAACCAGATCCCGATGGTCGGTAGTGTGTATGCTTATCTCAAAGTTGGCGATGTTGCGTATGACATAGGCGATGTAGCGGGTTCCTACGGACTAGACGATGTTGAGCATCAGAGTCTTCCTTTCATTCTTGAGAACGCAGGACTTCGGCTCATCTGCGGAGTGGGTACTCAGTATACCGGGTGGCACGTCGTTGGATACAGCGAGCACGCTGGGGAGTGGGTAGTCTTTGATGTTCCCGGCGTTCCAGAGGAAATAGATCTAGACTGCAGCGGAGATGCGGAGTTGATCGTCGTATTCGAAGGCGTTCACCTGAACCCCCCTGATGTCTACATATATCTACCGATCGAAGGCGGACTGGAACGAGCAAGTGTTGCCGAATCTGTGGGCTTTGAAGATGCCTATGTCTATGAGGACGATGAAGGCTACTACTTTGAGGCAGGCGTATACGGTCAGAACAGACCGGAAGAACCTTCATACTGGAGGTACAGCGTATCTGAGAGCGGCCGTGGATCGCTGGTGGAGATCCCTCGTCCTGAAGGAGACTAGACATTAGCCAGGATCCGGGCGGCGCGGTTGTCAGGAGATCAGGTGTCTTAGCGGCTCAGTCTGAACTTCACCTCGAAGACCGTTCTAGTACCCTCGTTGTATGCTCTGATAGTGCCGCCGTGAAGGTCCACAATGCTCTTGGCTATGGCCAAACCGAGTCCAGCTCCGCCCGTGTCTCTTGAGCGTGACCCTTCGACCCTTACAAACCGGTCGAAGATCCGGTTGATCTGCGATTCCGGGATAGGCGCTCCGTAGTTGGCAATACGGGTTACTGCCCAACCATTGTCTTCAACCAACTCGATGTCGACATAGCGCCCATCTGACCCGTAGCGCACGGCATTGGACATGATGTTCTCGAACACTCTTACCAGCAGCGAGAGGTCTGCCTCCACGGATACTTTGTGTTCCGGCAAGTTCAGGCGGTACTCCATATTCGATCGCTGAAGGATCGGCACGAACTCCTCTGCCAGCTGCTCCAGCACCCTTCCCAGGTTCACCGCTTTGCAGTTGAGCTCGAGCCCCCGGTAATTCACTCTTGTGAACTCGAACAGGTCCTCGATGAGTCCTTTCAGGCTGCGAGTCTTATCGTGCGCGATGGCCACGTAATGCCGAAGGGTCACCTCATCCTCATACTGATCGTTGTCAACAAGCTCGAGATACCCGAGGATTGAGGTAAGGGGGGTGCGCAAATCATGTGACACGCTCGTAATCAGGTCATTCTTGGCTCGCTCCGCTTCGCGCTCCTCCTCAATGGACTTCTTGAGTCTGGCAGCCATTTGATTGATGTCGCCTGCCAGACGCCCAATCTCGTCGTTGGTCCTAACCGGGATTCTCACGTCCAGATTTCCGCCGGCCATCTGGTTGACCGCTTTGGAGATGCTGCTGATATACCTCAGCATCCCCGCAGTTATCAGGAAGAACGACGTGACAAAGATGAGCAGACCTGTGACGTATGTGACAGGACCAGCGAGGCCGCGTCTAACCAGGTAGCCCAGAGTGGGCCTTATCAGGGGGAGATCGCTCAGGACGTTGGCTGCAAACAATAGAAGGAAGAATGTCCCGGCTGCTGCGACAACTACACTGCCGGCAAAAGCCATAATCATCTTCCATCTGACGCTGATTACCGTTTCACGGGTCAATTTTGTAACCGACCCCCCAGACGGTCTTGATGAACTCCGGTTGGCTCGGGTTTTCCTCGATCTTCTCGCGGATCTTGCGGATGTGCACCATGACCGTGTTATTGGATTCGAAGTAACGCTCCTGCCATACTCGTTCAAAGATGTCTTCGGCGTTCAAGACGATGCCCTTATTCTTCATTAGAAGGTACAGAATCTCAAATTCCGTAGGTGTGAGCGACACCGGGCGCCCGTAGACCGTCACGGTGTGGCTCCTGCGATCGATTTCGAGGCCTCTGATCGATATCACCGAGTCCGCGTCTAGTCTTGGCTTTGCAGGGTTGAGGTACAGAAAGCGCCTTAACAGAGATTTCACTCGCGCGATCAGTTCCAACGGGTTGAACGGCTTGGTTAGGTAATCGTCGGCGCCGGTTGTGAGACCCATGATCTTGTCGATGTCCTGCGACCGGGCGCTAAGCATCAGCACCGGTATGTTGGAGCCTTTCCTGAGCTCGCGGCAGAGCGTCATGCCGTCTTTCCCCGGCATCATGATGTCGAGAATGAGGAGGTGGACTTGCTGCGCGGCCAACACTTCTTCTGCCTCGGCGGCATTGGCGGCCTTCAGAACCCGGTATCCCTCGTTTGAAAGGTAGATCTGGACCAGATCGGCAATTTCCTTCTCGTCGTCAACCACGAGCACTGTAGGCATATCCACGGTTGTCACCCCAATCAGGTCCTTTCTTACCAACCCATGCTAGCGGACTGCGATAGCTGTGCTGTTGCATCTCTCGATATCCGTTCATCCGCATACCCCGGCTAGAATACCGCACTTACCTTCCTTTCGTCAGGTTGTCGTCATATCCAGAATCTCTCTTGAGTACGCGTGCCGGGCTGCTAGGAAGTACACCACTTGGATTATCGAGAAGCCTCCCACCGCTGCAACACCGTACTTGAACACTCCTACAAACGGCCACGGCATCTCCTTCAGAACATTGGAGAGAGCTTTCATAGCAAAGCTGCAGTGGACAGAGCCCATGACGGTCGGAGCGAAGAAGAAAACCAACAATTGCCTCGTCACTACCCGGCGGATCTCTTGCCTGGACACACCTAGTTTCTCCATCATCCTGTACTTCTCCCGGTCCTCCCGTATCTCATTGAAAAGGCGAAAGTACAGGAGGCTGCCCGATGCGATGAAAAACAGGGATGCGATAAAGAGGGCGATCATTGCGGTTAGTGAGTTAGTCTGTTTCCGCACTTCATATGAATCAAGTCTTGATGCAGACTCTATCAAGCCGGCATCAGAAGCTAGACTGAGGACTCGCTTTCCTGCTTCGATTGCCTCTTGCCAGTTCACGAACTCATAGCTGAAGAAGTTGATACGATCCTCGCTCGAAGACTCGGTGGCGAGTACTTCAAAGATAGCGTCATCAACCACAATCAGCTGTTGTATCTCAGAAAGACAGTTTGTGCGGGCGAACGACCAAGGGTGGGCCTCCACCGTCACGGTCTTGCTGCCCAGAGAGACGTCCATTGGAAACCTGTTGGCCCCAATCTCTCCTGCCGAGTCCATAAACGGCAGAAGCATTGCTGCTTCAGTGCCCTCCAGAGATACCTCTTTTCTGCCAGCGTCCGTTGCCCACCGGTTGAAGATGTGCTCGCGTACAATGAGGGCTCTTCCGTACCCGTCGGCTTGGACCCAGAGCCCCGGCAAGACCACTTCTTCTTGGACACTGATTTGACACTCCTGAAGTATCTCACGGATGTTGTGGCTGAGGATCTGTGGATCAGCCTCTTCACTCACTGCGAATGTCATTGCGTGTGGGTAAGCCCGTTCCTGGTCGCCTAGAAGGGTAGCCTGAGCCGTGTAGATTGTGCCGGTGGCAGTAATGACGGCTGCGCTGAGTACTGCCACAGATGCCAGCACCCATGCGTTCTCTTTCATCCTGAAGACTAGGTCGCCTATAGTGAGAAGGTTGAGGTTACGATAGAGGAAGGATACCCTATTCTGAAGTATCCGGAGTATACCTACGCTAGATTGGGCAAAAAACAGAAAGGTTCCTAACGACACTATCGCCGTAACCGGGAGCATGGCTCTTATCAAGTGATAGCCGGTGACCTTCCATGCAACGGCGTATCCGGCACCGATGCAGAGAAGGGAACTGAGTGCTACAAATCGTGAGTACCCCGGTAATGCCTTCGGCATCTGGTGCTCGCGGAGAAGTTTCACGACTTTTCGGGGTGAGATGCATAGCGAGGTAAATGCTCCAGCACCGGTGAACAGCATCATGAACAGGATTGCGGTCAGAGCGGCCGCGGGCACCACTATCATGAAGCGAACTGGAGACGTGACTCGCAACATATTGCATATCGCGATCAAGAGGTATCTGGATAGGGGGATCCCCAGCCCAACTCCCACTGCCACACTGGTTGCTCCAATGGCCACGTGTTCGATGATTACCATCCCACTCAATTGGCTCTTCGTTGCGCCCAAAAGTGACAGGAGTCCAAATTCCTTCTTCCTCGATCTGACAAATACCGAGCTTGAGTACAACACGAAAAAGAACGAGAAGACGATAATCATACATTCGGCCACGAGCAGGCCTCGGCGTACTCTATCGGCTTGAGCGACGTATCCAGAGGATACGTCCGGATGAAACACGAATGACGCTATGAGGTAGAACACGGTCACCGCCAGTATGCTGCTAAAGAAGAAAGCTGCGTACTTGCGCCGCATACTCCCTAGATTACTGAGCGCAAGCTGGCGCAACGTCAAGATTCGCACCTCCCTGGACTCTAAGGGTTCCGAGGATGTCCTCAAAGAATGAGGTCTTGCTGCCCTCTCGGCGCAGTTCTGAGTGTATACTCCCATCGCGAATGAAGAGGATTCGTCGACAGTAGCTGGCTGCAAACGGATCGTGAGTGACCATCAAGATGGTGGCGTTCAGTTCTGCATTCAGGTTCTCCAGAGCCTCCATTACACTACCTGACGCCCCAGTGTCGAGGTTGCCTGTAGGCTCATCCGCGAGGATGAGCGATGGCCGGTGGATAATGGCGCGGGCTATCGCTGCGCGTTGTTGTTCGCCGCCGGAGACCTGAAACACGCGCTTATCTAGAATAGGCTCTATACCCAGGTCTGTAGCGACCTGCCAGAGTCGTTCATGTATCACTGAAGGGCTCACGCCGTCCAGAGCCAGAGGAAGGATCACGTTTTCCCTGATAGACAAAGTAGGAAGTAGATTGTAATCCTGAAACACGAAGCCGAGATTTCGCCTTCTGAAGATCGCCAAACCCCGGCCACTCAGCTTCGAGAGGTCAATACCGCCGATCTCGATAGATCCCGATGTTGGTGAGTCTATCGCTGCGAGCAGGTTAAGCAGTGTTGTTTTGCCGCTTCCGGAAGGTCCCATGATGCCGATGAATTCGCCCTCTTCAACGGTGAAGGTGATATCGCGAAGAGCCCATGTTGTGATTCGGTCTTCGCCGTACATCCTGGAAAGGTCGGCTACCTTAAGAATCGACATGATCATACCCCCTTGATTGTGTGCTTGAGTGCTCTAATGGTGGTTACTTGAGGACCCAATCGATGACGGATTCCATGTCCGTCCTAAGCGTGTCGTCTGTTTCTGATTTCAGCACCACGGCAATGACCTGTCGTCCATCTCGTTCGTAGAGAGCTGCCAGGCACTTTCCCGCCATGGATGTATAGCCGGTTTTGCCTGCGACGCAGCCTTGAGCGCCAAGCAGCAGATTTGTGTTTGCGACCGTGAGCGTCTTTAGTGGGTCAGGGCCGGATGGTCTTGCTGATTCCAGGGTCGCTGTATTCTTGGCCATGGTTTTTCGTATCCATGGATCCCGCAAAGCCTCTCTGAACAGGGATGCCAAGTCAGAAGCTGTGCTGTAATGGTTATCATCATGTAGTCCGCTCGCGTTGGTGAAGTGTGTTGAGTTTAGGCCCAGCGAGTCTGCCCTGGCATTCATGAGCTCGGCGAAAGCCTCTTCGTTCCCGCAGAGATTCTCCGCTATCATGTAGGCAATATCATTGGCGGAGCCTATCAGCATGGCATCCATCGCATCAGCAGCCGATATGTTAGATCCGACGCGGAGGTCGATTTTGACCGGGATCTGGGCCCACGCACGCGCACTATACGTAAGCGCATCCACAGGTTCTCTGTGCTCAGAAAGCAGTAGCGCTGTCATCAACTTGGTGAGGCTGGCAGGGTACATCGGTGCTTGGGCGTTCTTTTCGAAGAGAACCTTGCCCGTCTCCATGTCTAGTGCTATGGCGGCTTCAGCAACAAGTTTGGGTTCGTCTCCGGTTCCCTGACTAATCGCCCAACAGGCCAGCACCAGGACGAGAGCAACAACTGGGCGGAATACTGAGCCCCGGCTTCTTCTCTTGGAGCGACGCATACAAAACCCCCTCAGTCTTGCGGACAGATCCACGTTCGCACTGGTTTCAGTGCCTGGCCGACATAAATACTTTGCCTTGCAGAGTTTAGGGGGGACTGAAGAATATTCTTAAGGTTTTCTTAGGAGTCTCTCGGGCGGTTGAGGCGGATGATTGTAGATTCTGCTATGGTCGGTGCCGACGATTGCAGATTCTTCAACGGTGTGTTCGCCGACGGCAAGGAGATGACGGCATCGCGGCCTCAGAGTGAACAGCCGGGTGCTGTTCTTCAGAGGCGAGCGCCCTCTTGTTACCTATGCCGATAGGAAGGGCAAGTATCAAGGAACCAAGGGCGTAGTATTTTCGAGGATATAGTCGGCACTCAAGCCTGACCTTTGTTAAGCAGGATATTGTGTTGTAGGCAGTATCGCACTCCAGCGTCGCCTTTTCTAAAGTGTCACTTTCCGCTTGCATCCTTAGCGTCTATGTAACATACTTAGGATAGCCTAAGTAGTATATAAGGCATACCTAAGGAGGTCGGAAAGTGGGACAGCGACTGGAAGGTCAAGAGGAGTATCTCGAGCACATCTACCGCATTGATCCCGATGGCCGTGTGCCCTTCTCAGCGCTGACAAAAGCGCTCGGCGTTACGGGCGCTTCCGTAACCGGGATGTGCCGTAATCTCGCAGACAAAGGACTGGTTAACTACGAGCCGCGCTCCGGCGTTACCCTTACGGAGGAAGGTCGCCGGCAGGCTGTACAGCTCATACGGCGTCACAGGCTTGCTGAACGCCTTCTCACAGACTTGGTGGGATTGCCATGGGAGCTTGCTCACGAAGAAGCCTGTAAGTATGAACATGTGATATCCGACCAGGTTGAGGAACTCCTTGCGAATGCTCTACCTGACACTTGTCCTCACGGGAATCCGATTCACGGCGAACCTTCAGAGGCAGAACCCCTAACAGACTTTGAGCCGGGCGGCCGTGGAGAGGTCATTCGCATTGAGCGTGAGGAATCGCAGATGCTGAAGTACTTGGCTCAGCTCGGTCTAGTGCCGGGTGCGAGCGTTCAAGTTATGGATAGAGCCCCTCTCAATGGTCCTCTGCTCATCTCCGTCGGTGACGCCAACTATGCGGTAGGTCGTGACGTGGCTGAACGGGTGATGGTGAGGAGGGATTCTTGATGCAAGCGAGGCATAGGCACCGGGGTGGTCGGTCTCTTACCCGGGTGGTGAGAGATCACTGCGGCTATCGCGGAGGCGTATCGTGCCCGGGCGGCTCCTGCTCAAAATGCCCTCTCGCAGCCGGCCAGCGAGATCTGGTGGTGGCGCTAGCCGGCAATCCGAACGTAGGCAAATCCAGCCTTTTCAATCACCTGACAGGCTCGCACGTGACGACGGCCAATTACGCCGGGAAGACGGTGTCGCTGAGCACCGGGCGCACGGTTGCTGCAGGCCGGACGATGACGATAATCGATACACCCGGCACCTATTCGCTTCAGGGATTTTCCGAAGACCAGATTGTCGCTAGGCATGGACTCACCGCTCCCAGGCCTGACGCAGTTGTGGTCGTGCTTGACGCCTCGAACTTAAGGCGTAATCTGCAGTTGTATGCAGAGGTTGTCGACTTGGGATTGCCGGTCGTCGTGGCCCTGAACCTTGAAGACGAGGCCCGGCGGCTAGGGCGCATAGTTGACGCGGATCGGCTCGCCGTAGCCCTTGGGGTGCCGGTCGTAGTGACAAACGGGCAAACTGGAACCGGCCTTGGTGAATTGTGCGAAGCGGTATCTCGTGCAACAATGAGTCGTCCCGCCGCGCCCATAAGGCTTTCCGCCGCCGCCGAGAAGGCGATTTCCGAGGTTGAGGCGGCTGTTTCCTCTGTCTTGCCCGACGGTGTCAGCGGTCTTGGACTCCGTGCCACCGCTCGCTTGCTCATAGAAGATGATGCCGAGACCTGGTCACTTATCCCTGAGGGAGAAGTCGACAGAGTCCGTGCCGCTGTAAGGAGAGTCACCGGAGAGCTGCGACTGCAGGGTGTTTGGCCGCTGGCTGCCGAGCGTGTCCGCGCTATCAACTCGTTGGCTGTGGCGGTCACCAAGCAAGCGAGAGCCAGTGGCGACTGGCTGCTGTCGCTGTGGAGACTCTGCCTTGACCGCACGTGGGGTCCGCTTATTCTTCTGGCGGTCCTTGGATTTATCTTCTGGTTCATGTACTCGGTTGGCGGCGCGCTGTCGGAAGCCTTGGGAGGGCTCTGGGGCTCTCTCGCTATGCCGCACATTACCGCCCTTGGCAACCTGCTCTTTGGGGCGGGAGTCATGTCGAGGATATTCGTCTGGACATTCGGAAGCGGAATCGAGGCCCTCTTGACCGTCGGAATTCCGTACGTGTTCACCTTCGAATTCCTGCTGTCGCTGTTGGAGGATAGCGGCTATCTAAATGCTGCTGCGTACTTGGCAGACTCGGCGATGCGCCCGTTGGGACTCAATGGGCGGGCCATCATCCCGATGATATCCGGTACCGGCTGCAACGTGCAGGCGATTCTTGGTACGCGGATCCTCCCGGGGAAGCGCGAACGGTTCATCGCCTCGGCTTTGATTTCGCTCGTCCCTTGCTCGGCTAGAATTGCCGTGATACTGGGCTCAGTCGGTGCCGTTTCGGGATGGGCAGCGGCGTTAGGACTTGGAGTGATTCTGCTCGGAGTTATCATGCTGGCTGGCTGGTTCCTAAACAAGCTCATGCCGGGAGAGCGCCAAGAGATGATGATGGAGATGTTCCCTCTCCGCCGCCCTCTTCTGAGCGCGGTCCTTAAGCGGACCTGGGGGAAATTCGCCGGCTTCATGATGGAGGCCGTGCCGTACATGCTGGTAGGCAGCCTGATTGTCGGCGTTCTCTACGAGACCGAGACTATGTACTACCTGGTAAAGCCCCTGTCGCCCGTGGTATCCGGCATTCTCGGCCTTCCCGAAATCGTAGGCATCGCGCTGCTGTTTGCTGCCCTGCGCAAAGAGATCGCCCTTCAGCTCTCGGTAGCTCTAGCCGCCATGGTTACCGGGAACCCCTCTGCTACTCTGTCGGCTCTGATGAACCCGAATCAGATCTTCGTGTTCGCGCTGGTCAGCAGCCTGTATATCCCCTGCCTGGCTACGTATAGCGCGCTGTCCCACGAATTAGGGAAGCGCCAGGCACTTGGCATTTCTGGAATGACGGTGGTTCTGGCCATTGCGGTCGGATTTGTGGCGAGGGTAGCGTTTATGGTCTTCTAGCGAGGGAGCGCTAGCTGGATAAATGGGGGCCGATGCTGGACCAAGGCTCTACCGAGAGCGGGCCGCGGCAACTGCGTTCGGCCCATTGCGCCAAACCAGGAGTGTGAGTTCTACGGCTCCCGCCATCCGCTTCCGAGCCGGCTAAAGTGACGTTTGTTGAACGTCAAGACCGTGGCGTCTTCGTTGGTGCACTCTGTGTACAAAAGGGCATCGCAGAAGTCCACATTCAGGTCTTGATATCGTTTCAGTGAAAGCTGTACGAGCGGCAGATTGTCAACGTTTATTCCCGGAATGGCTAAGAAGCGCGATAGAGCGTCCACTATTTCATGTCGCGTGAAGCCATGGTTCTCCAAAACATAGACAGTTTCGCACAGAGTATACGCTCGGATGTGGAGACTCGTCTCGCCTCGTTCGGCTCTCTCGACAAGCTGTCGAGCCCTGGACGAATGGTCAGGACTGTCGTTAAGCAAGAATCTTACGATTACGTTGGTATCCAACCATCCGTCAGCACCCTTTGCGTGGCGGATCATGTGTACCTCTCCTTCTGACGCCTGTTCGTCATGGTCACCGCCGAGACTGCTCTAACTCTGTCGCCGGGCTCGTTTGGCGCGCGCCTCAGCTCTGGCTCTGTCCACGTCAAGGGGCGTCTGACCTGCTCGATGAAGGATCCCAAAGACTTCGTCAGAAGTAGCCCTAGACGGCAATCTCTCTACATAGACCCTGCCGGCATCTCTGACAAATAGCAGTTGGTCGCCGGTCTTTACATCCATGTAGTCCCGAATCTCGGCTGGAATGGTCACCTGACCCTTGGATGTCACTGTCGCGGTCTTTTCGGACATGTTTTCACCTCAACATGCATCCTACTAGAAGCGGAAAGCATTACAATGGTATAGTATCCTTACTTTATAGGCCGATCAAGGGAAACTTGCAGATGTCCGCTGCGATCCGCCCACGGTTTTTCTGATCACTTCCAAAATCCCTATTGACGTCATATCCCTATTAGTGATAACCTGCATAACAACTTAATACCGAACTGGACCTTATCCAGAGCAGGCGAGGGACTGGCCTTATGACCCTGCGGCAACCGGCAGAGATGCGCGGTGCTAATTCCAGCAGAATTCGCAAATGCGAGTCTGGCAGATAAGGAGAACATAACGCCTCCCTTCTGTCAGGGGGGCGTTTTTTGTACCTTCTAGGGGTGTGAAGTGCATGATTGAAGTGCAGGACCTTTCAGTGACGTTCCCTTCGCCTTCGGGCGAGGTGGACGCGTTGTCAAATGTCTCTCTCCGCGTAGACGACGGTGAGATATTAGCGATATGCGGACCTTCCGGGGCCGGGAAAACCACTCTCTTGCGGTGCCTTGCTATGCTCCAGGCGCCGAGTTCAGGCAGGATTCTCGTTGACGGCGAAGACGTCACTTTGGGAGCCGCGAAGGACCTGAGTGAAGCGCGGCGGAAGATCGGGATCGTCTTTCAGGGGTTCAACCTGCTCCGCTCACGTACTGCCCTGGGTAACGTCATGCTTCCCCTAGAGATCAGGCGAGTGCCCAGGACCGAAGCTGTCAAGAAAGCCGACGAGTATCTAGACCTTGTTCATATGAGCCACAGGCGAGACTTCTACCCCCACGAACTCTCGGGAGGGGAAAAGCAGCGGGTCTCAATCGCAAGAGCTTTGGTAACTGAGCCGCGAGTGCTTATCCTAGATGAGCCTACATCCGCACTGGATCCCGAGACCTCGGGTTCTATAGTTCAATCGCTCAAGGAGATCAACAGCGCCAGTGAGATCACTATCTTGGTGGTTACACATCAGATCGATGTGTTGGCTCCTATCTGCGACCGGATCACCTATCTCAGAGATGGTCAGCTTTCTGAAGCGCCGCTGACCGCGTCTGAAAAGAACTCCGGGCACCTTCAGCCTGTTCCGGCAGGAGGTGGATGGTGTTGACCTGGCTTGAATCCGTCGACTTTGCCAAGATGGGCGGGCTTCTGCTCAAATCTACGCTTGAGACGGTCGGCATGGTACTGGTATCGCTTGTCGGAGGGGAAATCCTCGGCATACTTCTTGGCACCGGGCTCATATTGGTTCGCCCAGGTGGCCTCAAAGAGAACAGGAACCTCTACAGAGTGCTCAGCTGGGCGGTTAATATCGGGCGCTCAGTCCCATTCGTGATATTGATGGTGGCTATTATCCCCCTAACGAGGCTGCTTACGGGTACCTCGATAGGTCCAGTTGCCGCGATTGTGCCCCTTACAGTCTCGGCCATCCCCTTCGTGGCAAGGCTCACAGAGACCGCCATGCTTGAGGTTGAGCCAGGTGTTATCGAGGCTTGCGTATCCATGGGGGCGTCCTGGCAGCAAATCGTCAGGTATGTTCTCGTTCCCGAGTCGTTTCCGTCGCTAATCGCCGGTGCCGCCACAACAGCGGTCAACCTGGTAGGATATTCGGCTATGGCCGGAGCTATAGGAGGGGGTGGTCTAGGGGATCTCGCCATTAGGTATGGCTATCAGCGTTGGCAAACCGATGTGATGCTGGCTGCGCTGGTCATCCTGGTCGGCATGGTCCAGGGCATGCAACTTATCGGAGACCGGGTGGCGTCCAAATTCAGACGCCGTTAGTCAGCATCCATTTTACTTTTGGAGGAGATAGTCTTGACCAGAACGATCATAAGTCGCGGGCGTATCGTATTGGCACTTTGCCTGATCGCCGTGGTTTCCCTTTCCCTTGTGCTCAGCGGCTGCAAGAGCAAGTCGCTGAAGATTGGAGCGACTTCAGTTCCTCACGCTGAGATCCTCGAGTTCGCCGCGCCCCTTTTTGAAGAGGCGGGCATCGAGGTGGAGATAGTCGAGTTCAATGACTACGTGCAGCCCAACATCCAGTTGGCAGATAAGCAGCTTGCGGCAAACTTCTTCCAGCACATCCCCTATCTTGAGGATTTCTCGGCCGAGAGAAACCTGGACCTGACCTGGATTGCCAAAGTGCACATCGAACCGATGGGAGTCTATCCCGGCAAGGTGGATAAACTTGAGGACCTCAAGGCTGGAGACCAGGTCGGCATCCCCAACGACGTCACCAACACCGGGCGCGCTCTCGCTCTTCTGGAGAAAGCCGGGCTGATAAAGCTGAAGGAAGGCGTCGGGGTTAAAGCCACGGTGCTCGATGTAGTCGAAAACCCCAGAAACCTGGAGTTGGTCGAGCTGAACGCTGAAATCCTGCCGCGCTCGCTTACCGACCTCGGCGTCGCAGTCATCAACGGCAATTTCGCCATTCAGGCCGGACTTTCGCCTCTCGAGGACGCGTTGTTCCTTGAGGACGGCGATTCGCCTTTCGCAAACGTCTTGGCCGTCAGGGCAGCCGACAAGGATGATGAGACCCTGAAGAAGATCGCCGAGATACTGACTAGCTCCGAAGTCAAGGAATTCCTTCTCGAGAAGTACCAAGGAGGAGTTGTGCCCGCGTTCTAAAGGTCTCCCGACTCACAGGGACGGTCAGGTTGCATACCGGCCGTCCCTTTTTTCTTAGCCGAGCGATGGGGGATCAGCAGACCGCCGAGAAGCGTCAGCGAGGCGAGACCGGTGATGAGAAAGCCTTTATCGGCTCCGAGCGAGTCGGCCGTGATACGCATCAGGTGATAGGCGCCCTCCCGAGCAGTGTGTCTCCACATTACGGAAAGAGACCTATCTATCATACACTACCGATTATAATGTAGTCTGAATGCTCACCCGTTTCGTGAGGTGACGGCAATGGTTGAGACTCTGAGGTTTGAAGCTCTGGCGCGCCGGGCGGTTCCGGGATGCCGGCTGCTGCGGGTATGGAAGCTCACCGGCGGCGTGTCTGCCGAGGCGACCGGGCTTGAGGTCGCAAGTGCTGATGGCTCGACAATGAAGCTCGTTGTGCGGCGGCATGGTGAAGCGGACCGCCGGAGGAATCCCCATATCGCACGCGACGAGTTCCGGCTCCTTGAGACCCTTCACGCCGCCCGCCTGGCAGTACCTAGACCCATATTCCTCGATGTCTCAAGGGATATATCCGACGTGCCGTACCTTGTGATGGAGTACGTTGAGGGAGATGTGGATTTCAGCCCGACTGACTTGCCCGTCTATCTCAGGCGACTCGCCGCCGAGTTGGCGAGGATCCACAGCTTTGACATTTCACGAGCGGGTGTTTCCTTCCTTCCGGATCAGCTGGCCCTTTGCGACCTGAGGATCGGCAGGCGGCCTGAGAGGCTGAATGACTTGGCGGGCGAGATACGGATCCGTGACTTCCTGGAGTCGAGCTGGCCGGTAGCTCAGCGGAATCCTTCAGCCCTACTTCACGGTGACTATTGGCAGGGTAACATCATCTGGAGAGATGGTGAAGTTGCCGCGGTCATTGACTGGGAAGACGCTGCCATAGGTGACCCCTTATGCGATCTTGGTAAGGCCAGACTGGAGATACTGTGGGGTTTCGGTGAAAAGGCGATGCGCGACTTCACCGATTACTACCTTTTGGAGACCTCGCTCGATACCTCAACTCTTCCTTATTGGGATCTCTATTCTGCGCTGCGGCTTGCGGGAAACATCGCCGGCTGGGGGTTGCCGGAAAAGAAAGTCCGCCTCATGGCAGAGCAGTTGAAATGGTTTGTCGAGCAGGCGATATCGGAAGCGACCCGTCGATAGACGTCCAAGCCGTTAACCCTCATTCCCTCGCCAATGGCGTCACCCAGTGTTCCTTGCGTACCACCGCTACTCCGTGATGCTCCCCGATCCACCACGGTCACCCTGTGACAGTTCCGCCCGCGCGACCGGAAAAGCCTGCGAAATACCTAAATCTCAGCGCGGCACTTTCCGATTACCCTTGTAGACTTGCAGGGGGGCACTTCATTGATGACGGAGACGCAGCATTCAATCGGCGTGCCGCACAAGCTCGGGAGACGGCTCAGGCCTTCGGACGCAGTGAGGGTAACGGGAGTTCGTTCTCCTGCGTACACCGCTTGGTCAACCGCTCGCCGGGCCGTCTTTGCCAGCCCCAGGATCTCATTGGTGGCTCTCTTAGTAGGCCTCATCCTGATCGGCGTCGTCGTCACCAGGGCGGTTCAGGATACTCGAATAAGTGTGGTAAGAAGAACGTCCACCGTTGCGGCGCTGCTAGACAAGGCAGCTCTTGAGTCCGTTGTCCTTGCGGCGTCTGAAGACCGGTTTCACGGCCTCACCGGTACCGCATCCTACATCATGCTCAAGGACCAACTGAATTTGTTTCGCCAGGCAAACCCGGACTGCCGGGCCGCCTACATTCTGGGACGATCAGCTACCGGTTACGTCTACCTAGTTGACGCTGACGACCCTCAGGCTGCAGCCTATTGTTCCCCGGGCGAGTCATTCGGGAATATCCCTGAAGGCTACGTTGAGCGCCTCATGCGCGGCGATTCGATTGTAGCCCCGCCTACACTAGATGAGTATGGGATGTGGGTTACTGCCGTAGTTCCGGTCTATGGCAAGTCCGGGTCGCCCGTGGCAGCGTTGGGAGTGGACTTGGCAGCGGGAGACTGGCTCCTGGGGCTCTTGCCGTATATCCTATCGACTGCGGGCGCGAGCGTTCTCCTATTGGGACTCCTAGTCTCTTCGATTCGGGCAGCCCAGAAGGGCGTTGAAGATGAACTCCGACTGATGGCGACCTGCGACCCCTTGACAGGGCTGCCTAACCGGTTCGCGATGGACGAATACCTGTGCTGCCTGAGTGCAGATGTGCAGGAACCGGTCACCATAGCAGTGTTGGATGTAGACAATTTCAAGGTGATCAACGATTCGTTCACGCACAGCGTTGGTGACCGGACTCTGATAAAGCTTACGGAGACAATCCAGAGCAAGTTGCGCGAAAATGACTTCTTGTCACGCATGGGCGGCGACGAATTTGCCATCGTGTTTCCGAATACTTCCCTTGCCGAAGCTTTGGAAATCGCACGCGACCTTCGAGAGGCTGTTCAGGAGACGCGTATACCCGCCGGAAAAGAAACGCTTGACATCACAGTCAGCATTGGGTTAGCCCAAATGGGTTACGGCCGCGACGCGGAAGCCGCTCTTTCCCACGCGGACGTGGCTCTCTATGCAGCGAAGCGTACGGGACGCAACAAGGTCGTTGCTTATGACCGTGCGCTGCCTGCCGAAATGAACCACGTAGATGTGCAGCGAATCGTACCGCTGATAAAGAGCGCGATTACAGACGGTCACCTGGTTCTTCATCTCCAGCCGATTGTTGAGTCTGCCACCGGGAAAGTGCAGTGTTATGAAGTGCTCGCGCGGATCAAAGATTTGGACGGATCGCTCATATATCCCGGAGCGTTCCTGCCTATTGCCGAGCAGTTCGGACTCATATCAGAACTGGACCGTTCCATCGTCAAGAAGACTGTCTCCCTGTTGGAGGAGCGTCCCGACTTGACTCTATTTGTCAACGTGTCGCAGACCAGTGCCAGTGACCGCGATTTCCTTGAGTACATCAAGCGTACGCTCCGCACGAGCTGGGTTGACCCGTCCCGGCTTGGCTTTGAGATCACCGAATCTGCGGCAGCCAGTGATTCTGCGGCCGTCAGCGAATGGGTTCTCGCGCTCAAGGAGTTGGGATGTCCCATTGCTCTCGACGACTTCGGCACCGGCTACTCGTCGTTCTTGCGCCTGGGAAGCCTTCCGGTCGATTTTCTCAAGATAGACGGGGCCTTTGTGAAAGATATGGACACGGATCCTACCCACAGAGCCTTTGTCCAGGCTATGAATGAGATGGCCCATGCCGTAGGGAAGAGGACCGTCGCCGAATTCGTCGAGAACGACAAGATCCGGGCGATCATCAAAGAACTCGGTGTGGACTACGGACAGGGTTACGGCCTGGGAAAGCCGGCCCCCGCGGAGCATTGGGACGATATATCGAGGCTGAAGTGACAGCGGAGGAATCCAGTCCCGCCTGCAGGTACGCTACCTTACCCTGCTATGCTCACCCATGTAATCGCCCGTGCTAGAGTAGGGTTAAGTTCCCCCTGTGACTCGCTAATTCGCCCACTGGGTGCGTCAACTCGCCATCAGCTTGCATTTGAATATTTCCCTCATAATGCCTTAAGATTCCTCCATATCCTGATAAGGGCTCTCGAATTATGAGGAAATCTGTCCGTTTATGAAGGGATCGGCGCAAATTTGTAGAAGTCCTCTCAGAGATGAGACTGAGAGGGGTGCACCTACGATGAAGAGCGATACTGAGGTCAAGACACTCGCGAACGCGTTGAAGCTTCTGGATCTATTCATCGTCCCCGGCGGCGAAAACCGTGGCTGGCGTATCAAGGATCTGGCCGCAGAGACTTCGGTGAGTGAGTTGACGGTGCTTCGTACCCTGAACACCCTGGTTAAGCATGGGTATCTTGAGTATCGTGAGTCGTCTTCTCTCTATTCGTTAAGCCCCAAGTGGTTACGAGCATCCGCCGTCTTCAGAATCCACTCCACGCTGAGGCAAGTAGCTATCCCTCACCTTGCCCAACTGGCTGGACAGTATGATGCTTGTGCAAGCGTGGGTATTCGGTTCAGCGAGGACGTTCTTCTTCTTGATCGGGTTATGAAACCGGCCCTCCACGCCATTTTTAGTCCTTCGGGCTCAAGAGCCGCTTGGCACTCAACTGCCATTGGTAAGGTTGTCGCGGCATATAGCCCCGTTGAGGATCTAGAAAACTACCTCAAACACGCTATCCTCCGGCCATACACAGAGAAGACCATTTCTGACCCTGATGTGCTGAGAGCGCATCTCTCAGAGGTCAGGGCTCGGGGTTATGCTACAGACATTTGTGAAAACGCTGAGGGTATCTACTGTATCGCCGCACCGATATTCGAGCGAGGGAAGGAGGTTATGGCAGCCATATCTCTAGCAGCGCCGAGTGACTCGCTTGTGAGAGAACCGGCGCTGAAGGGGGTTGTAGAGTCCCTTACGCGAGTCAGTGCCTGCGTTGCAGGTCTGCTCTGGTAGCCCTATCGCGGGGTGCCCGGGCATGTTGGGAGATGCGAGAAATCGAAGGGAGGTATCTTCGTGATCAGAGGTGGACAGGTATCATCTATCGTACTACTGCTCGTGCTGAGCGCAGCTATTGTCTATCGAATTCGAACCACCAAGAAGGAGCAGCTTCCTCAGATCCGACCCATAGCCGGGCTCGAAGCTATTGACGAAGCCATAGGTAGGGCAACCGAGTTAGGCAGGCCTATCCACTACAGTCTTGGCTACGGATCACTCACAGCTGATACTGCTCCGCAGACTCTTGCCGGGGTTGCCGTTCTGGCCGACGTTGCCCGGCGAGTATCGGCTCAGAAAACAGAGCTCCTAGTGACGGTTATGCAGGCTGACGTGTTTCCTTTGGCCGAGGAGACTGTTCGTCAGGCATATGTTGAGACGGGTTCTATCGAGTCCTATCGGGCTGATTTCGTGCAGTTCATATCTCCGGAGCAGTTTGCGTACGCAATTGGCGCGATGGGCTTAATGCAGCGCAAACAGGTTGCGGCCAACCTTATGATAGGGCCCTTCATGGCAGAGTCGCTTCTACTCAGTGAGGTCGGTTCTGCGTTAGGGGCAATCCAGGTGGGCGGAACAGCGACCACTCACCAGATACCGTTCTTCGTGGCAGCGTGCGACTACACTCTGCTGGGCGATGAGTTGTTCGCCGCAGGAGCTTACCTATCAGAAGATCCTGTAGGCCTAGGCAGCATTGTTGGACAAGACGTGGGCAAAGCCATCGCTGTTGTCCTAATAGCACTGGGAGCTCTAGCCAGTACAGCAGGCAGCGACTTCTTAATGGAGCTACTGAAACGATAGCCGCGAGGAGATGATTCGACAAAATGCGTAAGGAAGGTCCGAGATTAGTGCTCTTGGCAGTCGTAGGCGTGCTAATCCTTGACGCCTATATTGACTCGGCAGCTCTGACAAGCATCGCGACTGCCGTGAAGTCGTGGGGCGCTATCATTGCAGCGTTCGCACTTGGTGTCGGGTCAATCAGTCTAGTATCTAACCATGTGAAGATCATATCAAGGAAGCGGGAAACGGCGCTTGAGAGCACGATTCTGCTGGCGGGGTTGCTCTTCATGGTGATTGTGGGCGTGACCTCATCAACTTCTGCGCCTGCCTATCAGTTCGTATTCGACTACGTGTTGTCACCAGGGGGATCAACCATATTCTCGCTTCTGGCATTCTACATTGCATCTGCTGCCTACAGGGCTTTCCGCGTGCGGAGTACTGAGGCAACGGTCATGCTTATTTCTGCTGTACTAGTAATGCTTGGGCGAGTTCCCATAGGGAAGCTCATGTGGAGTCAGTTTCCCGCTATTGCACAATGGTTCATCGATGTCCCCAACATTGCGGGCATGAGAGGCATCACGATCTGTGCTGCTCTGGGCACGGTGGCTACTAGCGTAAGGGTCCTTCTGGGCATCGAAAGAGGCTCAGTGGGCGGCGGACAATAGAGAGGGAGGGGAGACACTATGAGTCAGTTTTTGAACCTGGACAGGCGCGTAATATATATACTACTGGCCGTGGCAATAGCTTTCCCGCTCCTTAGGCCACTCGGCCTGCCTCTGGATATCGGCAGGGATGCGCAGGTAACATTTGACCTCATCGAAGCTCTCAAACCCGGTGATACCGTACTGTTCCCGGTAGAATTCGTCTCTTCGTCAATACCTGAACTAATGCCGCAGGGGAAAATCCTCATGGCTCACCTGATGATGCGCCCCGGCGTTAAGGTCGTAGCTGTGTCATTCAACGACCAGGGTCACGTTTTTGCTGACCGTATCATGAAGGCCTCGGTTCCGTCAGACAAAGTCTATGGTGAAGACTATATCAACCTCGGCTATATCGCCGGCGGAGAAGGCGCGCTCGCAGGGTTCCTGAAAGACATACGAAGCGTGCTAAAGGCTGATTATACGGGTGGTTCTCTAGACAGTTACCCGATAATGAAAGGCATCAACTCAGTCACCGACTTCGCTCTCGTTGTAGGAGCGATTGCGTCATCTGGGGTAGGCGAAACGTCATGGGTCCGGCAGATGGGCTCGCTTGACATTCCTTTCGCGTTTGGCACAAGCTCGGCGGCTTATGGCAGCAGTATCGGTTTCGTTCAGGCCGGTCAGCTTGAGGCACTTCTTGCCGGCGGGCGCGGAGCAGCCGAATATGAGAAGCTGGTCGGCATAGCCGGGGCAGCAACTACCTCTATGGATGCGCAGTCCATTGGACAGCTCTTCATCGTTGGACTCATCCTGCTGGGCAACGTCTCGCACTTTGTCAACAAAGGCAAAGATCGCAAGGAAAACTCATAAGAGGGAGGCGATCGTATGTCATCGATAGGTAACTGGCTCATGGCTATTGTCACGCTGGGGCTTTACAGCATACTAGTCAACGATAACCGCCTTTTTCGCATAGTAGAACACCTGTATGTTGGTGTGACCGCCGGCAACGCTATCGTGGTCACCTGGGTCTACATTCGCGACTCGGGACTACAGCCCATTGCCAAGGGTAACTGGTTGATTTTGATCCCGGTGATCCTCGGTCTGCTTCAGTTCACCCGCTTCAGCAAGAGCTACTCCTGGGTAAGCAGATACCCCGTGCAATGGCTCGTGGGAGTCGGCATAGGCGTGTCGCTGGTCACGACCCTGAACGTTCACTTCATAGGGCAGGTAACCGCGACGATGCGTCCTCTGACATCCCTCAATGCCATCATCATCTTCATTGGCACGCTGGCGACGGTATTGTACTTCCACTTTTCAGCGAAGCAGACCCCAGCTATGCGGAGCGTCGGCCAGGTTGGTAGGTTCATAATGATGATCGCGTTTGGGGCGAACTTTGGAAACGTTGTAATGGGCAGAATCGCGCTTGTGGTCAACAGGTTCCAGGACATATTCGGAACCTGGCTTGGTATCATCCAATAGCATTTGGAGGGACCGGTATGAGATTCAAGGATAAGGTGGTTCTCCTTACCGGAGGAAGCTCCGGTATCGGGCAAGCGACCTGTCTCGATTTTGCTCGCGAGGGAGCAAAAGTCGCGTTTGTGGGTCGCGACGCCGAGAGAGTGGCCAGTACGGCGGCAATGCTGGACGAGATCGGGGCTGAGCATCTCGAGTTCATCGGAGATGTATCCAAGGCATCCGATGTCAAGACAGCCGTTGACGGCACTGTGAACCGTTTTGGCAGGATCGACATCTTGGTTAACAATGCAGGGATGATATGTCCCGGCGGGGTTGTAGACCTAACCGAAGAAGATGTCGACAGGATGATGGGAGTCAACTTCAAAGGCGTCTTCTTGTTCTGCAAGCACGTAATCCCGCTTATGCAAAAACAAGGCGGCGGCAAGATCATCAACGTGTCATCTATGGCGGCATTGCGAGGCCTGAGACAACGCGCAGGATACTGCGCATCTAAGGCGGCGGTATCACTTATGACTAAGTCGATGGCGCTAGATCACGCTGCCGACAACATCAACATAAACTCCGTGTGTCCGGGTTCGGTTGAGACGGGACTCACTCGCATGACGTTTGCCGATCCCGTCCTGAGGGCAGAGAAGTCAAAGAACATACCCTGGGGACGCTTCGCCAAACCCAACGAGATCTCACCTGCGATCCTGTTTCTCGCATCTGATGAAGCTGTCTACCTTACCGGCACCGAGATCTACGTGGACGGCGGGTTGACGGCACAATGAGAAACCTAGATGCATGTCAAGAGATGCTCATATCGTGCGACAGACTTGTCGACGGTGATGGTGCCGTTATCGGTTCCGCCGACACGGTCCTTGTAAGAGATGGGCTGATTGTGAGTGTGGGACAACGTGCGTCGCTGGAGGGCGAGGTTAAGGGTGACGCCAAGAAGCTGCACTTTCCGGGCTGCACACTAATGCCCGGCCTTGTGAACGCCCACGATCACATGCTGTTCAGAAGGTCCACTCTTCCCATGGCCACGTTGTTCGCGCGGAGCCAGTCATATCAGTCCTTTTTCGGGGCCCGTAACGCGGCTCTGGCTCTGATGGACGGCGTCACCAGCAGCAGAGACATGGCGGCAATCGGATATCTGTCCGGCGAATTGCGGGATGCCGTAGCATGCGGGATGATCCCCGGGCCGACTATAGTCTCATGCCAGAGGGCGATTACCCGTCCGGGTGGACCGGGCTCGGCGCTGTCGATCCCTGTGGAGAACGACGATCAGGCGCTGGCAGCTGTTGAGCAGTTAGTGGAAAGCCGGGCTGATTTCATCAAGGTGTTTGCTTCCACCGATGGCAGCTCGGCGTCACAACCTGTACTCGATGAGCACACTATCGCCTTGATTGTGAAGAGGGCCAGTCAACACGGCCTCAAGACAGTGGCGCACGCTACGACGCGAGATTCCATCAAAGCGTGTATAAATAGCGGTGTCTTCTGTGTCGAGCACGGCCCCGAACTTGACAATGTGTTGGCCCGAGAGATGGCAGCGAACGGAATGTGGTTTACGCCAACGATGAGCGGGTTTTGGGTAATCGGTGTTGAGGGCGAAAAGTGGGGGAGACCCCCGCACGTGATCAGCGCGTTTGCCGCATGCCTTAAGCCTCATGTCGCGGCAGTTCGGGCAGCAGTTGAAGAGGGCGTGAGCCTTGCCGTCGGAACTGACAGCCTCGGCACAATGCATATGGAGATCGATCTGCTGAGCCAGGCGGGAGTGCCCATCAGCGACATCATTAGGGCGGCTACATCCGGCGGTGCTGAACTGCTCGGTCTCCAGAGTACCGGTCGCCTGCAAAATCGATATAGAGCCGACCTACTCGTGCTCAGGGGCAATCCTCTGGAGGATATCTCGGCCTTCTTGCGGCCTGAGCTCGTCGTGTTGCGCGGACGAGAAGTGGAGACAAGCGTATTGAGTAGGCAGTACTGCCAGTTCGAGGAGAAGTGATGTCATTGATCACCGTCAACCCAAGGCACGCTTCACCGGTCCCGGAGGCTCTTCTCGCGAGGCTGTCCGAAATCGTGCCGGCTACTCTGGGGCACTTGATGACGTTCGGCTTCGTTGACTCGGCCATAAGGCCATTAACAGGTGGACAGCGGCTGCGCGTCTTGGGTCGGGCAGTTACGCTTCGTTCATATGGCACCGACGGAGCGGTGGTTCACGCCGCGATCGATCTGTGCGAACCTGGGGACGTCCTGGTTATAGACCGCGGTGGCGACACTCACTGTGCCTGCTGGGGCGAGATGACCTCGCTTGCGGCGAAGTACAAAGGTATCAGCGCTACCATCATTGACGGCGCTGCTACGGACGTCGCAGAGATCCTAGAGATTGGCTACCCTGTCTATGCTCGCGCCATTTCAGCGCTGACGACGTCAGCCAAGGCCCAGGTGGGTGACGTGAATGTAGCTATTCAGTGCGGCGGAGTACCCGTCAATCCGGGCGATATCATCTTGGCCGACGAAAACGGTATTGTCGTGCTCCCTGAGGCAATCGATCTCGAAGAAGTGCTTCGAGAAGCGGAGCCTCGTCAGAAGCGCGAGGTCTGGTTGCGCGAACAGCTTGCGGCTGGCAAGCGCTTGTCAGATCTTACCGGAGCAGCAGAGAAGTTGCAGAGGGCAGCCCAGACGCATCACTAGAGGGCATTAGCCTGCACGTAGGAAGGGTGGTATGAGTGGATTACGAGGTCAAGGCTGAGGATCGGGAGCGTGTCGAGGCGTTTCTCAAGGAGCTCCGGGTTGACGAGCCCGTTACAGCCAGTGAAGTGGATGCGATGCTCAACTTCACCATCGGAGATCGCGGATCGACCCTATACTTGATCTGGAAAGCCTTAGAACGAGAATATCCTGAAGTCGACGCTGTAGAGCTGCTTAGGAAGGTCAGCTGGGATAGAGGGATTCGCCCTACCAAGCAATGGGGCGACATCCGTACACCGGAGGAATGGGTTAAGAAGGCCTTCGACCGGACTACAGTGATAAGCTGTAAGCTGGAGTTTCCCGAGATGAACGAGAGGCGAGCCCAAGTTGTGTTCAGGCGTTGTCCCCATATGGACGCCGTGCGCGCCATGGGCGTACCGCCGGAGGATGTCCGCACTTTGTGCAAGGATATCATGATCGCATGTGACTTCGCACGGGTAGAACCCTATCCTCATCTGAAGGTTAGTTTCCCTGAAGGGACATGCGGCGACGGCGAGGATTGTCACTGTCTTCTGGTCATCGAGGCAGTTGACGAGGCCGAGTAGCTTGGACTCATAGAGGCACGTCATCAGCGATTTAGGATAAGGTCGGTCATCTCATGAGCCAGGCGGTAGGATGTGTTCATCCTTTCCGCCTGGCTTCTTTGTCCATTGCCGGTGGGCGACTTCAGGACAAAAGGTCATTGAACAGTTTTCTCCAGCCTCTCCAAGCCAGTCCTGCCTGCTTATCAGTATACTCGGTCAGCATGGCGACGGCCTTAGCCGGGTCGTCTTTGTAGGCGGCATATGCTTTAGCCTCGAACTCCCCTTGGGCGTCCTCCCACGCCTTCTCAAGAGCATCCCTTCGCGCTGCGATCTCGCCAATGACCGAAGCATACGAGGCATCAGCCAAGTCCTGAACGTCCTGGAATGTCCACCAGGCGCGGCCCGGGCGGTGTGACAGGTCGGCAGGCGGCACGCTGAAGTGATTGGCTGCCCCTATGTGGGGAGCGAACCAATTGTAGCCCGCAGGGACTTTATCGCTACCGAGATACCACGGGACATATGGACTGGTGCAGGGGTTCAGTGTAGCCCGCCATATACATGTGAATTCAGGTTGCTCACGGAACTGGATTACGAAGCTCTCAAGTGTTGTTCCGGTGCAAATGGTGCGATTACCTGCACGATGCGGGTTCTTGGAGTAGTTTTCGGACAGGTCATCATCTGTGCCCTCGTAGTGAGTCCGGAGGACCTTCTTGACGTCTGCAATCCCCAATTTCCTGGGCGGTTTCACCGAGAACGCCCTAATGTCCTCCGGCTCTCTGCCAAGGATGATCCTCAGAGCGTTCTTGTGTCTCACCATATTGCCTGCCTGGTTCTGGGTCGGATCCTGATAGGCAGCGGCAAAGTCGAAATCGCTGTAATCACCGTCAACGGCAGGTTTGTACCACCCGCGTTCGATGGCGTACGTAATGATGTCGGGGGAAGCCACGTAGTTTTCGGTGTCATTCAGGTCCACGCTATGGATGGTGTACCAGTTCGGCATGAAGAACACTTCGTCGTCGGGCACTCTCTTGGCTGCGAAGTGTTTTCCTTTGACGACCTGGAAGACCCAACCCTCATCCTTATCTACTATCTGGTATGCTCGTCCCGCTCCGGTGTATCCCCAGCGGGAGACCAGTTCTGCCGCTATCCGAACTCCTTCTCGCGCGGTCTTTGCCCGCTGAGCGACGATGTGCCCCACACCGTACCCGATCCCTCCGTTAACAAGTTCGGGCCTGTCTTCCCTAGTTTGACCGCAGCTGTCGCTCGCGATCGCCACGCCCCACTCGTTGATGAAGGTATCGCTGAAAGAAGCCTGCCAGCTGGCCCTGGTTTCTGACCAGAGGTACGCCCAAGTCTCCGGCACCTGAGGTATCTTGGCGCAAGCGGGTTCGAAACTAAGAAGCTCACCCGGTTCATGAGTTGCTCGCGGGACCCGGTACTGTATCATCGCGTTGTTGCCGGCATCATCCTCGTTATGTCCGAAGAGTACTTCTCCCGTAGCGGAGGCTTTCTTGCCCACTATTATGGCGCTGCAGTCGTCGAACAGTGATTCATCCACCCACGGCTTGCCGAAAGGGTAAGCATTATTGCCGTCGCTCATCACTCACAGTTGCTCCCTTCACTCTTGGTTCAATTCATAAAACGATTGCAATTGGCACGAAGGAACAGATTGAAGTTTCGATGATGAGCAGCCTAGCTCCTTCTATCACAGAAGGCCGGCCCTCCATTGCGGTGGACCGGCCCCGTGACTGTTGCTCTTTCGTCCAATAGCGCTACTTGCCCGAAATCGTCGCTCCTGACACGGCGACCCAAGGGAAAATGGACCTGCCGGAATCTACCCGTTCCTTCGATACGGCTTTCACGTTCATAAGCATGTCGGCGAAGTTGCCCGACACCATTGATTCGCTGATGGGGTACTTTATCTCCCCATCTTCAATGAGATAACTGTTCTTGGCGATGCCCGAGAAGTCTCCGTTGGCGCTCGGGTAACCTCCTGAGAATCGGGCTAACAGGATTCCCCGCTTGATTGACTTGACCATTTCCTCGTACGGCGTTTCTCCGGAATCTATGATCCACCCCCCACCTGCATTCTGAGACCTGTCTTTGCCTGTTTTCCTAGAGCCGTACAGGCTCAGCAGATAGGTCTTGAGCACTCCTCTATCGACCAAGGTGAGGTCTTCAGCCTTGTACCCGTCAGGTGTGACGAAATACCCGTCGCTTATCTCTTCTGAAGTTGGCTTGCAGTGAAGTGTGAGGAGCGGACTCGTCACCCGCTTCTCCAAGCTGTCTTTATATATGCTCGTGCCCGATATCATCGCCCCGTCTCCGACCGAGTTGACAAGGAAGCCGAGCATATCAACTAGGCAGTCTGGTGTGAAGATGACATCTCCTACAAACTTGCCCTTGATGGACTGGGTCGTAACTTGCTCCCCGGATTGGCGGAGAAGGGTATCGAGAGATCCGCAATCAATGAGAGGTCGGTCGAGATCCCTTGCCGCAAAACCGGTGTAGTTGAACGATGAGACTTTATCGCCGTCTCTGGACGAAAAGATCGTAATGAGATTGTACACGCCTTTCGAGGTCTCGAAATCTACCCCGTTGGAGTTCACAAAGTACCTCGTGCTCCGGCTGAAGTCAACGTATGCCTGCCGGATGACGGTTCTTGGGTATCGAGTCTTCACCGTTTCCAGGAACTCTCTTAAGCGGAAGTGCATCTTATCTAGGTCAGGCTCCGTTGGGCCCCTCGAAAACACCTCGGGCGGCTGTTTTTCCGCAATATCGTTCGCTTCGTCAGGTTGCGAAGCATCTGCCATAGAGATGACGTCTCCAGCCGCCTTCTCCAGCGACTCGCGATCCGACTTGTTGGCGACGCCGGTTCCTTTCTTTCCGTCTTTTATCGCGACCAGCATGACACTGGTATCGAATATGGTCCGAAGCAGGCTGAATTCGCCTGCGTCAACGTTCATCTCGTGTTTTTCCTGGAGACTCACCGCACACTGAGCTTTCTCGGCTCCGGCCTTAAGGAGTGCATCAAGGCCGAACTTCGCGGTCTCTCTGCCTTTCGTCATGTCTACCTGCCTCCTATGTTGACCTTGCACTTGATGGCCGGGCCGCCCATCCCCACCGGAATGGCTTGTTTCTTGCCGCACATGCCCGCGCAGGTCCACTTCATGTCGTCCGAGATCATGGTCACCGACTTCAGGAGGTCAAACGCCACTCCGGATATTGTGGTGTCTTTGATGGCTCTGCCCAACTTGCCGTTCTTGATCTCATAGCCAAGCGTGACGCCGAACATGAACTCGCTTGTCGAATCGGCCTGGCCGTTGCTGGGCTTGATCAGGTAGTATCCGTCGTCGACCGAGGCTATCATGTCCGCTACCTTGCTTGTACCGGGAAGGATCGCGGTGTTGCGCATCCTTATCAGAGGTTCATCGGAGAAGGTGTAGGCGCGGGCGTTTCCTGTGGGAGACACACCAAAACGCATCGCGCTCTCTTTGTTGTGCATGTAGCCTTTCAGGATGCCTTCCTCTATGATGATGGCGTCTTCGGCCTTGGTGCCTTCGTCATCCACGTAGACCGGGACAGGGCACGTCTTCCCAAGCGCTGTGTTGGCAAAATCGATTAGGGTTACAAGCGGACTGGCTGCTTCGTGGTTGAGAAGGGGACCGGCAACCGACCCGCCGATCACCAGGTCGGCTTCCGTAGTGTGCCCGATGGCCTCGTGAGCCAGGATGCCCGCCAGTTCTGCATCAAGCACGCAGGTCTTGATGCCTGCATCGGCGAACACGCCTTCACTCTTCTTGACCAAGTGCTCGTATTGAGATTGTATGCCCTCAAAAGTCTGCGACGGTGACTCGAGGGCATCCTCAAACTGGCCGAGGCCTCCGTAAACCGACGTCAGTTCAACCGGTTTGCCGTCCTTCTCAATCGTCATGGCTACCCTGATGAAACTTCTGGGGATCATGGAGTGGCTGTAGGAACCGTCTGATGTAAAGAGTGTTTTCTCCATATCGAGGCAGCTTAAGTTCACAACCCTGCTGGCCAGGTTGGGGTATGTCTTCACGATGTGGTCATCGATCTCGCGGACGAATTCCACCAGCTGCTTCTGAGTCAGCCTCGGTTTGTCCGTGAAGAACACGTTTTCAGACGTGACTCTACTTGCTGTGAGAGGCTCCTTCCCCTTCCGTTCTCTTGAGTCGAGAAACGCCGCGTTATCTGAAGCGGCTCTCACCACGGTCCTTATGGCCTCATCGGTAATATCCGGGCTGGATGCAAATCCCCACGAACCGTTCCGGTATACTCTTGCGGAGATTCCGCTCAAGTCAGACCGGGAGTTTGTCACTATGCTTCCCTTCATGCACGAGATCATTATGTTCCTGTTTTCCTGGGCTCTCAGTTCGGTGTACGCGCTAAACAGCCCCGCGTACTTCCGCAGGTCCATTTTGAACAAGCCAACTCCCCCTTACATATGAAACACCTGAAAAGATCTCCAGAGGCGCCCAAGCTCATTCTGCGCCCGGTCCGATGGTACCTTCTCCCAAGGGGAGTTTAGCTATGAAGGAATTGGTCTATGCCAGGGGAATCTCATTAACGGAGAAGAGCCGCCAGGCTGTCTCACTGTCGCTATACGCGTGGAGGGATCGGCTATCCAATGGCAGATGACAGACTTGTTGAATGCGTCCCCAACTTCAGTGAGGGACGGAACACAGACGTTATCCGGGATATCGTGAGCAATGTTGCCCGGCATGGGTGCAGGCTCCTGGATGTGGAATCGGATCCCAGTCACAACCGCAGCGTAGTCACTTTCATCGGCACTCCGGAGAACGTTGCGGCGGCCGCTTTCGCGTGTGCCAGGAGAGCTTCGGAACTCATCAACATGGAGCACCACAAGGGCGAGCACCCGCGGATAGGGGCTACGGACGTCATTCCCTTTGTGCCTGTTCAAGGAGTGACTATGGACGAGTGCGTGGCGATAGCGCGAGACGTCGGTCGCCGGATCGCTGAGGAGCTCGGTATCCCGGTCTATCTCTATGCAAACGCGGCCTTACGTCCCGATCGTGTCCGGCTTCCCGACATCCGGCAGGGGCAATATGAAGGTCTCAAAGTGTCTATTGAGACCGATCCGGATAGGGCGCCGGACTTCGGCCCGCCAAAGATGCACCCGACTGCAGGAGCAACCGCCGTCGGCGCTAGGCCGCCCCTTATCGCATACAACGTGAATCTTGACACGGGCGACATAGTCAAGGCCAGGACCATCGCGAAGGCCCTCAGAGAATCTTCCGGAGGCCTGCCTGCCGTTCAGGCGAAGGGTATTCTGATCAAAGAGACCGGCGATGTGCAGGTCACTATGAATCTGCTTGATCACAGAGTAACCTCAATGGAGAAACTCATGAGCACTCTGGAAGACGAGGCTGCTAAGGTGAATGCGCGAGTTAAAGACTCGGAGATTATCGGCCTCTTGCCGCTGGATGCCCTATTGGATGTGGCAGTAGCGCGACTCAAGCTTCGAGGGTTCTCCAGAAATCAGGTACTGGACTTGGTTGGACAGTCGGCGGGCCGGGACTGCGGAACCTTTGGCCCTTTGCAGGACGAAAGCGGGGCAATCGCAGGCAGCGGCCATAAAGACATAAGGGAGGGTTATCACTTGGCAGACCTCAACCTAATAACATTTGTTGACGAGCTTGCTGCTCCCACCGGGGCCCCCGGAGGCGGGGCGGCATCGGCGGTAGCGGGAATCCTCGGATGCGCTCTTATACGCATGGTTGCGGGCAACACCTTAAGCAAGGCAAGGTTCAAAGAGGGCCGCGAGAGGCTGGAAGAGATCCGTAAAGCCTCTCAAGACTTGCTGCAGAGGTTTCAGGTACTCACTTTGAAGGATACCGAGGCTTATCTGGCCGTTGAGGCGGCAATGAAGATGCCGAGAGCAACGGATGACGAAAAGGCGGCCAGGAAGGCGGCGATGCAGGAAGCCTTCAGGGGGGCTACTCTGACTCCGCTGGATACCGTCAGCGACGCGGTTGAGGCTATGTCGCTCTTGCCTGACCTGGTCAGGTACGGCAACCCTAATGCCATAACCGATATGGCTGTAGGAGCGCTGCTTCTGGACGCGACGCGGAGAGGCGCCGCGATGAACGTTCAGATCAATCTGGACTCAATTGCGGATGCAGAGTTTGTTGAGAGGGCCCGAGGCAGGCTTGACGCTGCTGCCGATAAAGCCCGGACATACCTGGAGGCCGTCAAAGAAAGAATGAAGGCAGCAGGATTGGATTTTTAGCGCCGCCAGAACCCGGGAGTGACGGTAACGAATACGGTGAAGAGCTCGAGCCGCCCCAGCATCATGAGGGCGGTCAAGACGGCAATTCCCGAATCAGGCACTGCGGCAAAACTCAGCGAAGGGCCAATTGAGCCCAGACCGGGACCCACATTTCCAAGCGTAGCCGCTACGGCCGATATTGCCTCAACCATGCTCAAGCCGCAGTACAGCATATACATTGTGCCTGCCAAAGCGCACAACATATAGAGGGCCATGAATACGAGGACGTTTCTCACGGTGCTTTCCGGGATGACTCGCCCGCCTATCCGTATGGGGAGGACCGCTCTCGCGTGGACCATCTGGCTGAGTTCGCGCGAAATGCTCTTGGCCACCACCATGTAACGCACAACTTTGACGGATCCTCCGGTCGATCCCGAGCACGGCCCCACGAACATGAGAAGGAGGAGAACTCCTTTGGATAATTCCGGCCACAGGTCAAAATCGGCGGTGACGTACCCGGTTGTGGTCATCACCGAGACTACCTGGAAAGCGCTGTGATGGAGCGACTGTCCTGCGCCGTATGTTCCGGCCAGATTAACCCAGATGATCAGGGTTGCAACGGCAGCGATGCCAGCATACGTTCGAAGCTCAGGATCCTTGAAGATTTCGCTGATCTTCTTTGTATGGACAGCTCTGTAGTACAGCGCGAAGTTCACTCCCGATAGGAACATAAACGCCAGGATAATGTAGTGAATCCAGGGATTCGCGTAGGCTCCGACGCTGAGTGCTCTATTGGAAAACCCTCCTGTGGCTACGGTGCCGAACGTATGGATCAACGATTCATAGAGGGTCATGCCTGCGAGGCAAAGGCAGGCTGTCTGAAGCACGGTTATGGTTCCGTAGATCCGCCAAAGGACAACAGCGGTCTGCCTCAGGCGAGGAGTGAGCCGCTCAACCTCCATTCCTGGGACCTCAGCTTTGTAAAGCGAGTCTCCTCCTCGCCTAGCGTACGGGAAGAAAGCTAAGAATGCCAGTATGATGCCCATGCCGCCCAGCCAGTGAAGAAAGCTTCTCCAAAAGAGGATGCCTGCGGCAGGGATCTCGATCCGGGTCATCACCGTTGCTCCCGTAGTGGAAAACCCCGACATCGACTCAAAGATCGCGTCGAAGACGTTGGGCAGCACCCCCGATGTCACGAACGGAACCGCGCCGGCCACGGAGCAGACGATCCAGCTTCCCGCCACAATGACAAACGCGTCGCGTGCGCCCAGATCCGATGCTTTGCTTTGTCCTCGCAGCAGTAGTGCCCCGGGGACTCCGACGATGATAATGGACCAGATGAACGCCTGCCAATCGGGAGTATCGTAGTAGATAGCCCAAAAAAGCGGCACCAGCATGGTTGCCGCCAACAGCAGCAAAATGAAGCCGAAGACCCTGCGTATACCTACCCAGTTCAAAGATCCTACCCTCACAATCCGAGAAGCCTCTGGACTTTTGGAACTGAGCCGGTGTTGGTGAACACCACTACACGGTCGCCTGCCAAGACCTCTGATGAGCCGTGGGGCACGATGACCTCCGTGCCCCGGATTATGGTGCCGATAAGCGAGTTCTTTGGGAGTCCGGCATCCTTTAGAGGACGACCGACAATAGGTGCGTCACCCGATATCACGACTTCCATTACTTCCGCATCGCCTCTGCTTAGGAATGAGAGGTCGACAAGTTTGTCCTTGCGGAGCAGCTTCAGAATAGTGCTCGCCGTCAGCATGCGGGGAACAACTGTCGCATGGACGCCGATTGTGTCGGCCAGAGCCGAGTACTCCTGACGGCCAAGCAGCACAATGATCTCCTTAGCACCCAGCCTCTTCCCCAACATGCCGATGAGGAGGTTCGTCTCCTCTTGGCCCGTCGCGGCGATCAGGGCATCCGTATCGGAGATCCGTTCGGACTCGAGGATGTCGATTCTTGTCCCGTCTCCGTTGATCACCAGAGCGTTAGGCAGCCGTTCCGCGAGCATTTCCGCCTTCTCGGGGTTTCTCTCTATAATCTTCACGGAAAGTCCTTCTTTGCGGTAGCGCGAAAGCATCTCGGCAGTGCGAAGGCCGGTCTCCCCTCCTCCTACGATTGTGACGGTCCTGATTTGACTCGGGATCCGCCCCGCGAGGAGAGTGGAACGCTCGAGGTCTCCTGTTCTTCCAATGACATAGATGTAGTCGCCAAGCTGAATTTTGGCGCTCCCGTCCGGAATGCGGAGAGACTCATCTCTCGATATAGCCACCACTAGTGAGTTCTTGAGGCCTATTTGCCATAGCGGCTTATCGAGGAGGTTTGGGTCCGGTGAATCGCACCTTATGCCCAGAAGCTGTACCTTACCGTCAGCGTAGAAGCCGACCTCGCTGGCGGTCGGGGTCTTCAGCAATTTTACAATTTCCACGGCAGCAAGCCTCTCGGGATGGATTATCACATCGATTCCCGTCTGGCCATGCACTAGTGCTTTCGTGGGTAGCGTATAGTCCGGATTTCTTACCCTCGCCACGGTTGTGGTGACCCCGTAGTACTTAGCGGTAAGGCATGCAATGATATTGACCTCATCGTGGGTCGTCACTGCGATGACCATGTCAGCGTCTCCGACGCCTGCCTCTTCCAGTACTGCGGGAGACGCTCCGTTACCCAAGACCGTCATGACGTCAAGGGACTCGCGAGCCGGCTCGAGGGCTTGTTCACGGGTGTCGATTACTACAACGTCGTTGGATTCTCGGGCAAGCTGCTCCGCGATATGGTAGCCGACCTTGCCGGCCCCGATCACTATAGCTCTCAATCTGACTCTCGCCGTCCCTTCGTCCTCCGCTGATCGTTTGCCGCAGGGTACGCGGATACGTCATTCACCCAATATCCCATTATCCCCTTCTAGAAGCTCTTCACAACCTCATCTACGAGGCTACCCACATATGCGACTGCCTCGCGGATGGGGTCAGGCTTCGTCATATCGACGCCGGCCATCTTCGCGAGCTCAAGAGGTTTCTTGGTTCCGCCCGCTTTGAGAACATCCACCCAATGCTCGGCGGCAGGGGCGCCTTCCTCTCGAATCGCTTTTGCCACAGCCGTGCCGATTGTCAGTCCTGCCGAATAGCTGTACGGATACAATCCCCTGTAGTAGTGAGCCTGGCGCATCCATACAAGGCGTGCGCCTTCGTCGATCTCCACTTCTCCTCCCCAGAAGTCTTCGAGGATTTCGCCCTGCACTTTGCTCAGGACAGATGCGGTTATGGGCTGGCCCTTTTCCGCCAGGGCGTAGGTTCGGCGCTGCAGCTCGCCCTCAATAAGGTGGCGGACGAAGTTGTGGTGATAGGTCTTCAAGAACTGCATGATGAGCCAGCGGCGAGTTCTGACATCCTTGCTCTGTGAGAGGATGTAGTCGCCCACAAGTGTTTCGTTGCAGGTCGAGGGCGCTTCGATGAAGAACATCGTCGGCCTTGTGTTGGCCAATCGCTGATAGCGCTGAGACAGCACGCCCTGTCCGGCGTGGCCGAGTTCGTGGGCGAGTGTTAACGCGTTGCGAAGGCTATTGCTCCAAGTCATGCTGATGTACGGATGAACTCCGTATACCGAGCTGCAAAACGCTCCCGTTTGTTTGCCGATGTTGTCCGCCCTGTCTATCCAGCGGTTCTTGAGGCCCGTGGATATGATCTCGGTGTATTCGGATCCCAGGACCGATAAGCCCTTCACAATGATCTCGGATGCTTCTTCATACGTCGTAGGGACTTCGAACTCCGGGTCAAGAGGTGCCTCAATGTCGCAGTAGAGCATCTTGTCCAGTCCTAGCACTTGCTTGCGCAATCGCGCGTACCTTCGCATATGCGGTGCAAGCTCGGTCAAGATGATGTCGTGCAGATTATTGTAGATATCTATGGTTACTTCCTGGCGGTCAAGAAGCATATGGATTGCTGACGGGTATCCGCGGAGCTTGGCCATAACCACGTTCTTCTTCACTTCAGTACCCCACGTGGCACCATATGTGTTCTGGTATGCTCTTAAGCCCCTTGTGAACTCGTTGTACGCGTTTCGCCTGAGCACCATGTCGGCAGAGGTTTCATACCGTCCGAAAGACATCGGAAGCTCGTTTCCCTTGCTGTCCCTAACCGGTTTAAAGGCCATATCGGCCGTTCTTGAACGGCTGTAGATCATTACGGGAGCGTTCAGCACCTCTCCCAGAGATGCCAACGCCATCTCCGTTTCAGGGTGCAATCTGTGGGGTTTGGATTCTACCATCTTCTCAATCGTGAGGCGGAACGGCTCGAGCTTCGGTTCCTCATTGAGGTAGCGGTCCAGAGTTCCATCCGGTAGGCTTAACGCCTCCGACTCTATGAATGACGTCTCTGCGCGGATGGCGGTCGCGAGCGCAGATGCCCTGCCCGCCATAGCCTGGTTGGAAGGTGACGTGCCGTCGGACGAATTGTGGAGCGAAGCGTATGCCGATACCTTGGCCAGCCTCTTCTGCAGAGCCTCCTGGGCTTCGAAGCACTCCAGGAGGACTTTCGGGCCTTCCTTGAAGCGGCCTTTATACTGAGTGACGGTGCTGACTAGCGCGGCTACGGCTTTCAATTCGGACTCCCAGGCTTCAGCGGAAGGAAAGATGTCGCTAAGGTTCCAGGTCTCCTCTACCGGTACTTCCGAACGAGCAAGTCGCTTCTGCATAACCCATCCTCCCCAATCGATCGGATTGCAGAGATATTTCTAGAATCGAAGGTTTCATTCCTCTACGGTTTCGGCAAGTGAGCCAACAGGGAATTTTCACGCAAAACTGCCTCTTATGCAGCACTTTAATTAAAGGCGAACACGTCGATATAAACCTCGTACGCGATCAAGCTACGCACCAAGGGAGGAACTGAGATTGCAGAACGGGGTGTTTGGGGTTACCGGTATTCGAGGAAGGATGCTGATGGGGTTCTTGGTGGTGACTCTCGTGCTGGGAGTGTCCACAGGTTACTTGTACATGCAGGTATCGCGTTCCGTGGCCGGTACCCAGGCGATTGAGAGGCGAACAACTCAAGCGCTCCTCGCGAAAGACATACTGTACTACGATACTCTCCTTGCCAACGCAGTAGAGAGACTCGTGTCAAACCCCGACGATCCCGTGGCCAAGTCAAACTATGATCAAGCTGCCGCAGACATAGATGTCGCTATCACCACGGTTAAAGGTACGGTGCAGAGCGAAGAAAACAAGGCTGCGCTCCAGAGAGTCGACGAAATGAACCTGAGGCTCATCGACCTGGAGACTCAAATGGTCGAGCTGGCGGCAGTGGATCCTGCAGCAGCGCTAGCCATTCAGAGCGGGGAGTACGCGGAGATCCGTAGTGACTTGGCTCGTGAACTCGGCGATTTTGAGCAGAGGATGAACGCCGTCCTGACATCGGATGCAGAGCGGATTATCGAAGAGGGGAAGAGAGCAAATACCGTCGGGCTGGCGGCGGCCATCGCCGGTGTTGTGCTTTCTCTTGCTATGGCCATCATCATCTCGAGGACAATCGCCGAGCCTGTCGTTCAGGCAGCAGCTATCGCCGAGACCATAGCTTTGGGCGATTTGACTGTGACGATCGATGAAAAGGGTACTGCCGGCAATGATGAGATTGGGAGGCTTAAGAGAGCCTTTGGCAACATGGTTGTCAGCCTCCGTGATCTCATGGCCAGCGTTCAGGACTCGGCAAACCAGGTTGCCGCCACGTCGGAAGAGCTTTCGGCTACGACGGAGGAATCGGTTGCCGCATCGGATCAGATCGTCGCGGCTGGCGTGAATATCGCTAAAGGCGCCCAGGACCAGAGTGCACAAGCTACCGGCTCAGCTGCTGCAATGGAGCAACTGGCAAAGGCGATCGATCAGGTTGCCAGGGGTGCGGAAACCCAAATGACCAGTGTGCAGCAAGCGGCCGATGAACAAGAGCAGATGCAGGTCGTTATTGACGGAGTCATGGATAAACTGCAGCAAGTGGCACAGGTCACGGCTGACAACTCCGCAGGTGGTGCCCGAGGAATCGAGTCTATGGGCCACCTTGTTTCAGGGATGAGCAGAATCAAGAACTCAGTCACGAATGTCGCGGACAAGATCCATGAGCTTAACGAGCTTTCTAAGGAAATTGGCGGGATAGTCACGGTGATCGACGGCATCGCTTCCCAGACGAACCTCTTGGCGCTGAACGCGGCAATTGAGGCGGCTCGCGCAGGTGAACACGGAAGAGGTTTCGCAGTTGTGGCTGACGAGGTCAGAGATCTGGCAGAGAGGTCATCTCGCGAGACGAAGTCTATCGGGGCGCTGATAGGCCGAATCGGAGTGGCCATGGAACAAGCAGTATCGTCAATTGAGGAGGGAACGCGTGAGACGGATCAGGGCAGCTTGCTTGTAAGCGAGACAAGCGCCGTACTCGATGAAATCGAGAAGAGTGCCCGTAGCGCGGAAGCTCTCGTGAAGGACATGCTTCAGGCTGCTGCGGGACTCAAGGAATCCGGTGCCCGTGTGTCCCAAACCATGGAAGAAATCGTGAGCGTCACTGAAGAGAACTCTGCATCTACCGAAGAGATGTCCGCAAACGCCAGCGAGGTTCAGAAGCTCATTGAAGGAGTTGCCGCTTCCTCTGAGGAGAGCGCTGCGGCTTCTGAAGAAGTCTCGGCTTCGGTTGAGGAGATGAAACGGTCGGTGGAGCAAGTAAGCCGATCTGCACAGGATCTTGCGGAAATGGCGAGCCGGCTTACGGAGGCTGTCAGTACGTTCAAAGTAAGCGACTAGCAGGGATGTTACAGAAGGGGGATCCGTACGGATTCCCCTTCTGTCTGTACATATGGGAGGAAAACCAGTATCATATGATGTACGTAGTCTATGTGTTGTACGATGAACGTATTATGAAGGTACACGGACGGTGATGACTGGTTGGACGACCCAGGAAGTAGTACGTATCTATTCGCAGTTCTATGGTTAGCTTGTTCCGCGTTTTTCTCCGGTTCCGAGAGTATTCTGTTCTCTTCGGACTACATCAAGCTGAAGAGCAGATTCGGAGATCACAAGAATCTTGGAACCGTACTCAGCCTGAAAGACAATCCCCAGGCAGTGCTCTCTAGCATACTGTTGGGGAATACATTGGTTAATGTTCTGTTTGCCTCTTCCATTGCCGCTATCTGCGTCTCTACTCTGACCCTGTCGAGAAGCATCGTTGACCTTGCCGCGACCCTCATAGGCACAGTCTTGGTACTGATCTTTGGAGAGATCAGCCCCAAACTCGTTGCCGGGGCCGACCCGGAAGGGTTCTCCGTAAGGCTGGCGCCTGTATTTAGTTTTCTCAACTCCCTTATGCGGCCGTTCGCCAAGGGTGTTGAAAAGGGCGCTGCTTCCATTGCAGAACGAATGCCGCGATTTGAGAGCAGAGCCGAGGAACTCACGGAAGCCAGGCTACTTGCCACCGTGGACTTTGTTGAAACGTCCGGTGCCATACGCAACGACGAGAAAGAGATGATATACGGAGTAATCGAGTCCAAAGAGGTCGAGGCCGTCGATGTAATGATTCCTCGGCCGAGCATGATCGCGATGCAGGAAGACAGGACAGGCTTTGACGCTTTGAACATCATGCTCAAGTACGGGGTCTCGAGGATCCCTTTGTTTGCCGAGTCAAGGGACAACATCACGGGAATCGTGAGCATCAAGGACCTCATTAATGCAGCGGGAGAGGATCAGGCAAGGTGGCAAGCTGTTCTTGGGGATCGGCCGGCCAAGTCCTTTGCGGCTCAACCCTATTTCGTCCCCGAGGGCAAGCGCGTCACCGACCTCCTTAAAGAGATGAAGTCCTTAGGCATACACATGAGCATTGTCGTAGACGAGTTTGACGGGGTTTCCGGGCTCGTGACTCTTGAAGACATCCTTGAGGAAATCGTGGGTGACATCCGAGATGAGTATGACGGAGGAGATCAGTCGGTTATCCGCCTGGGAGACAACGTGTGGCAGGTTCCCGGGCGCATGAGCCTCTCTGATCTGGAATCTGTCGTCGATCTCGACATAGAGATTGAGGACTGTGACTCGGTTGCGGGAGTGGTGATGGAGTATCTTGATCGCGTGCCGCGCCCGGGCGATTCGTTTGACCTTGATGACCCGCCCCTTTCCTTTGAGGTACAGGAAGTTGACGGGCCTAGAATACGGAGAGTAGTCATCCGCAAAAGAGATACAGAGGTGTCGCCGCAGAATGGAAAGTGACGTACCGCTATTACCGGTAATCATACGTTCGACACTGTTTCTGATTTCATTCTTAATAGTTGGGTTCTTCGCTGGATCGGAGACAGCGTTCCTGTCTATGGACGCGTGGGCGGTTGAGGGCTTAAAAGAGACGGGAGATCGCCGTGCAGCCTTGCTTAGCGCTCTAAATGAGGATTCCAGAAACACCACGTCGGCCATCTTGATAGGGACCAATGTATTTACCGTTCTGGCATCGGTCATGGGAGCGTCGCTCGCAGACCTTTTTCGGGCAGGGGAGACTTTCTCGGGCACGATTCTCCCTCTCATGATCACAGCTCTTATGTTCTTCTTCTCGCAGCTCGTGCCGAAGACTTATGCGTCCAAGTCTCCTACGGAGATGGCTCTGGCCGTTGCGCCGCTGTTGAATTGGATTACAACGGTGCTGAAGCCTATGTCTACGGTGCTTTCTCTTGGGCCGTATCTGGTGGCCAAGTTCGTTGGGAAAAAGGCAGAGTCAGAGCAGTCGATATCCGATGCGCCCGTGAGGCTGGCTGTTGGATTGGCCGCCGAAGAGGGCCAAGTAGACAAGGAGGAAGGCGAGGTTATCGTAGGGGTTCTGGATTCATCGGACACCCTTGTAGCCGATATTATGGTTCCGTTGGCGAACGCCTTCGTTTTTTCTCCTGAAACCACGGTAAGCGACGCCCTCCACGATATCCGGCAGAAACGATTCAGCCGCGTGCCGGTTGTGTCGAAAGACGGGAACGTAGAGGGTTTGGTCTACATGAAAGATGTTCTCCGGCAGGCAGTGAAGGAGCCAGGCTGTCGGCTGCCGGTTACCTCGCTCATGCGGCCGCCGCTGAGAGTGGCGCCCACAGACAACATACTTGACGTCTTGGCGCCTATGCGTAAGAACCGGGTTCACCTCGCTATCGTCGTAGACGGCCAGAAACCGGTGGGCATCGTAACCCTCGACGATATTCTTGAGGAGATAGTAGGCGTTATGCCCGAGGCTGTTCGGGGAAGGCCGGCTCAGAGAAAGCAGTCTCCGCCCGCCCGTGTGGTCGTAAGAGAAGGGTTTGAAGAGGGTTACAGCGAGAGTGACGGGTTCGAGACCGTGTCTCTTGAGGAATATGTGCAGTAAAAAGCAGGTTTGAGGCTTGACTGGTCGAATGTATGACCCATGCCTTCAGATAAGTCGGGTGACTCATTGACAGGGCCCGGATGGGTTCCTTACGTGCCGGTCGTCGGCCTGGCAGTGCCTCTGGGTTTCGTTATCGCTACCCATAGGCCTCTGTACTGGGCAATGGCGGCCGGTTCCGTTATTGCCGCTCTCAGCGCCGCGTTCTGCCAGCGCGGAGAGCGGCGAGAGGGCTCGCCTGCCGAGCATATTATCCGGTATGCCTGGGCCGGCGTGTCCAGGATAGCCAATGTGATTGTCCTCATCCTGCTCGTGAACGCTATGACGGCGGTCTGGTTCACATCAGGGACCATTCAGGGCCTTGTCTACTACGGGCTTTCGATTGTGAGTCCCGGGCAGGTCATGGTTGCGGGGCTAACCGTCTCTACGTTGGTTTCGCTTATGTTGGGCAGTTCGGTTGGCACAGTAGCTACAGTGGGAGTCGCGGTTATGGGCATGGCTAAAGCTTTGGGAATTCCGCTGGCACCGGTAGCGGGAGCCATAATGTCGGGGGCACTCTTCGGTGACAGGGTTTCCTTCCTATCTCCCATCTTCCACTTGGCTATCGATCTCACCGGTTCTCAGCAGAGTAAGGCTTCTCGAAGGATATTCCTTACGGGAGCGGCTGCATGGGTGTTAGCTTTTGTGGCTTACTTGACCATGGGATTCGCCCTCGGACCGGGTTCGACCGCGCAAGGCTTACGGATGAGAGGGGAGTACCTGGCGGCCTTGTCGGAGGCGGCTAACATCGGCCCGTGGGTCGTGCTTCCTCCTACAGTGGTCATCTTGCTTGCTATGAGGAAAGTGTCGGTAAAGACTTGCCTCTTCGCAGGGCTGACCGTGGGCGGCGCCGTCGCCGTTTTGTCTCAAGGAAGGAATGTAGCTGACGTTTTCACGTCGGCCCTCGTTGGTTATTCACAAGAGTCCCGTGTGCCTGAGCTGGCCTCTCTCTTAAGAAGCGGTGGGATAGCCGGGACGAGAGATATGGTGATCCTCTTGTGCTCGGCCGGGGTCTATACCGGCATCACTGAGCTCTCGGGCATGATGGAAGCGGCTATCCGTCCCGCCATCGGCCGTATCAAAACTCGCACTTCTTTTCTCATGGCTACCATGGGAGTGAGCGTTCTATCCGCCGCTTTTGCCTCGAATCAGGCTATGTCCGTCATACTTCCGGCGAGGCTAATGGAGGCCAAACGAAAGGAAACAGGGACGTCTCCGGAGGACTTCGCGGGGGTGATATCGGATTCGGGTGTGGCAGCCGCGGGTATTATCCCGTGGAACGTCATGGCTGTCATCTGCGCCCAATCGCTGCAGCTTTCGCCGCTTACTTACGCACCGTATTCGTTTTTGCTTCTCGCTCTGCCGGTGATGGGAGGTCTCCACACGGTCGCGACCGCCCGGAGGACGGAGGAGTCCCATCTTATCCGAGATGAATACTAGAGAGACTACCCACAACATCACAAAGGAGCGGTCACCATGAAGATTCTGTGCACTCGACCGTGGGAAGATTGGGAGAAGGAAGCGATTGCCGAAGTAGTGGGCAGCCCGGTGTTCCTTGAGCCCGGAAAACAGGGCTCCTTGGAAGAGCTGGTAGGAGAGGCCGAGATACTCTTTGGTTTTCCTCATGTCCCTGTCGATACCCTTGTAAAGTCAAAAACCCTGAAGCTTATTCACGTGCAGTCAACCGGGGTAGATAGGTTTGTGACTCCCGCGCTCCGGCGGTCACCGATAGTACTGACCAACAGCAGGGGCGTCCATGCCAAACCTGTTGCTGAGCATGCCGTCGCGCTAATGATTGCACTGGCCTACAACATTCGAGGTCACTTCCGCACCCAGTCTCTCCATGCATGGGAGGATCCGGGCATAGACAGGCTTGAGGGAAAGGTGGCCGGCCTCTTGGGGCTAGGTGCCATAGGCGAGGAGATTGCCCGGAAATGCAAGTCCTTCGACATGAAGGTCATCGGCGTGCGCCGGAATTCGTCTCAGACTGCGCCTCAGGATGTAGACGTCGTGTACCCTGCTTCGGAACTCGTGGAAGTGCTGAGATTGTCGGATTACGTGCTTTGTTCGCTTCCTCTGACAGATGAGACCAGGTCCTCGCTCCGGTACGAGCACTTTGCAGCTATGAAGCCGACAGCCTGCTTTATCAACGTGGGCAGGGGGCCTGTAGCTGATGAGGAAGGGCTCATCAGGGCCCTGAAAGATGGCAAGATACGAGGAGCAGGGCTAGACGTCTTTGAGACCGAGCCTCTCCCCAAGGACAGCCCGTTGTGGGATATGGAAAACGTAGTGATCACTCCGCACACTGCGGGAAAGTCGGATATGAACCGCAACCGTACGATTGCGATCCTGAAAGAGAACCTATTGCGCTTGAGGGAAAAGAGACCTCTCATCAATGTGATTGACAAGCAGGCGGGATACTAGGCGCGGCAGATGCGCGCGAGGGGTGGAAAGCGGATTGACAGCGCGGATTAGGGCAAAGAGTCACAAGAGCGCCGCTCGCCCGTTCATAAAGTGGGCCGGGGGGAAGAAGGGGCTCTTGCCCGAACTGAAGCGAAGAGTGCCTCCTCAGTATGGCCGGTACTTTGAGCCGTTCTTAGGAGGTGCGGCCCTGTTTTTCGCGCTGTCGCCCTCAGGTGCCGCGCTTTCCGACGCAAATCCCTATCTGGTGAACGCTTACCGCGTCGTTCGAGACCACGTTGAGGAGCTACTGGTTTCCCTGGAAGCGCACCGCACAGACAAAGAGTATTACTATCGCATGAGAGACGTTGACCCTGAGGGTCTTTCGCCCATTGACAGGGCTTCGTGGTTCATCTACCTGAACAAGACCTGCTACAACGGTCTTTGGAGGGTGAACAAGGCAGGGCGCTTCAATGTCCCGTTTGGGCGGTACAAGAATCCTAGGATCGCCGACAGGAAAAACCTCGAAGCGGCCTCGGCCGCGCTCAGAAGTGCGAGTATAGATGTGAGCGATTTCGAGGACGCGCTGTCTTCTGCAAGGCGCGGCGACTTTGTCTACTTGGACCCGCCGTATCACCCTGTAAGCCGCACGGCCAACTTCACATCCTATACCGGGGCGGGATTCGGAGAGCCCGAGCAGGAACGCTTAGCCGCTGTGTTCAAAGACCTCTCTCGGAGAGGAGTATATGTGATGCTCAGCAACTCCGACGTGCCTCTGGTGAGAAGTCTGTACCGGGGGTACAACCTCGATGTAGTTCAGGCAGGAAGGGCCATCAGCTGCAAGGGTGAGAAGCGGGGCCCTGTCAATGAACTCATCATCACGAGTTACTGAGGCAGAGTGTCCGGTTGCGTGGCACATGGCAGATATGGAATACCGGGAGGTTGACTCAAGATGATAAGCAGCGAACGCTTGCTGTCCCTCCTTCAGGGACTCATCAGCACGAAGTCGGTGAACCCTTCACTCGTCGCGGGTGGCAACGGTGAAGCCGAGATTGCCAAGTACATTGGCGATTACATGCAGTCCTTCGGCCTTGAAGTCAACTATCAGGAGTTGGGTAAGGGTAGGATGAACGTTGTCGGCATCTTGAAGGGAGCAGGCGGCGGCAGAACCCTCATGCTCAACGGTCACATTGATACGGTAGATCCGGCCGGTATGGATATTGATCCGTTTGACCCCGTTTTGAAAGACGGCAAGGTATACGGCAGGGGCAGCTTTGATATGAAGGGCGGCGTAGCCGCGATGATCGAAGCCGTACATGCGGTTATGCTGTCGGGCACGAGGCTTCGTGGCGACGTGATGCTGACCTGCGTCTGCGACGAGGAGTACGCGAGTATCGGAACCGAGGCAGTCGCCAAGGATTACTCTTCCGACGCAGCTATTGTGTGTGAGCCCACCGGTCTGGATGTCTGCGTTGCCCATAAAGGTTTCGCGTGGATCAAAGTCAAGGTTCTCGGCAAAGCTGCCCACGGCTCGCTTCCTTCGGAGGGAGTGGATGCCATCATGGGGGCAGGCAAGCTCCTATCAGAAATAGACCGGTACTCTCGGGATGTCCTCTCCAAGAGAGAGCACCCCCTCCTTGGTTCACCATCCATCCACGGTTCGTTGGTCGAGGGAGGCTCCAACCTCTCCACCTATCCGGCTCTCTGTACCGTCCAGCTGGAGCGAAGGACGATCCCCGGCGAAACCCGAGAATCCGTCGAGGCCGAAATGGCCGGGATCATCGCGTCCCTCCGGTCAAGAGATCCCCAATTTCGCGCTGAACACGAAGTGTTCTTCGTGAGGCCACCCTTCGAGGTGGAGGAAGATGAACCGATTGTGCGGGCTGTCTACGATGCGGCGAAACAGGAACTGGGCCGCGAGCCCGAGTTCTCAGGCTCCGCAGCTTGGCTCGACTCGGCAATACTGCAGAGTGCAGGGATACCCACGGTTATCTTCGGACCTGACGGCGCCGGAGCGCACAGTGCCGTGGAATATGTGGACTACCCGTCGGTTGTGAGCACTGCAAGGGTTCTTGCCGGAGCCATAGTCGACTTCTGCAAATAGGGAGTTCTGATAGGGCGAAAGGCGGCATTGGAAGTTATGCAGAGAATAGGGTTGGACATTGTGCCGGTGAGCCGTATCCGTCGCAGTCTAGGTTCATATCGCGAGGCTTTCTTGCGGAGGGTTCTTACCGAAGAGGAGTCAAACCACTGCCAGGGTCTGCGCGAGGCCGAACAAGTGGCCGGAAGAGTGGCCGCCAAAGAAGCTGTGATGAAAGTGTTGGGCGACGGCTGGCCGCGAGTTCCATGGACGTCTATTGAGGTGCTGGCTGATTCCTTAGGGCGCCCGAAGGTGAGACTGCACGGCAAAGCCCTTGAGCTGTTTTTGAACTTAGGGCTCTCCGATATTGATGTCTCCATTACCCATGATGCAGGGCTGGCCATTGCGGTTGCAGTCGCAGCCGGAAATCCTTGCCGGGAGGGGTAGACGTGTACCTGGTCAGATCTCGTGAGATGAGGGCTCTGGACGCGAAAGCGGTCGAAATGGGCATACCGGCCGCCATTTTGATGGAGAACGCGGGGCGCGCGGTAGCCGATGAAGTAGAGAGGCTCCTTCCGCTGAAAGGCACTGTCGCAGTGCTTGCAGGGCCCGGCCAGAACGGCGGCGACGGCCTGTGCGCTGCCCGCCACCTTGCCGCCAGAGGCTTCCCGGTAAGAGTCCTACTCCTTGGAAACCCTGCAAAAATGCCTCGGGAAGCTCGCGATAACCTAGCTATGCTGGAGAACTACACGGTCGACCTGATAGAGGTTGCAGATCAGAACTTGGCGCTGAGAGAGGCGCTGGCGCGTATGGCCGACGCCCGAGTTGTGATCGACGCTCTTTTGGGCACGGGCCAGGCGGGAGATGCCAGGCCGCCTATGGACGAAGCTGTGAGGTGGGCCAATGAGGCAGGGGCTCCGATCATCGCGTGTGACATCCCGACAGGTGTAGATGCCGACACAGGCAGTGTCTTCAATCCGGTGATTAACGCCACGGTCACCGTTACAATGGGTCTTCCAAAGCTGGGGCTGTATGTTTATCCCGGTGCGGCGCATGCAGGCAGGATTGTTGTGGAGTCTTTGGGATTGCCGCCCGAGCTCCTGTCCGGACCTTTCGACATGCTGTTGTACGGCGTCGAGGATGCTCGAAGCGTCATGCCTGCCAGAAGTAAAGACCACCATAAGGGACTCTCGGGCCACGTGTTGGTAGTAGCCGGCTCAAAGGGAATGGCCGGCGCGGCCGTTTTGGCAAGCAGAGCGGCCCTACGGGCAGGTGCGGGTACGGTAACGCTTCTTTGCCCGGGCGACATTTATGAGGTATGTGCGTCGATGTCGCCCGAGGTAATGGTGTTGCCCTGCGGTTCGGGTAAAGTGTGCACTCCATCGAGTGAGAGCGTAGATCTGATCCGCTCGTTCCTGGTGAAGTCGGAATGCGTAGCGCTGGGTCCGGGCCTTGGAAGAGGAGAATCCCAAGCGGAATTCCTGGCCCAGTGTCTCCCCCTGATATCGGCCGCCGGAGTTCCCTGTGTGCTGGATGCGGATGCCCTTCACGCCCTTAACGCGTTGGGAGGGCTGTCATATCTCGGCAGCCTTGCGGGCAAGTTTATCCTGACCCCTCATCCCGGTGAACTGGCTACTCTTATGGGGGTAGACGTGCCGGTACTGCAAAGGGATCGCCCCCGGATGGCAAAAGAGGCAGCGCTTCGGGGGAAAAGCGTCGTATGTTTGAAGGGAGCGGGGACATGCGTGGCGAACTCCGTAGGTAGCGTCACGGTCAATACGACAGGAGACCCTGCTATGGCGACCGCCGGATCGGGCGATGTCCTTACCGGTGTCGTCGCGGCACTAGTGGCTCAGGGACTCCCGTTGTATGAGGCTGCGCGATTAGGCGTCTTTTGGCACGGGCTTTCCGGAGAGATCGCTCGGCAGAGATCCGGGTCCTACGGCGTATTGGCAGGCGAGATCTGTGACTGCCTTCCCGGAGCCCGCAAGGCGATTGTGGGAGGTGAACGACCCGCATAGCGGGTCTTTGAGAGTGGCCAGACTAAGACGAGTTGTTGTGGGGTTTACCGAGGAAATGCTGGCCGGGATTGACGACCTCACTCTTGAGACCCAGAAGTGCCGTTCCACCCTTATTAGGGAGGCGTGTTCACTCTATATTGAGGAAAGGCGCCGCGCCGCTTTCCGCGAGAAAATGAAGAACGGTTATATCGAGATGGCGGAGTTGAACCGCCTTTTGGCGGAGGAACTGGCGGGCGATTTGGACCCGACCCGGGTAGGTCAGTTCCCTAAGAGTGAGCTTAGCGAGGCCGATGCCGCACGGAGGAATGCTTGATTGGAGCCGCTAAGGGGCGACATCTACTTTGCGGACCTGAGCCCGGTGATAGGCTCCGAACAAGGCGGGTTTAGGCCAGTTCTTATAATACAGAACGATATCGGAAACAAATACAGTCCCACTGTGATTATCTCCGCGATTACCTCTCAGATTCAGAAGGCACGCCTTCCCACTCACGTAGAGCTGTCAGCCCGCGACGCGGGGCTCGATAAAGATTCGGTTCTACTATTGGAGCAGGTGAGAACTATAGATAAGAGAAGGCTGAAGAGGCGAGTGGCGCGGTTGGATGATGAAGTTATGCAGAAAGTGAACGAGGCGCTCGCCATTTCGGTTGGACTGAAGCCGGTATAGAAAGGGAGAGGTACTGTGGACTTCGAGTTGTTGGGATTTCCGGTGGCCAAGCTTGCTGTGACTCCCACTCCGTTTGAGGGGGTCCCCAGATTCTCAGAACGCCTTGGCGGCCCTTCAATCTTCCTGAAGAGAGACGACCATACCGGACTGGCTCTTGGAGGCAACAAGGCCAGGAAGCTTGAACTGCTTATGGGCGAGGCTCTCGCGCAGGGTGCGGATACCGTCATTACTTGCGGCGGGCCCCAGTCGAATCACGCGCGAATGACCGCGGCAGCTGCCCGGAAACTGGGTCTTAAGCCTATTCTGGTACTCGACGGCGAAGACCCCGGCGTGCGCCAAGGGAACCTTTTGCTCGATCACCTGCTTGGAGCGGAACTGGTGTTTTCGGGAGAGAGATCGTCAGGTGAGCTGTTGGAGGAAGTCGCGAGCACGGTTAGGGCGAGAGGCGGGAATCCCTACGTGGTGCCCCTTGGCGGGTCAAACGCTCTGGGGGCTCTCGCTTACATGAACTGCGCGGAAGAGATCGTAAACCAGTCGCGTGCCGCGGGTGTCTCTCTGAAGGCATTGTATGTTCCCGCAGGTTCGGTCGGCACGCTAGCCGGGATTATTCTGGGTAAAGTCTTGTTCGGCGCGCCTTTCTCCGTCACCGGATTTGCCGCGAGTCCCGGGGCGGAGGCAAAGGTTGACAGGACACTCCACTTAATGACTGAGGCCATCAAGCTACTGAAAAGCCGCGCCGTCCCGTCCGTCGTGGAGCGCGCCGTGAGGCCGGAGTACAGAGACGCGTTTCAGCGCCTGATCAACCTCGATGCCGAGGACCTCAAGCACCTTGTGAAGATTGATGACAGCCAGGTCGGGCCGGGTTACGGGGTGCCTACTGAGGCCGGGGTGGAGGCGATCATGCTCTTGGCCCGCACGGAGGGCGTCCTTACCGATCCCGTGTATACCGCTAAGGCGTTGGCAGGTCTCGTAAAGGATATTAGATCGGGGATGTACGCCACGAGCGATTCAGTCGCGTTTGTCCATACCGGCGGAGTTCCCGCCGACTTCGCATTTTCCGATGTCTTGACAAGGTAGCATACAGAGTCAGATTTCGAGAGGAGGAACCGTAAGATGAGGCCCATTATAGGGATCACGGCCAACTGGAACGAGGAAAACAATGTGGCTACAGTTCCAATGACCTACATTGACGCGGTCTTGGCGGCTGGAGGAAAACCCCTCTTGATTCCCGTTATGCCGGATGACGTAGCAGAGGAGAATCTCTCCGTAATCGATGCCCTTCTTATTCCGGGAGGCGTCGATATAGATCCACGCCACTTCAATGAGCGCCCAAGTCAGAAGCTGGGCAGGGTGAACCCTCGACTCGATGCGCTGGAACTGGGACTTGTTAAGAAAGCACTTTCGCAGAACATGCCGATGCTCGGCATATGCCGAGGATGCCAAATGATTACCGTAGCGGCAGGCGGGAGCCTTGTTCAGGACATCCCAAGCCAGGTGGGCGGCGCTCAAAAGCACCAGCAACAAGCTCCGCGTTGGTATGGGACTCACGAAGTGGTGTTGGATGAAGGTTCTCTTATGGCGCGTATACACGGCACGCGAAGGCTGTACGTCAATTCCTACCATCACCAATCCATCAAGAACCCGGGAGACGGATTTACCGTGACTGCCCACGCCCTCGACGGCATTGCGGAAGCAGCCGAATCATCAAAAGGATTTAGGCTGTGCATTCAGTGGCATCCGGAAGCAATGTGTGACCACGAGCCCTTGTTCCTAGAGCCTTTCAAAGCTCTCATTAGGGCAGCAAAAGGTGAAGAAGTATAGGTGGTTGAAATGGCGAAGAGACCCAGGGCAAGGGAGTTCGGGCTTGAGACGGGACTTATGGCGCCCGGCCTACATAACTGCATTACCGATGTTCCGGGAGTACTGGTCGGCCATGTGACCCTCTTTCAGGGAGAAGGTGCTCTCAACCCAGGTAAGGGACCGGTCCGCACCGGCGTGACCGCCATACTCCCTCATGGGGGCAATCTGTTTCGCGAGAAGGTTCGGGCGTCAATCCACGTTATCAACGGATTCGGAAAGGCCACAGGTATACCTCAGGTGCAGGAACTGGGCGTCATTGAGACTCCGATCGTCCTTACGAATACGCTCTCTGTGGGAACTGCTTGGGATACGCTGTGCGGATATATGCTTGAACAGTGTCCGGAGATAGGAACGACGACAGGTACCGTTAACCCTGTGGTTGCGGAGTGCAACGATGCCCATCTGAATGATATAAGAGGCAGGCACGTAAAGAGCGAACACGTGCTGGCCGCATTGCGAAGTGCATCCGGAGGGCTGTGCGCCGAGGGAAGTGTCGGTGCGGGCACGGGCATGTCCTGCATGGGGTATAAAGGAGGCATCGGCACCTCGTCGAGGCGGCTCACGGGAGCCTTGTCTGACAGGCACCTAGGGGTGCTCGTATTGGCGAATTTCGGCAATCCCCAGGACCTGCTCATATCCGGTGTGCCTGTAGGGGTTCTTCTCGGCAATGAAGCCCCTCCAGCTCCCCCGGGTTCCGTAGTAGTGGTTGTTGCCACGGACGCGCCGGTTTCAGACCGTCAGCTGGGGCGAATTGCTAGGCGGTGCCAGGCCGGGTTGGCAAGAGTAGGCTCTGTGTTTTCCAACGGCAGCGGCGATTTTGCCATCGCGTTCTCTACTGCGGACAAGCTTTCACATTGTGCTGAAGGGATGGTCGTAGAGACTAGAGTGCGCGACAACTCCGATGAAATGGCCGGCATTTTCCGGGCGGTTGTGGAAGCTACGGAGGAGGCCGTATTGAATGCTCTTTTCGCCGCCGAGACTATGACGGGCAGAGACGGAAACGTGAGGGAAGGACTTCCTCTTGCCAAAGTGAGGGTCATACTTGAGTCGCGCGGCGTCCTAAGGTCGCGGCGATAGAATGTATCTGCCTGCGAAAGGATAAAACCGGAAACCGTAGAAGTCACTTTGTTGTCTTCAGCAGTTCCGAAGTGAGGAGAATGACCATGTCTCAACCTCCACGCAAATCAAGGAGACCGACTTACTTATCGGGCCCCGGCACTCCGCGCCCGGTTCCCGCTGACGAAGCGAAAGAGACGCAGGGTGGCGCCGACAAAGAGACGCCTCCTCCGCCGCAGGAGGATCGTGTCCTGTATTCGTGGACCGTCTGGCTCCTGCCGCGGCGGCCTTTAGTCTCGGCGCTGGTAGTGGGCGTTTTGCTTTTCAGCATCTATCTTGCGTATTGGGCGCTCCCTCAACTTCTCTTCGTTGGACTCATCACTTTCATTTTGCTGAACCGCCTGGCACCGTATCTGTTCCCCGTGAAGTACACCATCTCTGAACAGAAAGCGGGCTACAAAACATTCCTGGCGTCAGATTCCAGGCCGTGGGGGAAGTTTTTTACATACTACAAGTTCAAAGACGGCGTACTCCTCTCAAACGATACCCGGACTGTGAGGGGCAGGTTCAAGGAAGGTCTTTTCATGTACTACTCAAGCGATACGCCTGTCGACGAGGTCTTGGCAGTCATTGGCTCCAAGCTGCCCGAGCCGGAAGAGGCGATGAAGCCTAAGGACGACGGCCAGTACAAGGGCGGTGTGGGATCGGCCCTCCGCCGCATACGCAAACTGAGAGACAAGTAGTATCGGGGAGGGGTCCGGATACCCTGCTAAAGGCAGGAGGTGTGGGAGGCACAGAGGCTCGTGAGTATTTGGGAGCACCGGTCACCGGTGCCAACGTTGAGATTATCTAGCATGGGGCTAGCTTAAGGACACCGGAGATACTGTAGAATAATGAGGATTATTGGAGAACCGCGGGGAAAGGGGTGACGTTTTTGTTCAAGTTTCCGGAGCCGATTGACACGAAGCGTCGTGACGAGATAATTGACGCCATAGCTAAGCGTATCGAGCAGTTTGGGATGTTGGTGCCTGCCATCTTCTTTTTGGAGATGAACAAGCCCTTGAGCTATATCGGCGGTCAGGCCATGCACTTTTTCGCTCCCATCGTGGGGGTGTTCTTCAACACTTTCGAGGACTATGCTTACTTCTTTGATGATAGGAAAAATGTGGAGCTCTTGATTCAGAAACTCGAGAGCCTCGCAGAGAAGGAAGAGGAGCAGAACAGGGCACTGAAGGCTCAACGCAAGGCGCAGAAAGAGGCAAAGAAGAAGGGCGGCAGTATGCTCGATGAGGCGATGAAGATGGCTGAAGACAACAAGGAATCGGGAGCGCCTGAGAATACTGATCCCGAGTAAGAAGGTTTTTCACTTATCGACATCGTATTAGGGCACTTATGGATTTCTATCTTTACGGTTGGCAAGTTAGGAGGGGAAGAGTTCAGTGCCGGAAGAGAAGGCTGCTTTTACGCTGGACAGGGAAATAAACTCTGTTCTGGCTACGGACTGCGGTTCTACAACCACAAAAGCGATTCTCATTGAAAAAGTGGGCGATGAGTATCGCCTGATAGTCAGGGGAGAGGCTCCTACCACAGTCGAAGCTCCGTTTGAGGATGTTACCGCCGGCGCGCGTAACGCAATCCGAGAGGTCGAAGAGCTGACAGGCAAAACTTTCCTTGACGAAAAGGGTGTTATTACACCCAGAAAGCCTGACGGAACCGGAGTAGACATTTATATGTCGACTTCTTCCGCAGGCGGCGGCCTGCAGATGATGGTCGCGGGCGTGGTAAAGACAATGACTGCCGAGTCCGCCGCACGCGCTGCTCTCGGAGCAGGCGCGATTGTTATGGACGTCATTTCGGTTGATGACGGCAGAAAACCTCACGAGAAGATTCAGCGCATCCGACAGCTCCGTCCCGACATGATTCTTCTGTCAGGAGGAATTGACGGCGGTACGATCACTCACGTCGTAGAGATCGCCGAACTGATCTCGGCTGCCGAGCCCAAGCCCAGGCTTGGTATCGGGTACAACCTGCCTGTTATCTACGCAGGCAACAAGGATGCGCGTCCCCACATCAACAACAGCCTTAGCAAGAAAGTTGACCTACGCGTGGTCGACAACCTGCGCCCCGTACTTGAGCGCGAGGTTCTGGGCCCTGCCAGGGAAGAGATTCACAACCTGTTCATGGAACACGTTATGGCTCAGGCTCCGGGCTACAACAAGCTGATGGCCTGGACGCCAATTCCGATCATGCCGACTCCCGGCGCTGTAGGTGTCTGCATGCAGACAGCGTCCAAAGAGTACGATCTATCCGTTATCGGAGTAGATATCGGAGGAGCGACCACCGACGTATTCTCGGTCTTCGGCGAGTTCTTCAACAGGACCGTTTCGGCCAACCTCGGAATGAGCTATTCAATCTGCAACGTGCTGCTGGAGGCCGGCGTCGCGAATATTCGCAGGTGGATCCCGTTCGACATCGATGAGGGAGAACTCAGGAACAGGATCCGAAACAAGATGATCCGGCCGACGACGATTCCTCAGACCCTGGATGACCTCATTATTGAGCAGGCCATCTCTCGCGAGGCGCTTCGCTTGGCTTTCATCCACCACAAGAGCCTTGCCGTCGGGCTTCGCGGGGTCCATAAGCAGCGCACCATCGGAGATACGTTTGAACAGACCGGCTCAGGCGATTCATATATCAACATGATGGATTTGGGGCTTCTGATCGGATCCGGCGGCGTTCTGTCCCATGCTCCCAGAAGAGCTCAGGCAGCTATGATGATGTTGGATGCCTTCCAGCCCGAGGGGATCACGATGCTGGCGGTCGACTCGATCTTCATGATGCCGCAGCTCGGGATCTTGTCGTCAGTGCACCCCAAGGCGAGTATGCAGGTATTTGACCGCGACTGTCTCATCAAACTCGGTTCCGCCATCGCTCCTGCCGGTCCCAGCGGTTCGGCCAAGGACGGCGATCAGTGCGTCAAGGTGGAATTGGAGTTCGATGGCAAGACCGTGGTCGAAGAAGTACCGTATGGCTCCATGAAGCTCATCGCGCTGGAGGATGGCAAGAAGGCCAAAGCCGTCATCCATCCCGCCAGGCAGTTTGACGTGGGTAAGGGATTTGGGCATGCTCTGGAGACAACCGTCAGCGGCGGAGTAGTGGGGCTTACCATCGACTGCCGCGGGCGCGTTTTCGACGTGCCCGAAGACAAAGTACTCCGCAACAAGAAGCTTGTTGAATGGTTCAGGGCGATGAACCTGTATCCCGAGGAATCGCTCATGAAGTACGCTAAGGTGTAAGGAGGAGGGACAGAGAAATGGCACACGCATACACGCCTGGACTTAAAGTCACCGAAAGGGCGGTTGTCCGCAAGACGCGTCGCCTACCCCTCCTCGGCGAAGTGCTTATCGAAAAGGGGAAGGCTGTGTCGCCGGACATGATCGTTGCCCGCACCGACATTCCGGGCAACCCCCAGACTGTGAACGTCGCCAACGCCCTCGGTGTTGAACCTGAGGATATCGGCGATTTCATGTTGAAGAAAGTTGGGGATCCGGTCAAGCAGGGCGAGATTCTTGCTGAGTATAGATCCTTTTTCGGGCTGTTTAAGCACACGGTAACCTCTCCCGTAGATGCCACTGTTGAGATGATCTCGACCGTTACCGGTCAGGTCACCCTGAGAGAGCCTCCGATTCCCATTCAGGTTGATGCCTACATCGACGGGGTCGTCGAGGAGGTACTCCCCAAAGAGGGAGTCATCATCAAGACAGAAGGCGCTTTTATACAGGGGATCTTTGGCATCGGCGGCGAGACCCAGGGAGTCATCCGCGTAGCGGTTGACGGGCCTGACGATGTACTCGAAGCTTCGCATATCGTCGCTGATGACAAAGGAAAGATCGTCATTGGCGGCTCGCTCGTTTCCGCGGAGGCTATTAAGAAGGCCGGTGAAGTTGGGGCCAGGGGGATAGTGGCGGGCGGTATTATCGACACTGACCTCATAGCCTATCTCGGACATGACATCGGAGTGGCTATCACGGGACACGAGGACGTGCCGGTGACAGTCATCATTACCGAAGGTTTCGGCAGGATGAGAATGGCCAACAGGACCTTCGAGCTCCTGAAGAACCTTCAGGGGTTCAAGGCTTCCATTAACGGGGCCACGCAGATTCGTGCCGGTGTCATGAGGCCCGAGATCATCGTCCCGGGCTATCAGCCCAAGGAAAGCGGCAAAGAGCAAGATCTCTCACAAGGTCTTGTACCGGGCACTCCGCTCCGCATCATCCGCGAGCCCTATTTCGGAAAGCTGGCTGAAGTAGTGGACCTTCCCCCGGAGCTTCAGGTTATTGAGACCGAGGCTCACGTGAGGATTCTTCGCGCTAAGTTGGCTGACGGGACGATTGTTACGGTTCCCAGGGCAAACGTGGAGATCATCGAAGCGTAGATTAGCGCAGAAGCGGCTGAGCAATATGAGGACCCGCCATCGGGGCGGGTCCTCAGCGTTAATTGCGCAACTTGGAGGGATAAATTCCTGTTGGAGAGAAAAAAGGTAGAAGAGTGGAAAAGAAAGTGAAAGGAGGCAGAGCGGGAGGCATGGACAAAGAGCTCTTGAAAGAATTCATGAACGAAGAGGTTATTCCGCTACGAGCCAAGTTCGATGACTATCTCGCCGTTGCCCTGGATATCCGTAGAGCTTCACAATTCATCTCCCCCGCCGAACTGCCGGACGCAAGCATCCTTGGCGCGACCATTGATGACAGGTTCACCAAGAAAATGGCAGGGAGAAAGCTCCCGGGTGAATCCCTTGGACAGTTCATGAAAGGGAAGATGGGCAAGTTCTGGCGGCGCAACCGCATGCAGGAGATTCGCTACAGGTTGGCCGCCATCCGGGAGATCTACAAGGATGTTGTAGAGAACGCTCATTCCTATCAGACGTACATAAAGTGGGCATCCAAGCTCGGACTGTCATACAAGGAGTTGGAGTCAAGGCCCACCATACGCGAGATCTACTTGTTCAAAGACCCGAAGGTCGCCGAGGAACTTGACGAACTCCAGGAACTTCGGAAAGACATCCGGTGGGAGAAGATGCGGACGGCAGGCGGAGCCCAACCGGCTTACACCAAGGCATTTCCCGAGGAAATGAACCCTGCATACCTGAAGAAGCTTGGCCGGATATTGGGCTTCCCCATCTGCTGCATTGAGCGCTATACATTTGACCGCGAATCGGCGGTTCTAACTCCCGAGCAGAGGGCGGCGAACCAACTGAGCGATTTAGAGGGGTCCGAGGAGTACGATCTGTACGCGTACTTCACCAAGGATTTCTTCCCGTGCCAGCCTGATTGCGAGACCGCTCGCGACTTAGGAAAGGCTATGTACGACAGACTCCTTGAGATCGACCCTGAGATAGCAGAGAGATACGCCAAGCATTTGGAGAACAATGTGGCGCTTGTAAGGCAGTATCCGGAGATTATCCGGCAGAAAATCGAGGCCCTGGAGAGAATAGCCGGCAAACACGAGGAAGGCGATGAGGTTGAAGACCAGCAGTAAGATGGAACAGCCTTCGCTCTTCGGTGCGGGTGTAACTGACAGGGCAGGGGTTGGACAAGCATCTCTTTTTCTTCATGAGCCATCCGCGGCCGATGGCGGCACGGCAGCTCCCGTCGAACCGCCTTCTCTGGAGAACGCGTGGCTTGGTGTAGACAGCCTCGACAGCTTGAGGAAACAGATACTGGCATGCGAGGCCTGTGCCCTCCGTAGGGGGGCACGCGGTGTGGTGTTTGGAGAAGGAAACCCGGAGGCTGACATCATGTTGGTCGGGGAAGCGCCGGGCAGAACTGAAGACGAAACAGGCAGGCCATTCGTTGGGCGGGCGGGGCAGCTCCTCGATATTATGCTGAAATCGGCCGGCCTCAGTCGGGAGCAAGTGTTTATCGCTAACATCGTGAAATGCAGACCGCCTGAGAACCGCCTTCCGCTTCCTCCTGAAGTCGATACCTGCCTTCCAAACCTAAGGGCTCAGATGCGGCTAATCGGGCCCCGCATAGTAGTACTGCTTGGCGCGTTGGCGAGTCAAACCCTGGTGAACCCCGCCATCCGAGTCACGAGGGACAGAGGCAAGTGGTACCGCAAAGACGGGGTAGACTACCTCGTGACATTTCATCCGGCAGCCGTGCTCCGCGATGAGAACAACAAGAAGAGGCTCGTACTGGAAGATTTCCAGAGCCTCAAGCTAAAGTGGGAAGAAATCCAGAGTGGCAGAGAATAGGTCCCACAAGTTTGAGTTCATCTCAGACGGCCCTCGCGAGACCAGGAACTTAGGGCAAGCCATCGGCGCGAACTGCCGGGGCGGCGAGGTGATCCTTTTATTCGGTCAGCTGGGCGCGGGGAAGACCACCTTTGTACAGGGTTTGGCGAGGGGGCTCGGCGTGCGGGGCACCGTCCAGAGCCCGAGCTTTGTGTTGGAGCGAATTCACAAGGGCACCCTGGTCCTAAGGCATTTGGATCTCTACAGGCTGAGCGCGGAGGAAGTGGAGGATTCGGGCCTCCTTGAGGGAGCCGGAGACGCCGAGGTGACCGTGGTGGAGTGGGCTGACAGAGCTCCTTGGATGCCCGATGCTACCGTCAGCGTGGGCATTCAAGTTCACGACGACGAGCCGTCGAGGCGGACCTTATTGGTGGAAACGGAATCACCCGAATGGGAGTCCTTACTGCGGGGAGTCAAGATCGATGACCGGTGACGCTAAGATATTGGCGATTGAAACAAGCACTTCGGTTGTGGGGGTTGCCGTAGCCCGGGGGAGTCGCATTCTGTTCGACAACTGGCTTATTGAGCCCATGGGCCATTCGTCTCTTCTGCTGCCTATGTGCTCTGAAGCCCTCGACAAGGCTGAAATGAGTCCGGACGACCTCGATGCTATCGCCGTATCGGTTGGGCCCGGATCATTTACCGGCCTCAGGATCGGCTGCGCCACCGCTCAGGGGTTGGCTCACTCGTGGCGCTTACCGGTAATCCCGGTGCCGACGTTCGACGTACTCCTCGATCAAGTGAGCCGCATACATAATGATGGATCGCCTTTGCCGGCGGTGGCGATTGTGCAGGGCAAAGCGCGAGCCCAAACTGTTACCGCTTTGTACGGGTTAACTGAAGGTGAGGCGAAGGCCGGCCGTTACCGCAGTCTGCTCCCTCCGGGTACCAGGTCCGTTGGTGAGTTCTTGAGTAATATCGCTTCGTACGGTATGGGTCCGGTTGCGGTAACCGGAGACGCCGCTGAGTCGTTTGTCCTGCGTCACCGTGATCCGTGCAGGAAGGCCTATCCCGGGCTCGAATTGATCCTGGTTGACGAATCCCATCGCCTGCCGATGCCAAGCAGCGTCGCGAGAGTTGGAATAGAGATGTTTCGCGAGGGGTCTTCGGTGGAAGCGAGATTGGCGATTCCCATGTATATCCGCAGATCCCAGGCTGAAGTGGTAATGGAGAGAAAGACGGCGACCTCTGAGGCGACGGGGTGAGCACTTTGAATAGGAGCCCGGTGAATATCGAGATTGAGCCCATGACTCTGCAGCATCTGGATCGCGTGCTTGAGATTGAGGCGCTCTCGTATTCGACTCCCTGGTCAAAGAGGGCGTTTGTCTCGGAAGTCACCGACAACAGCTATGCGCACTATTATGTTGCCCGCAAGGACGGCATCATTGTGGGATACGTCGGCATGTGGGTCATACTTGAGGAGGCTCACATCACCAACATCGCAGTCGCGCCTGATTACCGGCGGCTGGGGATCGGCCAGGCCATGCTTGAGGCCATGTTCAGTAAAGCAAGAGAGAAAGGCGCGACTCGCATGACTCTGGAAGTGCGAGTTTCGAACTTAGGGGCCCAGGCTCTCTACCGGAAACTGGGCTTCGCTGACCGTGGTATCCGCAAGGGATACTATACTGATTCAAACGAAGACGCCATTATCATGTGGAAAGATGACCTGGGCCCGCAGAAGCCGCGAGAACGCCGAGTTAGGTGGATGGTGTAGGCCGGGCTATGTTGTTCAGGTCTTCCTTGGCTGCCTTGGCGGCGTTCATTATGGCAGCGCGTATGGAGTCAGGCGTAACCTCTTCTCCCAACTTCTCATAGGCATAATCAATGCTCCTGGATGCACTCACAATTGCTCCCTTACCGCCGTCTTTGAAAGCTCCTTTAACGTCTTCAGCCGTGCCTCCCTGAGTTCCGTATCCCGGGATAAGCAGGTACGAGGTGGATAGAACCTCTCTCAAATCGATGAGTTCCTCAGGGTATGTAGCGCCTACAACCGCTCCGACATGCGAGTAACCACCGACACCGATATTCGCCTCTCCGAGTTCTTTCACAGCTTTGGCCACTCTCATGTAAAGGCGCCCGCCATCTCCGGACAAGTCGGCGTCCTGAAACGCCCCTGACCCGGGATTTGAGGTCTTGACCAGAACGAACAGCCCGCAATCGTTTTGGGCAGCCTTCTCTACGAACGGAGTTAGAGTATCAGGGCCCAGATACGGGTTTACCGTTAGAGCATCTGCGAAAAACTCAGACGACGGCTCCAAGTAGGCTTCTGCGTATGCTGCCGCAGTACTGCCTATATCTCCGCGCTTCGCGTCTAGGATGACCGGGATGTTTTTCTTCCTGGCTTCCTTTACGCATTCGGCAAGGACGATCATTCCCGAAATCCCCATACTTTCGAAGAACGCGGCTTGGGGTTTCACGGCACACGCGGTTGTCTCGGCCACTTCGAGCAAAATCGCACAGAACTCCCGCAACAGTGATTCTCGCGAGAGCCACGGGTTTGCTTTCACAAAAAGCGAATCTTCCCCGAAGAGTCTCTGGGGGTGCGGGTCGATACCGATCACCAATCGAGAATCGACCTTGTTGATCCTTTCCTCGAGCCTATCGGCGAAATGCATGTTTCTACCTCCCAAAAAGCCTTGTCCTTCGTCTCGCTTCTTCGAGTTTCTCACAGAGAGGCGAAGCCGCACAAGGCTGCCGGATTTGCCTGGAGCATCGCCGCGGTGTACTTTATAAGGCGAAGCTGCAACTAGCGAGGTGGTTTCTTGAAGGTCCTCGGAATCGACACTTCCTGTGACGACACCTCCTGTGCCGTCGTGGAAGACGGCACGAGAGTGCTTTCCAGTATTGTCTCTTCCCAGTATGATCTGCACGCCAAGTACGGGGGCGTAGTCCCTGAGATCGCGTCCAGGAAGCATCTTGAGATGATGATACCGGTTGTTGAGGAGTCCCTTTCTGCGGCCTCCCTAGAAATGAGAGATATCGATGCTGTGGCGGTTACGCACGGTCCCGGGCTTCTCGGCTCTTTGCTCGTGGGGGTATGCTATGCGAAGAGTCTGGCCTTTGGCCTCGGGATTCCAGTGGTAGGAGTCCACCACTTGGCAGGACATATATCGGCCAACTTCCTCAGGGAAGACCCACCGCCGTTTCCCCTCGTGAATCTGGTCGTTTCCGGTGGGCACTCAGATTTGATTCTCATGAGAGGCCAAGGCTCGTACGAGCTTCTCGGCGAAACGCGCGATGACGCTGCCGGCGAGGTCTTTGACAAGGTGGCGAGAGAACTCGGCCTTCCCTATCCGGGCGGCCCGCACTTGGATAGGGTAGCAGATGAAGGAGATCCTGACCTTGTCCGTTTTTCCCACCCCAAGATGGAAGGGAACCAGCGTGACTTCAGTTTCAGCGGGACAAAGACGCGCGCGCTTCAGGAGTTCCGCGCAAGGGGCTCGAACGAGGAATGCGTTGCCTCGATTTCAGCCAGCCTTCGAAAATCCATCGTAAGGGATCTCCTGTTCAACGTGGCCGACATCGTGAAGGAGACCGGCGCTAAGGCCTTCGCTATCTCCGGCGGAGTGGCTGCCAATAGCCTGTTGCGCAAAGAGGCCGAGTCTCTCTCTAGGAAACTGGGGATTCCCCTGTTCATCCCGCCGAAGAAGTACTGCACCGACAACGGGGCTATGATCGCCTCCGCCGGTTTCTTCATGATCCAAGCGGGACACACCTCGGGCCTGGATCTCGACGCAGAATCGGGACTGGAGCTTTTCTCATGGTAGCGCCGAAAGACACGCCCTCAATCGAGGCGCTTCTCTACCAGGCGGAGAGCAAGGGGATTCTGCCGATCACGTCCGAATGCGGGATGAGTTGCGCTTTCTGCTCAAACCGGTACAATCCTCCGACCACAGAGGTTTTCACCATCGGCAGAAGGAGCCTCGCTGAGATCAAGGAGACTCTCTCCTGGCTCCAGGCTGCCGGAGGACAGATTACCATCGGAGAGTCAGTGACAAGGATCAACGAAGGCGAACCTCTTACGCATCCGGAGTTCCTCGATATCGTGAGGGCGGTGCGCTCCGCGTATCCTGACAGAACCATCAAGGTCACCACCAACGGGGCCCTACTGACTCCGGCGATCGCAGACACTTTAGGTGAGATGGGTGTGGAGTTGACCCTGTCGCTAAACACCGTTTCCAAGCGAAAAGAGCTCATGGGCGATAGGGATCCTGAAAAGACACTGGCGAATATCGCTGCGCTCAGAGGTAAAGTGAAGTTTGACGGCAGTATCGTGGCCCTTCCGTTTGTGACCGGATTTGGCGATATGGAGGACTCCATCAAGTTCTTAAGAGATGCGGGAGCGACAACCGTAAGGCTGCTGCTGCCCGGGTTTTCGTCGCGCCATCCCATGTTCAAGGCGATGCCGGACGATACGTGGGATGAAGTGCGCAGATTCTCTCTTGCCGCTGGGAGATCCCTCAAGATACCTGTTCTCGTAGATCCCCCGGAGCTCTCGGATCTGGATGCCAGAGTAGAGTACGTGCTGCCGCGGTCTCCGGCAGCGGAGGCGGGCATAAAAGCGGGGGACCTGATCGTCGGAGTCGCGGGCAAGGAAGTGTTTTCGAGGAAAGACGCCTTCCAGACCGCATTCCTTCGTGAGAACCCTGTAATCACCGTGCGGCGCGAAGGGCTTATAGAGTTCAGGCTCCGGAAAGGCAGGCTGTCGTCTCCCGGGTTCGTGGTTTACGATGACCTCGACCGCGAGGAATACTTAAGCTGGGAGAGGACGTGCGGAATAGCCAAAGGCCGCGATGTCCTGGTGCTCACCTCCAGTCTGGCGAAGCCTCTGATTCAGGCCGCGCTGAAGAAGAGGGGCCTCGATGCACGAGTTGTGACAGTACGGTCCACGTTCTTTGGAGGGAACATACTGGCCGGCGGACTCCTTACAGTCGGCGACTTCTTATCCGCGTTCAAGAAAGCCAATCGTGGGAAAGAAGCTCCGTACGCGGTTACCCTTCCGGCCCGCGCCTTCGATCCCTGGGGACGAGACCTTGAGGGCATTCATGTCCGTACCTTCACTCAGGAAACCGGCGTCCCCGTCATTTTGGCGGGATAGGCGTGGGGCCGCCCAATTCCCACGATTCTCCAATTTGCCGCAGAACGGAAGGACTATTTCGCCAATCCAAAGAATAGTTCACGACGTCTTTCAAAATGTTCTCATGTATTGGAGGTGTCAGACCTGAGCTTTGACGTGAAGGAGTTCCTGAAAAAGGCATCAATGGCCCACGGTGTATCCGGATACGAATTCATGAACGCGAGGGCTGTGTGCGAGGAGGCCATGAAAGAAGTTGGCCTCGAGGTTCGAAACGATACCTTCGGTAACGCGATCGGAGTAAGAAGGGGAGAGGGCGCGGAGCCGCGGCCCAAGATAATGCTTGCCGGCCATATGGACGAGATCGGACTCATGGTGACCAAAATCGAGGAGAAGGGCTTCCTCAGGTTCACCCAAGTAGGCGGCGTGGACCCGCGCATACTTCCGGGTCACGAGGTGATCGTCTTCGGGAAGCGGCCGCTGACGGGGTTAATCGGAGTGAAGCCGCCCCACCTCACTCCGCCTGAAGAAGCGGAGAAGGCTACGAAAATGCGCGATCTGGCGATTGACGTTGGGCTTCCCGAGGCGGAGGTAAGAGACCTGGTTAGAGTAGGTGATGTTGTCACCTTCAAGAGGCAGGTAACGGAGCTGATCGGCGATGTCCTGTCCGGAAAATCCATGGACGACCGGGCCGGCGTTGCGGTTTTCCTCGTAGCCGTCGACGAGCTCAAGAAGTATAAGGTTGAGGCTGATGTCTATGCCGTAGCCACCACACAGGAGGAGGTGGGTCTCAAGGGAGCTATCACATCTGCATACGGTATCCGCCCGGACATCGGCATAGCAATTGATGTATGCCACGCCGAGACGCCGGGGGTGCCTGAATGGCGAACCTCGGCTCTAGGAAAGGGCCCCGCCATCGCCATGGGCGCCAACATCCATCCCAAGGTGTATGCGGGCTTGGAGAGTGCAGCTAAGGAGCTTGGGATCTCCATTCAGCCGGAGCCTGCTCCCGCTGCAACAGGCACCGATGCTTGGGGAATCCAGGTGAGCGCCGAGGGAGTAGCCACAGGGCTTATCTCTATCCCTCTCCGTTACATGCACACCTCGGTTGAGACGCTGTCCCTTGGCGATGTTGAGAAGGCAGGAAAGCTCCTGGCCAGGTTTATCGCCCAAGTTGATGCTGCCTTCGTGAAGGAGTTGACATCATGGAGCTGAAAGAACTCACCTCTTTCGCAGGCGTTTCGGGAGGCGAGAAGGAAGTCCGGAACGCTATCATGAACGAGCTCCGGTCCATGGGAGTGCCCTTTGAGACGGATGTATTAGGCAATGTCATAGCTAGAAAGGGCGAAAAAGGGCCTAAAGTCTTGGTTGACGCTCACATGGACGAGGTAGGCCTCATGATCGTCCATATTGAGAAAAACGGTTTCCTGCGCTTTAGGTCGATAGGGGTGCCCGTCTCCGTCATGGTGTCGAAGCGCGTTTTCATAGGCAAGGACAGGGTCCCCGGAGTCATAGGCGCAAAAGCTATTCACCTGCAGCAGCCTAAAGAGCGCGAGACTGTTATCCCCCTGGACCAGCTTTTCATAGATATCGGTGCCAAGTCGAAAGAAGAGGCCGAGAAGAAGGTCAAAATCGGTGACTATGCCGTTTTCGACACCGAGTTTGAAGAACTGTCTCCCGGCATTGTGAAGGCCAAAGCCCTGGACGACAGAATTGGCTGCGCCCTCATCTTTGAAATCCTGCGGGAAGAATGGGAAAACCTGCAGCTCTATGCCGTGTTCGCTACCCAAGAAGAGATCGGCTTGAGGGGCGCCAGGGTCGCCGCCTACAGGGTGAAGCCCGACATGGGGATCGCTCTGGAGGGTACCGTCTGCGCCGACATTCCGCTTGCCGATAAAGACTCCTACGCGACGAAGATAGGAGAAGGGGCAGCGATTTCGTTTATGGACAGGGGCTCTATTGCCTCGAGGTCTATGAAAGAGCAGCTCATGAGACTCGCCAAGGAGAACGGCATTCCGGTTCAGTTTAGGGAAGCAACTTCGGGCGGGAATGACGCAGGCGCTATTCAGGCGGCTCACGCGGGGTGCCCTGTCGCTTCCATATCGGTTCCCTGCAGGTATATACACACGCCTTTCTCTCTGGCTTCGATGAGCGATTTCAAGGCTGCCAAGGATCTTCTGATAGCATTCCTAAGGAGCGTTGAAGGAGGTTTTAGACCGTGAAAGACCTTATCAAGAAGCTCACCGAAGCTTTCGGACCTTCGGGAGCGGAGGACAACATCCGCGAAGTGATACGCAAGGAAGTTGAGCCCTACGTAGACGAGATCTCAGTCGACGCTCTGGGGAACCTGATCGCTCGCAAGAAAGGCACTGGGGGCAAGAAGGTTATCCTTGACGGGCACATGGACGAGATCGGCCTTATGGTGACGCACATCGACGATAACGGGTTCCTGCGGTTTGGAAACATAGGAGGAGTGAGCCCGTTTGTCGCCCTCGGCCAGAGAGTCTACTTCGAGAACGGCACCATGGGCGTCATCGGTTCTGAAAGAGTTGACGACCCCAAGAACCTCAAACTTGAGAAGTTGTACATCGACATAGGCGCAAAGGACAAGAAAGATGCGGAATCCAAAGTGCAAGTGGGCACCAGCTGCGCCTTCCACCAGACCTTCATCGATCTGGGAGACCGCGTGGTGGCTAAGGCCATGGACGACCGCGTGGCGTGTGCCATCATCATCGAGGTCCTGAGGAGGCTTGAAAAGACGGACAACGACATCTATGCCGTCTTCGCCACTCAAGAGGAGGTTGGCCTGAGAGGTGCCAGGGCAGCCGCCTATGGGATATCACCTGACGTAGGTATCGCGCTCGATGTCACTCGCACGGGCGACACCCCCAAAGGCGTCACGATGGATGTGGCACTGGGCAAGGGGGCGGCCATCAAAGTCAAGGATTCCAGCCTTATCTGCCATCCGGCTCTCAAGAACTACATGGTCAAGATCGCGGAGGAGAAAGGCATCCAGTACCAGATGGAAGTGTTGGAGGCGGGAGGGACCGATTCCGGTGCAATCCAGATGACTAAGAGCGGCATTCCGGCCGGAGTCATCTCGATTCCCTGCCGCTATATTCACAGCCCCGGCGAAATGGTCGACATTGGTGACGTAGAGGCCTGTGTTCAGCTGGCAAAGGCACTCTGCGAGAGCCCGCTGTCGTTCTAGGAATCATTGGGGGGAGCGCACTTGCTTACGGAGCTCAGTCGGATATTGGGGTTAGCCCAGAAGCTGGGCGCCGAGTACGCAGATGCCCGGTATGTGACAACTACCCAGCAGCCGGTCTCGGTGACCAGTGACGGGGCGCCCGAAGCCTCTGTTTCGAAGAGTACAGGGCTGGGCCTCCGGGTATTGGTAGATGGGGCGTGGGGATTTTCCGCCACGCCCTACCTTGACCCCCGGAGTCTCGAGAAGACCGCGGACGAAGCCGTTAAGATAGCTTCTGCTTCAGCACAGTACAAGATAGGAGACGGCGTGTCACTTGAGCCTTTGGACTCGAGAAGGTTTCGGTGGACAACGCCCTTCAGAACGGATCCGTTGACAGTCAAAGTAGAGGATAAAGTGGAGTTCCTTAGCGACGTTGTGTCAAGTGCCACGAAGATCCCCGGGGTGTCCCGCGCCACGGCCTCAATAATGAGCTGGCGTGAGGACAAAGAGTTCATGTCAACCGACGGGCGGCAAATAGAGCAGACCAGCGTCCATACGGGAGCGTCCGTCTCCGTAACGGCGAGAGGAGACGGCGATGTTCAGACCAGGTCTTTTTCAGACTATGTTGACGGCGGATACGAATTTGTCGAAAGCCTTGATCTGAAGTCTAGAGCAGAGACCTTGGCCACGGAGGCCGTAGATCTCACAAAGGCACCCGTGTGCCCGGCGGGCGTTACCGACATCGTCATGGGCGGAGCCATGGTGGCTCTGCAGATACACGAATCTTGCGGACACCCTGTGGAACTGGATAGGGTTGTCGGACAGGAAGCAACATTCGCAGGCACATCTTTCCTAACACCGGACAAGAAAGGTACATTCGGGTACGGGTCTCCGGCGGTCAATATCGTTGCAGACGCCACCGCCAGAGGGGGATTAGGCAGTTTCGGATTTGATGACGAAGGCATAGAAGCCCAACGGACACCGCTCATATCCGAGGGCATCTTCAAAGACTACCTTACTTCCAGAGAACTTGCCCCCATGTTCGGACAGGAATCCAACGGCACCATGCGAGCCGTTGGCTGGGAGAACATCCCTCTCGTGCGTATGACCAACATCAATCTGGAGCCCGGCGACTGGACACTGGACGAGATCATCAAAGATACCAAAGAAGGCATATTCGTAGACGATCCCAAGAGTTGGAGCCTTGATGACAAGCGGCTGAATTTCCACTTTGGGCAGGAGATCGCCTATGAGATCAAGGACGGTTCTCTGGGGCGCATGCTGAAAAACCCCGCTTACACAGGTATGACGCCGGAGTTCTGGAACTCATGTGACGCTGTTGCAGGAAAGTGCGAGTGGCACATTTGGGGTACGCCCGGATGCGCGAAGGGCGAACCGGTACAGGTAATCCATGTGGGACACGGGGCTGCGCCGGCTCGATTCCGGAAGGTGAAAGTAGGTGTGGAGGTTTGATTGGCAAGGAAGATGCCCTCAAAGTACTGGAGAAGGTAGTTTCGTTCTCAAAGAACTTCGAGGTGTCGGCTTTCCTAAGCGCAGAGGACTTAAGTCTCACTCGTTACTATGAGAACCATATTCATCAGAATCTAAGGCGCCATAACCAGACTCTCACAGTGCGCGTTGTGAGAGGCAAGAGGTCGGGCGTAGCTTCAACCAATCTCCTTGATGACGGCTCTCTGCGGTGGGCGGTGCAGTCTGCCTACGAGAATATGGAAGTTGCGGGTGAGGACAAGGATTTCGTAGGCCTACCCAAGCCTCTGCCCATAGCGGAGGTAAACGGGTACCTGTCTGCTACGGCCAATCTTAAGCCCAAAGACCGTGCGGAAGCATGCGGGGTCATAATCGGCGCGGCTTGGGCCAAGGGGCTGCAGGCAGCAGGCACTTACTCTACAGGGGTGAACGAGATCGCGGCCGCCAGCAGCGCGGGCGTTAGGGCTTACAATGTTTCGACCCAGGCCTTTTTTCGAACGATTGTCCAGAATGGGGACAACACCGGGTACGCTGATAGGCTGACCCGTGATGTCAGAGAAATCGACTACGGGGCTGTGGCAGAGGAAGCCATCCTAAAGGCAACCGCGTTTCCGGAGGCGCGGGAATTGAAGCCGGGCAGGTACGATACGATCTTCGAAGAGTACGCCCTGTCTGACCTCATACGGTTCCTCGGAATGATCGCCTTCGGAGCCGACGCCAAACAGCAGGGCAGAAGCTTCATGGCCCGTAGAATGGGTGAGAAGGTGATGGGTGACAACGTGACCATCTGGGATGACGGTTTGGACCCTCGCGGGCTGGCTGTTCCCTTTGACTCCGAGGGTATGCCAAAGAAGAAGGTAGTCTTTATCGATAAAGGCGTTGCCACAGGTGTAGTCTACGACTCCAGAACCGCGGCCAAAGATGGGGTTAGCTCGACCGGGCACGCCGGCGGAGGCCGCGGATGGAGGGCTGGCCCTAGGCCCTCGAACATGTTCCTTGGTACGGGCGACACGACCAAGGAAGAAATGGTGAAATCCACCAAACGAGGCCTACTGGTAACGAGATTTCACTATACTCACTGCCCTGAACCTATGAATGTAGTTGCCACCGGCACAACTCGTGACGGGACGTTCCTCATTGAAGACGGCCGGATAGTAGCGCGGGTCAGAAATCTCCGCTTCACCGAGTCGATGGTGGAAGCTTTTTCGCGGGTAGAGGGAATCACGAAGACGGCTCGAATCGCGCGAGACTGGTGGAGCACTTTCGACTCAGTGCTGCCGTGCGTCAAGATCAGAGACTTCAGCTTCACCGGCAGCACGATGTTCTGACGCGTTCAATATCACCTCGCGGGTGAAAGATGCACCCCCGGCGCACAATAAGCCGGGGGTGTCTTATGAGAAAGGCTGTTCCCTACCTAGTTGGGCTCGCCATTATGGCGGCCATCGTTCTATTTGCTTACCGGTCGAATCCGGAGATGCAGGAGAGGCGCGATCTCCAGCCCTCGCGGCTTGAGGGGGGAAATGAGCGGGATACCCGAAAGATCGGCGAGATAGATCTGGAAAAGCTGTATCCGGGGTTGGTTCTCCGAGCCTCCAAGGCTCCTGACAAGATCGTGGCTTTAACCTTCGATGACGGGCCTGACCGGCTGTATACCCCGCAGGTCCTCGACGTGTTGAAGGCTAAGGGAGTGAAGGCGACCTTCTTCCTGATAGGCAAACGGATAGAGGAGGATCCTGATGTAGCCAAGAGAATCGCAGATGAGGGCCACTCCATCGGAAATCATACCTACTCCCACCCAGAACTGACCGAAGCCTCCGACAGCCTTCCTGAAGAGATAGCCAAAGCCAAGCAAGCGATCGAGGCCGTTGGAGTCACCGATAACGGCTTTTTCCGGCCTCCTTACGGCGCTGCGGAGCCCTCGCTTGTGGAGCAAGTGGCTGATCTGGGTTACAGGATAGCTATGTGGTCGATCGACTCGCTTGACTGGAGAGGCTTGTCTCGAACGGAAGTGGTGAAGAACGTTGAAGGCTACGTTGTTCCGGGATCAGTAATCTTGCAGCACTCTGCAGGTGGCCCCGGCGAGGACCTGTCAGGTTCCGTGTTGGCCGTTGGTGACATAATAGATAAGCTTCGAGCCCAGGGCTACCGGTTTGTTACTCTTGACGAGATGTTCCCGGAACCGGAAAAAGCCCCGAAAAGAGCTGCAAAGCCTGCGCCTTAAGAAGCGCAGGCTCGCTTTTTATATCCCTGGTGTTGACACGAACTGCCCGAAGTACCTCTGCACGGCCTTAAGCAACCCTTGTGCGGCCTTGTCCCAGGTTTGAGCTTGTCTCAGATAGGACTCCTCGACGGGGTTTGAGAGGAACATGACCTCGGCAAGTACCGCAGGGCATTGCGCTTCCCTGCAGACATAGAAGTTTGAATCTCTCACGCCCATATCGCGGGTTCCGAGTGCCAGTGTGAGTTCTGACAGTGCCATTGACGCGAATCTTCGAGATTCAGCGGCGTTGGGATTCTTGTCGCATACATAGAGGGTTGTGCCGGCCACCGACCTGTCGTAGTTCCAGTTGTTGTGAATTGAGATAAACAGGTCTGCATCACATGACCAAGCCGCTCTCTCGGAGAGAGAGTGAGAATACTCTCCGGGTACCGGAACCCATCCCTCCGGCCCTTCGCTCGTGGCGTAAAGCCCTTGCCTGGTAAGCTGGGCTGATGCACCGGCTTGGTTGAGCAGGTTCACAAGCCGCACAGCCATCTCCCAGTTGACATTTCTCTCAGCCAGCCCCGTGGGCCCAATCGCGCCCGGGTCGTCTGCCTCGTGGCCCGGATCCACTATGATTTTCTTGCCCGTGAGCCCGGATACTCCAAAGACCGCCTCAATGGTGTTGGTCGTTCGCTTGATCGTATAGGCAGGGTTCCCCGATGTCCGCACGGCAACGCTGACCCCTCCGTCACGCGGAGAGACGGTTACCCCGCGTACCGATTGGCCTCTGACAGAGGGAACGTTCACTCCGTCCAGAGCGGCGCCCGGAAGGAAGAGCGATACCACATCGCCTTCACGCTTCACATCAGCGACCGCATATCCGAGAGTGTTAATTGTGAGGATATCCGTATTGCCCGCCGATCGGACAGCCAGGGAAGTGACCATAGGAGTAAACTGCAGTTCCACGCTGCCCGGGGTGGTCTTAACAGTGCTGTAGTTGGCCTTCCCCTGGAACGTTACGGTCACGTCACTGCCGGCTACCTTGATGCGTCCGAACTCGTATGAGTACACCGGCAGTTCGACAGATGTGTTAAAGAAATCGGAAGTGCTTACGATGACCGCGCCGCCGTCAGGCGAAGGTACAACGACGGAATTCTTGAAAGGTCCCGTCACCGTGAGGCGCCGATCGGCGCCGTTGGCTTTGGCCGATACCGTGAACTCGCCCGACGATGAGGGAGTGCTTCCTGATGTAAGCCAAGCTGCTACCCATCCGGTTATTCCTTTGGGCGAGACGGCGTGCATCCAGTCTCCTTGAACCTCGAGGACTCTGAGAACATCGCCTTTGTCCAGAGATCCGATCACCGGATAGCTTGTCCCGGGCCCGCTCCTAAAATTGACATCGGTGGCGGTGACGGTGGAAGACGGATACTTACCTATGGTCCACGCACTCTCAGAGACTATGAACTTGAGTGCGGGGTCTCCGACAGACGCTATCCGTGCGTCCGGCCCGTATATCCACCCTCGAAGGCCGCTTGAAGTCTCAACCATCAGGAAAGCGCCTTCGGCATTGATTACCTTGGCTGATTCGCCTCTGGACAACCTCGCTACCGCCGGGGACCCGCTGACCGCGTTCTGAGTTATCGTCAGTGAGTCTCTAACCGGAAACACTACAAGATCTGTATTGACCGGAGGCTGTGCAGGAACCGTGGGTTCAGACGGTGCCTCGGCGCTCTGAGTCTCGAGTGCCAGGAGCCCTTCGGAGATCCAGCCGCTCTCACCTCCCGGCGTCAGCATAACCTTGACCCAGGCCCCCCTCTTTACGAGGGCGGCGTACGTCATCCCCCTGTTTGTCATGGACTTGACTTTGTAGTCGGTGCCCGGCCCTTCGCGTACGTTGACATCGGTAGCAGTTATACGAGCCGATATGCTCTTTGAAGCGAGATCGATATCTATGAGCCAACCGGCGATGAAGCCTGTTACGTTCCCGTGTCTTACTCTCGCCCAGTTGTTTTCATATGAGAGTACGTTTACGACGGTACCCATTTTGACCAAGCCTATGGACTTATACGTAGTGTCGGGGCCCGATCGCAGGTTGCAGACGTCTCCCACCACCGTTGCCGAGAATCCCTCGAAGGTTGACGGTACCGGGGCGGCAAGCGTTTTCAGGGTTAAGGGCGCCGGCCGGCAGATCATAAAAAGCGACAGCATCACCGTGAAAATAGCCGTAATCGCCGGCTTAGTTAGGCGGAATTTCGCGCGGTATCTTATCATTCTCACCCTGGTCACCCCGGTTTTTCCTTCGTAAGCAGACAGTTCTACTACTAGGACGACTTTCCTGCAGATGTGTTCCCCGTTGAAGGTGCTACAGGACATACATCGACAAGGAGTCACGTTTTGTCGAACAACAAGAAACCCCGGATCTTATCCGGGGCAGAAAGCATATTCTGAAGCGGTTTATGTTCTTGCCGCTGCTTTCTCCTTGTAGTCCTTGATGGCTTTGTGTATGGCGTCGGCGGCGAGGTTGGAGCAATGCATCTTCTGCGGAGGAAGGCCGCCCAGAGCGTCGGCAACTGCCCTGTTGGATACCTCCATCGCTTCTTCCAGAGTCAGCCCCTTGACCATCTCAGTGACCATAGAGCTTGTCGCGATGGCAGCGCCGCAGCCGAAAGTCTTGAACTTTACGTCCTCGATTCTGTTGTCCTTGACGCGAATCTGCATCCTCATTACATCACCGCACACAGGGTTTCCGACCTCACCAACCCCGTCCGGGTTCTCCATCTCCCCAACATTCCTGGGATGGAAGAAGTGGTCCATGACTTTGTCGTTATACATGGCTTCGGCCCTCCTTGCAGGCATTGATGCTTGAAGACGGGCTGAAAGCCGACATTTCCCGAAGCTTTCGGACTATGGGAGGGAGAGCCTCCAGCACGTAGTCAACATCGGTTTCATCGTTTGATTTGCCCAGGGTCATGCGAAGCGACCCGTGGGCGATTTCCGGCGGGAGTCCCATCGCGAGGAGAACGTGAGACGCTTCAAGCGAGCCCGATGTGCAGGCCGAGCCCGATGAAGCGGCAATTCCCATTAGGTCGAGATTGAGGAGCATCGATTCGCCCTCGACGTACTTGATGCTCACGTTCACGTTATTCGGCAGACGTTCGGTCGGATGCCCGTTCAAAACGGTGTCAGGGATCTTTGATAGGATGCCGTTGATTAGCCGGTCCCTTAACGCTAGGAGCCTCTTCGACTCCCACGGCAATTCCTGCTTGGCAAGGTAAGAGGCTTCTCCGAATCCTACTATCCCCGCCACGTTCTCAGTACCGGCTCTCTTGCCGCGCTCGTGAGCTCCCCCTGTGATCTGAGTTGCCACCTTAGTGCCCTTCCTAATATAGAGGGCGCCTACTCCCTTCGGCCCGTAGATCTTGTGGCTGGAGAGGGTTAGTAGGTCTACATTCATCTCCTTCACATTAAGAGGCACTTTCCCTGCGCTCTGGACTGCGTCAGTGTGAAACGCGATTCCTCTCTCTCGGGTTATGGCCCCGATCTCGTTCACCGGTTGGATGGTCCCTACTTCGTTCTGCCCGTGCATGACTGAAACCAGTATGGTATCGCCGGTAATAGCTTCTCTGACATCAGCCGGGTTTACCCTGCCATACTCGTCAACCGGCAGGTACGTCACTCGGAACCCGTCCTTCTCCAGCGATTTGCACGTGTGGAGGACAGCGTGATGCTCTATGGCCGTGGTGATGATATGGTTACCTCTGTCTCTTAAGGCCCGGGCCGTTCCCCGTATCGCGAGGTTGTCGGCCTCGGTTCCTCCTGAGGTGAAGATGATCTCCGACGGCTCGGCTTCCACTAGATACGCCACTTTCTCTCGAGCGGTCTCAACGCCCACCCGAGCCTCTCTTCCCCATCTGTGGACGCTGGAAGCGTTTCCGAAGGCCTGGGCGAAGTACGGCATCATCACTGCCAAGACTTCGGCTCTCACCGGCGTGGTTGCTGAATGGTCAAGGTAAACCCTGCGTACCGGGTGGTTGTGGTCAGTTGTCACGATCGGTTTCTCCTTCCGACACAGGAGATGTCTTTGCCCCTTCGTCGACGAGATCTCCCAGAGTAATTGAATCGAGGACGTTGTCTATGGCTGCACCGACCCTTTGCCAGACTGCTCTCGCTTTGCAGTCTTCCGGACATGCGTCGGGCTGAGAATCGTCGGCCACGCACTTCACCGGGACAACCGGGCCCTCAACTGCCCGGACTATCTCGCCGACAGTGAGTTCGTCCGCAGGTCTTGCCAAGGTATAGCCTCCGCCGAAACCCTTCTTGCTTTTGACAAGCCCGGCTTCCCGAAGAGGCCTCACGATCTGCTCCAAATAGCCCTGGGAAAGCTTCTGCGTGTTTGAGATCTCCTGCAGCGAGCAATAGGCGTCTTTTGCCCTGGCCAATTCATACATGACCAGCACTGCATAATGGCCCCTGGTAGATAGTCTAAACGGCATGCTCCGCCCTCCTCGCGATTATCTCAAGTCCTATTATTATGGTAGGATTAGTTGGAGTCAAGTAATCCTCATATTTCCGGAGGTTTGGCGCACTCTGTCAGGTGGAGGTAATATAGCCGGGAGAGTAGAAGATACGGAACATGCCATAAGATGCGGGGGATGCAACGTGGGAGTTGACGAGAAGGCTCTTGATGAGATTATCTCCAGGTTGGAACGGGAGGTGGCCTCCAGGCCGAAAGACATCCCTCTCAGGCTTCAGCTTTCGCTGTCATATATGAAGAGGGGCAGAACCGATGAAGCCAAGGGCGGACTCGAGAAGGTAATCGAGCTGGATAAGCGTAACCTAGAGGCCCACTACTATATGGGCATTCTGCACGCTGATGAGGGCGATCTTGATAAGGCGCAGGAGTTTTTTGAGAGAGCGGTGCACCTGAACAAGAGGCACGGTCCTTCTCACTATTTCCTCGGCAAGATTCTCGCGCTTAGAGGCAATATCGAGGGCGCGCTCAAGGAATCTGAAATAGCTGTAGAGGCTGCCCCCGGCAACGTTTTGGCCCATGCGCAATTGGGGGAGCTGTACATAGCCACCGGTCGCCCGTCTGATTCGGAGGCCCAGTGGAAGAAAGTGCTCGAACTGGACCCGTCAAACATCCAAGCCCTGCACAACATGGGGGCTATCTACACGGATATGAGAAAGCACGAGGAGGCCATTTCATACCTGTCAAGGGCGGCGCACCTCGGTTCCGAGAACCCCGGACTCCATTACAACCTGGGGCTTTGTTATCTGGCCACCGGTGAGTTAAAGAAGGCAGCCGGGGCTCTGGAAAAGGCGCATGAGCTTGAGCCCGAGAGCATCGCCACCATGACGACTCTGGGCGAAGTGTACGCTACATCGGGTGAACTGGATAAGGCGATGGCCATGTGGCAGAAGGCTCTCGATGCGAAGCCTGACGCTCTGTACGCTCTGTACAACATGGGCCTCGGATACTTCCAGCAGGGCAAGCCCGATGAAGCCAAGGAAATGTGGAAGAAATGCATAAAGGTTGACCCGACTTACCTACCGGCATACAAGAACTATGCCACCGCTTCTGCTATGGCAGGTGATTTGGAGGAGGCAATCGGTGCGTGGAAGCAGGCTCACGCGGTGACTCCAGCGCTTCACGAACCGTACATGGCATTGGGCGATCTCTATTTCCGAGCCGGCCAGTTTGATGAAGCCGGAAAGTACGTAACTCAGTTGGTTGACAAAATGGACCAGGCAGACAGCGAGACTGCCGCTCGAATGAAAGAACTTCGTGCCAGTGTCGAGCTTCTCTATGGATCCATCCTGTTGGCCCAAGGAAATGCCGGCGAAGGCGCGGCTCGTTGGGCTCAGGCCATGGGATACGACCCTAACTTCGCCTTGGCCAATGCGACTTTCATCGGGAAGACGATATGGCGCGGCTTAGTAGAGGCGGCAGCCGGCGCCGCTAAGAATGAAGACCAGAGGAAGGCGGCCAGCCTTGTGGGAAGCCTTGTGAGCGATGACGTAAAGCCACCTCTGGTTTCCGAAAAAGAACCAGAGGCAGCACCCGCCAAGACTGAGAAGAAGAAAGGCGGCTTTTCGTGGTTTTTCCGGGGAAAGAACTAAAGGCGGTTAGCGACCTTGAATCTATTGAGACTGTGGCGCTGGTGGGGCCAAGCGGCACCGGCAAGTCTCACCACGCGATGACAATTGCCCAAGAATGGTCATGCGAAGCGATCATTGATGACGGACTCCTCATATCCGGCTCACGCATACTGGCGGGGCGATCCGCAAAGAGGGAAGAGACCAAGACCGCCGCTATAAGGAGGGCCATCTTCTCAGCACCCGGCCATGCTCTGGAGGTGCGGGAAGGGCTCCTGACTGCCGCTCCGAAGCGGGTCCTTATCCTCGGCACCTCGGTTACTATGGTTGATCGCATCGTATCCCGCCTTGGCCTTCCGCAGCCAAGGGAGTATTTGAACATCACTGATTTCGCCAGCAAAGAGGAGATTGACCGGGCTCTATGGCAGCGCAGGCAGGAAGGGAAGCATGTCATTCCTGCTCCCGCCCTTGAGGTCAAGAAGACATTTTCGGGCTATCTGGTTGACCCTATCCGGGTGTTCACTCGCTCCAGAGAGAGGTATCCTGTGCCCGAACGGTCAGTGGTGCGACCGACTTACAGCTACTTTGGCAGGTTCTACATCTATGATTCCGTGGTGATGCAGGTAGCACAACGTATCGCGGCGGAGGTGCCCGGCGTTAAGAGAGTCTTGAAGGTGCTCGTCTTAACTGTTGGCGAGGGCACCGTGCTTGATGTTGAACTGGTTCTTGAACGCGGCGTGAAAGTGTTCGACGTGATGGCTCTGGTGCAGAGGCGATTGAAAGACCGGCTGGAGTTCCTAACGGGTATCTATCTTGAAAAGATAGACGTCTCAACCAAGAAAATCGGGCTGGAATAACCCACCAGAAGGCAAAATTCGAAGTTCTGGCTAATAGATCTTCTGGGAGGGTGAGGCGATGAAAGCGTTCTACGGTCTGGAGCTTGTTCAGACCCAGAGGCTTAGCCTTACTCCCGAGATGAGACAGGCAATTACCGTACTGCAAATGAACGCCCTTGAGCTGCGAGAATTCCTTATCTCTCAAGCTGAAGAGAATCCCCTTATCGAACTGGTAGACAACGAGTACGAGACGGCTCTTCCCGGCGAAGCGGAGCCTTCGGAGGAAGACCTTCTCGCTTACTTTAGGGAGTCATCTGAAGCCGGGGCCGACCTCGCCCGGAACACGGAGCCCCGGAAAGATCGCCTTGTGGATATCATTTCGTCCGATAACGCGATATCCCTGAAGGACCACTTGTTTTCTCAGCTGGGGTTAATGTCCCTCTCATTGGCCGAGCTCGCCGCGGCGGAGGCCATAATAGGCAGCATCGACGATAACGGCTATTTCCGCGCTACTACCGGCGAAGTGGCTGCGTTATGCGGCCAACCGGAGTCCGTTGTATGTTCGATGCTGAAGCTCGTCCAATCGTTTGATCCTCCGGGCGTGGGAGCATCCGACCTTAGAGAATGTCTCCTCATACAGGCGAAATCAAAAGGACTGGGCGCTCTTGTCGAAAATCTGATTGCCCGCCACCTCGATGACCTGGCAGCGGCTAGGTACAAGAAGATCGCCAGGGAGGAGCGTATATCTCTAGCAAAAGTGCTAACCGCCCGCGATGCGATCTTGAGTCTCGATCCTAAGCCGGGATCACGGTTCAGCGATGGCGGCGTGACATATATAGTGCCGGAGATCGCCATTCGTAAGGTCGACGGCCGGTTTGAGGTGATTCTCAGCGATCGTGCCGTACCTCGCTTAAGGTGGAACCCCTTCTACAGGAATCTCGCCAAGATGGGAGAAGCGCAAGCCAAGGAATATTTGTCTCGCGAAATCAAGAGGGCTCAAGCCCTATTCCGCTGCATAGAGCAGAGGCGGGCGACAATCAAGAAGGTTATGGAGGCTATCGCGAAAAGGCAGGAGGCTTTCTTGGACAAAGGGCCCGGCCACCTCGAACCGCTTACTTTGAAAGATGTCTCCGATGAGATCGGAGTCCATGAATCTACCGTCAGCAGGGCTCTCGCCAACAAGTACGTCGATACTCCCCACGGTGTATTCCCGTGCAGAGCTTTCTTCAGTCCCAGGGTTACCGCGGGCGGCCGAGTCTACTCACAGGATGAGGTGAAAGCCGCCATTTCCGAGATTGTTAGGACGGAAGACCGCCAAAGACCGCTCGGAGACCAGGAAATCTGCGCTGAGTTGGAGAGGCGGGGTATGTTGGTGGCGCGGAGGACTGTTTCAAAGTACCGTTCTCAGCTCGGCATAATGCCAAAGAACAAGAGAAAAGGCACCTAGAACGGTACTTCATTCCTGCAAAATCCCCCACCGCTCGGACTGTCTGGCCGTGTCCGTACGGTTTGACGAATTGTGATGGAGAAGGCTAGAATTATACCTGTATGCATTGTGATTGTGAAGACGGCACAACTCTCTTGTATGGAGTCTGCCGACTATCGTTGAACCAAAGCAACTCTTGGAATTGGGGTGGGACTGGTGTTCAAAGCCAGAAGTGTTTCACACAGCGTGGCGATTCCGCACAGAAAAGGGATATCCGGCCACGCTCCAATACAGGAAGCAGGGATTCCGGCTGAACTGACGCTTTTCTTGCTGCAGCACATCGGCACCCCTTCAAAGCCTGTGGTAAAAGTCGGCGACCAGGTGAAGCGCGGCCAGCTGATAGCTGAGGCAGACGGGTACATTAGTGCGAACCTGCACGCACCTACATCGGGCAAGGTAAAGGCAATAGAGCCAAGATACCAGCCGGTGCTGGCGCAGATGGCTGATGCCATCATAATCGAGACGGACGGACTGAACGAGGTCTACGAAGGGGTAGCCCCCGTTTCGTCAGATCTGGATTCGCTTACCAGGGATATGATTCGGGAGACGGCTAGAAACGCCGGCCTCGTGGGCCTTGGTGGAGCAGCATTTCCGACTGCCGTCAAGATCAGCCCGCCTGAGGACAAGGAGATAGACACTTACCTTCTGAACGGTGCCGAGTGTGAGCCGTATCTCACATCCGACCAGAAGCTTATGGAAGAGTCGGCTGAAGACATTGTCTTCGGTTTCCGAGCGCTGATGAAAGGCGCAGGCGTAAAGAAGGGCATCGTCTGTATAGAAGACAACAAGCCTGACGCCATAAAAGTGATGGAAAGCGCCATCTCGCCGTTCCCGGAGCTGGATTTGGCGATCGTGCCCTCCAGGTATTCTATGGGCAACGAAAGGCAGCAGATACAGGTTGTTCTAGGTAGGGAGATTCCGCCAGGCGGACTTCCGATGGATATTGGAGTTATAAACTCCAACGTCGGAACGGCTTATGCCCTGGCCGTGGCGCTGAAGACGGGCCTACCTTTGGTTGAGCGTATTGTAGCCATAACCGGCGAAGGCGTCGCTAAGGGAGCGAACCTGAGGGCGCTCATTGGGACTCCTGCATCGTTCCTAATTGAGAAAGCCGGCGGGGTCTCGGGCAAAGTCGCCAAGGTCGTATTCGGGGGAGCCATGATGGGCGTTACCGTGCGCGACATGGATGCGCCTACGTTGAAGGGGACATCCGGAGTCCTTGTGTTTAGCGAAGAGGATATAAAGGTGGACCCCGTAAGCCCGTGCCTTCGCTGCGGCAGGTGCGTTGAAATCTGTCCCTTGCGGCTAATGCCGGTGTGGATGGCTGCTTACGCAGAGAACGGGTATCTGGATGAAGCCGAGAAGTTTAGGGTTATGGATTGCTGCGAGTGCGGCGCGTGTACGTATGTGTGCCCATCGAAGCGTCCGTTGGTTCAGTCCATTAGGCTTGCCAAAGCCAACATCAGGGCAAGAAGGCAGGCAGCTGCCAATAAGTAGCGGGACTTGAGAGGGAGACGGAGGGTAAGGTATGGCAGATAAACTCCTGATTACATCATCGCCCCATATTAAGGCGGAGAGAACAGTTAGAAGCATAATGCTGGATGTCATCATCGCCCTGGTCCCGGCATCGGCTGCGGCTGTCGTGTTCTTCGGGATGAAGGCGTTGGTTGTCCTGTTCGCTTCCACCGCTTCGGCCGTTCTATCTGAGTATCTCTACCAGAAGGCGACCAAGCGTGAGGTAACGGTGGGCGACCTTTCGGCGGCTGTGACGGGGATTCTCTTAGGTCTCACGCTGCCGCCGGGCGTACCGGTCTACGTACCGATCGTAGGTTCGGCCTTCGCGATCGTGATCGCGAAGCAGCTATTTGGAGGGTTGGGAACGAACTTTGTGAACCCCGCTCTCGCGGCTCGAGCGTTTGTCTTGGCGGCGTGGCCGCTGCACCTTACGAGCGCTTGGATAAATCCGCTCACACACGATGCAGCGACGGGGGCAACTCCCTTGGCGGCGTTTGGGGCAGGGCACAGCGCAGTCTCACTACCCCAACTCCTTATCGGCAACAGGCTTGGGTCACTGGGAGAAACCAGCGCCATCGCGATTCTCCTGGGAGCAGCGTATCTCCTATACAGGAAGGTTATCGACTTAAGGATACCGGCGGGCTACATCGTGACTCTGGGGCTCGGGATCTTTATCTTTGGGAAGCCCGGCGCTTTGTTCCAGGGCGAACCGTTGACCGGAGTCCTCTTGGGCGGAGTCTTGTTGGGAGCCTTCTTTATGGCGACCGACTACGTCACATCGCCGGTGACTCCGAGAGGTAGGTTGTACATGGGAATCGGCGCAGGGCTTATTACCCTGCTTATCAGGTACTGGGGCGAGTACCCCGAGGGCGTCACCTACGCTATCTTGTTCATGAACTTGGTGACTCCCCTCATAGACAGGTTCGTTGTTCAGAAGTACTACGGATATATGCATGACGTTGCTGCAAGGCGTAATGCCCGTAGGGCAGGGGGTGAGCTTTCGTGAAGAAGAGATCTCTCATACATGAGTTTACTAAGGGTCTGATAGAAGAGAACTCCACGTTCAAGATGGCTATCGGGATGTGCCCGACGCTGGCGGTTACTACTTCCGTAGTCAACGGCTTTTGGATGGGCATCGCGGTTATTTTCGTGCTGACGTTCTCAAACGTGTGTGTCTCAGCCATAAGGAAGGTCACTCCGGACCAGATTAGGATCCCGATTTTCGTGATCCTGATCGCGACGCCGGTCGTCATCGTTGAACTGGTGATGAAAGCCTTTCTTCCGGCTATGTACCAGCTCTTGGGCATTTTCGTACCGCTCATTGTGGTAAACTGCATCGTTATCGCGAGGGCAGAGGCTTTTGCCTACAAGAACCCGGTCATCCCTTCGGCTCTCGACGGACTTGGGGTGGGAACCGGTTTCATGCTGGACTTGATGCTTATCGGCGCCATCAGAGAGTTCCTGGGTACCGGCAGCATTGTGCTCGGATCGACGGTCTTTCCGGCTAAGCCTCTTTTTGAGCCTATGTCGGTTATGCTGACTCCGCCCGGAGGTTTTATCACTCTGGGTGTCCTAATGGCGGCTTTGAATATCTTGATCAAGCGTTCAGAATCCCGGAAGGCCAACGCACAGGCGTAGTTGAGTTCATTTCAATAGGATGGAGGGATAGTCGTGCAGTTCATCTCGATAATGCTTGCTGGAGTGCTCACCTCCAACTTCATATTCATGCAATACCTCGGCCTGTGCGCCTTTATCGGGCTCTCGGAGCAGTTTGAGACCGCTATAGGCATGTCCGGCGCAGTCATTTTCGTTATGACTTTCGCCTCGACCGTGGCCGCGGCGTTTGAGCAGTTCATATTGAGGCCGTTTGGGCTGGAGTATCTCCGCACCATCGCCTACATCCTTGTGATCGCGGCGTTTGTGCAGTTGGTGGAGATATTCCTCAAGAAGACGGCACCGGCCCTCTACAAGTCTCTCGGCATTTACCTGCCGCTAATCACAACCAACTGCGCCGTCTTGGGCGCGGCGATGCTGAATGTAAACAACAACTATGGCATTATGTGGGGCACCGTAAACGGGTTTGCAGGAGCTCTCGGATGGAGCCTGGCGATCATCATGTTCGCCGGAATCAGGGAGCGGTGGAAGTTCATGCAGATACCTGCACCGCTCAAAGGCTTTCCGCTGGCTCTTGTGTCGACCGGCCTCATGTCCCTAGGGTTCCTGGGCTTTCAAGGTCTGTTCAAGACCATACTGAAGTAGGAGGGAAGGCGAGATGGTAGAAGCGGTCGTATCACTGGGGTTGTCGGGCCTGTTCATAGGGGTTCTGTTGGCTGTGGCTGCCCAGAAGTTCAAAGTTGAGACCGATCCCAAGATAACCGAGATCATCTCAGCCCTCCCGGGAGCTAACTGTGGAGGCTGCGGGTTTCCCGGGTGTTCCGGATTGGCAAACGCCATTGTTGAAGGTACCGCTCCCGTTACGGCGTGTATCGTAGGCGGCAGCGCCGTGGCGGAAAAGATTGGCGAGATCATGGGAGTCTCTGCCGGCGCCGTAGAGCCTTCAGTTGCCGTGGTCTACTGCCAGGGCAACTGCGCCAACGCTGAAGTATCGGTTGTATATGAAGGTGTGACCGATTGTCAGGCGCTGCATGCTTTGGGGGGCACTAAGAAGTGTACCTACAGCTGCTTGGGATTAGGGTCTTGTGTGGCGGCGTGCCAGTTTGATGCCATCACCATGGGTGAGGATGGAATCCCCGTTGTGGACAGAGAGAAATGCACCGGCTGCGGGGCGTGCGCGAAGGCATGTCCCCGGGGAATAATCGACATTATCCCTGCAGCCAAGAAAGTGCACATTCTCTGCAGGTCCTATGACAAAGGTCCCGTCACCCGAAAGAACTGCAAGACAGGTTGCATCGCTTGCCAAGCATGTGTCAGAGCCTGCCCGCAGAAGGCCATTTCGATGGATAAGGGTACTTTGGCCAAAATCGACTACTCGCTCTGTGACAACTGCGGCATTTGTGTGACGAAGTGCCCGGTCAAGACGATCAAGTCCTACGAAGACAGGGTTGAGGTCGCGGCGTCATAGAAGTCTTTAGCCGTGCAGCGGCGCTAAATGTGGAATAAAGTGGTCGCCGGGGAGGGGTTCCGGCGGCCACCTTTTTATGGGAAAGGCGGCGGCTGCGCACTCCAAGTATGGGAACTGCTCGATATTCCGTAGCGTCTACCTGTACGGGAGTTCTGTCGACACGTAGCGATTATGGTCTTGTGGCTAAATTCCACATCTTATAAAATTGCTGGTAGGGCGCTAAGGGCCGGAGCATTTTCGACAGTCGCGCGCGCTCGAATGAAATAAGTGGAAGCAGGGTAACTATATTGGTATAATCTGGGAGGACGAAGCCTATGAAGAAAGTGACGCGCGCTTGGATGCTCTTCATCGCACTCGCGGCAGGCGCCATCGTGGGAAGTATCATCGGGGAAGTACTGTCCGGTGTTGCCCCGGTGCTAGCGAGAGGTTTTACTGTCGGCATCAATCCTCCATTCGTAGCTGACCTAAATGTCGTCACCTTCACTCTCGGCTTTACGCTCCATCTGAATTTGGCCGGCGGCATTATGGTCTTGCTCTTGGTCCTCCTGCTTGGGCGGTGACATATTTGCGGCTCATTTTGGCTTCAGAGTCTCCGAGGCGGAAGGCGCTCTTGGAATCGGCCGGAATCGTACCGGTAATCATGCCCTCCAATGTCAGTGAAGAGGTGAAGGGCGACGGCCTTAGCCCGTCTGAATTGGTGAAGGTATTGGCCAGACGCAAGATAGAGTCAGTCTCGGAAGAACACCCTCAGGACTATGTCTTGGGCGGCGACACGATCGTCTACATTGATGGAGAGGTCTTGGGTAAGCCCGCGACTGAAGAAGATGCGGTATCGATGATAAAGCACATCTCCGGCAAGACACACGTGGTTTACACCGGGATCGCACTATACGAGCCTAGGACGAAGACAGTATTGGATGATTTTGACGCCACCGAAGTCACGATGCGCAAGATGGACGAACAGGAGATCCGCTCCTATGTTCGTACAGGTGAACCCATGGACAAAGCAGGGAGCTACGCGCTTCAGGGCATTGGCGGCTTTTTTGTGGAAAGGGTGAACGGGGATTTCTCGGGAGTGATCGGCCTTCCCCTTCCGAAGGTCTACAACCTTCTCAGGCGGGCGGGGCTGTCACCCGACGAGATATTGTCGAGCTAGACCGGGATATGGGGCTTGCGAAGGGACGAGAAGGAGGAGTCCCAGATATCCCAACAACGATTGACAATTAAAGACTGGCCGTTGCAGGACAAGCCTAGAGAGCGGCTATTCTTGAAGGGAGCTTCGGCGCTGTCAGATGCGGAGCTCATAGCCATCCTATTAGGCACCGGTACGGCGAACGAGACCGTGATGGAGCTGTCTCAGAGGATGTTGTCGCTGTCTGAAGAAAGATACGGTACAAGTCTCGGCTTTCTGAACGGCGTGACGCCTCTGGAGTTGGACGAGGTGTCAGGGATCGGTCCTGCCAAGGTAGCCAGGCTTAAGGCAGGAGTTGAACTCGGTAGAAGGTTGTACGGACCGCCGGCATCCGGAAAGCGCACGGTGGTTCGCAGTGGAAGGGACGTCTATGAGTACATAAAGGCCGACCTGGAAGGACTGGACCGGGAACACTTTATGGTCATCCTTCTAAATGCCAGGAACCAGGTGATCGGTAAGGAAGTAGTATCTGTAGGGAGTCTCGATGCTTCAATTGTGCATCCGCGAGAGGTTTTCAGAGACTCCATACGTAGGAACGCGAAGTCCATCGTGTTGGCGCATAACCATCCGAGCGGCGACCCTACGCCAAGTGACGAGGACATTGAGGTCACCGGAAGGCTGAGAGAGGCAGGTACGGTCCTTGGTATTTCGGTAGTGGATCACGTTGTTGTGGGAAGGTCGTCGTATGTAAGCCTGAGAGACACCTGCCCGGCATGGTTTACGATTTGAGACGCAAAAGGAGAGTGGGTACGGTGCAGTGGTTGTTCAACTACCTCAGCAAAGATATTGGTATAGACTTGGGTACAGCCAACACCTTGGTTCACGTAAGGGGCAAAGGGGTTGTCCTCATGGAGCCCTCTGTTGTGGCGATAAACGCCGATAGCAAGGAAGTGCTGGCTGTCGGCACCGAAGCCAAACAGATGATAGGGCGTACTCCGGGGAACATCATCGCCGTCCGTCCCATGAAAGATGGGGTCATCGCAGACTTTGACATCACCCAAGCCATGATGAGGTATTTCATCCGCAAGGCTTACCGCCGCCGTATCCTCAAGCCTTTTGTGCTTATCGCCGTACCCTCAGGCTGCACTGAAGTGGAAAGAAGAGCAGTAATCGACGCCGCGGAATCTGCCGGGGCTCGAGATGCCGAGACCGTATGGGAGCCAATGGCATCGGCCGTAGGCGCGGGACTGCCCGTGAATGAGCCCACCGGCAACATGGTGGTGGACATTGGCGGGGGCACCTGCGAAGTAGCGGTAATATCGCTGGAGGGTATCGTGGCCTCGCGTTCCATCAGGGTTGCAGGCGACGAGATGGACGAAGCGGTAGTGAACTACGTCAAACGCGCGTATAACCTCCTGGTGGGAGAGCGGACCGCAGAGGAAGTGAAGATGACCATCGGTTCGGCCTATGAGCTGGACGAAGAGGAGACCCTCGAGATTCGAGGCCGAGACCTGGTTACGGGGCTTCCGAGGACGATTACCGTTGACTCCAGGGAGATAAGGAAAGCTCTTTCTGAACCCGTTGGAAATATCCTCGAGGCGATCAAAGAGACCCTTGAAAGGACCCCGCCGGAACTGGCAGCGGACATCATGGACCGTGGCATTGTCATGACGGGCGGAGGTTCACTCCTGAAGGGACTCGATAAGCTGGTCAGCCAGGAGACCGGGATGCCCGTGCACATAATCGATGATCCCATGAGCGCTGTGGCCAGGGGCACCGGCATCATGCTGGAAGACCCCGATAAACTGCGAAAGGTGCTGCAATCGTCAAGAAGAACAAAACAATAAGAGGGGAAAAACGTGAGGCGGCAGTTTCCATATAAGAAGATCATCACTTTGGCCATACTCGTGGCCGCCTCTGTATCCCTCATGAACCTTACCGGGAGACCTCAGGACGGCCCTTCGTTCTGGGGCTCGCTCTTTCAGAAGGCTTCTTTGCCCGTGGCCGGGTTCTGGTCGGGTTTGCGCTCCAAGTTTGATGTAATAGGCACGGCATTTGCCGACAAGGAGGAGCTTCTGAGGCAGAAGGAGACATTGGAGGCTCAGTTGGGGGTTCTAGAGTATCTCGAGTCGAGGCTCGTCGAGGTTGAGGCCGAGAACGCTCGCTTGCGTGAGCTCCTGAAATTTAAGGATACGGCCACGGGTAGCTATCAGGTTGCTGAGGTTTTCGGGAGAGAGCCCAGCAAATGGTTTTCGTCGGTCTCGATTTCCATCGGATCGCTTGATGACGTTCAGCCGGACGCCGCGGTGGTGTCTCAGGACGGGCTTGTGGGCAGGATTCTGTCCGTAGGCGACCATGTCTCGACAGTTCTTCTACTCACCGATCCCGCCAGCGGCGTTGGCGCGCTTGTGCAGAGATCGCGCGACCTGGGAGTTGTTCTGGGCGGCGAGGGACCGGATATCCTTACTGCCCGCTTTTTTTCTAGAGACGCGGACGTGCAGGTGGGTGACATAATCGTCACTTCGGGAATGGGCAGCAAGTTCCCCGGCGGGATACTCATCGGGGAAGTCATATCGGTCCAGGTTCCGCAACCGGGGCTGTTTAAGGAAGCTACCGTAAAGCCTTCCGCCGACTTCGAGCACCTCGAAGAAGTATTGGTGGTAGCCAAATGACGGGCGATTCTTTCCACATCATCACAGCGCTTCTCACGGCTGTTTTGGCGAAGGTGGTCGAATCGGTCATGCTCCCCGCAGTGCGCTCTCCCGACCTCCTCGTAGTTTTGGCGGCGTGCGTAGGTTGGTCATGCGATTTGTGGAACGCTCTTCCGGCAGGCTTTGCTATAGGACTTATTGAGGACCTCATCGTGGGTAGGGCGCTCGGCTCCAGGGCGATCTCTCTTGCCGTTGCTGCGGCAGCCGTTTCGGCGCTCAAGCGCTTCATCAACCCCGATAGCTTTTCATCAAAGATCCTTGCCGCTCTTGCCTCCGCGACTCTCGCCGACCTTGTCACCTGGGCGATCCTTCGATCGATGAGAATGGGCATTGCAGCAACCTATTTCGTGAGGGAGATTTGGCTTCCGTCGGCTCTGTGGTCTCTCTTGCTCATCGGCCCTCTTCATGCCGTGATAAGGAGAACCGCCGCGGGTCTCCAGAACCTTTGGCCCTCTTCGGGCACAAAAGGAAGGGAGACTGCAGTATGAGAAGGCAGGTGGACATCACTCCGGATACCCACGAGAGCCTGCCTGCTTCGCAGCTCAAGAGCAGGAGAGATTCGGTCACCATCCTGCTCATAGCGATTTTCTTGGTGCTGGCGTCGCGGATGTTTTACCTGCAGATAGTGAACGGCGAGGCCTATGCTGCCATGTCACAGCAGAACCGCACGAGGATAACGCCTATTGCGGCTCCCAGAGGCGACATTCTCGATGCAAACGGCGAGCCTTTGGTTACCTCCCGTCCGGCCTTCTGTGTCTACTACTGGTATACCGACAAGACTCAGGCTGAGGCGGTGCTTCCCCGCCTGGCTGCCATCCTTGGCACCGACATGGCAGATGTTGAAAAGCGCGTGCTGCAATATCAAGGTCGCTATTTCGAGCCCATCCCAATCGCAAAGGATATTACGCCGGAGCAGTATACCGCTATAGTTGAGGATGCGCCCAATCTTACGGGCGTGTTTATCGAGGCAGAGCCCATCAGGTTCTATCCGAACAACGAGGTCATGTCACCGATTCTCGGTTACGTTGGCGAGATCTCCGAATGGCAGTTGCAGGATGCTCGGTATTCGGACTACGACGTAGGAGATATCATCGGTCAGCAAGGGCTGGAATCATACTACGAGGATGTGCTGAGGGGAAAAGACGGGGGATATCAGGTTGAAGTAGACTATCTTATGAGGCCTACCGGCAATAAGGGTCCCGGAATTGATCCCGTGCCGGGCAGCGACGTGCGATTGAACATAGACTTAAGTATCCAGAAGGCTGCGGAAGAGGCATTGAGGGTGGCTATGGACAAGCACCCTTCGGCCAAAGGAGGCGCTGCTGTCGTTCTTGATGTAAAGACCGGCGGCGTTATAGCGATGGTATCGGCGCCCGGATTTGACCCGAACAGGTTGGTTACCGGGATAAGTCAAAGAGAGCTCAACTTCCTCGTTTCGTCGGGGCAATGGATGTTCAGCGATCTTGCTTCGACCGGCCTCTATCCGCCCGGCTCAACGTTCAAGATAGTGACCGCCATAGCTGCCCTTCAAGAGGGCGCGGTCACAGCCGACGAGCGAGTGTTTGATCCGGGGTATCATCCTATGGTTCCGAGTCTTCCCTGCCACAGGAGAGGCGGACACGGCGCGGTGAACCTTGTTGAGGCTTTAAGAGGTTCCTGCAACGTTTACTTCTATGAGATGGGGCGCCGCATGGGGATGGACACCATCGCCAAATACGCCAGAGGCCTGGGGCTTGGAGCCAAGACAGGCGTCGACCTCTTTGGAGAGAACTACGGTACGGTTCCCGACTCCGAGTGGAAGCTTAAGGCCTATGAACAGGGTAGGGTCTATGAGCCGGAGATCCTCTTTTCAGAGCACATGATGGCGGCGATGGGACAGGTGTTCAACCTGGAGACTCCCATCCAGATGGCTTCGGTAGTGCAGGCGATTGCCAATGACGGGGTGAGGATGCGGCCTCGTCTAGCCAAGGACATTGTGGACCAAGAAGGGCAGGCCATTCAGGAATTCCCTCCAGAAGTCTCCGGTGTGCTGGAGGCTGAGAAGTGGATTTTCGAAGAAGTCAGGAAAGGTATGTCCATGGTCACGTCTGACCCCGCCGGGTCGGCGTACTGGGCGTTCTACGATCTACCCATAAAGGTAGCAGGGAAAACAGGCACGGCAGAGAATCCTGGTGGAGAGAACCACGCGTGGTTTGTGGGTTTCGGGCCCTTCGACAACCCGGAGATAGCTCTGGCGGTTGTAGTCGACCAGGGCGGAGGCGGGTCAGAAGTGGCCGCTCCGGTTGCCAGGGCCATTTTTGATGCTTATTTTGCGCCCAGGCTTAAGTCGCTGGAGTCTACCGAGTAGACTGACACCCGTGGGTTCGCGGAGGTGCTTAGAGTGGCATTCGAGCAGGATGTGGTTTTTAAGGGAAGTAAAGAAGGCCTATACCTCATCCTCAACGCCAAACAAGATTTCGAGATCCTGAAGGAGAAATTGCGGGAACACCTGAAGAGATCCGAGTACTTCTTTCAAGGGTCTCCCGATGTGATACTCGATACGGGCGAGGACGGTTTTTCGTTGGACGATATTCTTGAAATACAGAGCATATTGGCATATCCCTACGGCCTCAAGCTGAAGAGGATAGTCCACAGAAGCGCTCCTGCGCCGGTTAAGCCGCCTTCACCCAGGAAGACAGTAAGAGCGCCAAAAGCCGTACCTGCAAGCCCGCCGGAGGCCCGTTCGATCCCGCGCGAGATATCTCGCGACCTGCCTGATACTCTATTGTACAAAGGCACTCTGAGATCGGGCCAGCGAGTTTCCTACGACGGGAGCGTTGTTGTTGTAGGCGATGTGAACCCGGGCGCCGAAGTGAGGGCGTCAGGTGATATTGTAGTTATGGGTGTGCTGCGCGGGTTGGCTCACGCGGGGGTAAAGGGCGATACCGATGCCGCGGTTGTGGCCTTTCGCCTGGAGCCCACTCAACTCAGGATAGGTGACGTTATCGGACGGCCTCCTGAGGGAGAGCGAAGCGATGGGATAGATCCGGAAGTAGCGAGGCTTCGAGACGGAAGCATAATAGTCGAGCCTCTTGAAGGAACCCGATGGGAGGGAGAGCGTTGAGTCAGGCAATTGTGATCACCTCCGGAAAAGGCGGAGTCGGCAAGACCACGACCACTGCGAACCTGGGCGTGGCGCTCGCGTCTACCGGAGCGAAAGTAGTTATGGTTGATGCCGACATCGGGCTGAGGAATTTAGATGTCGTTATGGGCCTCGAGAACCGCATAGTCTACGATTTGGTGGACGTAGTAGAGGGCTACTGCCGCCTAAGGCAAGCTCTTATCAAGGACAAGCGTATAGACGGGTTGTTTCTTCTACCTGCAGCTCAGACCAAAGACAAGAACGCGGTCAACCCGGAGCAGATGAAAGAACTCATCGACGGCCTGAAAGAAGAGCACGACTTCGTCATCGTTGACTGTCCTGCAGGTATTGAGCAAGGATTCCGCAACGCGATCTCCGGCGCGGACCGGGCGGTCATAGTCACTACACCCGAGGTTTCGGCCGTAAGGGATGCGGACCGCATAACAGGCCTCTTGGAGGCGTCGGGATTTGAGAAGCCCGAGCTCATAGTCAACCGGCTGAAGCCCAGGATGGTTGCCCGAGGCGACATGATGGACATTCCCGATATCATAGATATACTGGCCATCGACCTTCTAGGCGTAGTGCCTGATGACGATTACATAGTGGTCTCAACAAACCGCGGAGAACCGGCGGTACTGGTCGACAACTCTCTCGCAGGCCAGGCGTACAGGAACATCGCGAGGCGAGTGAAGGGAGAACAGGTACCTTTCCTGGATCTTTCAGAGAAAGAGAGCATTTGGCGAAAGCTTCAGCGGCTCGTGCGGTTTAGTCAGGGGGGATAGGGGTGTTCAACTGGTTCAGGGACAGGAGTAAACCAAAGGACGTTGCCAAGGACAGACTCCGGGTTGTTCTGATGCAAGACCGGTTGTCCCTCGGCCACGGAATAATGGAAGAGATGAAAGATGACGTCATCATGGCCATCTCTAAATATGTTGAGATAGACCGGCCCGGCATCGAGTTCACTTGGAAGGAGATCGACCGCAAGAGAGCTTTGGTGGCCAACATACCGGTAATATCTATTAAGAGGAGCGCAACCGGAAACGATAGAGCTGCCCAGCGTCCGTATTGAGAAGAGAATTGTACGGCGAATTGACTGGTACCTGATAGTCGCCGTGCTGATATTGGATATTCTCTCGATCCCGCTCATAGACAGCGCAACTCACGGAGTTTCGGGGCACTTCTATGCTAAGAAGCAGGCGATCTTGGTGGCGGCCTCTCTCTTTATGCTCGTGCTGGGGATGGCTGTAAACCACCGAGACTTGGTCGAGATGTCGCCGTGGCTCTACGGGGTAAACGCAGTCCTCTTGATACTGGTCCTATTTATCGGGAAGAACGTTGGCGGTTCAACTCGATGGATTCCCTTGCCCTTCTTTGATCTCCAACCATCAGAAATAGCCAAAGTCGTCACCATTCTCTTTTGTGCGAGGCTGGTTCACCGGTGGGAGGAACCTCCGAAGACAATCTGGGGCTTTATCGCGTACTACGCATGGACGCTTTTCCCCATCGGACTTATCCTTATGCAGCCCGATCTAGGCACGGCAATGGCACTTCTGGCGGTGAGCACCGGTTCTCTTTACTTCGGCGGCACGCCGGGGAAGCGTATCCTAGCGTTGGCACTGGCTGGGACCCTGGTCATTGCCATTGTCCTGGGCCTGCACTTCTACGCAGGTCTACCCCTTCCGCTTCACGATTACCAGATTAACCGGCTTCTCACGCTTTTTAACCCCAACATCGACCCCCTGGGAACCGGATACCAAGTACTCCAGTCGAAGATAGCCATTGGCTCCGGTTCGCTGTGGGGAAAGGGACTCGGTCAAGGAACACAGAACCGTCTGGACTTCATCCCGGAACAGCATACCGATTTCATCTTCTCTGTTGTGGGAGAGGAGCTCGGCTTTGTTAAGGGAGTCCTTGTTTTGGCTCTCTACTTTGTGATCGCTTACCGCTGTCTTGTCGCCGCTATCACCTCCACCGATAAGGTCGGTACTCTGGTGGCAGGCGGCGTGCTTTCGCTTTTCGTTTTCCACATTCTGATAAACATTGGTATGACCATGGGTATCATGCCGGTCACGGGCGTTCCTTTGCCCTTCTTAAGCCATGGAGGGACCGCTCTCCTTGTGAACTCCTTCGCGGTTGGCATGGTTCTGAATGTCGGCTGGACAAAGCACAAAATCCTGTTTTAGCGTACAATAACCTCCGGAAGGTAAGCGAGGAGGCGCGCGACGTGAAGGAGATCGGCACTGTTGTAGGCGTAGACGGAGATAGGATTTCGGTCTCCGTTAAGCGATCCGCGGCGTGTGAGAAGTGCGGCAAGTGCCAGCATGCTCACATTACTTTCGGAGATAACAGCAACCTGATAGTCGAAGCAATATCTACTTCCGCCGTGAAACCCGGCGACCTCGTAGAACTCGAGATCACAGGGCAAGATTACCTAAGGCTTTCTTTCCTTCTCTATGTTCTGCCCCTTCTCGGAACCGGCGTTGGGTTCGCCTTGGGCTGGTTTCTCGGGCGCCTTCTCGGGAACGCGACTTTGTGGGGTGGCGTTTTTGGTGTCGTTTCCTTCGGGCTTTCCTACCTATGGCTCCACCACTACGACAAGGCGGCAGCTAAGACCGGCCGTTTCCTGCCTCTTGCCCGACCTTTAAGGGACACTGACTTTCGAGTCTAGGTCTGCCCTGCAGTCTGCGGAGCCAAACGGCGTGTCCGGTTGACTTTCGGCATGTATCCTTCGTCCGCCAAAGCAGTAACCAGCTGTTGGTACTGCTCGCTGTCTACCGAAAGGTATAAAGGACCTACCCTTTGCCTGATGAAGGGCCTGATCTTCGGGTGAAGCATGAGCTCCTCCGCCAGCTGCTCGGTATCGCATTTCAGAAGGATGGTTTCCTGGAACTCGATACGCCCGTACGACGTTCCCCAGTGAGCGATGGAATACGTGACGTTCTGTGAAACGGGTGTCTTTGAATGAGTGACCAAGAACTCTTCTATCGTGTGGGGCGTATACGAATGAAGCATCGCTCTGTAGACTGAATTCCTGGTCAGCTTGTAGACCATCATCTGGTCAGGCTTCAGGAGCTCTGCGAAAGCGTCAATGGACCAAAGAACCTTCGGAGCCACCGTGCTTGGCACCAGTATCTCGAAGTTGCTCTGGACATAGATGTGCTCTTCCCAGGACTCCTCAGGCCATTCCCCGCATCCGAAAAGAGCTCTTCCCAGAGGCGTTGGCCTTACGAACAGCCCGTTGATGTTTTGTGAGACCTCAAGTCCGCCCAGGTACTCAAGAGTGTCAACGAGATTGCGCTCGGCCCGTAGATTCAGTCCGTGTGACGAGTGACTCGTGGATAGCGTATCCATTGCCTCTAGGAGGGCTGTCAACGATATGGCCGAGTTTTCCGGAGCGTGCATAATGATCCACAGCATAGTCTGCAGGTCCACATCTTGCGCCACGAATGTCTGGCGCCAGTAATCAAACAGCTCTTGCCTGCACTGTCGATACGGCGTATCGACCCAAGCGGCCATTTGATTGCCCAGCCTAAGCATGCCGTTTCTCTCTTCCACCAAGTTTTTGGCCTTCGCGAAGTACAGAAGGAATGCAAGCCGCGGAGAATACCGTACAGGAAATAGGGTGTCCTCTATTGGAGTGTCATCTTCCCCGACAAGCCACGTGAGATCGTTTTGAGCCTTCTTGAACATGGTACCCGTCTGAGCCAGCTTAACCTCGTTCTTTCTGACATAGGACAGGAAGAGAGTCAGGTGGCGGAGGGGTCCGGCAAAATCCGCATGGTTACGCAGAGTAAACCTCTGAAGGTCGACACACGTTGTCTTGTAAATGTCGTTAAGGAAAAAACCGGAGAGAACTTCGCGCAGATCTTCCGGGACGAAGTAAATATGCCTGTAGCCCTCACGCCTCACGAACACGAGACCTCTTGAGATAAGAGCCTCGATCACTTTTGCGCCGTTTCTGCGCCACTTCCGCGACAGCTGGTTCAGCTTCTGGTGACACTGCTCGATGACAACTCCGCTTCCTCCGGCTGCAAGCGTGATAAGCCTTAAGGCGAGCATCTCCTCTGGATTAAGGCCGTTCATCGCGACTATTGAGTTTGCCGGCACCAAGAGGTGAGAAGCGACCGCGTTGGCAACTTCCTCTTGAGGGGCTTTATCGCTAAGAGCGCCGGTTGGTTCTAAAAGCCCGTAGAAGGCAGCAATGCCTTTCGCTCTCTCGACAGACGATGACAGGAGAGCCTCGACCAGTCTCATGACCTTACCTCCTCGCGCTTGGAGTCCATGAAAGACTGTGCCTCCCAAATAGTGTACTTGTAACCCTGTTCTGTGAGAAATAGTTGCCGCTTCTGAGAGAACTCCTGGTCTTTCGTGTTCTTTGTCACAAGCGAGTAAAAGGTGGCACTTTCTCCCTGCGGCTTTGGCCGGAGTATTCTACCCAGCCTCTGCGCTTCTTCCTGCCGGGAGCCGAAAGTGCCGGACACTTGTATGGCCACGTTTGCGTCCGGTAGGTCGACCGAGAAGTTGGCGACTTTAGATACCACCAACGTCTTCAGGGACCCTTCCCTAAATCTGCCGTAGAGTTCCTCACGTTCGGCGTTCGGGGTCTGGCCGCACAGGAGCGGCGCGTCAAGGATTCTGGATATTACTTCGAGTTGGTCAAGGTATTGGCCTATGACCAGGACCTGGTCGCCAGCGTGCCTTTTCAGAATCTCCTGTACCAGAGACATCTTGTTCTCGTTTGTCGCTGCAATGCGGTACTTGTCGCGTTCGGAAGCGACGGCATATGCCAGCCTGTCGTCAGCGTTCATGTCAACCCTAATCTCATAGCAGTGAGCCTGCGCTATCCAGTTCTGTTCCTCGAGTTCCTTCCAGGGCTTGTCGAAACGCTTAGGGCCGATAAGGCTGAACACTTCGTCCTCACGCCCGTCCTCTCTCACCAGCGTTGCCGTCAGGCCTAGCCGCCTTCTGGCCTGAAGGTCGGCAGTTATCCGGAATACCGGCGCGGGCAGGAGGTGGACTTCGTCGTAGATTATGAGGCCCCAGTTCCTCTCGCCGAAGAGTGAGAAGTGGGGGTACTCGTTGTCAGAATTCCGCCTTCTATGCACGAGTATCTGGTATGTTGTGACCGTTACGGGCCCGATCTCCTTAATCTCGCCGCTATACTCTTTCACCATGCTCTCATCAAGTGTGGTCTTGTCCACAAGCTCTCCTATCCACTGCCTGAGAGCTACTATATTGGTTGTGAGAATAAGAGTCTGAGCAGCCGCTTTTTCCATGGCTCCCATGCCAACGATTGTCTTTCCGGCTCCGCAGGGAAGCACGACAACTCCGCTGCCTCCGCGAACCGTGCCTCCTGCCCAGAATGCATCGCAGGCAGCCTGTTGGTACGGCCGGAGGCCAAAAGGTTTGCCCTGGGTTGTCGTCGTTCGCAACGAAAAACGGAGAGGGTCGCCCTCCACATATCCTGCCAGGTCTTCACAGGGATAGCCCATCTTGATCAGGACCTGCTTGAGGGGTCCCCGATCGATGGTGTCCACAGTGAAGGATTGGTTCGATAGACTCTTCCTTATGAAACGCTGCACCTTGTCGGAATGCGTGATCTCTTGGAAGACCATGGGATCCGAGCAGGTGATAACGAGGTCTCCGCCTTCGCGCGTCATGCGGATGAGCCCGAACTTTGCCATGGTGTCCCGCACGTAGGTCACCATGTTCTGCGGCACGGGGTATCTCGAGAAGCGCGTCAGGCTATCGATGACCTCGTCAGGGTGGAGGCCGACGGCCGCGGCGTTCCAGAGTGACAAGGGCGACAGCCGGTAGGTGTGGATATACTCCGGACTCTTCACGAGGTCGGAAAACCTCATAAGGCTGTCTCTGGCCTTCTCGTAAGCCGGATTATCGACTTCTACCAGTATAGTTCCGTCGCTCTGGACTACCGCCGGGTTATCCTTCGCCATTGGTCCTCCTTGAGTCATGAAATCTCGCGATCGAATAGTCACGCCTAAACAATAATGATTCTCCGTCCGGACCGGAGCTCCTGCTCATCACCAGACGTTTCGGCAGCGTTTGGTTATCCCTAAGCTACAGCCCGAGAGCTTCCCTGGCGATATCCGCCGCCAATCCGCTATACTGTCTTTGTCTGAACTCCAAATACATATTTGGCGGTGTATCATGCCTGAAACCCGTGTTCTTCAAGGACTCAACCCCAAGCAGGTGGAAGCGGTGACCCATGTCCACGGCCCCCTTCTCATCCTGGCCGGAGCCGGCTCCGGTAAGACTACTGTGCTTACGAGGCGGGTGGCCTACCTGATCTCGGAAGGGGCTCCTCCCGGATCGATATTGGCCATCACCTTCACCAATAAGGCAGCAAACGAGCTCAAGAGTCGTATCGAAGCTCTGCTCGGTGACCGCGCCAAAGGTGTATGGGCTATGACCTTCCACTCAGCATGCGTGCGCATCCTGAGGACGGAACTGCCTGGCCTCGGCAGGTCAGGCAGGTTCACGATCGTGGATAGCGACGACCAGGTGAAGATCATGCGCAAAGTGCTGAAAGAGCTGGATCTCAATGAAAAGCAGTATACTCCCTCGGGCTTGCTGCACACCATTTCTGCAGCCAAAGACAACCTGAGAGATCCGGAAGAGTATGCCAAGACCGCATTCACTTTCTATGAAACCAAGGTTGCTCAGGCTTACAGTCTCTATCAACAGAAGCTTCGCGAACAGGACGGTATGGACTTCGATGACCTAATCATGGAGACCGTCGTGATGTTTCAGAACCATCCGGATGTTCTGGCCAAGTACCAGGAACGTTTCAGATATATCCTTGTCGATGAGTACCAGGATACCAACCGGGCTCAATACGAGCTGACGAGACTCTTGGCAGCCTCTCACCACAACATAGCTGTTGTCGGCGATGACGATCAGAGCATCTACACGTTTCGTGGAGCGGATATCCGCAATATCCTGGAGTTTGAGAGAGACTATCCTGAGTGCCACGTAGTCAAACTCGAGCAGAATTACCGCTCGACTCAGGTGATTCTCGATGGAGCCTTCCACGTGGTGAGCAACAATCTGGAGAGGAAGGACAAGCGCCTCTGGACCGCGGCCGAAGGCGGCTCACTCATTACTCTGTACGCAGCTCAAAGCGGGCAGGACGAGGCCAGGTTTGTCGCAGGAGAGATTGAGCAGTTGGTGGTGGGGCGCGGTTTCCCTCTATCCTCTTGTGCCATACTGTACCGTACGAACGCTCAGTCCAGGTTGTTTGAGGAAGCCTTCCTTGAGAGAGGCATTCCTTACGCTGTCCTCTCGGGTAGGCGGTTCTACGACCGGAAGCACATCAAGGATGTCCTGAGCTATCTCAGGCTCATTCTGAACCCGAAGGATGTCATCTCGTTCGAGCGGGTCGCAAACGAGCCTCCCAGAGGTCTGGGACCCGCCGCGCTACGGAAGATCGGAAGTTATGCCGCAGGCGCGAATGTGGATTTGATAAGGGCTTTGATGGCTGCGCCCGACATCAAAGGGCTGACGGCTCCGCAGAAGAAGGCGGCGAGCGATCTAGGGCGGGTGTTGTCGGATATCGCCGCGAGGGGAATCGATCAGCCGGTTCACTACATACTAAAGGATGTCATGGAACAAACTGGCTACCTGGCACACCTTGAGGCTCAGGGAACGCCCGACAGCCGCGAGCGGCTCGAGGACTTGAATGAGCTCCTCGCTTCGGTAAGGGTGTTCTCGGAATCGGGAGGCGATCTTCAGGCTTACGTAGAGCAATGCGCTCTGGTGTCGGACCAGGATACCTATGATGAGGGTAAAGACGCCTGCGTGATGGGCACGTTCCATTCTGCCAAAGGCCTTGAGTTTGACGCGGTGTTTCTGGTCGGAATGGAAGAGGGTATCCTTCCGCACGTTCGTTCCACTAACGACGAGCGCCAGATCGAGGAGGAACGGCGCCTGCTGTACGTAGGTATGACCAGGGCAAAGAAGTTGCTTTACATGACGTTCTCATGGTCACGTGAAATGAGCATAGGTCTTGGCAGGGTTCGCGTATCCAGGTTTGTATCGGAGATACCGCGAGAGCTCTTGGAGGTCAGGACCTGGGACGAGTAAGAGGTATGAGGAGGGCGCGAACGGGTTGGTTGTCACCCGGCGGCCGCGGTAGAGGGTAAGAGAGGTGGCTTCGATGAAGGCGATCTCAGAGGAAGAAGCACGTAAACGTATTATCAGCCTTAGCCGTGAGTTGAGAGAGCATCAATACCGTTATTACGTGCTGGACGACCCTACCATCTCCGACGCGGAGTATGACAGGATGTACAGGGAACTCGAAGAGATAGAGCGCCTGTATCCTTCGCTGGTTAGGCCGGACTCGCCTACCCAACGGGTAGGCGGCGAAGTATCTCCGGGATTTCGTCCGGTCCCTCACCGCCGGCCTGTCTTAAGCCTGTCAAACGCGTTTTCGGTAGAGGAAGTCCGCGCCTTCGACAGGCGCGTGCGCGAATATACCGGCAGCGATGCTTCTGTAACGTATGTAGTCGAGCCCAAAATTGACGGGCTATCGGTTATCCTCCGCTACGAAGAGGGGGTTCTCACGTCCGGACTCACCAGAGGCGACGGCATCACGGGCGAAGACGTGACCCGGAACATAAGAACCGTGAAATCCATTCCCCTGGCACTGAGGCGCGGAGGCACGAAAGATGCTGTCCCGCGTTTTCTCGAAGTGAGGGGCGAGGTCTACCTGCCCAAAGATGATTTTGCCAGGCTCAATGAGATGCGACAGGAAGAGGGGCTCTCCGTCTTCGCGAACCCGCGTAACGCTGCGGCAGGTTCGCTCCGGCAGCTTGACCCGCGAGTTACGGCCAGGCGCCCTCTCCGCGCTCTGTTCTATGAGATAAGAGAGATGGCGGGCGACAGCACTGATACTGTAGTGTCTACAGAGTCGGAGATGCTGGTTCTATTAAGGGAGATGGGCCTACCCGTTCCCGCCCATACCTTGGCGGCGTCACCCGACGAGCTGGTTCAATCGATCTCCCGGTGGGAAGAGGAACGGCACAAGCTGCCTTATGATACCGACGGACTTGTCATCAAGGTAGATGACCGTGATTTGGGCGTGAGGATGGGCTTTACCGGGCATTCGCCTCGCGCGCAAATCGCCTACAAGTTTCCTGCGGAGCAGGTGGAGACAAGGGTTCTCGACATCATCTTGCAGGTCGGGCGGACCGGGGTGCTGACTCCCACGGCGATCCTTACCCCGGTGCGGGTATCGGGATCGACCGTCTCAAGGGCAACGCTGCACAATGAGGACATCATACGTGAGAAGGACATCCGGATAGGCGATACGGTGGTGCTCCAAAAAGCGGGTGAGATTATTCCCGAGATTGTCTCGGTTGTGAAGGATAAGCGCACAGGAACCGAGCGGGAGTTCTACTGGCCAAGCACATGTCCCGCGTGCGGAGGAGAGGTTGTGAGGTTTCCGGGAGAAGCCGCGTACAGGTGCACGGGAATGGCCTGCCCCGCTCAGATAAGGGAACGCCTCATTCATTTCGCCTCCAGAGACGCGATGGACATTCGCGGATTAGGGCCCGCAATGGTGGATGCGCTGTTGGAGGCGGGCTTGGTCAAGGATGCGGGGGATCTCTACTTCCTGTCTGTTGAGGACATCCGCAGTCTGCCCCGCCAGGGTGAGAAATCTGCCGCGAATCTGGTAGCTGCCGTAGAAGCGTCTAAGGAGCGGCCGCTTGCCAGATTGTTGTTTGCTTTGGGGATAAGGCATGTTGGGCAGCGAGCATCCTATGACCTTGCCGAACGGTTCCGGAGCCTCGATGCGTTCTTAAGTGCTGCTGAAGGTGAACTCGCATCGGTACCTGACATTGGACCCGAGACGGTGAGGTCCATCGTTACCGCCCGGAAACAACCTTCCATGGCTGAACTGGTGGGCAAGCTCAAAAGGGCAGGGGTTCAAGCGGCGCTATCTGTGGAGGAGGTCCGCAAGCCTACGGAAGGAGTATTCTCAGGACAGACGATCGTCATAACCGGCAGCATACCGGGAATGACCAGGCAGGAAGCGGAAGAGGCGGTTAGGAATCTTGGAGGGACAGTGTCGTCTTCGGTGTCCAAGAAGACCTCGGCCGTTGTGGTTGGCGAGAGTCCGGGCTCGAAGTTTGAAAAGGCCCGCGAACTAGGGATAAGGGTAATCCCTGCACATGAGTTTGTTTCGATGGTCCAGGGGAGGGGGATCTAGGATATGCGGATTGATGTGAAGCACGTGGCCGATCTTGCCAGGATGCGCCTTTCCCCGGGTGAGGCGGCCAAGATCGAAAAGGATCTGGAATCAATTCTGAGGCACATAGACAGGCTCTCCGAGATTGACGTTGAGGGAGTGGAACCCACGTTCGGCTTCAGGGGCGCAAAGGGAGTAGTGCTGGAGGAGGATACTCCCAGGCCCGGGCTGAACCGGGACAGACTTCTGGAGATAGCCCCCGAGGTTAGGGACGGCTACTACGTTGTACCGAAAGAAGCTCCGGCTTCCGATGACTCCGGCGAGGCTCCGCCAGGCGGGAGGCGATAGCATGGAACTCTGGGAACTGAGTGCAAGCGAGATAGCCATGCGGGTGAAAGCTAAGGAAGTCTCGGCCCAAGAAGTGTTGGACGCGCACCTGGCCAGGATATCTGAAGTCGATCCCAGGCTTTGCGCTTTTCTTGAAGTGCTTGAACCCGAAGCGCGCATTGATGCCTCGCGGGTCGACGCGAAGATAGCGCGCGGAGAAGACCCCGGAGTGTTGGCAGGCGTGCCCTGTGCAGTGAAGGACAACATGAACCTCAAGGGTACCGCTTGTACCTGCGGCTCTAGGATACTTGAGGGTTACATATCGCCGTACACCGCTACGGTGCTGGAGCGCCTGAGAGATGCGGGCGCTGTCTTGACCGGCAAGACAAACCTTGATGAGTTTGCGATGGGTTCGTCTACAGAGACTTCTGCCTTTATGGCCACGCGCAATCCGTGGGACGCGAGCCGTGTGCCGGGCGGGTCCAGCGGCGGCTCGGCAGCGGCAGTGGCAGCTGGGCTCTCAACTTTGGCCCTGGGTACCGACACCGGCGGTTCGATCCGGCAGCCAGCCTCCTTTACAGGCATTGTAGGGCTAAAGCCGACGTACGGGCGGGTATCCCGGTACGGGGTTGCCGCTTTTGCGTCCTCACTTGACCAGGTAGGTCCCTTCGGGCGGAACGTTCAGGATGCGGCGCTTGGCCTTGAGGCAATTGCGGGCTCCGACCCGCTCGATCCCACATCCCTCGACCAGCCTGTAGTGAGCTGGAGCAAGAGGCTTGAGCGTCCCGTAAGAGGTCTGAAGGCTGGAGTGCCCAAAGAGCTGCTGGGCCTTGGGGTTGACAGCGGCGTGCGCCGTGCCTTCGACCGGGCTTTAGAGGAACTGTCTCATTTAGGCCTCATCATCGAGGAAGTATCCCTTCCCAGCTTGGCTTACGCTCTGGACGCGTACTACATAATCGCGCCTTCCGAAGCCTCATCCAATCTGTCGAGGTTTGACGGAGTGAGATACGGTCTTTCTTTGCGGGACAAGGGCTTGGAGGAGATGTATCGCGATACCCGGGGCAAGGGATTCGGTCCGGAAGTGCGCCTTAGGGTGATGCTCGGCACCTTCGCGCTGTCTGCGGGATACTACGATGCATACTACTTGCGAGCAGCGAAGATTCGAACTCTCGTGCGGCGGGAGTTCGAGAAGGCCTTTGAAACATGTGACGTACTCCTCTCTCCGACGACTCCTTCCGTTGCTTTTGCGGCAGGTGACAGGATGATGGATCCGTACATGATGTACATGACGGACGTGATGACGGTTCCCGTAAACCTAGCCGGACTCCCCGCTATGTCGGTGCCGTGCGGTTTCGCGTTGCCTGAAGGCGAAGACTCTACCGTGACGCTGCCCTGCGGGCTGCAGATCATCGGCAGACCTTTTGACGAGGAGACCGTGCTCGCGTTGGGGTATGCTGTGGAATCTGCGGGCAGGAGTGAGATGGAGGAGAGAGCGGCCGCCATGAGGAATAGCCTGGTGCTCTTGGAGGAGTGTGAGAGGGTTGACTGACGCGCTTTACGAAATGATGATAGGACTCGAGGTTCACGTAGAGCTCCTTACAGAGAGCAAGATGTTCTGCCGCTGCCCTGTTCGCTTCGGAGATCCTCCCAACACCAACGTCTGTCCGGTATGTATGGGCCTTCCCGGTGCGTTGCCTGTTCCAAACGAGAAGGCCGTGGAGCTAGGCCTGCGTGCCGCCATCGGACTTAACGCGCAGATCAATCTAGACAGCAGCTGGGACAGAAAAAACTACTTCTATCCCGACCTCACTAAGGGATACCAGATAACCCAGTATGAAAAGCCGCTCGCTGAAAACGGGTGCATTGAGATAGATGAACCGAGAAAGGCGATCCGCGTCCGCAGGATCCACCTTGAGGAGGATACCGGTAAGTCAATCCATGCAGGGGATGACATCACAAGCGCGTCCTTTAGCCTCTTGGATTTCAACCGCTCCGGTGTTCCGCTCATTGAAATCGTGTCGGAGCCCGACATGAACTCGCCCGAGGAGGCAAGGCAGTACCTCGAGCGACTGCAGCGCATTTTGTCGTTTGCCGGAGTGTCGGATGTGAAGATGGAAGAAGGGTCCATGCGGGTGGACTGCAACATATCGGTGAGGCCTAAGGGAGCGGATACTCAGGGAACACCTGTGGAACTTAAGAACCTTAACTCGTTTCGGGCAGTCGTGAAGGCGCTGGGGTATGAGTTCAGGCGCCAGGTTGAGGCGCAAAAACGCGGTGAACGGATTGTACGCGAGACCAGGCATTGGGATGAATCCAGGGAAAGCACCTATTCCATGCGCACCAAAGAGTCCAATCAGGATTACCGGTACTTCCCGGAACCCGATCTTCCGAGGTTGATTCTGGAGCAATCCGTAGTCGACGACGTGAGAGAGAGGATGCCGAGGCTGCCTGGAGAGATTGTCGCGGACTATATCACCCGGCTTGGGCTTCCGCAGTATGATGCCCAAGTCCTGACCTTAAGCCCGCACCTTTCCCGCTTCTTCGATCGATGCGTGGAGAAAGGTGCGGACCCGAAGGCGGCATCGAACTGGATCATGGGAGACCTTTTGGGTTATATGAACCAGCACGGGGTGCCCTACGAGAAGATACCGGTCACTCCGGAAGGTCTAGCCGAGATGCTTGACCTTGTGAAAACTGGAGTTATCAGCGGAAAGATCGCCAAGGATGTCTTGGTGAAGATGATAGAGACCGGTAAGTCTCCTTCTGCCATCGTCAAGGAAGAAGGGCTTACTCAAGTTTCAGATGAAGGTGAACTCTCGGCGATAATCGCAGAGGTGATTGCCGCGAACCCCGGACCGGTTGCAGACGTCAAGAGCGGTAAGGAGAAAGCGATCGGCTTTCTGGTCGGGCAAGTCATGAAAGCCACCAAAGGCAGGGCTAATCCTGCAAAGGTAAACATAATGCTAAGGGAGAAGATACTAACTTAGTGTTATGGGCATAACTTGATGATAGGGGAAAGAGGGGGGCATGGCATGGCTTCGGGACAGGCTCCGGAGAAATGGGATATTGGCGACGTAGCCGCGCTGCTTAGCGGTTCCCGCGTTCTTCAGAACGAGCCTATGTCCTTGCACACTTCGTTTCGGATTGGCGGCCCCTGTGACCTATTGGTTCTTCCGTCAACCGTTGAAGATGCCGTCAAGGCATGGACATCGTGCAGGGAGCTGTCCATACCCTGCTATATAGTGGGAAACGGTACCAATCTCCTGGTGAAGGACGGCGGCGTGCGCGGCTGCGTTCTGAAAATGGCTCCCGGTTACTCCGGAGTTGGGCGGAACGGCACAGCAACAATTGAGGTCAAGGCAGGGACTCTTCTTCCGAGGCTGGTTGAGTCTGCCCTTGAAGAAGGCTTGTCGGGCCTTGAGTGGGCTGTGGGGATTCCCGGCAGTGTAGGCGGCGCCATTGCGATGAACGCAGGAGCGTACGGCGGCGACATGGCCTCTTTGGTGAAACGCGTCCAAGTGGCTTCCATAGACGGGAAGACCTGCTGGATTTATGCTCAAGAGCTGGACTTCTCGTACAGGCACTCGCTTTTTACCGACAGGGATGATCTTCTGATTCTCGCTGCCGAACTGGAATTGGTGGAGGGCGACAGATCCCAGATTCGCGATGCCATGGAGAAGAGGGCAAGAGAACGTGAGGCCAAGCAGCCTCTTGACCTGCCCTCTGCGGGCAGTGCTTTCAGGCGTCCCCCAGGGCGCTACGTCGGCTCCATGATCCAGGAACTTGGGCTCAAAGGACTCAAAGTAGGCGCGGCGCAGATATCCCCAAAGCACGCAGGGTTCATTGTGAACACCGGCGGGGCCACCGCCCGGGATGTGCTGGAGCTGATGAAGACGGTTCAGGCGAAGGTTAAGGACGCTTTTGACGTTGAACTTGAGCCTGAGGTCGTTGTAATCGGCGAGGACGCGCGCGAATAGTCCCGTGGCTCCGCTCCCTCGCGCCAAGATTACCGGGTTGAATCACCGTGGGGAGGGTGTCGGGCGTGTTCTGTCCGGCCCCGACCAAGGGCTCGCCGTTTTCATTGCCGGCACCGTGCCCGGCGACACTGTCGAGTTCAGCGTAATCGAGAAGAAGAAGAACTTCATGCGCGGCCGCCTGGCCTCGCTTCTCGAGGAAGGTGCGGGGCGACAAAAACCCGTCTGCTCCGTAGCTCACCTTTGCGGAGGCTGCACTTGGCAGCATATGACTTACCCGCTTCAACTGGAGTGGAAGCGGCGTTTGGTTGCCGAGGCTCTTGCTCGCATAGCCCGCATCAATGACTGCGAGGTAAAAGAGTGCCTGCCTTCGCCGGATATCACCGGCTACCGGAACAAGGTGGAAGTGCCTCTAGCTGTACAGAACGGTAAGATCGTGGCAGGTTTCTACCGGCCGTATACCCACGATGTTGTTCCTGCGGAAGAATGTCCTCTTGAACATCCCCTCGCGCGAGAGCTGGTGCTCCGGCTTCTGAAGGAGATTCGCTCAAGGAAGTACACGGTCTACAGAGAGTCTACCGGTAGGGGGCAGGTTCGCCACCTTATGGCTAGAGTTGCGCCGGGGACTGGCGAGAGGATGGCGGTTGTCATAGCCAATGCCTTCTCTCTGCCGGGCCAGGTTGAGCTTGGCCGTAGCCTGGCGTCCTCGACACCCGGCCTCAAGAGCGTCGTTCTGAACACGAACACAGAGAAGACCAACATCATACTGGGGCCGAAGAACAAGGTGCTGTACGGGCGACCGCACATTGAGGACCTTTTTGGTTCGGATGCCCTCGGGTTCTTGAGGTTCCGGATCTCTCCCCACTCGTTCTACCAAGTGAACAGCCCACAGGCTGCAAGACTGTATGAGATCGCGTTGAACGCAGCACAGTTGGGTCCTAGCGACAAAGTTATCGACGTCTACTCCGGTATTGGCTCTATCACTCTGTTTGCCGCGAAAAGGGCAGCTCTGGCAGTTGGCATCGAAGAGGTAAGGGATGCGGTTCAAGATGCCAAGCGAAACGCGAGGGAGAACGGGGTCGCTAATGTCAGGTTCAGAGAAGGCAGAGCCGAGAGGGTGCTTCCGGCTACCGTTCGCGAGTTTGGCAGGCCAACATCGGTTATACTCGACCCGCCGCGAGGCGGTGCCGAGGAGTCTGCGCTCCTCTCAATGTCGCGCGCCAAACCCAGGTCGATCATCTACGTGTCCTGCAATCCATCTACCCTGGCTCGTGATTTGATAGTGCTCGGCCGAGACGGGTGGAAGCCAATGTGGGTTCAGCCTGTCGATATGTTCCCTCAGACGCCGCATGTTGAGTGCGTAGTATTGATAACACGCAATATATAGTGATTTGAAAAAGATGGCAATCAATATATTGTGTTTTTGCTCATTTTATAAGCATAAATTGCCTACTTATCATAAACGTGAAAATGTGATATAATTAGGCTAAATAAGGACGAGGAGGTGAACTGATGGATTCAAAAATTTGGTATATCCCGGCAAAGAATGACCGTTTGGAAAAGAAGGTTGGGATATATTGCAGGGTCAGTACAAATGAAAAAGAACAGCTTTATAGCCTTGCAGCACAGATTTCTGCTTTGACAAGAGCGGTTGCGAATGTCGGTCAATTTGTAAATGATTATTGATATACTCAGCAATAGCAAAAATCATGTGCTCTTTTACATAATCAAAATATTTGTTGTCGGATTACTTACCCTATTGTAGCGACTTGACATTGTAAATGATTAAGGGAGGTTCAATAATGTCAAAGCGATTAATTTCTGTACTAGTAGCACTGATCATGGTCATCGGTTTGATGCCTGCAGTAGGTGCTACGGGGGCTGATATAAGCTCTCAGTTTTCGGACATGCCCAACAATTGGGCGACTGAAGCCCTGGAATTTGCCGTAGCAAACCACTTGCTTCAGGGGGCCGATGGCAAAATTATGCCAGATAAACCCCTAACAAGGGCGGAGATGGCGACAATAATTGTCAGGGCATTTGGCGCGTCAGAGGAAGGAGACATATCCTCATACACCGATGTCCGCAAATCGGACTGGTTCTTTGAATACATAGCAAAAGCTTTCAAGATGGGGGTAATGGAAGGCTACTCAGGGAAAATGAACCCCGACAGCAATATTACTCGTGAGCAAGCTTTTACTGTGTTGGCAAGGGCGCTTAAACTCCAACCTGCAACAAGAATCAGCAAAACATTCAGTGACATTGAGGAGATATCCGATTGGGCAAGAGGCTCCATATATGCTTTGGTAAACGCTGGTTACATACAGGGTTCAAACGGAAAACTGAATCCCAAAGCGGACATAACTAGAGCAGAATTTGCCCAGGTAATGTTCAACCTTATTAAGCAATACATAAGCGAAGAAGGAGAATATACAGAGGTTGCCGAAGGCAACGTTATGATCAATGTTCCCGGCGCAACACTAAAGGGACTCACAGTAAGCGGCGACCTGATAATAGGCGACGGTGTCGGTGACGGCGATGTTGTATTGGATGACGTAGTTGTAACCGGAAGGCTTGTTATTAGGGGCGGTGGCGAGAACTCTATAATCATCCGTGGCAATTCTAATGTTTCATACATAGTTGCCGCAAGAGTGGATGGTACTGTCAGGATTCTGGTAGAGGACGACGCTGAAGTCGAAGTAATCTATGTAGACGATGGATCCGATGACATTATTGTTGAAGGTAATGTAGGACAAATTGAGATAGTGACTGACAATGTCACTGTTTTGGCAACTGGCGCTTCCATCGGATCTGCTAACATTACCGGTGTGAACTCAAGAATTACAGTTGATGCTGATTCGGAAGTTGAAAGCATTTCGGTCAGAGCGGCTAACGCATCTATCGATGTTGAGGGAAGTGTTAATGAAATTTCAACTTCTGGAGCAAACACTAATGTTACCGGTGGCGGAAAAGTAGATAAAGTTAATGTTGAGCAGGGTGGTAATGGTGCTAGCATAACAACACCAAACACCGAGATTAGTGTTGGCGAGAATGTTACAGGTGTAACAGCTGGTGGCGGTGAAGAAGTTGAAGGTGGACAGACCGTAAAGAACAACAAAGATGGAACTGGTATTGTGTCAGAACCACCAGCAAGTGGTGGAACATATGTACCGCCAGTGATACCAGTAAGTTCTATTAGTGTGAAAACTGAGGTTGATGGGGAAGTAGTTACTGATCTTAGCGGGTTGGATAACGATGCTGTTGTTACAGTAACACTGACCACAACAACCAGCGGAGCAACGATTTATTACACTAAGGATGGAACAACTCCTACATCTAGTTCAACGAAATATACTGAGCCGTTTACCGTAGAAGCACCGGGCGATGAAGGCGGACCTGTTATAGTAAAAGCCATTGGGATGAGATCGGGATATACAAATTCGGCGGTTGCAACTAAGACAATTACGTTTAGAACGGCAGCAGTACCGGTGGACAAAGAGATCACATCCGTAGCTTCAATTGCCGACATCAGTGTAGCCTACGGCACGGAGCTATCAGCCGTTGGACTACCAACAACCGTTGAGGTTACCCTAGATGATGAAACCACTAGGAACCTATCAGTAACCTGGGACGGCGGCACTCCGGCATACGATGGGAATACAGCCGGTGAATATGTATTTGCAGGAACCTTGACATTAGTAGAGGGGCTTGCCAATACAGGCGGCCACAAAGCACAAATCAAAGTAATTGTGGCTGAAGCAGTACCGGTGGACAAAGAGATCACATCCGTAGCTTCAATTGCCGACATCAGTGTAGCCTACGGCACGGAGCTATCAGCCGTTGGACTACCAACAACCGTTGAGGTTACCCTAGATGATGAAACCACTAGGAACCTATCAGTAACCTGGGACGGCGGCACTCCGGCATACGATGGGAATACAGCCGGTGAATATGTATTTGCAGGAACCTTGACATTAGTAGAGGGGCTTGCCAATACAGGCGGCCACAAAGCACAAATCAAAGTAATTGTGGCTGAAGCAGTACCGGTGGACAAAGAGATCACATCCGTAGCTTCAATTGCCGACATCAGCGTAGCCTACGGCACGGAGCTATCAGCCGTTGGACTACCAACAACCGTTGAGGTTACCCTAGATGATGAAACCACTAGGAACCTATCAGTAACCTGGGACGGCGGCACTCCGGCATACGATGGGAATACAGCCGGTGAATATGTATTTGCAGGAACCTTGACATTAGTAGAGGGGCTTGCCAATACAGGCGGCCACAAAGCACAAATCAAAGTAATTGTGGCTGAAGCAGTACCGGTGGACAAAGAGATCACATCCGTAGCTTCAATTGCCGACATCAGCGTAGCCTACGGCACGGAGCTATCAGCCGTTGGACTACCAACAACCGTTGAGGTTACCCTAGATGATGAAACCACTAGGAACCTATCAGTAACCTGGGACGGCGGCACTCCGGCATACGATGGGAATACAGCCGGTGAATATGTATTTGCAGGAACCTTGACATTAGTAGAGGGGCTTGCCAATACAGGCGGCCACAAAGCACAAATCAAAGTAATTGTGGCTGAAGCAGTACCGGTGGACAAAGAGATCACATCCGTAGCTTCAATTGCCGACATCAGTGTAGCCTACGGCACGGAGCTATCAGCCGTTGGACTACCAACAACCGTTGAGGTTACCCTAGATGATGAAACCACTAGGAACCTATCAGTAACCTGGGACGGCGGCACTCCGGCATACGATGGGAATACAGCCGGTGAATATGTATTTGCAGGAACCTTGACATTAGTAGAGGGGCTTGCCAATACAGGCGGCCACAAAGCACAAATCAAAGTAATTGTGGCTGAAGCAGTACCGGTGGACAAAGAGATCACATCCGTAGCTTCAATTGCCGACATCAGTGTAGCCTACGGCACGGAGCTATCAGCCGTTGGACTACCAACAACCGTTGAGGTTACCCTAGATGATGAAACCACTAGGAACCTATCAGTAACCTGGGACGGCGGCACTCCGGCATACGATGGGAATACAGCCGGTGAATATGTATTTGCAGGAACCTTGACATTAGTAGAGGGGCTTGCCAATACAGGCGGCCACAAAGCACAAATCAAAGTAATTGTGGCTGAAGCAGTACCGGTGGACAAAGAGATCACATCCGTAGCTTCAATTGCCGACATCAGTGTAGCCTACGGCACGGAGCTATCAGCCGTTGGACTACCAACAACCGTTGAGGTTACCCTAGATGATGAAACCACTAGGAACCTATCCGTAACCTGGGACGGCGGCACTCCGGCATACGATGGGAATACAGCCGGTGAATATGTATTTGCAGGAACCTTGACATTAGTAGAGGGGCTTGCCAATACAGGCGGCCACAAAGCACAAATCAAAGTAATTGTGGCTGAAGCAGTACCGGTGGACAAAGAGATCACATCCGTAGCTTCAATTGCCGACATCAGCGTAGCCTACGGCACGGAGCTATCAGCCGTTGGACTACCAACAACCGTTGAGGTTACCCTAGATGATGAAACCACTAGGAACCTATCCGTAACCTGGGACGGCGGCACTCCGGCATACGATGGGAATACAGCCGGTGAATATGTATTTGCAGGAACCTTGACATTAGTAGAGGGGCTTGCCAATACAGGCGGCCACAAAGCACAAATCAAAGTAATTGTGGCTGAAGCAGTACCGGTGGACAAAGAGATCACATCCGTAGCTTCAATTGCCGACATCAGTGTAGCCTACGGCACGGAGCTATCAGCCGTTGGACTACCAACAACCGTTGAGGTTACCCTAGATGATGAAACCACTAGGAACCTATCCGTAACCTGGGACGGCGGCACTCCGGCATACGATGGGAATACAGCCGGTGAATATGTATTTGCAGGAACCTTGACATTAGTAGAGGGGCTTGCCAATACAGGCGGCCACAAAGCACAAATCAAAGTAATTGTGGCTGAAGCAGTACCGGTGGACAAAGAGATCACATCCGTAGCTTCAATTGCCGACATCAGTGTAGCCTACGGCACGGAGCTATCAGCCGTTGGACTACCAACAACCGTTGAGGTTACCCTAGATGATGAAACCACTAGGAACCTATCAGTAACCTGGGACGGCGGCACTCCGGCATACGATGGGAATACAGCCGGTGAATATGTATTTGCAGGAACCTTGACATTAGTAGAGGGGCTTGCCAATACAGGCGGCCACAAAGCACAAATCAAAGTAATTGTGGCTGAAGCAGTACCGGTGGACAAAGAGATCACATCCGTAGCTTCAATTGCCGACATCAGCGTAGCCTACGGCACGGAGCTATCAGCCGTTGGACTACCAACAACCGTTGAGGTTACCCTAGATGATGAAACAACCCAAACCTTAGCAGTAACCTGGGATGACGGAACGCCAGCCTATGATAAGGATACTGCAGGCGAATATGTATTTGCAGGCACATTGACTTTACCGGAAGGTATAACCAATACAGACAACTTAAAAGCTTCAATAAAAGTAATAGTAGCCGAAGCCGAAGTGATAGTACCAGTTGCGCCACAGTTAGCAAATCTTTCTTCTTATGACCAGGAAACTGAAAAGACAATTGCCTATCAAGAATTCCGTGCATCTAGTCATTCAATTGGACCTGATCAGGGGTATTGGCTTTTAAATGCTAGTTATGAAAATGGGGTGCATAAGGTAACAGGGGAAGTTTGGAAACCGTATCTAAGTGAAGATTACATTCAATATAATGGCCAAACAGCCCCAAGGTACGATGTCTTGGAAGATGATACTAAAGCTGTAGCATTTACCACTCACTGGGAGGCTCCCGAAAGGGCAATAAAATTCAACAGCGAAAACAACGCAGATACTGCTTTAGTATTAGGTCATGATCCAGGTATCGAGACAGATCCGGAAGCTGAAAACCGCTGGTGGACCTGGAAGGATGAAGACGGAAAGATATTCTATCGAATTTCAGTATACTTTGCGGTTAATGAAGATGAAGAATGGAAATTAAGTGAAGACAGTGAAAGAGAAATTACCAGATACTTCTTTGATGAATCTAACCATCTGATAGCAGTTCACCAGTTCACGCTCGATTTTTCGGAAATTAAAATTACGCCGGAGATATCATCGGCTAAGGTAGCAAGTATATATAGTGAGAGCCTAGCGGTAGATCATCCACTTGCTTGGGCAAAAGAATATGATCAGTCGAACTTGGAGCCTATTTTTGAAAACGGCCATTATCATCTGGACGCAACGGGTTCACTTGACTATGTGCCGGATGATGTCAGTGGTGATCTTGAAGGGAATTGGTTTTTACCTTTTGCGGTAAAAAAAGCACGGTTAACTTTAGATCCTATTGATGCATCTATAACAATAACTGGATATGTTGGCGAGGAACCTGTCACCACTAAAAGCTATGAGTATGATGATCTAGAAGAATACGAAGAAAGCGTATCTCTTTTAGTAGCCTGGGCCCTTTCAGGGGACGAAGACAGAATTGAAATTAAGATAGATTGGGATGGGGAAGGGGACAATTACACCGAAAACACTTATACAATCTACTTGGAAGGTTTAACGTTAGTGCCTGCCCCAATTGAACCAGGCGAAGCCAAAGCCGACTTCCTGGCTGCTTTAAAGGATAAAGCAAAAGATATCACCGTAGCCCAAGTAGAGATAGACGACGAAGACATCAGCGTCACCTTCTTGAGCAGCGCTGAAATATCCGAAGTATACAATGTAGCGGAAGAACTGCTTGATACCTTCAAAGAAGAACTGGAGGCAGCAGAACTTACCATCATCCTGGGCGAAGACGAAGAAGAGACCTTCAACTTAGAAGATGCCGATGTAGTTGACATTGCCCTCTATCTGCTGGATGGCTTAAGCCCCGGCGATTTCCTAGCCGGTGAACAGACCATCGAAGCCAGCTACAGGGCAGAAGCCACCGTTGAAGGAGTAACCTTCAGCTTAGCCGGAAGCCTCAAGTTCCAAGCAATAGCCGATCCGGCAGTAGCCGCTAAGGCCGACTTCCTGGCTGCTTTAAAGGATAAAGCAAAAGATATCACCGTAGCCCAAGTAGAGATAGACGACGAAGACATCAGCGTCACCTTCTTGAGCAGCGCTGAAATATCCGAAGTATACAATGTAGCGGAAGAACTGCTTGATACCTTCAAAGAAGAACTGGAGGCAGCAGAACTTACCATCATCCTGGGCGAAGACGAAGAAGAGACCTTCAACTTAGAAGATGCCGATGTAGTTGACATTGCCCTCTATCTGCTGGATGGCTTAAGCCCCGGCGATTTCCTAGCCGGTGAACAGACCATCGAAGCCAGCTACAGGGCAGAAGCCACCGTTGAAGGAGTAACCTTCAGCTTAGCCGGAAGCCTCAAGTTCCAAGCAATAGCCGATCCGGCAGTAGCCGCTAAGGCCGACTTCCTGGCTGCTTTAAAGGATAAAGCAAAAGATATCACCGTAGCCCAAGTAGAGATAGACGACGAAGACATCAGCGTCACCTTCTTGAGCAGCGCTGAAATATCCGAAGTATACAATGTAGCGGAAGAACTGCTTGATACCTTCAAAGAAGAACTGGAGGCAGCAGAACTTACCATCATCCTGGGCGAAGACGAAGAAGAGACCTTCAACTTAGAAGATGCCGATGTAGTTGACATTGCCCTCTATCTGCTGGATGGCTTAAGCCCCGGCGATTTCCTAGCCGGTGAACAGACCATCGAAGCCAGCTACAGGGCAGAAGCCACCGTTGAAGGAGTAACCTTCAGCTTAGCCGGAAGCCTCAAGTTCCAAGCAATAGCCGATCCGGCAGTAGCCGCTAAGGCCGACTTCCTGGCTGCTTTAAAGGATAAAGCAAAAGATATCACCGTAGCCCAAGTAGAGATAGACGACGAAGACATCAGCGTCACCTTCTTGAGCAGCGCTGAAATATCCGAAGTATACAATGTAGCGGAAGAACTGCTTGATACCTTCAAAGAAGAACTGGAGGCAGCAGAACTTACCATCATCCTGGGCGAAGACGAAGAAGAGACCTTCAACTTAGAAGATGCCGATGTAGTTGACATTGCCCTCTATCTGCTGGATGGCTTAAGCCCCGGCGATTTCCTAGCCGGTGAACAGACCATCGAAGCCAGCTACAGGGCAGAAGCCACCGTTGAAGGAGTAACCTTCAGCTTAGCCGGAAGCCTCAAGTTCCAAGCAATAGCCGATCCGGCAGTAGCCGCTAAGGCCGACTTCCTGGCTGCTTTAAAGGATAAAGCAAAAGATATCACCGTAGCCCAAGTAGAGATAGACGACGAAGACATCAGCGTCACCTTCTTGAGCAGCGCTGAAATATCCGAAGTATACAATGTAGCGGAAGAACTGCTTGATACCTTCAAAGAAGAACTGGAGGCAGCAGAACTTACCATCATCCTGGGCGAAGACGAAGAAGAGACCTTCAACTTAGAAGATGCCGATGTAGTTGACATTGCCCTCTATCTGCTGGATGGCTTAAGCCCCGGCGATTTCCTAGCCGGTGAACAGACCATCGAAGCCAGCTACAGGGCAGAAGCCACCGTTGAAGGAGTAACCTTCAGCTTAGCCGGAAGCCTCAAGTTCCAAGCAATAGCCGATCCGGCAGTAGCCGCTAAGGCCGACTTCCTGGCTGCTTTAAAGGATAAAGCAAAAGATATCACCGTAGCCCAAGTAGAGATAGACGACGAAGACATCAGCGTCACCTTCTTGAGCAGCGCTGAAATATCCGAAGTATACGATGTAGCGGAAGAACTGCTTGATACCTTCAAAGAAGAACTGGAGGCAGCAGAACTTACCATCATCCTGGGCGAAGACGAAGAAGAGACCTTCAACTTAGAAGATGCCGATGTAGTTGACATTGCCCTCTATCTGCTGGATGGCTTAAGCCCCGGCGATTTCCTAGCCGGTGAACAGACCATCGAAGCCAGCTACAGGGCAGAAGCCACCGTTGAAGGAGTAACCTTCAGCTTAGCCGGAAGCCTCAAGTTCCAAGCAATAGCCGATCCGGCAGTAGCCGCTAAGGCCGACTTCCTGGCTGCTTTAAAGGATAAAGCAAAAGATATCACCGTAGCCCAAGTAGAGATAGACGACGAAGACATCAGCGTCACCTTCTTGAGCAGCGCTGAAATATCCGAAGTATACGATGTAGCGGAAGAACTGCTTGATACCTTCAAAGAAGAACTGGAGGCAGCAGAACTTACCATCATCCTGGGCGAAGACGAAGAAGAGACCTTCAACTTAGAAGATGCCGATGTAGTTGACATTGCCCTCTATCTGCTGGATGGCTTAAGCCCCGGCGATTTCCTAGCCGGTGAACAGACCATCGAAGCCAGCTACAGGGCAGAAGCCACCGTTGAAGGAGTAACCTTCAGCTTAGCCGGAAGCCTCAAGTTCCAAGCAATAGCCGATCCGGCAGTAGCCGCTAAGGCCGACTTCCTGGCTGCTTTAAAGGATAAAGCAAAAGATATCACCGTAGCCCAAGTAGAGATAGACGACGAAGACATCAGCGTCACCTTCTTGAGCAGCGCTGAAATATCCGAAGTATACAATGTAGCGGAAGAACTGCTTGATACCTTCAAAGAAGAACTGGAGGCAGCAGAACTTACCATCATCCTGGGCGAAGACGAAGAAGAGACCTTCAACTTAGAAGATGCCGATGTAGTTGACATTGCCCTCTATCTGCTGGATGGCTTAAGCCCCGGCGATTTCCTAGCCGGTGAACAGACCATCGAAGCCAGCTACAGGGCAGAAGCCACCGTTGAAGGAGTAACCTTCAGCTTAGCCGGAAGCCTCAAGTTCCAAGCAATAGCCGATCCGGCAGTAGCCGCTAAGGCCGACTTCCTGGCTGCTTTAAAGGATAAAGCAAAAGATATCACCGTAGCCCAAGTAGAGATAGACGACGAAGACATCAGCGTCACCTTCTTGAGCAGCGCTGAAATATCCGAAGTATACAATGTAGCGGAAGAACTGCTTGATACCTTCAAAGAAGAACTGGAGGCAGCAGAACTTACCATCATCCTGGGCGAAGACGAAGAAGAGACCTTCAACTTAGAAGATGCCGATGTAGTTGACATTGCCCTCTATCTGCTGGATGGCTTAAGCCCCGGCGATTTCCTAGCCGGTGAACAGACCATCGAAGCCAGCTACAGGGCAGAAGCCACCGTTGAAGGAGTAACCTTCAGCTTAGCCGGAAGCCTCAAGTTCCAAGCAATAGCCGATCCGGCAGTAGCCGCTAAGGCCGACTTCCTGGCTGCTTTAAAGGATAAAGCAAAAGATATCACCGTAGCCCAAGTAGAGATAGACGACGAAGACATCAGCGTCACCTTCTTGAGCAGCGCTGAAATATCCGAAGTATACAATGTAGCGGAAGAACTGCTTGATACCTTCAAAGAAGAACTGGAGGCAGCAGAACTTACCATCATCCTGGGCGAAGACGAAGAAGAGACCTTCAACTTAGAAGATGCCGATGTAGTTGACATTGCCCTCTATCTGCTGGATGGCTTAAGCCCCGGCGATTTCCTAGCCGGTGAACAGACCATCGAAGCCAGCTACAGGGCAGAAGCCACCGTTGAAGGAGTAACCTTCAGCTTAGCCGGAAGCCTCAAGTTCCAAGCAATAGCCGATCCGGCAGTAGCCGCTAAGGCCGACTTCCTGGCTGCTTTAAAGGATAAAGCAAAAGATATCACCGTAGCCCAAGTAGAGATAGACGACGAAGACATCAGCGTCACCTTCTTGAGCAGCGCTGAAATATCCGAAGTATACGATGTAGCGGAAGAACTGCTTGATACCTTCAAAGAAGAACTGGAGGCAGCAGAACTTACCATCATCCTGGGCGAAGACGAAGAAGAGACCTTCAACTTAGAAGATGCCGATGTAGTTGACATTGCCCTCTATCTGCTGGATGGCTTAAGCCCCGGCGATTTCCTAGCCGGTGAACAGACCATCGAAGCCAGCTACAGGGCAGAAGCCACCGTTGAAGGAGTAACCTTCAGCTTAGCCGGAAGCCTCAAGTTCCAAGCAATAGAATCTGACACAACGGAATCCATTGATATAGATGAGAATGTTGAATTGGATCAAAATTACGACATGGTCAATGTAATCGGAGATGAAATAGTGGTGAACCTGGGCGGGCATACCGCCCAGGCCCTCACCATAAGAGGTAAAGATGTTGTAGTGAAAAACGGCACGGTAGTCAACCTTACTATTGCTGCCGGGGTTGAAAATGTAACCCTGGAAGATGTAACCGATGGCGAAGGCGGAATACACACTTTTGCCGGAGGTGGGGGTAATTCAATAGTTTTAAAGGGCAAGACTGTATTAAAGGGAACAGTTAATGTTATTGCCCCCGAGGCCTTAGAGATTCGCGGGGAAGAATTATCCCCAGAAGGGGGAATAAGTGGAACAGTCGTTGTTAAAACGATTGAGCCTGTAGTAGTTGCCACCCCAATCCAAGGTAAAGTAGAAGTTAGGATGGTCAATGAGGCCATAAGTATTAAAGCAGAAGTTAACAAGATCATCGCTTTTGCTAAAACAAAAGTACAGATTGCCCAGGAACTAGACGAAGGGAAAAGACCCGAATTAGTAAAGGCAGTTGGAGTCGAAGCCTCTGCTACCATTGTTGACGAAGACGGACATGATATCGGCGATCCTATGGATTTCACAGAAGATGAAGGGTTGTCTCCCATACCAGTTATTATTACTGCCCTAGTTGATGTAGTGGAAGAAGTATTGGTAAATGAGGATTTTACTTTGCCCTCGACTGTAACAGCCATAATGAGCAGCGGGGAAAGAAAAGACGTACCTGTCACTTGGGAGCCCCCAACCGTTGACACTAGTATAGAAGGCGAATATATATTTTACGGCATAGTGGAAGATTACGACGGCAAAGTTACACTTACCTTAACTGTAAAAGAAGAAGTACTCCCCAATACTTATACCGTAACATTTAAGGATTGGGATGGCACAATCCTTAAAGAAGAAACAATAATCCCGGGGGGAGCGGCTATAGCACCAACTGCTTCGACAAGAGACGGTTACACCTTTACCGGTTGGGATAAAGAGTTTGACAATATCACCAGCGATCTCACCGTTACGGCCTTATACTCTTATAATGAATTAACGACCCTCGGTGAGATGATAGCTGATGCCGATGAAAGAACTAGGCCCGATTACACTTTTACAGATGGCAGTTACACAAAGCAAGATTGGGATCGCTATTGGGGCGATTTTCAAACCGCTTTGACTGTGGCAAAGGAGTCGTACGGTAATCTTAAGAACGAATATCTTTTAACAGAAGAACAGGAATTAGCCATAACTATAGCCAGGGAAGAATTACAACGGCAAATGGAAATACTCGATGGCATAAAAGACTTCGATGATGCCCTTGGCGATCGAGATAACCCCAAAGGATTGGTCGAAACTGTATATGATTGTTCCCTTAGGCCTTTAGAGGATTTCCCGGCCGGTCGTATGAGATGCTACTATGAAAAAGACACTGCCGATGTTTACTGGATGCTATCGGAGTACGTCAAGGCACAGGATCTTTATGATGGTACTCGTGGGACGGGTATGAACCCGGGCCTCCAGAATGTGATGTTATCAGACTCCATCACCAAACTTAGGTCAGGCTCACGTACGGTATATATTTATAAAGAAGATGGTACCAGGAGGACCAAGAAGGAACTAGAAGGAGAGGGCATAAAACTTGCTATTAGCTGGCTCCAAGAGAACGAGATAAGTGACTGGTACTATTATGGCATGGTAGGTTTGGTTATAGATTGTCAACTCATCGGCGAAACCAGCGACGGCACCGAATTTGAAAGAACATACACCTTCCATTTTGTTGACGGTGGTGTAGAGCTGTTTGATTCTAATTATAGATATTGTGTAATTGACGGGGTTGTCCGTATATCCGGTTATAATATTTTAACCTACAGTGCCGGCGAAAACGGAAGCATAGAAGGTGATGTTGAGCAAATAGTGGAGTATGGGAAAAGTGGTACGGAAGTGCAGGCCATACCCAATACAGGTTACCGCTTCGTACAATGGAGCGATGGTTCTACGGAAAACCCGCGTACCGACACCAATGTGACGGAATATATTTCAGTAACAGCGGAATTTGCAGCCAACGAATACACGGTTAGTTTTGATGCCCAAGGAGGAACAGTTGATCCTAAAATGAAGTCGGTCACCTATGATTCTTCCTATGGTGAACTGCCGATACCAGAAAGAATGGGTTACGCTTTTATCGGCTGGTTTACGGATAAAACAGAGGGCGTCAAGGTTGAGGCGGATACAATTGTGACTGAAACTTCAAACCATACCCTTTACGCGAGGTGGTCACCGCGGGATGATACAGCTTATAAAATAGAACACTACCAACAGGGTGTAGATGGAGATGTCTACACCCTGGAAGATACAGAAGAGAAAAAGGGCACCACTGGTGAGAATGTTGAAGCCCAGGCCAAAGATTATCAGGGCTTTACTGAAAACGAAGAGCATGAAAGCCGGGTAGCCAGCGGTAATATTGCAGCCGATGGTAGCCTGGTGTTGAAACTTTACTACGACCGGGAAATCTACAATATAGATTTTATTGACCATGATGACTCTGTAATAAAAAGTGAAACAGTCAGGTATATGGGAAGCGCTACAGCACCGACGCAGCCGGAAAGAGAAGGATACACTTTCACCGGTTGGGACAGGGATTTTGAAAATATTACCGGCGATTTGAGTGTAAAGGCCGTTTATTCTATCAACCAGTACACCATCACCTTTGACAGCGCCGGTGGCAGCGCAGTTGCTGAGATAACCGATGACTACGGTGCAACGATAACAGCGCCGTCCGCACCGACCCGGGATGGCTACACCTTCGATGGTTGGGATCCTGAACTGCCAGAAACCATGCCTGCCGGGGATCTTCAATTAACCGCCCAGTGGACGGCTAATGAATACAGCATCACCTACAACTTAGATAATGGAACGAACCATGAGGACAACCCGACCAATTACACCATTGAAACAGAAACAATAACCCTAAAGGCAGCTACCAAAACCGGCTACACCTTCGACGGCTGGCATGATAAGGCTGAAGAAGGAACAAAAGTAACCGAGATACCACAGGGCTCAACTGGCGACATCATCCTTTACGCGTACTGGACTGCCAAGCAGTATACCGTGACCTTTGATGCTCAGAATGGGACTGAATCCGAGACACAGCAAGTGACTTACGATGCTGCTTATGGAACATTGCCCACACCGACAAAGACCGGCCATGAATTCCGGGGCTGGTTTACACAAGCAGACGGTGGCATTGAAGTTAATGCTGAAACGATAGTGGAAACCGCTAATGACCATACCCTTTATGCCCAGTGGGAGATCAACCAGTACACCATCACCTTTGACAGTGCCGGTGGCAGCACAGTAGATTCTATCACTAAGGATTTCGGCACAGCGATAACAGCGCCAGCTGCTCCTACAAGAGATGGCTATACCTTCAAGGGTTGGGATCCTAAACTGCCAGAAACCATGCCTGCCGAGGATCTTGAATTAACAGCCCAGTGGACGGCTGATGAATACAGCATCACCTACAACTTGGATAATGGAACGAATCACGCTGAAAACCCAGCCAAGTACACCATTGAAACAGAAACCATTACCATAAAGGCAGCCACCAAGACCGGCTACAGCTTCGACGGCTGGTATGATAAGGCTGAAGAAGGAACAAAAGTAACCGAGATACCACAGGGCTCAACTGGCGACATCATCCTTTACGCCAAGTGGACAGCTAAGCAGTATGCTGTGACCTTTGATGCCCAGAATGGGACTGAACCCGAGACACAGCAAGTGACTTACGATGCTGCTTACGGAACACTGCCCACACCGACAAAGACCGGCCATGAGTTCCAGGGCTGGTTCACGGCAGCAGCTGGCGGCGATGAAATTACCGCTGAGATGACAGTGGCTACCGCTAATGACCATACCCTTTATGCCCAGTGGGAGATCAACCAGTACACCATCACCTTTGACAGTGCCGGTGGCAGCACAGTAGATTCTATCACTAAGGATTTCGGCACAGCGATAACAGCGCCAGCTGCTCCTACAAGAGATGGCTATACCTTCAAGGGTTGGGATCCTAAACTGCCAGAAACCATGCCTGCCGAGGATCTTGAATTAACAGCCCAGTGGACGGCTGATGAATACAGCATCACCTACAACTTGGATAATGGAACGAATCACGCTGAAAACCCAGCCAAGTACACCATTGAAACAGAAACCATTACCATAAAGGCAGCCACCAAGACCGGCTACAGCTTCGACGGCTGGTATGATAAGGCTGAAGAAGGAACAAAAGTAACCGAGATACCACAGGGCTCAACTGGCGACATCATCCTTTACGCCAAGTGGACAGCTAAGCAGTATGCTGTGACCTTTGATGCCCAGAATGGGACTGAACCCGAGACACAGCAAGTGACTTACGATGCTGCTTACGGAACACTGCCCACACCGACAAAGACCGGCCATACCTTCCAAGGCTGGTTCACGGCAGCAGCTGGCGGCGATGAAGTTACCGCTGAGATGACAGTGGCTACCGCTGATGACCATACCCTTTATGCCCAGTGGGAGATCAACCAGTACACCATCACCTTTGACAGTGCCGGTGGCAGCACAGTAGATTCTATCACTAAGGATTTCGGCACAGCGATAACAGCGCCAGCTGCTCCTACAAGAGATGGCTATACCTTCAAGGGTTGGGATCCTAAACTGCCAGAAACCATGCCTGCCGAGGATCTTGAATTAACAGCCCAGTGGACGGCTGATGAATACAGCATCACCTACAACTTGGATAATGGAACGAATCACGCTGAAAACCCAGCCAAGTACACCATTGAAACAGAAACCATTACCATAAAGGCAGCCACCAAGACCGGCTACAGCTTCGACGGCTGGTATGATAAGGCTGAAGAAGGAACAAAAGTAACCGAGATACCACAGGGCTCAACTGGCGACATCATCCTTTACGCCAAGTGGACAGCTAAGCAGTATGCTGTGACCTTTGATGCCCAGAATGGGACTGAACCCGAGACACAGCAAGTGACTTACGATGCTGCTTACGGAACACTGCCCACACCGACAAAGACCGGCCATACCTTCCAAGGCTGGTTCACGGCAGCAGCTGGCGGCGATGAAGTTACCGCTGAGATGACAGTGGCTACCGCTGATGACCATACCCTTTATGCCCAGTGGGAGATCAACCAGTACACCATCACCTTTGACAGTGCCGGTGGCAGCACAGTAGATTCTATCACTAAGGATTTCGGCACAGCGATAACAGCGCCAGCTGCTCCTACAAGAGATGGCTATACCTTCAAGGGTTGGGATCCTAAACTGCCAGAAACCATGCCTGCCGAGGATCTTGAATTAACAGCCCAGTGGACGGCTGATGAATACAGCATCACCTACAACTTGGATAATGGAACGAATCACGCTGAAAACCCAGCCAAGTACACCATTGAAACAGAAACCATTACCATAAAGGCAGCCACCAAGACCGGCTACAGCTTCGACGGCTGGTATGATAAGGCTGAAGAAGGAACAAAAGTAACCGAGATACCACAGGGCTCAACTGGCGACATCATCCTTTACGCCAAGTGGACAGCTAAGCAGTATGCTGTGACCTTTGATGCCCAGAATGGGACTGAACCCGAGACACAGCAAGTGACTTACGATGCTGCTTACGGAACACTGCCCACACCGACAAAGACCGGCCATGAGTTCCAGGGCTGGTTCACGGCAGCAGCTGGCGGCGATGAAATTACCGCTGAGATGACAGTGGCTACCGCTAATGACCATACCCTTTATGCCCAGTGGGAGATCAACCAGTACACCATCACCTTTGACAGTGCCGGTGGCAGCACAGTAGATTCTATCACTAAGGATTTCGGCACAGCGATAACAGCGCCAGCTGCTCCTACAAGAGATGGCTATACCTTCAAGGGTTGGGATCCTAAACTGCCAGAAACCATGCCTGCCGAGGATCTTGAATTAACAGCCCAGTGGACGGCTGATGAATACAGCATCACCTACAACTTGGATAATGGAACGAATCACGCTGAAAACCCAGCCAAGTACACCATTGAAACAGAAACCATAACCCTAAATGATGCCACCAAGACCGGCTACAGCTTCGACGGCTGGTATGATAAGGCTGAAGAAGGAACAAAAGTAACCGAGATACCACAGGGCTCAACTGGCGACATCATCCTTTACGCCAAGTGGACAGCTAAGCAGTATGCTGTGACCTTTGATGCCCAGAATGGGACTGAACCCGAGACACAGCAAGTGACTTACGATGCTGCTTACGGAACACTGCCCACACCGACAAAGACCGGCCATGAGTTCCAGGGCTGGTTCACGGCAGCAGCTGGCGGCGATGAAATTACCGCTGAGATGACAGTGGCTACCGCTAATGACCATACCCTTTATGCCCAGTGGGAGATCAACCAGTACACCATCACCTTTGACAGTGCCGGTGGCAGCACAGTAGATTCTATCACTAAGGATTTCGGCACAGCGATAACAGCGCCAGCTGCTCCTACAAGAGATGGCTATACCTTCAAGGGTTGGGATCCTAAACTGCCAGAAACCATGCCTGCCAAGGATCTTCAATTAACAGCCAAGTGGACGCCGAATACCGATACTGTTTACAAGGTGGAGCACTACCAGCAGGATGTAACCGGTGACGGCTACAGCCTGGTTGAGGCTGATACCGAGAGCCTTACCGGCACTACCGATGCGACTGCTACAGCTACGGCCAAAGTTTATACCGGCTTTACTCTCAACGATGACAAATCGACGATGAGCGGCACTATTGCAGCCGATGGTAGCTTGGTATTGAAACTCTACTATGACCGGGATACCTTCACTGTGAGTTTTGAATCCAACGGTGGTTCCGATGTCGGCACTATTACCGGTGTTCGTTACGAGGCCACCATCTCAGCGCCGACAGAACCGACCAAGACCGGCTACACCTTTGGCGGCTGGTTCAAGGAGGAGGAATTAGTAAATGCCTGGAATTTCGATGAAGACCAGGTTATAGTAGAAATAACCCTTTACGCCAAATGGGAGCCAACAGCGGCAACCAGCGTTGAGATACTGATTGATGCTTTACCTGATGTGTCAGATCTAACCCTTGGTGATTTGGATTCTGTAGAGGCAGCCGAAGCAGCCTATAATGCACTAACAGAAGAGGAGAAAGGGGACGTTAGCTCTAAGCATGCTGACAAGATAGAGGCTGTTACAGGGGAGATTAAGCGGCTGGTTCTAGCAGATGTGGATAGAAGATTTAATGAAGCAAAAGAAGCCCTTAAGTGCGAGGGAACTGGGATCGAAAGAGTGGAATACGAGGACCGTACAGCCACATTTTTAATAGACAATCCTGATAAAGATGTGTTTGGCTTTGTTAATAGTGGAGTAACAGATTTATTCGAAGCAATGTTCCAAGATGTTGTGCGGATGAAGTTGAACAACAAACATTCCTATGAGCTAGAAGGCGATTTTGTTGGGGGACTAGAAGCCGGGGCCCGCCTGGTGCTGGTGCTATTGGGACATGAGGAGTACATTGAAGACCCGTTTGATCATATTCCAGAACTAATGAGTTTGCACATGTCCGATTTGCAAGGGAAACAAGTAGATATAAAACTTGTGGTTAAACCCGGTATTAAAGATTATAGCGGTGAATATATCGTTGAATTTAAAGGAATAGATTGTACCGTGACCATAAACGCCGTCGAAGGCGGAGTAACCGGAGGCGGTAAGTACGAAATTGGCTCAGAGGTTGAAATAACGATAACGCCTCCAGACGGCAAAGAGATTGATACCTTTAGTGTAGACAGTGAAAACAAGAAAGGTGAATTAATCGATGGTAAATACACCTTCAACATCAAGTCGGATGTCACCGTCAAGGTCACCTATGCTTGGAAGAAATATACTGTAACATTTGTCGACTGGGATGACACTGTTATAGATACGAAATCAGTTAAACATGGTAATTCAGCGGTTCCCCCAATAACTGTTCCCACTAGGGAAGGCCATACTTTCAGCGGCTGGGATGTACCCCTTACTAATATCACGCAAGATTTGACTGTAACAGCCACCTACACGATCAACCGGTATACGATCACCTTTGAGACCGGCGGCGGCACGGTGATCGGGCCCATTACTGAGGATTACGGCACAGCGATCACGATACCGTCCGATCCGACGAAGTCCGGCTACACCTTCGACAGTTGGGATAAGGCAATACCGGAAACCATGCCGGCAGGGGATATGACCATCACTGCCCAGTGGACGGCTGATGAATACAGCATCACCTACCACCTGGATGGGGGGACTAATGACGAAGCAAACCCAGTCAAATACACCATTGAAACAGAAACCATAACCCTAAATGATGCCACCAAGACCGGTTACAGTTTCGGGGGCTGGTATGATGCGGCAACAGAAGGGAACAAGGTAACGGAAATTGCAAAAGGCTCTACTGGCGACATCATCCTTTACGCCAAGTGGACAGCTAAGCAGTATGCTGTGACCTTTGATGCCCAGAATGGGACTGAACCCGAGACACAGCAAGTGACTTACGATGCTGCTTACGGAACACTGCCCACACCGACAAAGACCGGCCATACCTTCCAAGGCTGGTTCACGGCAGCGACCGGTGGCGATGAAGTTACCGCTGAGACGGCAGTGAAAACTGCTAAGAACCACACCCTTTATGCCCAGTGGGAGATCAACCAGTACACCATCACCTTTGATAGTGATGGCGGCAGTGCTGTAGAATCCATCAAGCAGAATTACGGCACAGCGATAACAGTGCCATCTGCTCCTACAAGAGATGGCTATACCTTCAAGGGTTGGGATCCTAAACTGCCAGAAACCATGCCTGCCGAGGATCTTGAATTAACAGCCCAGTGGACGGCTGATGAATACAGCATCACCTACAACTTGGATAATGGAACGAATCACGCTGAAAACCCAGCCAAGTACACCATTGAAACAGAAACCATAACCCTAAATGATGCTACCAAGACCGGTTACAGTTTCGGGGGCTGGTATGATGCGGCAACAGAAGGGAACAAGGTAACGGAAATTGCAAAAGGCTCTACTGGCGACAAGACCCTTTATGCTCGGTGGAGTGCCAACGAGTACACCGTGACCTTCGATGCCAATGGTGGAGATGCTCCATCTCTTGCTAGCAAGCAGGTGACCTATGATGGAACCTATGGTGAACTGCCTGAAGTTACCAAGACAGGCCATACCTTCCAAGGCTGGTTCACGGCAAAAACCGACGGTGACGAAGTAACTGCTACGACAAATGTAAAAACTGCTGAGGACCACACCCTTTATGCCCTGTGGGAGATTAACGAGTACACCATTACCTTTGTTACTGCTGGCGGTAATGAGATAGATTCCATCAAGCAGAATTACGGCGCAGCAATAACAGCGCCATCTGATCCGACAAGAGATGGCTATACCTTCAAGGGTTGGGATAAGGCAATACCGACGACCATGCCGGCGGAAAACATAACCATCACTGCCCAGTGGACGGCTGATGAATACAGCATCACCTACAACTTGGCTGGTGGTATTAACGATGAAGACAATCCGACAACCTACACCATTGAAACTGATACTATCACCCTTAATCCCGCTATTAAGACCGGCTACACCTTCGGGGGCTGGTATGATAAAGCTGAAGAAGGAACAAAAGTAACTGAGATACCACAGGGCTCAACTGGCGACATCATCCTTTACGCCAAGTGGACAGCTAAGCAGTATGCTGTGACCTTTGATGCCCAGAATGGGACTGAACCCGAGACACAGCAAGTGACTTACGATGCTGCTTACGGAACACTGCCCACACCGACAAAGACCGGCCATACCTTCCAAGGCTGGTTCACGGCAGCAGCTGGCGGCGATGAAATTACCGCTGAGATGACAGTGGCTACCGCTAATGACCATACCCTTTATGCCCAGTGGGAGATCAACCAGTACACCATCACCTTTGACAGTGCCGGTGGCAGCACAGTAGATTCTATCACTAAGGATTTCGGCACAGCGATAACAGCGCCAGCTGCTCCTACAAGAGATGGCTATACCTTCAAGGGTTGGGATCCTAAACTGCCAGAAACCATAGCCTGCCAAGGATCTTCAATTAACAGCCAAGTGGACGCCGAATACCGATACTGTTTACAAGGTGGAGCACTACCAGCAGGATGTAACCGGTGACGGCTACAGCCTGGTTGAGGCTGATACCGAGAGCCTTACCGGCACTACCGATGCGACTGCTACAGCTACGGCCAAAGTTTATACCGGCTTTACTCTCAACGATGACAAATCGACGATGAGCGGCACTATTGCAGCCGATGGTAGCTTGGTATTGAAACTCTACTATGACCGGGATACCTTCACTGTGAGTTTTGAATCCAACGGTGGTTCCGATGTCGGCACTATTACCGGTGTTCGTTACGAGGCCACCATCTCAGCGCCGACAGAACCGACCAAGACCGGCTACACCTTTGGCGGCTGGTTCAAGGAGGAGGAATTAGTAAATGCCTGGAATTTCGATGAAGACCAGGTTATAGTAGAAATAACCCTTTACGCCAAATGGGAGCCAACAGCGGCAACCAGCGTTGAGATACTGATTGATGCTTTACCTGATGTGTCAGATCTAACCCTTGGTGATTTGGATTCTGTAGAGGCAGCCGAAGCAGCCTATAATGCACTAACAGAAGAGGAGAAAGGGGACGTTAGCTCTAAGCATGCTGACAAGATAGAGGCTGTTACAGGGGAGATTAAGCGGCTGGTTCTAGCAGATGTGGATAGAAGATTTAATGAAGCAAAAGAAGCCCTTAAGTGCGAGGGAACTGGGATCGAAAGAGTGGAATACGAGGACCGTACAGCCACATTTTTAATAGACAATCCTGATAAAGATGTGTTTGGCTTTGTTAATAGTGGAGTAACAGATTTATTCGAAGCAATGTTCCAAGATGTTGTGCGGATGAAGTTGAACAACAAACATTCCTATGAGCTAGAAGGCGATTTTGTTGGGGGACTAGAAGCCGGGGCCCGCCTGGTGCTGGTGCTATTGGGACATGAGGAGTACATTGAAGACCCGTTTGATCATATTCCAGAACTAATGAGTTTGCACATGTCCGATTTGCAAGGGAAACAAGTAGATATAAAACTTGTGGTTAAACCCGGTATTAAAGATTATAGCGGTGAATATATCGTTGAATTTAAAGGAATAGATTGTACCGTGACCATAAACGCCGTCGAAGGCGGAGTAACCGGAGGCGGTAAGTACGAAATTGGCTCAGAGGTTGAAATAACGATAACGCCTCCAGACGGCAAAGAGATTGATACCTTTAGTGTAGACAGTGAAAACAAGAAAGGTGAATTAATCGATGGTAAATACACCTTCAACATCAAGTCGGATGTCACCGTCAAGGTCACCTATGCTTGGAAGAAATATACTGTAACATTTGTCGACTGGGATGACACTGTTATAGATACGAAATCAGTTAAACATGGTAATTCAGCGGTTCCCCCAATAACTGTTCCCACTAGGGAAGGCCATACTTTCAGCGGCTGGGATGTACCCCTTACTAATATCACGCAAGATTTGACTGTAACAGCCACCTACACGATCAACCGGTATACGATCACCTTTGAGACCGGCGGCGGCACGGTGATCGGGCCCATTACTGAGGATTACGGCACAGCGATCACGATACCGTCCGATCCGACGAAGTCCGGCTACACCTTCGACAGTTGGGATAAGGCAATACCGGAAACCATGCCGGCAGGGGATATGACCATCACTGCCCAGTGGACGGCTGATGAATACAGCATCACCTACCACCTGGATGGGGGGACTAATGACGAAGCAAACCCAGTCAAATACACCATTGAAACAGAAACCATAACCCTAAATGATGCCACCAAGACCGGTTACAGTTTCGGGGGCTGGTATGATGCGGCAACAGAAGGGAACAAGGTAACGGAAATTGCAAAAGGCTCTACTGGCGACATCATCCTTTACGCCAAGTGGACAGCTAAGCAGTATGCTGTGACCTTTGATGCCCAGAATGGGACTGAACCCGAGACACAGCAAGTGACTTACGATGCTGCTTACGGAACACTGCCCACACCGACAAAGACCGGCCATACCTTCCAAGGCTGGTTCACGGCAGCGACCGGTGGCGATGAAGTTACCGCTGAGACGGCAGTGAAAACTGCTAAGAACCACACCCTTTATGCCCAGTGGGAGATCAACCAGTACACCATCACCTTTGATAGTGATGGCGGCAGTGCTGTAGAATCCATCAAGCAGAATTACGGCACAGCGATAACAGTGCCATCTGCTCCTACAAGAGATGGCTATACCTTCAAGGGTTGGGATCCTAAACTGCCAGAAACCATGCCTGCCGAGGATCTTGAATTAACAGCCCAGTGGACGGCTGATGAATACAGCATCACCTACAACTTGGATAATGGAACGAATCACGCTGAAAACCCAGCCAAGTACACCATTGAAACAGAAACCATAACCCTAAATGATGCTACCAAGACCGGTTACAGTTTCGGGGGCTGGTATGATGCGGCAACAGAAGGGAACAAGGTAACGGAAATTGCAAAAGGCTCTACTGGCGACAAGACCCTTTATGCTCGGTGGAGTGCCAACGAGTACACCGTGACCTTCGATGCCAATGGTGGAGATGCTCCATCTCTTGCTAGCAAGCAGGTGACCTATGATGGAACCTATGGTGAACTGCCTGAAGTTACCAAGACAGGCCATACCTTCCAAGGCTGGTTCACGGCAAAAACCGACGGTGACGAAGTAACTGCTACGACAAATGTAAAAACTGCTGAGGACCACACCCTTTATGCCCTGTGGGAGATTAACGAGTACACCATTACCTTTGTTACTGCTGGCGGTAATGAGATAGATTCCATCAAGCAGAATTACGGCGCAGCAATAACAGCGCCATCTGATCCGACAAGAGATGGCTATACCTTCAAGGGTTGGGATAAGGCAATACCGACGACCATGCCGGCGGAAAACATAACCATCACTGCCCAGTGGACGGCTGATGAATACAGCATCACCTACAACTTGGCTGGTGGTATTAACGATGAAGACAATCCGACAACCTACACCATTGAAACTGATACTATCACCCTTAATCCCGCTATTAAGACCGGCTACACCTTCGGGGGCTGGTATGATAAAGCTGAAGAAGGAACAAAAGTAACTGAGATACCACAGGGCTCAACTGGCGACATCATCCTTTATGCCAAGTGGACAGCCAAGCAGTATACTGTAACCTTTGATGCTCAGAATGGGACTGAATCCGAGACACAGCAAGTGACTTACGATGCTGCTTATGGAACATTGCCCACACCGACAAAGCCCGGCCACACCTTCCAAGGCTGGTTCACGGCAAAAACCGAAGGCGAGAAAGTGACCGCTACGACAGAAGTAAAAACTGCTGAGGACCACACCCTTTACGCCCAGTGGGAGATCAACACCTATAAAGTGACCTATAGTGCCGGTGCTAATGGTTCGTTAACCGCCAAGGTTGATGAAGAAATCATTACTTCCGGCTCCAATGTGGAGCACTTCAGCGAGGTAGTTTTCACGGCTGAACCGTCAATAGGTTACCAGGTGAAAGAATGGACGGTGGGCGGGAATGTTGTTCCGGATGAAACAGGTTTAACCTATACCATTGCCAGCCTGGAAGGGGCTGTAACGGTGACGGTAGAGTTTGAAAAAACTACCTTTACCGTGGCTTTCAAAGACTGGGATGGCAGGGTACTAGATACACAAGAAGTGGAACCCGGTGGATCAGCCACAGCACCAAATGATCCGGAAAGGGAAGGTTACACTTTTAAAGGTTGGGATAAGGATTTCACCGATGTCACCGGCAATCTAACTGTAACAGCGACCTATGCACTTTCTTCTATAGAAGACCTAAATAATTTGACATTGGCTGCCGATGCCATGGTAAGGCCGGCTTACACGGCAGATATAGAAGAATGGGATAACTACTGGGGCAACCTGCAGACAGAACTGCAGGAGGCAAAAGATGTTTATGACCAGATTAAAGGCCAGGACGTCCTAACTTCTGAGGAAATAACCCGGCTGGCAGGAGCCAAAGCAGACTTGCAGACTGCTATGGAGATCATCGAAGGCATTGAGGACTTTGACGCATCGCTGGGCGGCAGGGAATCCCCACTAGGGCTGGTAGAAACCGTTTATAATCGCTCCCTCATTTCCGACGGCTTCCAGTATGGCAGGCTGCGGTGCTTCTATGATAAAGAGGGAAGCGACCTATACTGGCTGTTGTCCGGGTTCTTACAAACACAAGGTTATTATCCCGGTACAACCGGGACCGGCATGAACCCGGGTCTGCAAAATGTAATGGCGTCAGAATCTATTGTCCGCCTGCAATCAGGTGAGAAAGCTGTAGAGATTTTCCATCCCGACGGAACGAGAAAGACACCCAAAGAACTGGAAGATGAGGGTATCAATCTTGCATTGTACTGGTTATTTAACTGCGGCCTTTGGAAAACAGGGACCTATGTTGACCTGGTGGGTTTTGTAATCGACTGTCAACTGGTCGGAGAAACTAGTGGCGGAACCGAATTTATCAGGACCTACACCTTCCACTTTGTTGATGCAGGTGTGCACTTGTTTGAAAAAGACGTCAATTACCACGTTGTTAATGGGGCAGTTCTACGGGATTTTGAAGACTATAAGATTATAAACGTTACCCAAAACCTTAAATACACTGAGGGAACTATCCAGACGGCCATTAGCGCAGCCAATCCTGGAGACGAAATCCATGTTAGCCCGGGAATTTTCAACGAAAGCCTGACCATTGACAAGAGCATTGTCCTGCTTGGCAGTCATTACGCCGATCAGTACTATACCGTGCTCAATGGCGATGGATTGAGCAACAAGCCCGGAATTCAAATCTCAGCCGGAGTAGGCGACGTGACTATTACCGGATTTGAGATTAAAGACTTTGATTCAGGTGGAATAGCTGCCCAAGATGCTGGGATAAATAATGTTACCATCAGAAGGAATTATATCCACGATGTCGGTGATGGGATCAATGCGGGCACCGGCGGCGAAGCGACCCTATCAGATTGGTCTGTAAGCGACAATATAATCGATGTCAGCGGCACCGGTATCGCCTTGACCAACATCGGCAGTTTGACAGTGGATCAAAACGAGGTTACTGCGAGCACCGCTCTCGAAGTGAAGGCCCACAACAATACAGTGGATGATGTTGAAGTTACCAATAACAAATTCTCCGGCAACGTAAATATCCTGGCGCAATCGGCAACTGGTCAGTGTGCGACCTTCGAGACGGCAACCATCAAGGATAACACCATAAATGGCCGGATGGATATCTGCACTTTGGCAGATGGGGAGGCTAAAGTCGCTGACCTCACCATACAAGGCAACGAAATCAACTTCAGTGATAAAGGCATTAACATCACAGCCAGCGCACCCGGCAGCTCGGGGAACGCTGAAGTTGCAAGTATAACGGTGAAAGACAACGAACTCGTCGGTAGTTCAACGGGTATCGAGGTTTCTAGCAGCGGCGCCGGGAATGTAGAGCTGAAGAATTTGACTATTAGCGGCAACAATCTTACCATCAATAACCCGGCAGCAGGGAGCCATGCCCTAGGGCTGGCGGACGTGGCGGGCACCTCCAAGTTGGAAAACAACAAGATCACCTTGAGCGGCACCGCCGGCGGCGCCTATGACGGGGTTCGGATCTCCGGTAGTGCTACTGGCAAGTGGACCATCAGCGGCAACGAGCTCTACGGTGATAATGTGGGCAGCAATAGCTCCGGCTTCCGCTTGGAAAGCAGCCTGGGATCATTAGCAGACCTGCAACTGTCCGGCAACCGGGTCACCGGCTGGACCAAGGGTGTTTACGCTGATGCGCTAACCTCCGGCATAACGGTGGAACTGCGCCGCAACTGGATTTACGGCAACTCGAGCTACGGGATCGAAAACGGCAACGGCGCCACCATCGATGCCATCCGCAACTACTGGGGCGACAAGAGCGGCCCCTATAACGCCTCCAACACCGGCGGGCAGGGCAACGCTGTCAGTAACAACGTGTACTTCGACCCCTGGCATCAGGACGTAGACTTCATCAGCTTCTCCGATGGAACCGTTACGAATCTGGATCAAGGCAAATACTACTCAACCATCCAGGAGGCTGTCTCCGAAGCCAATCCGGGCGATACCATCCAGGTGGCTCCGGGAACCTATAATGAGAGGGTCTATATCGATCGCAAAGTAACCCTCATCGGGGATCCCAGCGATCCGGATACCGCCGGTACTGGACCAAATGCCCCTGTCCTTGATGGCACCGGTCTTGGAGAAAGTGTTGACGGGTTTCAAATCCAAAGGGATGCCCATGTAAGCGGGGTAACCATAGAAGGATTCGAAATCAGGAACTTTACGGGTGCAGGTATTTTTGTACACGGGCATCTAAGCGACGACACGACTATTTGCCACAATTACATCCACGATGTAGGTGGTCGCGGTGCAGTTTACATTTTCAACGCCTACGAGGAGGACCCAATTAAAAATTTGCTTGTTACCTACAATAAAATTGAGAGATGTTCCTCAAGTGGTATATTCGCCAGCGGAATCAGCGAATCCAAACTCAGTAATAATGCAATCTCAAACCCACTAGGCACCGACAGTGCGATTACCTTGATTGCTGAAGTCACCTCGCCAAATATGCACTTGGTTATGGAAGATGTCGCGATCAGTGAAAACGTAATTACCAATTACACAGGACTTGCTGTTTGGGTATACAGTCAAGCATATTATGGCAACACCGCAGCGACAATCAAGGACGTAACAATCAAGGATAATACGATAATTGCGGGCAAAGGTGTTGGCCTTGGTTGTAAGGATGATGGCGGCACCAATGTGATAACGGGCATAGCAGTTTTGGATAATGACATTGAAGCGAATCAAAAAAGCGGAGTTGCACTTGAGGGTTTCGCTGCTGCCAGCGGTTCTAATATCGTAAGCGGGAACACAATTATCTCCATTAACAGCGATATAGGACTCCAATTCTGGTACTGGAAAGGTCGTTCAGCGGAATGGATCATTGACGAGAACGAATTTACTGGGGCAAATGCCGCCGTCGGAATCAGTTATTGGGATCCTTTCGGGGATGCAACAGTTGTGTTTTCCATCAACGGCAACACCTTTACCGGATGGGCAGACGGAATCGACCTATATTCACCTGCCGAAGAAATCATGCTTCGGAAGAACCGGTTTACGGGCAACACCTGGGGAGCGATATATAACTCAGGTGGTTCCCTTATCAATGCCAAATACAATTACTGGGGCCATGAAAGCGGACCTTCAACAGTGGGTTCAGGAGAACAGATATCGGGCAACATCCTCTACGACCCCTGGTACACCGACATCGATTGCACGATTTCCTCTGACCAGGAGGCCATGGATCAGGAGCATGTAAACACAGCTATTGCCAAGGTTCCTGCCACAATTGCTGAGGTGGAGGTCCCCGGCGGCACTGGCGCCAGTGATGATGACAAGAAGGCAGCGGTAAAAGCCTACCTCGAAAACCTGGAAGGAATGGCTGCCCTGGGCGTGACAATAACGGTGGATGCCGGTTCAAGCAGCGGTTACAAGGTGACCATCACCAAGGGCGAGGTGACGGAGGTCAAAGACAATGTCCAGGTCACCAAGTTTACCATCCCGCCTGCGGATGAAGAAGCGGCCGGCATCGTGACCGCCTTGATTAGTGCTTTACCTAGTGCTGCGAATGTCAATCTTGACAACTACCTAAATTATCTGGCCGCAATCGAAGAGGCCGAGGCCGCCTTTAATGCGCTAACGGAACCCCAAAAAACGATTGTCGGTTGGTATCTTGAGGAGAAACTAGATGAATTAGTAACCAAAGTCGAAGGGCTGGTTTTGGAGGAATTGGATAGCAGGATTTTATCTGCCATAGATAAACTCCACCTTACTACGGGAATTGAAGAAGTCGGGTTTGTTGACCGGGAGGCAACTCTCTTCGTGGACGACCCGAACAAAAAGGTCTACGAATTTGTGCAAAGCGGTGTAGTCTCCCTCTTCGAAAGCATGTTCCAGGATGTTGTGGCCATGAGGTTGGGGGAAGATCCCGACTGGTATGGCGTGGAAGGAACCTCTGCCGGCGCCATGGAGGCCGGAGCACATATTGTATCCGTACTCCTGGGGCTTCCCTATGAATACGGAGAGGAATTTGGTGGTGTCTTCTCTCAACTGGCTGCAGCCGATTTGGGTGACCTGCTCGATAAAAGCTTGAGCATTGAGGTGAAGATTCAACGGCTGGAAGACGGGAAGGAATACTTGGGGACCTACATCATCGGGTTTTCACCTGCGAATGAAGGAGTCCGTGGCTTATTTAGCCCGATGCAACTGGAAACCTTCACCTTAACCTTCGATGGCAACGGCGGCACACCGGAACTAACCGAGGTGCAAGTTGAAAATGAAACAGCACTGGAAACACTGCCCGCCGTCAGTAGGGAAGGATACACCTTTATCGAGTGGAATACCTGCGCTGATGGTAGCGGTGAGGCCTTTGATCTAAAGACTGCGATCACAGAAGATATGACCCTTTACGCGGTATGGAAAGAAGCAGAAACGGAAAAGCCGGGGCTGGAAGAGCCTATAGAAGAACCGGAAGGTGAATCAGAAGAACCCGAGGATGAGGAATCACCTGTGGAACTTGAAGAACCGGAAGAGGAAATAGAAGACGAGGAAGATGATAATGAAACAGGTGACCCCGACGAACCAGAAGGTGGAGAAACACCTGCGGAACCTGAAGACCCAGCCGATGAACCTGAAGAAACACCTACAGGACCGGAAGAAGACGATGATGACGATTACGAGGAAACTGACCCAGATGCAATAGTTGACGAAGAAGAGGATGCAGAAGACGACGAAGAAAGGGATGGAAATACGGAAAGTGGGGAAGGCAATAGCGGAGAGGAACAGAATGCAGACGGTGAAAACGGGGTGGAGGAAGATGGAGTAGCGTAAATTAATCTGCTAGTTGGATAGGAACCAGAACGCCCCGTGGGAAAGCAGGCAATTTAGCGCTCTCCCACGGGGCGGTGTTTTTTCATAAAGTTAACCCCGAATTTATGACGGAATATGTTATAATTTACCTATAAAATAGTCTATTCGTACTAATTATGGAGGAGGTGTCTACGTGGCAAGTGACCGCTCTTTTACAAACTACATAAAAACCAGATTTTACGACCCCATCTACACAGCCGCTAGCGATTTTGTGGAACAGAACTGGGAAAGCTTCGACCTGCGCATTTCCAATGTCCACACCATCGGCGGGGTGGCTATGTCGGATATGGAAATAAAATTTGTATCGGTTGGCGACCTCCCGAATTTGAAAATAGAATTCGATGTGGTTGTGGATGCCGAAATTGAAGTTACAGAGGGCGACTATCATTACGATGATTATGATATCTGCAACCAGTGGCTTACCGTCCGCTGTGCTGGGGACTTGGCATGCAGTTTAGATGATTTTCAGATTGTCAGTATTGCCGTATACCAAAAGGGGCAGATGTCAAAACCCCTCTCCGATGCCCTTGTTCCATACATTTATAAAGAAGACTTGGAGTCAGAAGCTCTTAATTTTTTACAAAGGTATTACCCCGAAGCATTAAAAACCCCTATGGCGGTTGAACCGTTAAAACTGGCCAAAAAAATGGGGCTACAGGTGGCAGTACGGGAAATAACTGAAGACCTCTCTATCTTTGGCCAGATATATTTTCAAGACTCTGACGCAGAATTTTATGATCCCGGACGGGGAGAATTAGTTAAAACAGCAGTCGAGGCTAGAACAATTATTGTTGATCCCAATGTATTTTTCTTACGCAATTTAGGCGCTGTCAATAATACCATTGTTCATGAGTGTGTCCACTGGGACAAGCACAGAAAAGCCTTTGAACTGGAACGCCTATATAATGTCAGTGTTACTAAAATTAAATGCCAGGTGGTTGGCGGCATAAAAGATGATGAAAGAAATGCCACCGACTGGATGGAATGGCAGGCCAACTCCCTTGCACCAAGAATCCAAATGCCTCTGGGTCCCTTTAAAACCAAAGCACATGAATTTATTAAAACCTTTCAAAAAGAATTAGGCACCACTGATCTGATAGATGTAATGGAACCTGTCATTGATGCCCTGGCTACTTTCTTCTGTGTTTCCCGCTTGGCAGCCAAAATTCGTATGATTGATGCCGGATATGAGGAAGCCATCGGGACATTCACCTATATAGATGGCCGCTATGTTAAGCCCCATAGATTCAAAAAGGGTGTTTTGGAAAGGAATCAAACCTTCTCCATTAGCGCTATAGATGCTGCGATTCAAAGCCTTGCTCATCCAGAAATAAAAAATGGCAATTACCTATACATAGATTCCCACTTCGTCTTAGATCATCCAAAGTATGTAACAGTGAATTTGTTAGGCGAAACCGTACTTACTAGATACGCCCGAACTCATATGGATGAGTGCTGTCTAATTTTTGACTTGTCGGTGCAGGCCGGTGGTAAAGAAAGATACTTTACTGAGTGCTTTTTAAATAGGGATGAAAGTTCTAATATCACCTTTAGAATTGAATATAATCACGGCTACCAACATGCCGCCCCTGAAAAACAGACAGAATTGTTGTTGGGTGTGCTTCGGCAAGAAACTGAAATCTATCGTCAATTAACAACTGATTACCGTGATTGCCTTAACAAGGCGCGTGAGTGGAGGAAAGTAACATACGAAGAATTAGGTGAAAGAATATTTATGGATGAAAGTGCCGCCAGAAGAATTATTAATGGTCAAACCCAAGGCTCCATCAATACACTGGTTTTAATTTGCCTTGCCCTCCATCTGCCCCCTAAAATTAGCAAACATATGTCAACGGCCATTTAAATCTCCCCACTTTCGGCCAAACTTTTCCCCACCTCCTTTGTCGTTCGCTTGTCAACGGCCATTTAAATCTCCCCACTTTCGGCCAAACTTTTTCCCCACCTCCTTTGTCGTTCGCTGACGTTTCGAATCGGTAGTGCTAGACAGCTTTAGGCCAGCGGCGCCACCTCCTTGCCGTCCCTCTTCACGTGATCTCTCAAACGGTAGCTGTCACCTTTTAGGTTGAACAGGTGAGCGTGATGCAGCAGTCTGTCGAGGATCGCCGTGACGATGACCGAGTCGTGGAAGACCCCGGACCACTCCTGAAACGGTCTGTTGCTCGTCACGATGACAGCCTGTCGTTCGTATGCCTGGTTGATGACCTGGAAGAAGTGGTTCGAGGCTGTCTTGTCCAGACTGAGAAACCCTAATTCATCGATGATGAGCAGGTCGAATTTGCCGTATCGCTCGAGTTCCCGTTTGAAGTTACCGTCCGCCAGGGAGGCGTAGAGGCTGTCAGCGAGTTCCTGGGCGGTTGTGAAGCGCACGTTGTACCCGGCTTCCACGGCCAAGTGGCCCAAGGAGATCGCCAGGTGCGACTTCCCGACACCACTGGGTCCCAAGAAGATCACGTTCTCTGCCGCTCTCACGAAGTCCAGGTTCGTGAGCATTCGCACTCGCGCCTCGTTTACCGCCGGCTGAAGTCCAAAATCGAACTTATCCAGGGTCTTTCCGGAGGGGAACCGCGCCACGCGAAAGCGGAGTTCCTTCTGCGTGGCGTCTCTGGCCATCACCTCTTGGTCCACCAGATAGGTCACCAGTGAGAGCGGGTCTTTGAAACGCATGAGCTGCTCACGTTCAGCATCCGACTCGAGAATCTCACGGAAACGTCGCAGTTTCAGGCGCTTAAGTCCTGCCTCAAGGCTTTCCATGGAACTCATCTCCCGGCCACCTCCACAAGTTTGACGTAGTCGCCCAGGGAGCGGCGTTCCACCTCTACATAGGGGCCATTGTACGGGGCCTGAATGAGCTGTCGAGGGTCAACAGGAAGAGCGCCGGGGACCTGGAGCTGTTTCAAGACAATCTGCTTCAGGGTCCCGTAACTGTACTGGCCAAAGTGGTTGGCTCTGGACATGGCCAAGTTCACTGCCTCGTTCCCGTACTCGGCGGCCAGCGCCAGGATCTGCCGGGCTTGTTCCCTGAGATGACCCTGCCTTGACCGGGCCAAACCCTTGAGGTAAGCCGGCGCCGAGTCGCCGATGCTTTCGAACTGGGTCTGCAGAGAGTCTTTCCTCTGACGCAGCCCGTGGAAACGGTCTTGATAGTGGGCCTCGTTAAGCACCAGACGCCCTCTTTCCATGCATCTTCCATGAACAGCCACGCGTTCTCCCCCCGCGAAGGCCTCCAGCCGGTCAGGGTAGACACACACCTCGATTCTTTTCCGGGCGTAGGCCGCGGGCACCGAGTACTGATTGGTCTCGAAAGAGAACGTGCAGTCCTTCCTCACGAACCTTGTTACTCGTTGGAACACGCTAACCGGCCTTTCGGGCAGGGCTGCCAGCGCCTTTCTCTCTTCGGAAAGCCGGTCCGAGGGTACTTCCATCGTGGCTTCGTGGACCTTTTCGTTGGCCACCTCATCACACCACTCCAGCGCTTCCCGGTTCAACGATTCGGGGTCAGTGACAGGCCTGCCGTAGAAGAAATCCCATCGTACGTACTTGATGCTGCTTTCGACTTTGCCTTTGGACTCAGGGTCATTTAGCCAGCAAGCCTCCGGTTTGAACTTGTACCTCGCGGCGAACCTCAGAAGGTCCTCACTGAACTGGATGACCGAGCCGACTCGCTCGCTCACCACGGTCTTGGCGTTGTCAAAAAGGACAACCTGCGGCACTCCGGCTATGTACTCCAGAGCGTGCTTGAGGCAGGTTAGGAATGTGACCATGTCCTGGGACGTGGTAAACTCAACGTAGCGAACCCGTGAGTAACTGAGAACGAAGGAGAAGGCGTAAAGTGGGCGACGGACGCCGCCAAGCGTGATGTGGCCGAAGTGACCCCAGTCAGCTTGAGCCTGTTCCCCGGGCAGAGTCTCAATCGGGCGGTACACTCTGGCGTTCCGGGGCCTTATCTCGGACACGTAGCGCCTGACGGTCCTCTCAGAGCCTTGGTAGGGAATGTCGGGCAGCAGTTCAGCGCCCTTTCCTCCAGGGCACGATAGAGTGCTTATCTCACGGTAGAGCCGGACCGCGCTGAGTTCCGGTAACATCTCCAGTCGATATTGGAGGTAGCGCTTGTAGGGGTCCAGAATCGACGGCCATTTGGCCGGGTTCTTGACGAATTCATCGACATCTAGGGCAAGGCTTTTCCGCACGGTCTTGCGGTCAACGCCAAGGCGGCGGGCTATCTGGGTCTTGTTTAGTCCCTGGCGGGCAAGGAACTGGATCTCCACAAGTAGTTCAACTCCAATCAAGTTGGCTTGCTCCTTTGCTGAGAAGGTTGATTGCTGGTAACAGAAACCTTCTGCTCGGCTCGGAGCAGGCCTTCTTTATTGTCCTAAAGTGGGGACGATCTTGTCCGAAAGTGGGGAAAAAGTTTGTCCACTTGTGGGGATTTTATCTTGTCCGGCTACAATATGTTCCCGCAAACAGAGGCTTTGCGAAAAACCAACCAAAAACCCATTGTCATGTTCTCATGTACAGATGCTATGAAAAACGGCTCTCAGACATCAATTCCATCAATTCGGGC